>NZ_JBXAGX010000013.1:0-131046 GCF_058794515.1 Roseateles sp. GW823-FHT07B05
GCTGGGGCGGCCAGCCCCAGCTTCGCGACGCGCCTACTCGCGGGCCGGTGCTGTCGCAAACGCGGCCCACAGGGGTTTTGCAGACCCTCCCTAGATCGGCGGCAGCCCGTGCCGGGCGCGGGCGCGCGCGCAGGCGTCGTCGCCGATGCCCATCGGCGCGCGTTCGCCGAACTCCCGGCACGGCGACGGCCGCCACTCATGGATGCCGCAGCTGGCCCGCTCGCCCACCTTGCCGCTGAGCGCCGCGCAGCGCGGCTGCGTATGGTCGGTGCCACGCAGGCGCATCAGGCGGCCGGTCAGCTCCACTGCCAGCCCGTCGGGCACGCAGCCGCCCTCGCTTTCCAGCTCGCTGCGGTCGAAGTCGACGCGGAAACTCGCGCAGCAGGCGCCGCAGCTCAGACAGGGGTTGCTACTCATCTCGCCAGTGTAGGCAGCGGTGAGACACTGGTTTCACCCCGGCCCACCCCGTCCATCATGCGCGCCACCCTGATCGCTTCCCTGCTGCTCGCGGCCGCCACGGCCCAGGCGGCCGACCTGACCGTCACCGTGCTGGACCGCAACGGCAAGCCGCTGGCCGATGCCGTCGTCCTCGTCGACAGCAGCGTGCAGGGCGCGCGGCCGGCGCCCGTGCTGGAGGCCGGCATCGCGCAGGAGAAGCTGCGCTTCGTGCCCGCCGTCACCGTCGTCGGGCTGGGCGCCAAGGTCAGCTTCAGCAACCTGGACAGCTGGGATCACCACGTCATCCTCGGCGTCATGGGCGCCGGCGGCGTCTACGTGGACCCGGGCCAGAACACGCAGTTCCGCCTCGCCGGCCGCGTCGGCAGCAAGCCTCCGGCCACCGACAGCAAGGTGCTGACGCAGCCCGGCGCCTACCTGCTGGGCTGCCACATCCACGGCTCCATGCGCGGCCATGTGTACGTGGCCGACACGCCCTGGGCGCGGCTCGGCGGCGACGACGGCCGCGCCCAGCTGCAGGGCCTGCCCGAAGGCCCGGCGCGCGTGCGCATCTGGCACCCGGACCAGCTCGTCGACGGCACGCCCACGCCGGTGCAGATCGCGGCGACGGGCAACGCGGTGACGGTGCACACGCAGGTCACGCCGGCCCGCAAGAAGCGCGCGGCGCCGGCAGCCGACCCGAACTACCCGGGCCTCTGAGCGATCACCTGGCGACAGGCTTCAGCCCGCGTTCACCGGGATGCGCCGCGGCTGGGCATGGGCCTGCTTGGGGATGCGAAGCCGCAGCACGCCGTCCTTGAGCTGCGCCTCGATGCGCGAGGCGTCCAGCTCGCGGCTCAGCGTGAAGGAGCGGCGGTAGCGCGGCAGGCGGACTTCGGCGTAGACCGGTTCCAGCCCACCCGGTGCGGTGGCGTCCACGCTGCCCTCGATGTGCAGCGTGTCGCCTTCGACCTGCAGGTCCAGCTGGTCGCGCGCCACACCGGGCAGGTCGGCCAGCAGCGTGATGCCGGTGTCGTCTTCGCGCACATCCACGCGCGGCGTGAGGGCGCGCCGGGCATCGCCGTCGGCGCTCGTGCGGGCCGTGTTGCGGTCGCGGCCGGTGTCGGTCTGAACAGCAGTGGTGCTCATGTCGGAACTCCTGGGCAAGCGGTTACTGGATGGCGATGCGCCGGGGCTGGGCCTCGGCCTGGCGGGCGACGCTGATGCGCAGGATGCCGTCGCGGTAGCTGGCATGGATCTGCGATGCGTCGGTGTCGTCGGGCAGGCTGACGGCGCGGCGGAAGCTGCCGCTGAAGCGCTCGCGGCTGTAAGTGCGCGCGCTGCCGTCCTGCGGCTCTGCGGCGCGTTCGCCGGCGATGGTCAGCACGCCGCGGTCCACGGTCACGTCGAGCCTGGCGGCGTCCAGGCCGGGCGCGAAGGCATAGATCTCCACGCTGGTCGGCGTGTTGCCCACGTTGATGGCCGGGAAGGCGCCGGGCGCGGTCGAGCGGATGCTGGACGGCGCACCGAAGCCGCCGAAGCTGTCATCGAACTCGCGCTGCAGGCGGTCGAAGTCGGAGAAGAAGCCGGAAGGAAAAGTCCAGAGTGACGAGTACATGCGAGCCTCCTTTCAAGTCGTGATGCCCGGGTGTCGGGGGCATCAGCGCCGAATTAGGAGCGCCTCGCGAGGTTTCAAGAGGGCGCGAAACAGGCGGTTGCGCGCCCTCGTTTCAGCTGCCGCCGGCCGGCTCGCGCACGACGGTGACCGTGCAGTCCGACTCTGCCACCACCTCGCCCGACACGCTGCCCAGGTAGCGCCGGATGGCCGACGCGCCGCGCGCGCCCATGACGATGTGGTCCACGCCGTTGCGGCGCGCGAAGTCCACCAGCGCGCCGGCCACGTCGGGCGCCTCCAGCACATGGAAGGTCAGCCGGCCGTCCGACAGGTCCAGCGCCTTGCTGATCGGCCGGGCCCAGTGCTTCAGCGCGATGAGCTGCTTCACGTGCAGGCTCTGGCCATGCTGGTCGGTCAGCTCGTCGATGCCGATGCGGTTGATCTTCATGACCGACACGCAGGCCAGCCGCGCGCCGGCCTCGGTCTGCACGATGCGGCGCACGGTCTCGCACAGCTGGGCGCGCAGCTCGTTGGTGCCGCGGTCGATCTCGACGGCGGCCATGATGATGGGGCTGCGCGCCAGCTGCTCCGCGACGGCCGGCACCGGCGCCGGCTCGGCGCCCAGCGCGAAGAACCAGCGCTTCAGCCGCAGCATCGCGCCGCTGGCCTGCAGCTTCTCGGCGCGGGCGGTCAGCGCCACGCCGCCCGGCTCGCGCAGGTCCAGCGCCAGCTGCGCGGCGCTCTGGTAGCGGCGCTCTGGGCGCACCTCCAGGCAGCGCAGGATGATTTCCTGCAGCCAGGCCGGCAACTCGGGCCGGATGGCGCGTGGCGGCACCGGCTCCACGTAGAGCCGGCGGCGCAGGCCGCGCACCGAGTTCGGCTGGCCGAACGGCCGCTCGCCGGTAGCGAGGTGGTAGAGCATGACGCCCAGCGCGAACAGGTCGCTGCGCGGGTCGCTGCGCACGAACTGCACCTGCTCCGGGCTCATGTACGGCCCGGTGCCCATGGGCAGCGTGAACTCTTCTTCCAGCAGGTCGGGCAGCTGCTCGTGGCGGCTCAGGCCGAAGTCCACCAGCACCGCCGTGCCGTCGGGGCGGAACATGATGTTGCTGGGCTTCACGTCCAGGTGCACGACATGCTGGCGGTGCAGCGCGGCCAGCGCGGTGGCCACGCGGGCGCCGATGTCGGCGACTTCCTCGGGCGGCAGCGGCGCGTCGTCCAGCCGCGGGCGCAGCGTGTCGCCGGGGATGCGCTCCATGACGATGAAGGCCTGGCGCGTCCAGTCGCCGCGAGCGACGAAGCGCGGCACGTGCGGGCCGCCGAGCTGCGGCATCAGCATCTGCTCGACCTCGAAGCCGACGATGGTGGCCGGGTCTTCGCCGCCCTTGATGCGCGGCACCTTCATCAGCAGCTCGTGGCCGTCGTCGTTGCCGTCGACGCGGCTGATGCGCCACAGGTTGGCCATGCCGCCCTGGTGCAGCCGCTCTTCCAGGCGGAAGCCGTCCAGCACCTGGCCGGCCTCCAGCGGGGCCGGCGGTGCCGGCGTGGATGCAGCAACGGTGCTCATTCGCCGACGGTCAGGCGCCGGGCCAGGCGCTCGACGATGGGCGACGGCAGGTCGGTGGCCCGCAGCGCATTGCAGGCGGCCTCGACGTCGTAGGCCACGCGCTGGAAGGTGATGCGGGCGTCGTCGAGGTCGCTCTTGGCCGGGTCCAGCAGCGCGTAGCAGGCCGCCGGGTTGCCGTCGCGCGGCTGGCCGCAGGAGCCGGGGATGGCCAGCCACTGGCGGTGGCCCGGCAGCGGCATCGGCACGCCGGCCAGCGGCCGGAAGTCGCCCGCCTTGCCGGTGCCGGACAGGTGGTACAGCATGGGCTCGTGCATGTGGCCGCAGACCTGGATGCGGGCGCTGCTGGCGTGCAGGCTCTTCACGGCCTCGGCGCGGCCCTGCACGTACTCCCAGCCGTTGGGCTGGAAGGCGTTGGCGTGCACGAACAGGCAGTTGCCGGGCTCACCGTGCGCCTGCAGCGGCAGACGGGCGAGGAAGCGCAGCTGGTCCTCGCTGAGCTGGGCACGCGTCCAGTCGATGACGGCGCGGGCATCCGGGTGCATGCCGGGCGTGCTGCCGTGGGCCACGGCCTCGTCGTGGTTGCCCTGGATGGCGATGGCGCCGTCGGCGGCCAGCGCCATGACCTGGTCCATGACCCAGGCCGGGTCGGCGCCGTAGCCGACGAAGTCGCCCAGCAGCGCGATGCGGGTCGCCCCCTGGGCTCGGGCGTCGGCGAGGACGGCCTCGAAAGCCTGTCGGTTGGCGTGAATGTCGGTGATGAAAGCCCAGCGCATAGCCCGACAGCTTGCCACGGCCCGCTGACGTCAGCCGGACACGCGTTCAGAGGCTTGCCAGATCGGGCCGGATGCGCGCCAGGGACGCCAGCAGCGCGCGGGCCGCGGCCGGGTCGCGCGGTGCCAGGGCTTGCGCCAGCCGGCGCAGCGGCTCGGCGGCGGGCTGGAAGTCGGGGCTCTGGCGCAGCACGGCCAGCAGCGGCGGGCCCACGCGGGCCAGCATGACGGCGGGGTCGGCGCTCGGCGCGGTGCGCCGGCCCAGGTCCAGGTAGCCGTGGCGCGCCTGCGCGTAGGCGTTCAGGCGTGGGGCGAGTTCGGGTGTTGCCAGCAGCGTGGTGGCGTTGAGGCTGACCTGGCCCAGCAGCGCCAGCAGCCGGTCGCGTGGCGCGGCGTCGGGCGCGTAGGTGATGCGCGGCGCGCGGTAGGCCACCCAGGGGCGGTCGTCGGTGTTCGGCGGCGCATCGCCCGCCAGGCGGTGCAGCGAGGTGCTGTCGGCGATGAGGCTGCCCAGCACGGCGAACTCGTCGGCGAGGCCGAAGGCCGCGGCCATTGGCGGCCGGGTGGTGCCGGGCGCGAATCGCGTGCCGCCCGCGCGGCCGACGAGGCCGACGGTGGGCGTGTCCAGGCTGTTGCTGGCCAGCAGCGCGGCGCCGTCGGGGAAGGCCTGCAGGAACGCGGCCGTGATGCTGCGCAGCGTGGCGATGTCCAGCTGGTGCAGCGGCAGCCACTGGCAGAACAGGCCCTGCGGCGCGAGGCGGTCGCGCACGGCCTGGAAGTGCTCCACCGTGTAGAGCGCGCCGGAGCCGCTGCGGGCGGGGTGGAAGTTGTCGGACACGACGACGTCGTAGCGCTGCGGCGCGGTGCGCACGAAGCGGCGGGCGTCGGCCGCGATGAGGCGCGGCGCGGGGCCATCGCCGAGCGGCGCCAGCGCGGGCTGGAACAGCGCCGACGCCTCGATGACCTCGGGCAACAGCTCCACGGCGTCCACCTGCAGGCCGGGCATGCGCGCGGCCACGCCCGACGTGACGCCGGAGCCCACGCCAAGGAACAAGGCCCGCTTCGCGTCGCCATGCAGCAACAGCGGCAGCAGCGCCTGGCGGCCGTCCACATGCAGCGTGGCGCTGCTGCCTTCCTGCTGGCGGTTGTTGATGCGCAGCCGCGCGACGCCGGCGTCGTCCTCGACGACGCTGACGGCAGCCATCGCGCCGTCGCGGTAGCTGAGCATGCGGCCGCCGTCGGGCAGGTCGATGAAGGCCAGCGGCGGGGCCAGTGCGGCGATGGCTGCCGTGGCGCCCGCCGGCAGCCACCAGCCTGGGCTGCGCCACGCGGGCATCAGCAGCAGATAGCCGGCCGCGACGAGCACCAGCGCCAGCTTGGGGCCAAGTGCCGGTGCCAGCGCGACGCCGAAGGTCGGTGCGGCAAGCATTGCGCCGAGCGTGTTGACACCCAGCGCGCGGCTGAACGGCTGGCCGGCGGCCGCGGCGTCGGCGCTCAGCTGGCAGAAGAGGGCGCCCATCAACGCCGTGGGCAGCGCGAACACGGCCGCGGCCAGCAAGGCCTCGGTGGCCAGCGCGCCCGCCAGCGTGCCGGGGTTCAGCGCCTGCTTCAGCGCCTCGGCGCCCCACAGCGCGGCCATGCCCAGCAGGATGCTGACGGCCAGCGCCTGCAGCAGCCGCGGCGTGTGGCGCAGTGCCGGCCAGCGCGCAAACGCCGCGGCGCCGCCGGCGCTGCCGGCGAGATACACGGCCAGCAGCAGCGCGAAGGTGTAGACGGTGTCCTCGGCCACCTGGCTGAGCACGCGCACGGCCAGCACCTCGTAGGCGATGCCCAGCAGGCCGGTGGCGGCCAGCAGCCACAGCGGGCGTGTCGACGTCGCCGGCAGCGGTGCCGCGGCCGGCCCGGCCCGCAGCGCGGTGCCGGCCAGCAGCGCGCAGCCGAGGTTCAGCGCCACGCACAGCCCGGCGCTGCGCGTGAGGCCCCAGTCCGGGATCAGCCAGAACGCCGTCGCCAGCACGCCCGCGACGGCGCCCAGCGTGTTGGCCGCGTACAGCGGCGCCACGCCGGCCGGGGCCAGGCGCGCCATGGCCGGCAGCGTCGCGCCCATGGCCGCCGTGGCCGGCAGCAGCAGCGCGAAGCTGGCGCCGAACGCCACGCACCAGTGCCAGGCGGGCGAGGCGTCCGGGCCGATCAGCTGCAGGGCGGCGCGGCTCGCCGCCGGCATGGCGAGCATCAGCACGCCGCCCCAGGCGCCGATCAGCGCCTCGCAGCCGGCATACCAGCGCAGCGGCCGGGCGCTGGCCTCGATGCGCCGGCCCAGCGCCAGCGCGCCCACTGACAGCCCGCCGAAGAAGGCGGCGACGACGGCCAGCACGGCGGCCGATTCATGCCCCAGCACCAGGCCGAACTGCTGCGTCCAGACGATCTGGTAGCCCAGCCCGGCAAAGCCGGACGCGGCCATCAGCAGCAGCGCGAGATGGCGCATCTCAGCTTTGGCGTCGTGCATGCAGCCGCGGACCGGTGCCGGGCCGCCCCAAGCCGGCCCGCAGGCGATGTGTTTGCGGCTCGATGCCGCAAGCATCGCCGTCCCCGCGGGGGACCGGCCAAGGTACTCCTTGGACGAGGGGCACCATGGTCATCCGTTGAACGTGAGCGTGTAGCCCCAGCTCTCCAGCCGCGTCGGGATCGCGTTGAAGGCCAGGCTGATGCGCCGCCCGCCGGCGTTGGGCGGCACCGCGTGCATCAGGTAGCTCGGGAACAGAATCAGGTCGCCCGGGCTCGGTGACGGGCTGACCCACTTCTCGGCGTTGTAGGCGCCGGTGGCCACGCCGGCGTGATCGTTCTTGATCGCGAAGTCATGCCCGCCGGGCGACTTCATGAACACGGTGCGGGCCGAGTCGTGCGTCTCGGTCAGGTAGACCACGCCGGACGCGAAGCTGTTGGCATGGTTGTGCATGGCCTGGCGGCCGCCGGTGTCCAGCACGTTGACCCACATCTCCTTGATGGCCCAGCCCAGCGGCTCGCCGAACAGGTGGCGGCCGAACTCGACGATGCGCGGCGTGATGAGGGCCGCGGCCTGCACCAGCAGCGGGCTGTCGGACGGCTGCAGCATGCGGGTGTGCGACAGCGCGTCGGAGCTGTTGTTGGGCTGCAGCGCGCGGGTGGTGAAGTGGTCCACCAGCGCGTTGACCAGCGGCGGCGGCAGCACGCCGGGCGAGCGTTGCACGGGAATGGGGAACAGCCCGATGACCTCGTCGGTCATGACAGCACCGCCGCCACGCGCAGCCACGACCAGTACGCCGCCACACCGCCGATGCCGTACAGCAGCACCGTGCGCGCACGCTGCACGGCCGGCCAGCGCGCGCTGATGCGCCACACGCCCCAGCACAGCGCCACCGTCATCAGCTGGCCCAGCTCCACACCGACGTTGAATGTCAGCAGCGCGACGAACAGGTGGTTCTCGGGCAGGCCGATCTCCTTCAGCGCGCCGGCGAAGCCCAGCCCGTGCACGAGGCCGAACAGGAAGGCCACCAGCGCCGGCCAGCGCCGCGCGAGCGTGTCGCGCCTGTTCAGCGCCTCCACGGCGACCAGCACGATGGACAGCGCGATGCTGGCTTCCACCGGTGCTGATGGCAGCGTCAGCAGCCCAAGCGCGCTGCTGGCCAGCGTGAGGCTGTGCGCGGCGGTGAAGGCGGTGATCGTCCACACGAGGTGACGGCGGAAGCCGACGAGGAACAGCAGCCCGATGACGAACAGCAGGTGGTCGATGCCGCCGAGGATGTGCTCCACGCCCAGCAGCGCGTAGGCGCTGGCGATCTCGCCCATGCCGCGCGGGTCGTCGGCGGCGCCGTACAGCTGCACGCTGGGTTGCGCCTTGGTCAGCGTGTAGACGCGCACCTGGCCGTCGCGCCAGTGCACCTTGACGAGCGCGGCCGAGAAGTACTCGCCGACGCCGCTGATGGCCAGCCGGCCCGCCAGGCCCGGGCCGGCGCAGCGCAGCCGCGTCGCGTCGGCCTCGCAGCCCTCGGGCCAGGTCACGCGCAGCACCTGCGACGGGTGGTACTTCTCGCTGGCACCCCACTGCCACATGAACTCGCCGGGCGCCACCTCGCGCACCTGCATCTCGGCCATGCTCATCTCGTGCGCCTGCGACGGCGCGGCGATGGCGGCCAGCGCGAGCAGCAGTGCGGCCCGCCACCAGGTCAGCAGGCGGCTCATTTCGTGCCGGCCTCGACCTGGACCTTGTACTTCTTCGCCAGCGTCGCGACGGCGGCGCTGCGCTGCTCGGCCATCGTGGCGTCGGTCCAGTCCTGCATGACGACGGGGCGCAGCGCCTCGAACTGCGCCGGCCGGGCGGCGGTGGCGGACTCCAGCCGCACGGCGCGCCAGCCGTCCTTGCCCTGCAGGGCCAGCCAGGTGCCGGGCGTGGCGGCTTCCAGCGCCTTGGCGAAGTCGTCGCCATAGCTCTGCACGAGGTTGCCGTGCGGCCGGCCCTTGAAGAGGCGCAGGCCGGCCTTGGCATCGCCTGGCGTGCCGGCGTTCAGCGCGGCGACGAAGGCGCGCACGGCGGCCTCGTCGGACGGGCCGTCCAGCACGGCTTCCTGGAAGTCGAAGCGGGGCGGTTCGTCGTAGCGGGCGCGGCGCGCCTCGAACCAGGCGCGCAGGCCGGCGTCGTCGATGGCGGGCGGCTTGACGCCGCTGTCCACCATGCTGAGCGCCTTGAAGATGACGCGCTCGCGGATGGCGCTGTCGCCCTTGTCCAGCTGCAGCGCGATGCCTTCGCGGTACAGCACCTCGTTATCCAGCCAGATCTGCTGCAGGGCCTTCAGTTCCTGCGCGTCGGGCTCGCGGCCGCGGGCGGCCTTGAAGGTCTGCACGGCCTCGGCCGTCACGTCGGCGCCGACGACGATGGTGTTCGCATCGCCAGCGCCGCGGTTCAGCGCGTGGTCGATGGCGAACAGCAGCGCGCCGATGGCGAGGAAGTGCAGCAGCGGTTCGCGCAGCCAGCCGGGCAGGCGTGTGGCGGGTGCGGCGGGGCGGTCCTGGGTGAGGGGGAACTGGGCAGACATGACGGCAGAAGAGGGGCTGCGGGTCATGCTAGTGACACAGTGCGACAGGACGACGACAAACGGAAAAGGGCGCCCCGCCATCGGCCGATGGCGGGGCGCCCCGTCGTCGTCACGCCGTCGGTGACGGCGTGAGGCGGTGCCGGTAGTTGCGGCTTATTTGACGCCGGCCACCAGCGTGGAGCCGGTGACTTCCACGTAGATCGGGTTGCTGTAGAACCACAGGTCCGACCAGGCGGCCACGTCGTAGGCCACCATCTTCTTGCCGTTCACGACCGGCAGGTGGTTGGGGCAGCCGTCGATGGTGGTGCTGCTGTTCCACAGCGCGCCGTTGGCGGGCACGTTGGTGCCGACCGTGGTGCAGGGGATGCGCAGGTTGGCCGTGACGGTGGCGTTCGTGAAGAGGTCGGACAGCGGGTTGCCGCTGGCGTCGGTCTCGTAGGGCAGGGCGGCGGGCAGGTTGCTGCCGCGCACGCGCACGTACTGCGAGGCCTGGACCGCGGGGATGCGGTAGGTCATCTTCAGGAAGCCGCTGCCGTCCACGCCGGACTGCACCTGCACCCACGGGTTCGCGCCGGCGGCGCTGAAGCTGCGGATGATGGCGGCCGTCGTGTTCTTGGCGGCGGCGGGCACGGCGGCCAGGCCGGCCGTGCTGCCGTCGGCCTTCAGCCAGTCGTTGTTGCGCGGCCATTCGCCCGAGTAGTCGGCAGCGCCCGGCGTGCGGTAGCCGCTGACCATGCCGCGGATCAGGTCCACGTGGTCCAGCACCGGCTGGTTGATCGGCTGGTTGACGCCGATCTGCGCCAGCGACGGGTTCGGGAAGCTGTAGGGCGAGAAGTTGTTGCCGGCGGGGTCGCGCAGCGCAATGCTGACGACGATCTCGGCACCCGGGCGCACCTTGAGCTTCTGGCCCATCGTGGCGCAGTTGGCGGCGTCCACGTCGGTGGCGCTCGTGGCGGCGGCCACGGCCAGGGCTTCGACGGACGCGTTGCTGCGCGCACCGACGCCGGCGTAGGACGCGCAGGCGACGATGGCGAAGCGGTCGATCAGCTGGCCGCTGGCGGCCCAGGCGTTGCCGGTGCGCAGGCCGTCGACGATGGCCTGCGGGCGGATCTTGTCGCTGCCGTTGCGCACCAGCACGTGGGTGCGCTGGTATTCGCCGGGGTAGAAGTCCTGCGTGGAGCGGCGGTCATCCGGGCCGAAGCTGCCGCGGTTGTGCCAGTCGGAGCTGGCGAAGAACCACCAGTTACGGCCTTCGCCCAGCAGCGCGTCCCACACGCCGCCGACCTGCGCGCCGTAGACGCCGGTGCCGCCGTAGGTCGTGCCGCCGACGGAGTCGACGTTGGTGGGCGAGCCGGTGAAGCCGTTGCGCAGCTGGCGGTACTCGCCGCGCTCGGCGGAGGCGCCGTGGCCCGGCTGGGTCTCGAAGCCGAAGGCGATGTCCGGCGCGGTGTTGTTGAAGTTGCGCAGGTGCTCGATGTTGAAGCCGTTGTTGCCGTCCGGGTTGAACGGGCCGGCGCGCTCCAGGTGGGCGGGCACGTAGTAGCTGGCGCTGCCGTGCAGCTCCTTCATCCACTTCAGCGCTTCCAGCGTCTTCAGGTGGCCCTTGGTGCCGACGCCCGAACCCACGCCGCTGCCGGTGGGCATCAGCTTCTGGGCGGTGGCGTTCCAGCTCGGGTCGGCGGCGTTGGCGCTGCCCGTCACGGCGCAGTTCCAGTTGTTGCCGACGTTGGAGCCGGCCGGGTTGCCGCGGCTGGTGTCGGTGTCGCCACGGTCGAAGCAGTACGACCACTGCGACAGCGCGTTGGCATTGCCCAGCGCCGTGTAGCCGGGCGTGTTGGGCAGCGTGGCGTTGTCCAGCGACGCGGGCATCTGGCCCGTGATGACGGCCATGGAGCTGTGCTCATGGCCGGCCACGACGGATTCCAGGCCGACGAACAGCGGCAGGTTCTTCTGCGCCGCGAGGTACTCGACGACGGGGTACTGGAACTCCTGCAGCGACTGCCAGCGCCACATGTTCGTGCCGCCGGTGCCGTTGCCCTTGATGGCGGCGGCGCCGATGCTGTTGGCCCAGGTCGTCGTGGGGCCCTTGCCGTCGACGAAGGGGTAGGCGGGCGTGGACAGCGACGCGTCCTCGACCAGCGTGCAGTTGCGGTTGCCGTTGCCGCCGTGGCCGGCCTGGACGAACCAGTCGAGGCCCCAGGGCGAGTCGGTGGTCTTGTCGGTGACCTTCTTCACCAGCTTCTGCATCGAGATGGCGCCATCGGAGCAGGTGGTGTGGTTGTGGAAGTCGCCGGACACGTACTTGCCGGGCGTCTTGCCGGCGGCCGTGGCGAGGTTGGGCGCAATGACTGCAGCGCTGCCCAGCGCGGCAAATGCGGCCAGGGCGATCTGGCTCTTGCTGAAGAGTTGGGACATGGAAGCGGCTCCGGAAGGAAGTAGGGAGGGCCAAAAACGGGGCGGATGCTAGGCAGCCGCGATGACCCGGGCGTGACGGGATGGCGACGGCTCGCAGGCCGCCCGGCAGGGGTCAGCGCAGCACTGCGTAGTCGATGTTGAGCAGCGCCTCCACGGGCGGCGCGTGCTCGAACAGCAGGCGCAGCGGGAAGCTGCGGCCCACCTGCAACGGCTGCTGCAGGTCCAGCAGCTCGATGTGCAGGCCTTCCTCGGTCAGCGTCAGTTCGCTGCCTTCGCGGATCAGCAGGGACAGGTCTTTTGCCCCCTCCGGCGCGCCCGGGCCGGCCAGCCGCGCCCCCGCAGCCACGGGGGTCTCCACACCCACCAGCCGGTCGGTGCGGCGCACTTCGTCGAAGCGCATGCACAGCCGCGCGGTGTCGGCGTCGACGCGCGTGGCCCGCGCCCACGGGTGCCAGATGCGCAGGTGCTCGCTGAAGAACTCGCAGGCCCGTGCGGGGCGGGCCAGGCCGGCGGCGCCCAGCGCGATGAGCAGATGGCGGCGGAGCAGGGGGGGGCGGTGCATGGTGGGGCAGGGCAGACGGGGCTCGCGACCATCGCAGCGCGCGATGACAGCGATGTGAAGCGTCGGCGGTGGCGGCACGATGCCTTCGTTGCGTCACGCGCCTGTCGTCTTGCGTCCCCACACTCCGGCCCGACTCAAACGCAGCGGCTACTACGGCCGCCCCAACATCTCAATCCCTGGAGTTCTTCGATGAAGCTCGCCGCTCTCGCCCTGGCCCTCGGCCTCGTCTCCCCGGCCTTCGCTGCCGCCCCGCTGTCCGTGGACTTTGAAAAGAACTGGTCGTATGGCGAGGAAGTCGCCGGCACCTACGAAGGCGTGAGCTTCACGAACGTGCTGGGCCTGTCCAACGACGTCGACTTCAGCTACTTCACGAACGCGCCGTCGCCGCTGGGCGTGGCCTATGTGCAGCTGGACGGCGTCGTCAACACCGCCGCCTACATGAACGTGGCCGCGGGCGTCACCGGTGGCCTGAGCTTCCACTACGCCGGCACCGAAGCCGTCACCATCAGCGCCTACTCCGGCCTGAACGGCACCGGCACGCTGCTGGGCAGCGTCACGCTGTCTGCCACGGGCGACTACTCGACGTGGAAGCAGACCGTGCTGAGCTTTGCCGGCTCGGCCCAGTCCTTCGACCTGACCGGCCTGAACGGCGTTGCCGCGCTGGACAACATCGCCGCGGTGCCGGAGCCGAGCAGCATCGCGCTGCTGCTGGCCGGTGGTGCGCTGCTGCTGGCCCGCCGCCGTCGCGCCTGAGCGACCTCGCTCCGCGGAAAAGCCGGCTGCTTGCAGCCGGCTTTTTTGTTGGCTCGCTGCGTGCTGTCTCGTGACGCAGCATTGGCCAGAGGTTGTCCGCAGCAGGCTGGCACCAGCCCCAACGAAAACGCCCCACGGGCGTGGGGCGTTGGGGGGGCGGAAACCGGATCAGCCGAGGCGACGGCGTGCCAGCAGGCCCAGCACGCCCAGGCCGGCCAGCATCAGCGCATAGGCCTGCGGCTCGGGCACGGCCGAGACGGTCAGGTTGTCGGCCACGATGCCCACGCCCTTGAAGGCGATGGAGCGGATGTCGGCCTGGCTGCGCGTGATGCCCACGAACAGGCCCTCGTCGTAGCCGAAGCTGCCCGACGCGGCGTTGAACGTGATGTTGTGCGTCTCGATGATCTGGTTGTTCTGGCCGTAGGCCGACACCTCCAGCGTCAGCGGGAACGGCAGCACCGCGTTGGCGTACAGGCTCACGTAGGCGCCGGCGCCGCTCGTCAGCGCGCCGGTGAACGTGAAGCGCAGCTCACCCGCGACGCCGCCCGCGGCGAAGTGGCCGCTGCGGTCGGCGTTGCCGATGACGGTCCACAGGCCGTTGTCGCCCAGGTCGCGCGACGTGGCGCCCAGCTCGGCGTGGCTGTCGCCGGTGAACGTGATGCCGGGGGCCAGCGTCACGGGGCCGCTGGTCAGCAGGCCGTCGAAGGCCTCGAAGTCGACGACGGTCAGCGCGCTGCCCACGGCGGCGGGGGCGTTCACGACGGCGGCCTGCGCCGGCAGCGCGGCGGCGGCCAGCAGGGCTGCGGCGATCAGAGGTTGTTTCATGGGATGTCCTTGTCGTTGTGAGATCGGAGGGGGCTCAGGTGCCGATGACGCCGCCGTCGTCCTTGGTGATGACGACCACGGCCGAGCGCGGGCGGCCGGCGGGCAGCGGCGTGGTGCCGTCGGCCTCGACGGTCCACTGGTTCTGCGGCCAGTTGGAGAACTGGGTGGGGTTGGTGAAGGGCGCGTCCTCGCCCGGGTGCTGCACGCCCACCAGCAAGGTGCGGCCGTCCGGCGTCATCGTGATGCCGGTGATCTCGCACTTGTTCGGGCCGGTCAGGAAGCGGCGCGTCTCGCCGGTGGCCGGGTCGGCGCAGACCATCATGTTGCCGCCGATGTTGATGAAGTCGCCGCTGCCGTCGCCGATCTGGTCGGTCTGCACCCACAGGCGGCCGAACGGGTCGAACCACAGGCCGTCCGGTGCGCCGTAGTCGGCGCTGCCGTTGGGGCTGTCGTTGATGTTGCCTTCGTACTGGGTCTTGGGCGTCTTGCTGGTGGCGGTGTCGCCGGCCTGGGCAAAGATGTCCCACGTGAAGGTGGTGGCGGTGACGGTCTTGCCGTCCTCGCGCCAGCGCAGGATGTGGCCGTACAGGTTGTTGGCGCGCGGGTTGGCGGCGTCCACCGCCGGGCGGGCGCTGGCAGCGGCGGTGGAGCCGTCGGCGGCGTTGGCGCTGGGCGTGGCGGCGCTGCCGCGGCGGTTGTTGTTGGTCAGCGTGCAGTAGATCTCGATGTCGCTGTAGCCGTTGGTGCGCGGGCGCGCACCGGTCCACTCGGGGCGGTCCATCATCGTGGCGCCCACGGCGTCGCCGGCCATGCGGGCCTTGATGAGGATCTTGGCCAGCACCTCGGCGTCGTTCGCGCCGGCGAAGTTCGGGTTGTCGCGCAGCGCCACGCCGTCCACGCCGACGGTGCCGGGCTGCAGCGCGATCCACTGGCCGGTCAGGTCGGCGGCGAACTTGGCGACGTACAGCGTGCCGCTGTCCAGCAGGTCACGGTTGGCGGCGCGGTTGGCGGGGTTGAAGGTGCCCGCGCAGACGAACTTGTAGATGTACTCGTTGCGCTCGTCGTCGCCCATGTAGAAGGCGACGCGGTTCTGCGCGTCCACCACATGCTGCGCGCTCTCGTGCTTGAAGCGGCCCAGCGCGGTGCGCTTGACGGGCGCGGCCGCGGGGTTGGCCGGGTCGATCTCGACCACCCAGCCGAACAGGTTGGCTTCGTTCGGGTTGGCGTTCAGGTCGAAGCGCGGGTCGGTTTCGTGCCAGCGGTAGCCGAAGCCGGCGGCCACCAGGCCGTAGCGGTTGAACAGCTTGCCGGTCTCGCCGGACGTGGGGGCGGGCACGGCGCTGGTGCTGCCGAAGTTGCCGTTGAAGTTCTCTTCGCAGGTCAGGTAGGTGCCCCAGGGCGTGGTGCCGTTGGCGCAGTTGTTGATCGTGCCGTAGGCGGTGGTGCCGTCCGTCAGCGTGCCGGTGTCGACCGTGCCGGCGTCGCCGATGGCGTACTTGCGTGCCTTCAGCAGCGCGTGGCCGGCGGCCGGGCCGCTGACCTTGCACAGCGTGTTGGCCGTGATGCGGCGGCCGTAGGGCGAGTTCTTCACGACCTGCCAGCTGCCGTTGACGCGGCGCAGCTCGCACACCGACACGCCATGCGCGGCCTGCGACTTGCGCGTCTTGGCGATGCTGTAGCCGGCGGCCTGGCCGTCGGGGAACAGCAGGTCTTCGTGCGTGTACTCGTTGTTCGCGCACAGCACGCCGCGGTCGCTCAGCGCCACGCCGCCGGCGCCTTGCAGCGGGAAGAAGTGCATGCCGTCGGTGTGCATGCCGTACTGCTTGGCCTGCTGGGCCGCCGTCTCGCTGGCATCGCCCTTGAACGCGGTGCCGCCGGGCATGATGGGGTCGCCCCAGGCGACCAGCAGCTTGGCGGTGTAGCCGGCCGGGACGGTGATCTTGTCGACCACGGCGCTGGCGCTGCCGCCCAGGCTCACGTTCAGCGCGCGCGTGTTGGCGGGCACGTTGGCGAAGGCGATGGGTTGCGACAGCGTGGAGGCGCTGGCCGCCTGCACGGTCTGCACCAGGCCGCCCAGCGACAGCCCGCCGGCCGCGGCCAGCGCACCGGCGCCGACGCCACCGCGGACGAAGTTGCGGCGGCCGGCGTCGACGCGGTCGATGACGTCGAGGATGGACTCGTTGCCCGACGGGTTCAAAGACCGGTCGTTGCGGGGATGGCTGTTGCCCTTCATGCGCGCTCCTGCTTCGTTGCTGGCTGTCGCCGTGCGCGGTGGCGCACGGATCAGCGCGCAATCTCGCAGCGCTCCAAGACGCGCCGATGACGCCGGATCAGGGCGCGCGCCCGCCTCCCCCGCGGATGCGGGGGCAAAGAAAAAGCCGGCGGTTGCCGGCTTGATGCGGGGGAGGGCGGCGCGTCAGCCGATGCGGCCCAGCAGCAGGTACTCCATGAGTGCCTTCTGCACGTGCATGCGGTTCTCAGCTTCATCCCACACGACCGACTGCGGCCCGTCGATGACGTCCGCCGCCACCTCCTCGCCGCGGTGCGCCGGCAGGCAGTGCATGAAGAGCGCGTCCGGCTTGGCGCGGGCCATCATGTCGCGGTCCACGCACCAGTCGGCGAACGCGGCCTTGCGGGCCTCGTTCTCGGCCTCGTAGCCCATGCTGGTCCAGACGTCGGTCGTCACCAGGTCGGCGCCGATGCAGGCCTCGCGCGGGTCCTTGAAGACCTTGTAGCAGCCGGCGTCCTTGATGCCGGCCACCGCCGGGTCGACGCCGTAGCCGCTGGGCGTGCTGACATGCACCGTGAAGCCCAGGATCTCCGCCGCCTGCAGCCAGGTGTTGGCCATGTTGTTGCCGTCGCCCACCCAGGCCACGACGCGGCCCTTCAGGCAGTCCATGTCGATGCTGCCGCGGCGGTCCATGCCGCGGGCTTCGATGAACGTGAACAGGTCGGCCAGGATCTGGCAGGGGTGGTACTCGTTCGTCAGGCCGTTGATGACCGGCACGCGCGAGTGCGCCGCGAAGCGCTCGAGCTTGCTCTGCTCGAAGGTGCGGATCATGACGATGTCGACCATGCGACTGATGACGCGCGCCGAGTCCTCCACCGGCTCGGCGCGGCCCAGCTGGCTGTCGCCGGTCGTCAGGTGCACGACCGAGCCGCCCATCTGGTACATGCCCGCCTCGAAGCTGACGCGCGTGCGCGTGCTGGCCTTCTCGAAGATCATGGCCAGCGTGCGGTCCTGCAGCGGCTGGTACTTCTCGTAGTTCTTGAAGCGGCGCTTGATGATGCCGGCGCGGTCGAACAGGTGGGCGTATTCCTCGGCCCGCAGGTCCTTGAACTGGAGGTAGTGGCGCATCAAGGTGTCTCCCGGCTTCATGGCTTGGGCTCGGCCAGGAAGGCCTTGATCAGCGGCACCAGCAGGGCCGTGATCTGGCGCGCCTCGTCGTGCGTGAGGATGAGTGGCGGCAGCAGGCGCACGACGCGGTCGGCCGTTACGCTGATGAGCAGGCCGGCCTCCAGCGCGCGCGTCAGCAGCACGCCGCAGGGGCGGTCCAGCTCGATGCCCAGCATCAGGCCCTGGCCGCGGATGTCGACGACGCCGGCCTCACCGGCCAGGCCCTCGGCCAGCCCGTTGCGCAGCGTGGCGCCCACGGCCTCGGCGTTCGCCAGCAGGCCGTCCTCTTGCATGACCTTCAGCGTCTCGACACCGGCGCGCATGGCCAGCGGGTTGCCGCCGAACGTGGTGCCGTGGTTGCCGGCCTTCAGCACACCGGCCGCGCGCGGGCCGCAGACGACGGCGCCGACGGGCACGCCCGAGCCCAGGCCCTTGGCCAGCGGCATCACGTCCGGCTGGATGCCGGCCCACTGGTGGGCGAACCACTTGCCGGTGCGGCCGATGCCGCACTGCACCTCGTCCAGCATCAGCAGCAGGTCGTGCTGGTCGCAGACGCGGCGCAGCGCCTGCAGGAACTCGACGCGCGCCGGGTTGATGCCGCCTTCGCCCTGGATGGTCTCCAGGAAGATGGCCGTGACGCCGGGATGCGCCGCGATGGCGGCCTCCACGGCGGCGATGTCGTTGAGCTTCACGCGCACGAAGCCCGGCACCAGCGGGCCGAAGCCGGCGTGGATCTTGGGGTTGGCCGTGGCCGACAGCGTCGCGATGGAGCGGCCGTGGAAGGCGCCCTCGAAGACGATGACCTCGGGCGACTCGACGCCGCGGTCATGGCCGAACTTGCGCGCGATCTTCAGCGCCGCCTCGTTGGCCTCCAGGCCGCTGTTGCAGAAGAAGACATTGGCCAGGCCCGACAGCTCGACGAGCTTGTCGGCCAGTTGCTCCTGCAGCGGGATGCGGTAGTAGTTGCTGGTGTGGATCAGCTTGGTGACCTGATCCTGCAGCGCCGCCACCAGGCGCGGGTGGTTGTGGCCCAGCGTGTTGACGGCGATGCCCGCCAGCCCGTCCAGCAATCGTCGGCCGGCCGTGTCCCAGACCCAGCTGCCCTGGCCGTGCGAAAGCGCAACAGGCAGGCGGCCGTAGGTCGGCATCACGTGGGCGTCGGACGGGAGGGGCACAGCGTTCATCGGGTCTCCGATTGGGTTGAGGAAAAGTGGACTTTTGATTCTAGAGTCGATGCGAAGCGCTTTGCTGCGGCGCAACAGATCGCCGTGGGCCAAGGCACAATAGCGGCCTCTGGCGGCGGTGGTCCGCTGACCCGCGAAGCCGACCGATTTCCATGACCGTTGCCCAACCGCCGCGCGAAGTATTCATCCAGGGTGTGACATTGGATGGACGCACCTTCCGCCCGAGCGACTGGGCCGAACGGCTGGCCGGCGCGATGTCCAGCTTCCGCCCCGGCGGCGCCCGCATGGGCATCGGTGCCCACATCGGGTACTCCCCGTATTGCGTGCCCACCGTCATCAACGGCGTGAAATGCGTCATCGTGAACGAGGAACTGCGCCGGCTGGAACCGATGGCCTGGGACTTCGTCATGAACTTCGCACGCGACAACAAGCTGCAGGTCGCGGACGCTTGCCTGCTGCCCGACGGCAAGCCGGGCGCCTGACCCCCTGTCCCGGGGCGGATTAGCGACATTCCCAGGCCGCGACGGGGCGGCCGGCCGTTATCCTCGACGGCTACGTTTAGACACATGCCGATGAACCTCAGCGCCGCCGATGCCGCCACGCCCGCCGCGTCTCCCGCCTTGCGAGGGGTGGTGGCACCGGTGCCGGTGGGCGTCTGGGTGCTGCTGCGCGGGCTGTCGCGCGAGAGCGGCCACTGGGGCGTGTTCCCGGAGCACCTGCTGAGCGAGCTGCGCTCGCTGCAACCCGCCGCACAGGTCATTTCGCTGGATCTGCCGGGCACCGGCACGCTGCGGCGACTGTCCAGCCCCACGCAGGTATCGGCCATCGTCGAGGCCTGCCGTGCCGAGCTGAAGCGTCGAGGCGTCGCCGGGCCGGTGTGCGTGGTGGGCATGTCGCTGGGCGGTGCAGTGCTGAGCGACTGGGCCAACCGCTACCCGTCGGAGATCGAGGCCGGCGTGCTCATCAACGCCAGCCTGCGGCCGTTCAGCGAGTTGTTCCGCAAGCCGCGGCCGCTGAATTACTTGGGCCTGGCGCTGCTGTCGCTGAGCCGCTTCAGTGCCCGCCTGCGCGAGGAACGCGTGCTCAGCCTGACGACGCGGTTGACGCCGGCCCAGGCCGTCATCGAACGCTGGCTGGAGCTGCAGCGCCAGCACCCGCTGGGCGTGCGCAACACGGCGCGGCAACTGCTGGCCAGCGTGCGATACCGCGCCAGCCGCACCCGGCCGGCCGCGCCCATGCTGCTGCTGTGCAGCAAGGCCGACGATCTGGTGGATTGGCGCTGCTCACAGGCCATCAGCCGGGCCTGGGGCGCGCCGCTGCGCCTGCACACCAAGGCCGGGCATGACCTGCCGCTGGACGACCCGCAATGGGTGGCCCGCGCCGTGGCGGAGTGGATGCGCGACCGCAGCATCCAGGGCGTGAGTCCGGGGGAGTGGCACTGACGTAGGCCCCTCGTCCAGTCTCGCCGCGCTGAACGCGGGCGAGCCTGGCCGGTCCCCCAAGGGGACGGCGGTGCTCGCGGCATTGAGCCGCAAGTACATCGCCTAACGGGCCGGCTTGGGGGCGGCCCGGCGCTCGGCCCTAAATCCAAATCCGGAAATGCAAAAAGCCCGCCGAAGCGGGCCTTTTGCTTGCACCAGAGCTGGATTGGTTATCAGGCGGCGAGCGCCTTGATCTTGGCGGACAGGCGGCTCTTGTGACGAGCAGCCTTGTTCTTGTGGAAGATGCCCTTGTCGGCGACAGAGTCGATGACGGCTTGGGCGGTCTTGAACAGGTCGGCGGCCTTGGGCTTGTCGCCGGCCGTCACGGCCTTTTGCACGTTCTTGATGACCGTGCGGAATTTGGAGCGCAGCGCGGTGTTCGCGGCGTTGAGCTTGACGTCCTGGCGGGCGCGCTTGCGGCCCGATGCCAGGCGAACCGTCTTCTTCTTGGCTTTGGAGCTGGTTGCCATGCTGTATCTATACCCAGTTGGTGCAAAGACAGCGAGTATAGCCTGAAATCATTGTTAAAGCCAAGTGTCAGGGCGGAGTTTCAAAAGTGGTGCCGATGGCGACACAGATAATCCGCCGCCATGAATCTGCTGCGTGCCGCGTCAACCATCTCTCTTCTGACCCTGGCCTCGCGCATCACCGGGCTCGTCCGCGAAACCATGGTCGCCGGCCTGTTCGGCGCCACGGCGATGACGGACGCCTTCCTCGTCGCCTTCCGCATCCCCAACCTGCTGCGGCGGCTGTTTGCCGAAGGCGCGTTCTCGCAGGCCTTCGTGCCGCTGCTGGCGGCCACCAAGGCCACCGACGGCGAGGCGGCCACGCATCGCCTCATCGACGCCGTCGCCACCGTGCTGCTGTGGGCGCTGGTGGTGACGTCCGTGATCGGCGTCGTCGCGGCGCCGGTGCTGGTCTGGCTGCTGGGATCGGGCCTGCCACGCGACGCCTTCGATGCGTCCGTGGCCATGACCCGTTTCATGTTCCCCTACATCGGCTGCATGTCCATGGTGGCGTTGTCGGCGGGCATCCTGAACACCTGGCGGCGCTTCGTCGTGCCGGCGGCGACGCCGGTGCTGCTGAACCTCAGCGTCATCGCCGTCGGCTGGGCGCTGGCGGGGCCGCTGCAGCGCGCCGGCTACCCGGGCATCTACGCGATGGCCTTCGGCGTCATGCTGGGCGGCGTGCTGCAGCTGCTGGTGCAGTGGCCGGCGCTGCGCGCCATCGGCGCGATGCCGCGCATGCGCCTGAGCCTGCAGGGCCTGCGCGAGTCGGGCGCCCACCCGGGCGTCGGGCGGGTGCTCAAGCAGATGGGGCCGGCGCTGCTGGGCGTGGGCGTGTCGCAGCTGTCGCTGATGATCAACACGCAGATCTCCAGCCATCTCGGCGAAGGGGCGACGTCCTGGCTGAACTATGCCGACCGGCTGATGGAGTTCCCCATCGGCCTGCTGGGCGTGGCGCTGGCCGCGGTGCTGACGCCGCAGCTGTCGGCCGCGCAGGCCGCCGGCGAGCGCGAGCGCTACAGCCGGCTGCTGGACTGGGGGCTGCGCATGGTGATGCTGCTGGCACTGCCTTGCGCGGTGGCCTTGCTGGTGTTTGCCGAGCCGCTGACGGCGGTGCTCTACCACCGCGGCAAGTTCCTGGCCTCGGACGTGATGCACACGGCGCAGTCGGTGATGGGCTGGGGCGTGGGCCTGATGGGCCTGATCGCCGTGAAGGTGCTGGCGCCGGGCTTCTACGCACGCCAGGACACCGGCACGCCGGCCAAGATCGCCATCGCCGTGCTGGTGCTGACGCAGTGCTTCAACCTGGTGTTCGTGCCGTGGATCGGCGTGGCCGGGCTGGCGCTGTCCATCGGGCTGGGGGCGCTGGTCAACGCCAGCTGGCTGCTGTGGGGGCTGAAGAAGCTGGGCAGCTACCGGCCCGAGCCGGGCTGGTTCGCGTTCGCGGCGCGCGTCGTGCTGGGTTGCGCGGCCATGGGGCTGCTGCAGTGGCAACTGGCCACGCGGGTGGACTGGATCGCGCTGGGCGCGCACGAGTTGCAGCGCGGGCTGGTCATGGCCGCCAGCCTGGCCGGCAGTGCGCTGGTGTACTTCGCCGTGTTGCTGGTGGTGGGGTTGCGGCCGCGCGCGCTGGGGCGGCCCGGTTGATGCGCTACGCCGCGCCGACACCGCTGGAGCACTTCGCCACGCTGGTGGCGCAGGACGCGGGCCTGAACCTGTTCGAGGCCGCCGTCAGCCTGGCGCAGGACGAGCATCCGCAGCTGGACGTGCAGGCCGTGCTGGCCGAGGTGGACGCGCTGGCGCGCCGCCTGCGCGAGCGTCTGGCGCCCGAGACGCCGCCCGCCGAGCGGCTGCGCCAGCTGACACGCTTCTTCCACGGCGAGCTGGGCTTCGCCGGCAACCTGAACAACTACTACGCGACCGACAACAGCTTCGTCCACCGCGTGCTGCAGACGCGCCGCGGCATCCCCATCACGCTGGCGGTGCTGCTGCTGGAGCTGGGCGAACAGGCCGGGCTGCGCATGGCGGGCGTGGCGTTCCCGGGGCATTTCCTCGTCAAGTGCCGTGTCGGCCTGGGCGAGGTGGTGCTGGACCCGTTCACCGGCGAGGCCTTGTCGCCCTCCCGGCTGGACGAGCGGCTGGCCGTCTACCGCCAGGGCAGCGGCCTGCCCGACGACATGGAGCTGCCGCTGGAGTTCTTCCTGCGCGCGGCGACGCCGCGGCAGATCCTGGCCCGCATGCTGCGCAACCTGAAGGAGGTGCACCGCGCGGCGCGCGACTGGCCTCGGCTGCTGGCGGTGCAGCAGCGCCTGGTCGTGCTGCTGCCGGGCGATGCGGCCGAGCGGCGCGACCGCGGCCTGGTGCTGGACGCGCTGGGCGCCCACGCCGTCGCGGCGGACGACCTGGCCTTCTACCTGGCCCAGTGCGGCGACGCGGCCGACGCGCCGGCGCTGCAGGCTCGCCTGGCTGAACTGCTCGAGCAGCGACCGCCGCCGCTTCAGTGACAATCCGCGCCCGCTCGCCCACCCGCTGTCGCTGAATGCAGCCAGTCCGCACGTTCGTTTGATGAGGCAGATCCCGCTCACGCTGTTCGCCCCGCCCGCGCACAGCTTCGACAATTTCCTGACCGGCGCCAATGCCGAGGCGCTGGCCTACCTGCTGGGCCTGATGCCGGCCGACCCGCCCGTGCTGCTGTGGGGGCCCACCGGCTCCGGCAAGACGCACCTGTTGCAGGCGCTGGCCGAGCGCTGGCAGGCGGCCGGCCAGCGCGTCGCCTGGTACGACGCCGACACGCCGCTGCCCTGGGAGCTGCCTGCCCACGAGAGCCTGCTGCTGCTGGACGACTGCCAGCGCTTCGACGCCGGCCAGCAGCACGGCGCGTTTGCGCTGTTCGTGCAGTCGGCCGGGCAGGGCTACACGGTCGTCGCCACGGCCGACGCGCCGGCCGTCGACCTGGCCGTGCGCGAGGACCTGCGCACCCGCCTGGGCTGGGGCCCCAGCTTCGCGCTGGAACCGCTGCGCGAGGCCGAGATGCGCGCCGTGCTGCGCCGCGAGGCCGACCGCCGCGGCCTGCTGCTGGGCGACGACGTGCTGGGCTACCTGCTGACCCGCTTCGAGCGCAACCTCAAGGGCCTGATGGCGCTGCTGGAGCGGCTGGACGAATTCGCGCTTTCAGCCAAGCGGGCGCTGACGCTGCCGTTGCTGAAGGCCATGCTGGCCGACGAGACCGACGGCAAGGCCGGCGACAAGAAAACAGACTCTGACCCCATTTTATGAATCTCACGCTGTTTGACCTGGACGGGACGCTGATCCCGGTGGATTCCGATCACTCCTTCGGCGCCTTCATGGTGGAGGTGGGCTGGGCGGATGGCGAGGCCTGGGGGCGGCGCAACGACGAATTCTTCGCCCAGTACAACGCCGGCACGCTGGACCTGCCGGCCTATGTCGACTTCGCCACGTCCGCCTGGCGGCACCGGCCGCTGGACGAGGCGCTGGCGATGCGCGAGCGCTTCATGGCCGAGATCGGCAAGCCGGCGCTGCGGCCCGAGGCGAGGGCGCTGGTGGAGCGGCACCGCGCAGCCGGTGACCTGATCGCGCTGGTCACCGCCACCAACGAGTTCGTCACCGCGCCGTTCGCCGAGGCCTTCGGCATCGAGCACCTGATCGCCGTGCAGCTGCAGCGCGACGACGCCGGCCGCTACACCGGCGCCATCCGCGGCGTGCCCAGCTTCCGCGAGGGCAAGATCGAGCGCGTGGCATCCTGGCTGCAAGGCCTGGGGGCACAATGGGGCGGTTTCGAGCGTGTGACGTTCTACAGCGACTCGACCAACGACCTCCCGCTGCTCGAACGCGTCAGCCACCCGGTGGCGACCAATCCCAGCCCCTCGCTCGCCAACATCGCCAACGCGCGCGGCTGGCCACAGCTGCAACTCTTCGCATGATCAAGAAGTTCATCGACAAGCTGCTCGGCAAGCCTGCCGCGCCCACCAAGAAGGCCAGCCCGCTGGGTCAGCGGGTGGAGATCACCGCCGACGTCCATGGCATCGACCCCGGGCTGCTCGACGAGCGCGCCGTCAAGGTCGTCAAGACGCTGACCGATGCCGGCTTCGAGGCCTACATCGTCGGCGGCGCGGTGCGCGACCTGTTGCTGGGCGTGCGCCCCAAGGACTTCGACGTCGCCACCAATGCGACGCCCGAGCAGGTCAAGGGCCTGTTCCGCCGCGCCTTCATCATCGGCCGGCGCTTCCGCATCGTGCACGTCGTCTACGGCCGCGGCCGTGAGCACGAGGTCATCGAGGTGTCGACGTTCCGCGCACTGCCGACGGAGTCGGACGCCGCCGGCGCCGTCTCGGGCAACGAGAAGACGTCCAAGAGCGAACTCGAAGGCAAGTCCCACGCCGTGGACGCCAGCGGCCGCGTGCTGCGCGACAACGTCTGGGGCCCGCAGATCGAGGATGCCGCGCGCCGCGACTACACCGTCAACGCGATGTACTACGACCCGCAGCGCCAGCTCGTCGTCGACTACCACGGCGGCCTCGCCGACGCGAAGGCCAAGCTGCTGCGCATGATCGGCGACCCCGAGACGCGCTACCGCGAAGACCCCGTGCGCATCATTCGCGCGGTACGTTTTGCGGCCAAGCTGGGCTTCACGCTGGAGCCCAAGACGCTGGCGCCGGTGAAGGCCTCGTCGGCGCTGCTGGCCAACGTGCCGGCCTCGCGGCTGTTCGACGAGATGATCAAGCTGCTGCAGACCGGCCACTCGCTGGCCAGCATCGCGCAGCTGAAGAAACTGGGCCTGGGCCGGGGCGTGTTCGCCGTGCTGGACGCCATGCTCGACGAGACCGGTGACCTGCACGGCGGCGTGCGCGGCAAGTTCGTGCGCCAGGCGTTCGAGGACACCGACCGCCGCGTGGCGGAGGGCCGCGGCGTCAGCCCCAGCTTCATGCTGGCCTGCATGCTGTGGCACGAGGTGCTGGACCGCTGGACCAAGATCCGCAACGGCGGCGAGCCGCCCGTGCCGGCGCTGGCGCAGGCCATCGACGCCGTCTTCGACGCCCGCATCGGCGACATCTCCGGCCGTGGCAAGCTGGCGGCGGACATGCGCGAGATCTGGATGATGCAGACCCGCTTCGAGCGCCGCAGCGGCTCCGGCGTGTTCAGCCTCATCGAGCAGCCGCGCTACCGCGCCGGCTTTGACTTCTTGCGCCTGCGTGCCGACGCCGGCGAGATCGACCCGGCCCTGGCCGACTGGTGGGAGGACTTCGCGCTGGGCGGCGACGACGACCGCCAGGCCCTGCTGGCCGACGTCCGCGCGTCGCAGCAGAAGCATCCCCGCGCCGTGCGCGCACCGCGCCCGGCCACCGAGGCTGAGGCGCCGGCCGACGTGCCGGCCGATGACGACGCGGCCGAGGCCGCCGATGCGCCCGCCAAGAAGCGCCGTCGCCGCCGCCGCAAGCCCGCCGGAGGCGGGGAGGGCGCCGCGCCGGCGCCTGCCGCCGAGTGAGCTTGCGGGCCTACGTCGGGCTGGGCGCCAACCTCGGCGACGACCTGGGCGCCACGCTGACGCAGGCGGCCCTGCACCTCGCCGCGCTGCCCGACACCCGGGTGGCGGCGCTGTCCAGCGTCTGGCGCAGCGCGCCGGTGGACGCCGCCGGGCCCGACTTCCTGAATGCCGTCGTGGCGCTGGACACCGAGTTGGCGCCGCTGGCGCTGCTGGACGCGCTGCAGGCCATCGAGCAGGCCCACGGCCGCGAGCGCCCCTACCGCAATGCGCCGCGCACGCTGGATCTGGACCTGCTGCTGCATGGCGACGTCGTGCTGGACACGCCGCGCCTGACGCTGCCGCACCCGCGGCTGGGCGAGCGCGCCTTCGTGCTGCGGCCTCTGCTGGAGATCGCGCCGGAGCTGGCCCAGCTTGCGCGTGGCGACGAGTGGGCCAGCCAGCGCATCGAGCGGCTGGGTCCGCTGTCGCTGTGAACGGCCCGACGCCGTGCTGAGCGAGGCCTTGCTGCGGGTGCTGCGGGGGCTGGCCGGCGACAGCTTCTTCCTGATCCTGCTGGCCGGCCTGGTGGTGTTGGCCGGGGTGTCGCCGGCCCCCATCTCGTCCTATCCGTCGCTGATCGACGGCGGCACGCTCGCCGCGCTGACGGGGCTGCTGTTGCTCACCAAGGGGCTGGAGCTCAGCGGCGTGCTGCAGCGGCTGGGCCTGCGGCTGGTGCAGGCGATGCCGAGCGAACGCGCCATCGCGCTCAGCCTGGTGCTTGCGGCCGCGGTGCTGTCCATGGTGCTGACCAACGACGTGGCGCTGTTCGTCGTGGTGCCGCTGGCGCTGGGCGTGTGTCGCCTGACGGCGCTGCCCGCCACGCGGCTCATCGTGTTCGAGGCGCTGGCCGTCAACGCCGGCTCCGCGCTGACGCCCATCGGCAATCCGCAGAACCTGTTCCTGTGGCAACTGTCCAAGGTGTCCTTCGGCGAGTTCGTGCTGCACCAGGCGCCACTGGTGGCGGGGCTGATGCTCGCGCTGGCGATGTTGACGTGGGTGGCGTTCGGCCGCCGCGAGATCCACCTGACGCCCGCGCCCGTGACAGCGCTGGACAATCGCTTGCTGGGGCTCTCAGCCATGCTGTATGCGCCGTTCCTGGTGGCGGCGGACATGGGGCACGCTCCCGGCATGGTGGCGGTGCTGCTGGTGCTGTTCTTCGTTGCGCACCGGCGCGTGGTGCTGGATCTGGACTGGGGTCTGCTGCTGGTGTTCGCACTGATGTTCATCGACCTGCGCCTGCTGGCGCAGCTGCCGGCCGTGCGGTCCGCGATGTCGACGCTGGACCTGCAGCAGCCGCTGAACCTCTACCTCGCGAGCATCGGCGCCAGCCAGCTCATCAGCAATGTGCCGGCCGCGATTGCGCTGTCGGAATACACCACCGACTGGCGCGTGCTGGCCTACGGCGTGAACGTGGGGGGCTTCGGCTTCATGGTCGGGTCGCTCGCCAACCTGATTGCGCTGCGCATGTCCGGCGACACCCGGGCGTGGCGGCTGTTCCACGCCTATGCCGTGCCGGCGCTGTTGTTCAGCGCCGTGCTCGGGGCGGTCTGCCTGCATTTTTCCGGCCGGCTTTAACCCTGCACGCCGGCGGCGGGCGTCTGCGGATGCTGTCGCGTGACAGGTGTGTGACGAAGTTGTGACGGAGCCCGGTAAACTGTGAGGCTTCCAAGAAATCCAAGGATCGCCATGTTGTTTGGCAAGCTGCTGCCCCGTGAGGGCAATTTTTTTGAGCTGTTCAATGAACACGGTGGCTTCATCCTGGAGGGCGCGCGCGCCTTCCAGAAGATGATCGAGAACTACAACGACCCCACGCTGCGCCAGCAATTCGCCGACGAGGTCGACAAGGCCGAGCATGCCGCCGACCGCGTCACCGCCGAGGTGAACCGGCTGCTGCACCGCACCTTCATCACGCCCATCGACCGCGAACAGATCCACAGCCTGATCAACGCGATGGACGACATCGTCGACCTGCTGCAGGACTCGTCCGAGACGCTGTCGCTGTACGACGTGCGTGCCGTGCCCGAGCAGGTGCTGCAACTGGCCATGCTGTCGGTGCGCTGCTGCGAGCGCGTGCAACACGCCGTGACGCTGCTGCCGCACCTGAGCCAGCCGGCCACGACCGAGGCCGCGATCAAGACCTGCGAGGAGATCGACCGCCTGGAGTCCGACGCCGACCGCGTCATGCGCTCGGCCATGTCGCGCCTGTTCCGCGAGGAGGCGGACGTGCGCGAGCTGATCAAGCTCAAGGCCATCTACGAGCAACTGGAGTCCATCTCCGACCGCTGCGAGGACGTCGCCAATCTCATCGAGGGCATCGTCCTCGAGAACTCCTGATCAGGGCTGTCCATGGCATCCGCTGAGATCGCCTTCTGGGTGGTGGCCCTGCTCGTCGTGCTGGCGCTGCTGTTCGACTTCATGAACGGCTTCCACGACGCGGCCAACTCCATCGCCACCGTCGTGTCCACGGGCGTGCTGAAGCCGCAGCAGGCGGTGCTGTTCGCTGCGTTCTTCAACGTCGTCGCCATCGCCTTCTTCCAGCTCAAGGTGGCGGCCACCATCGGCAAGGGCATCGTCGAGCCGGGCATCGTCGATCACCACGTCATCTTCGGCGCGCTGATCGGTGCCATCGCCTGGAACGCCATCACTTGGTGGTGGGGCATCCCGTCCAGCTCCTCGCACGCGCTGATCGGCGGCATCGTCGGCGCCGTCATCGCCAAGGCCGGCCCGGATGCGCTGGTCGGGGCCGGCATCTGGAAGACGGTGGCCTTCATCGTCATCTCGCCGTTGCTGGGCTATCTGCTGGGCTCGCTGATGATGGTGCTGGTGGCCTGGATCTGCCGAAACACGTCGCCGCTGCGGGTGGACCGCTGGTTCCGCCGGCTGCAACTGGTGTCCGCCGGGCTGTACAGCCTGGGCCATGGCGGCAACGACGCGCAGAAGACCATCGGCCTGATCTGGATGCTGCTGATCGCCGCCGGCATGGTGTCGGTGGGTGACCATGCGCCGCCCAGCTGGGTCATCTTCGCCTGCTACGTCGCCATCGGCCTGGGGACGATGTTCGGCGGCTGGCGCATCGTGCAGACCATGGGTCAACGCATCACCAAGCTCAAGCCGGTCGGGGGCTTCTGCGCCGAGACCGGGGGCGCGATCACGCTGTTCCTCGCGACGGCGATGGGCGTGCCGGTGTCGACGACGCACACCATCACCGGCGCCATCGTCGGCGTGGGGTCGGTGCAACGTGCCTCGGCCGTGCGCTGGGGGGTGGCCGGCAACATCGTCTGGGCATGGATCTTCACGATCCCCGCCGCGGCGCTCGTCGCCGCGATCTGCTACTGGGTCAGCTTCGCCCTGTATTGACCCGCCCCCTACCGCCTGACGGCGGCCCCCTCAAGGGGGCGCTGCCAGTGGCCCGGCAACGCCGGTTCCACGGCAGCCGCCGGAGGGCTCGAGGCGCTGCGCGCGCGAGCTTGGCTAGCGCGATTCGACCTGTGACTCGAAATAGCGCTGGGCGCTGAAGGCGATGGTCGACATCAGTGCGATGCCGCCGACGAACAGGCACAGCACGACGCCGATGACGGCGGCCCAGCCGCCCGTCGACGCGGCCTGCGCGCCGTTGAAGCGCTGGTTCCAGCGCTCGTCCGGCATCAGCCCGTAGACGATGCCGCCCAGCAGCGCCGCAACGAGGCTGGCGCCCAGCAACGGGATCAGCAGCCAGGCCAGGCGGTCGTCCTGGCCCAGTGTGTCCATGCGCTGCAGGCCCGCGAGGCCCAGCAGCGTCGGCAGCGGGAACAGCCAGGCCCAGCGGTCCTTCGGACCGTGCAGGTAGAAACGGTGCACGCCGAACACGCCCACCAGCAGCGCCAGCCAGGTGGCGACCGCCTTGTGCTTGACGGGGCGGCTCATTCGGTGGGCGTCGTGCCGTCGCCCAGGCCCAGCGGGCGCTGCATCAGTACCACGTCCAGCCAGCGGCCGAACTTCCAGCCGGCGCTCTTCAACACGCCGGTGTGCTGGAAGCCCAGTGCCGTGTGCACGCCGATGGAGCCGGCGTTGGCCGCGTCGCCGATGACGGCCAGCATCTGGCGCGCACCCGCGGCCTCGCAGCGGGCCATCAGCTCGGCCAGCAGCAGCCTGCCCACGCCCTGGCCCTGGGCGGCGGGGGCGAGGTAAATCGAGTCCTCCACGCAGAACCGGTAGGCCAGGCGCGGGCGGAAGTAGTTGGCGTAGGCGTAGCCGAGAATATTGCCGTCGCGCTCGGCCACCAGCCACGGCAAATGCCGGCCCAGCACCTCGGCGCGGCGGCGGCCCATCTCCTCGACGGCGGGCACCTCGGTCTCGAAGGTGCCGGCGCCTTCCAGCACGGCCTGGGCATAGATGGCCTGGATGGCGGGGAGGTCGGCGTCCGTGCTGGGACGCAGAATCAGCGGGGCGGCAGGCGAGGGATGTGACATATGTGTCGGAAGTGAATCCGAACGAGTTTATAATGCGCGGTTTTGGCGCTGGTCGCCGCCTTGTCAAGAAGGTGGCGGCGTATCTACAGAGGCCAGCCCCTCGCAGGGGGTTCCTGCTATCCGACTTGCTCGCCCTGAGTGTCTCCTCGTGCGTCAGTCGCCCAATTTTTAGGAAACATCATGGTTGTCATTCGTCTTGCCCGCGGCGGTTCCAAGAAGCGCCCCTTCTACAACATCGTCGTCGCCAACAGCCAGCAACGCCGTGACGGCCGCTTCATCGAGCGCGTCGGCTTCTACAACCCCATCGCCGCCGGTGCCGCTGAGAAGCTGCGCGTGGCGCAGGACCGCGTCAGCTACTGGATCGGCGTCGGCGCCCAGCTGTCGCCCACCGTGGCTCGCCTCGTGGACGACGCCAAGAAGGCGGCCGTCGCTGCCGCCTAAGCAGGCGTGGCAGGCAACAAGCCTCAGCAAGACGGCGCCTCGGCGCCGTCTTTTGCTTCTGGTGCTTCCTGGCCGGAAGATCTCGTGCCGGTCGGCCGCATCCTGGATGCCTGGGGCATCAAGGGCGGCCTGAAGGTGCAGGCCTACTCGACCGACGCCGACGCGCTGTTCAGCGCCAAGCGCTGGTACCTGAAGTCCATCGGCCCCAAGCCCGCGCAGCTGCAACTGGCCGTGCGCTCGGTGCGGGAGCAGGGCGAAGGCATCGTCGCGACCGCCGACGGCGTGGACGACCGCAACGCCGCGGAGGCGCTGCGCGGCCATGAGATCTTCATCCCCCGCAGCGACTTTCCGCGCACGCCAGACGGCGAGTACTACTGGATCGACCTGATCGGTCTGGACGTCGTCAACCGCGAGTCGCAGCCGCTGGGCCGCGTCATCGGGCTCATCGACACCGGCCCGCACGCGGTGCTGCGCATCCTGCCGCCCGGCGTGGAAGAGCCGGCCAAGCCGGACCAGGAGCGCCTGATCCCGTTCGTCGGCGCGTTCATCGACGATGTGAGCCTCGAAGCCAAGCGCATCACCGTCGACTGGGGTCTGGATTTCTGAGGCCATGCGCTTCGACATCCTGACGATCTTCCCCGAGCTGTTCGCGCCGCACCTGACGCACGGCGTCACGCGGCGCGCGTTCGAGAGCCGGCAGGTCGACGTGCGGTTGTGGTCGCTGCGCGACTTCGCCGACGACAACTACCGCCGCGTCGATGACCGCCCGTACGGCGGCGGCCCCGGCATGGTCATGCTGGTGGAGCCGCTGGAGCGGGCGCTGACCGCCGCCCGGGCCGACCGCGGCGAAGCGGCGCCGGCCGTCATCCATTTCACGCCGACCGGCCGGCGCATCGACCAGTCGCTCGTGCAGGAACTGGCCGCCGGCCCCGGCGCCATACTGCTGTGCGGCCGCTACGAGGGCATCGACCAGCGCGTGCTGGACCGCCATGTGACGCTGGAGCTGAGCCTGGGCGATTTCGTGCTGTCCGGCGGCGAGCTGCCGGCGCTGGCGCTGCTGGACGCCGTGGCGCGGCTTCAGGACGGCGTGCTGGGGGATGCCCAGTCGCACCAGCAGGACAGTTTCTCGGACGGCCTGCTGGACTGCCCACACTACAGCCGCCCCGAGGTGCTGGCCGATGGCCGCGAGGTGCCTGCGGTGCTGATGTCCGGTCACCACGCCGACATCAAGCGCTGGCGCCGCGAACGCTCGCTGGCGCTGACCGCCGCGCGACGGCCCGAGCTCATCGCCGCCGCCCGTGCGGCAGGCCGGCTCAGCAAGGCCGACGAAGCCTTTCTGGCCAAACTCTAGGCAAAACCCTCGATCCCCGCTACACTAGCGGGCTGTCCGATCCTCTGGCGGGTCGAGTGGCGCTGTTGAATGCAAAAACGGCAGCGCTGCAAACATCCCGATAAATAGCGGTCCGCCAAGATCCCAGGAGCACAGATGAACCTGATCCAAACCCTCGAGCAAGAAGAAATTGCTCGCCTGAACAAGACCATCCCGACGTTCGCCCCCGGCGACACCGTGATCGTCAGCGTCAACGTCGTTGAAGGCACCCGCAAGCGCGTGCAGGCCTACGAAGGCGTCGTGATTGCCAAGCGCAACCGCGGCCTGAACAGCAGCTTCATCGTTCGCAAGATCTCCAGCGGCGAAGGCGTGGAGCGTACGTTCCAGCTGTACAGCCCGCTGATCGCGTCGATCGAAGTTAAGCGTCGCGGCGACGTCCGTCGCGCCAAGCTGTACTACCTCCGCCAGCGTTCGGGCAAGTCGGCGCGTATCAAGGAAAAGCTGGCTTAATCAGCCGGTTCCTTACCGCCAAAGCCGCCTGGAGCTACGCTCTCGGCGGCTTTTGTTTTTTGCGTTCATGACGACGACTCGACCCGCCATCACCCAGCCGCAGCTCGTGCCGGTCACGAGCATTGACAGCCATCTGCCCGCCGTCCCGGTGGCGGGGCTGACGCCCGACGCGATCCGGGCGCGCCTGGCCTCGCTCGCCGGCTGGGCGCCCGAGTTCGCCGGCGACGGCGGCCTGTTCGCCGGCCGCGAGCCGGCCGGGGCCGCCGTGCTGGTGCCGCTGGTGCAGCACGACGACGGCCTCACGCTGCTGCTGACGCGCCGCGCCGACCACCTGCGTGACCACGCCGGCCAGATCAGCTTCCCCGGCGGCCGCGTCGAGCCCGAGGACGACGGCCCCGTCGCCACCGCGCTGCGCGAGACCGAGGAGGAGATCGGCCTGCCGCGCGAGCGCATCCGCGTCATCGGCCAGTTGCCGGTCTATTCCACGGTGACGGCCTTCCAGGTCACGCCCGTCGTGGCGCTGGTCGAGCCCGGATTCACGCTGGCGCTGGACGACTTCGAGGTGGCCGAAGCCTTCGAGGTGCCGCTGGCCTTCCTGATGAACCCGGCACACCATCGCCATCACCGCTTCGAGTTCGGCGGCACGGAGCGGCGCTTCCTGTCCATGCCGTGGCAGGGCCCCGAACGCGAGTACTTCATCTGGGGCGCAACGGCCGCAATGTTGCGCAACCTCTACCGACTCCTCAGCGCGGGCTGAGCGCGCCACTATCATCCCGGCCCATGAATTTCTTCGCGGTGCTGTTGGCCCTGTTGTGTGAGCAGCTCAAGCCCCTGAGACACGGCAACCGTGTGCACCAGTCCGTCATCGGCTGGGTGCGCTGGACGGGCCGCAATTTCGACGCCGGTGACGAGCACCATGCCGTCATCGTCTGGACCATCACCGTGCTCGTGCCGGGCCTGCTGCTGACGCTGGCCTACTGGGGTCTGCGCCACTTCAGCCTGCTGCTGGCGCTGGCGCTGAACGTGCTGGTGCTCTACCTGACGCTGGGCTTCCGGCAGTTCAGCCACTACTTCACCGACATCCGCGACGCGCTGGAGCGCGGCGACGACCTGACCGCCCGCCAGCTGCTGGCCGACTGGCGCCACCTGGACGCCAGCGAGCTGCCGCGCACCGAGCTGATCCGCCACGTCATCGAGCATTCGCTGCTGGCCGCGCACCGGCATGTGTTCGGCGTGTTCTTCTGGTTCATCGTGTTCTCGACGCTGGGCCTGGGCCCGGCCGGCGCCATCATCTACCGCATGGCTGAGTTCGCCAGCCGCTACTGGGCCTTCAAGAGCCGCACGCTGGACGCGCCCACCAACCCGCGCCTGCTGGCCCTGTCACGCCAGGCCTTCATGGTCATCGACCACGTGCCGGCGCGTCTGACGGCGGCGGGCTTTGCCATCGTCGGCAACTTCGAGGAAGCCGTGAACGCGTGGCGTCGCGACGCCGCGCTGTGGCTGCATCCCAACGAGGGCATCATCCTCGCCTCCGCCGCCGGCGCCGTGGGCCTGCAACTGGGCGGCGCGGCGGCACCGGGCATCACGCCGGACCGCAGCCGCACGTTCGAGTCCGGCTCGGAGCCCGATGCCACCGGCGCGGCCGGCTCCACGGCCGGCGCGCTGCCGCAGCTGGGCCATCTGCAGAGCGTCGTGGGCCTGGTGTGGCGTTCGGTGGTGCTGTGGATGCTGCTGCTGGCATTGCTTACCCTGGCCAATCTCGTCGGCTGAAGAATGGTGCCCCTCGCCCAGTCTCGCCCCGCTGGACGCGGGCGAGCCCGGTCGGTCCCCCTGGGGGACGGCGATGCTTGCGGCATTGAGCCGCAAGCACATCGCCCGAGCGGGCCGGCTTGGGAGCGGCCCGGCGCTCGGCCCGCAAATCATGTTTTGGTGCTGTAAATGAACTTTCCTGACCTGCCGGCACTCGCCGAGCCCGGCCTCGCGGCGCGTGTGCAGCATGCCCTCGATCACAAGACCAAGCCGCTGGGCGCGCTGGGCCGCATCGAGGCGCTGGCACTGCAGCTGGCGCTGATCCAGGGCGTGGAGCGACCTGCGCTGCGCGAGCCGCAGCTCGTCGTCTACGCGGCGGACCACGGCCTGTCGCGGCGCGGCGTGTCGGCCTATCCGCGCGAGGTGACGCCGCAGATGGTGGCCAACATGCTGGCCGGCGGCGCGGCCGTGTCGGTGCTGGCGCGCCAGCAGGAGCTGGCGTTGACGATCGCGGATTGCGGTGTGGACGCGCCGCTGGCCGAGGGCGCGGTGGATCTGCGCATCGCCGCCGGCACGGCCGATGCGAGCGTCGGCCCGGCGATGTCCATTGCGCAGGCCGAACGCGCGCTGCGCCACGGCATGGCCCTCGTCGAGCGCCTGCCGGGCAACGCGCTGCTGCTGGGCGAGATGGGCATCGGCAACACGTCCTCGGCCAGCCTGCTGATGCAGCGGCTGACCGGCCTGCCGCTGGCCGACTGCGTCGGCCGCGGCACGGGCGTGGACGACGCCGGCCTCGCGCGCAAGCTGGCCGTGCTGCAGGAAGCACTGGCCGCCAATGCGGCCGCGCAGGCGCCGCTGGAGATCGGCGCCGCGCTGGGCGGGTTCGAGATCGTCACGATGGCCGGCAGCGTCATCGCCGCCGCGGCGCAGCGCCGCGTGGTGCTGGTGGACGGCTTCATCACGACCGCCGCCGTCGCGCTGGCCGAGGCGCTGCGCCCCGGCGTGCTGGCGGCCTGCGTGTTCGCGCATCGCTCTGCCGAGGGGCCGCACGCGCGCTGGCTGCAGCAGCTGGGTGCGCATGCGCTGCTGGACCTGGACCTGCGCCTGGGCGAGGGCAGCGGCGCCGCACTGGCCTGGCCGCTGCTGACGGCCGCCTGCGCGCTGCTGGCCGACATGGCCAGCTTCGACAGCGCCGGCGTCAGCAACCGCGAGTAAGCGGTGCGGCTCCTTCTCGTCGCGCTGCAGTTCCTGACCCGGCTGCCGGTGCGGCTGAGCCGCTTCGAGCCGGGCTGGCTGAACGACTGCGTGCGGCACTTTCCGCTGGTTGGCGTGCTGGTTGGTGCGGTCGGGGCGGCCGTGCTGGCGGGGGCGTCGCAGCTGTGGCCCGCGTGGGTAGCGGCCGTGCTGGCGCTGGCGGCGACGGTTGCGCTGACGGGCGGCTTCCACGAGGACGGCCTGGCCGACACCTTCGATGCGCTGGGCGGCGTGGTGCCGCGCGACAAGGCACTCACGATCATGAAGGACTCGCGCATCGGCAGCTACGGCGCGCTGGCGCTGGGCCTGAGCCTGCTGCTGCGCGCCGCGCTGCTGGCGGTGCTGGCGACGCGGCCGCTGCTGGGCGCCGTGGCCGCGCTGCTGGCCAGCCATGCGCTGGCGCGGGCGGCGGCGGTGGGCGTCATGGTCAGCCTGCCCTACGGCGGCGATGCGGAGCACGCCAAGGCCAAGCCGCTGGCGCTGGCGGTCGCGCCGCGCAACTTCGTCATCGCGCTGGCCTGGTGCGGGCTGCTGCTGGCCGGGCTGGCGGCGGCCGGCGTGTGGCCGCCGCGGCTGCTGCTGGCCCTGGCTGCGGCGGCCAGCGTGGCCTGGCTGATGCGCCAATGGCTGCAGCGCCGCCTGGGCGGCTACACGGGCGACGGGCTGGGTGCCACCGAGCAGCTGGCCGAGATCGCCGTGCTGCTGGCTTTCACGGCCTCGTTCTGATGTTCACGATCTGGCGCCACCCCAAGCCGCGTGGCGCCGAGGGGCGCTGCATCGGCGGGCGCACGGACCTGCCCGTGGACCCGCGCAAGGCCAAGCGCCTGGCCCATCGCCTCCGCGCCCACGCACGGCGGCATGCGCTGCCGCGCGAGGTCGTCACGTCGCCGTTGGCGCGCGCAGCCGACGTGGGGCGCTGGTTGAAACGCTGGGGCTTTGCCTGGCGCGTCGACCCCGCGCTGGCCGAGATGGACTTCGGCCGCTGGGACGGGCAGCCGTGGAGCGCCATCCCGGCGCACGAGTTCGACCGCTGGATGGCCGACTTCTGCGGCTTCGATTTCGACGGCGGCGAGTCGCTGACCGCGCTGCTGGCCCGCGCCGCGGCCTGGCAGCCGCCGTGCGCGCTGGCCGTGGGCCATGGCGGCTGGATCACCGCCAGGCACTGGCCCGGCGGGGCGGCGCCGACACCGTCGAGCTGGCCGGCACCGCCCGGCTACGGCCGGCCTACTGCTTCAGCACCGTCTGCTGCATGAACAGCACCGTCGCGTAGAACTGGAAGTCCTGGTTCTCCTTCTTCTGGAAACCATGGCCCTCGTTCTCCGCGCGCAGGTACCAGACCGGCGTGCCACCCTCGCGCACCTTGGTGACGATCTGCTCGGCCTCGGTGTAGGGCACGCGCGGGTCGTTCTTGCCCTGGATGACGAACAGCGGCTTCTTGATCCTGGCCACGTTGGTCAGTGGCGAGATCTTCTCCAGGTGGGCCCGCATCGCCGGGTCGCGCTCGTCGCCGTACTCGACGCGGCGCAGGTCGCGGCGGTAGCTCTCGGTGTTGTTCAGGAAGGTCACGAAGTGCGAGATGCCCACCACGTCGATGGCGCCGGCAATGCGGTCGGCGTAGTGCGTCGACACGGCCAGCGACATGTAGCCGCCGTAGCTGCCGCCGGTCACCAGCACGCGCGAGGCGTCCAGGTCCGGCTGCGTGGCGATCCAGTCCAGCAGCGCGCCGATGTCCTTCACGGAGTCCTCGCGCTTGAAACCGTTGTCCATCGCCAGGAAGCTCTTGCCGTAGCCGCTGGAGCCGCGCACGTTGGGCTGGATCAGCGCGATGCCCAGCTCCTGCGTGAAGTAGGCGTTGCGTCCCAGGAAGCCCATCTGCGCCTGCGACTCGGGGCCGCCGTGGATGGCGATCAGCACCGGGCGCTTGCCGGTGAACTTCTTAGGCGGCGGCGTCAGCAGGCCCGAGATCGTCGTGCCGTCGAAGCTCTTCCAGCGCACGATCTTCTGCTCCGTGAACTGCGCGGTGTCGATGCCGGCCGGCGCGTAGGCGCGGGTCCATTGCTGCACGCGGCCGTCGGCGTCCAGCGAATAGACCTGGCCCGGCCCCTGCGCGTTGCTGACCGAGAAGGCCAGGTCGCCACGGCCGCGGTGGTAGGACGCGGCACCGACGTTGCCGGCCGGCAGCGCGGCGGGCGCGGTGGTCTCCTGGCCGGTGGCGGCGTCGAAGAAGTGCAGCTCGTCACGGCCGTCCACGTTGAACTGCGCCGCCAGCTTGCGGCGGTCGTCGGTGAACGTGACGCCGCTGACATCCCAAGGGATGTGGCGGCTGACACGGTCGACGCGACCGCTGGCGGTGTCCAGCTTCATCAGCTCGCGGAACTCGCCGGCGCGGTCGCTGGCAATCCACAGCGCCGCCGCATCCGCCGACCAGCCGACCGGCGAGTAGGTGGCCTTGGCTTCCTGGCTGCCGGCGGCCGGCATGAGCTGCTTCACCGCACCGGTGGCAATGTCCAGTGACCAGACCTGCGACTCGTTCGCCGACAGGTAGCGCGACAGCAGCACCGTGCGCTCATCCGGCGACGGGCGGCTGGCCGACCAGCCGCCGCCGTCCAGCTCGGCCAGCTTGCGGCGGCCTTCGGGCTTCTCTGGGTCCATCAGCCATAGCGTGGTGGTGACCTTCGCGCGCGTGCCGCCTTGGGCCGTGCGGTCGATGGGCACGGACGAGTGGATCAGCTGGCCGCTCTTGCGCAGCCAGGTGTTCATCGCGTGGCGCTCGTCCGGGTTGGTCAGCAGCTGCGGCTGGGCGCCGGGCTGTGTCAACGACAGGCGGTACAGCTGCCCCACCTCGTTGCCGCCGCTCGCCCGCTCGAAGACGATGTACTGGCCCGTGCGCGGCTCGTAGCTGGCCTGCGTGACCGGCTCGGCGCTGTCGGTCAGCTGCTGCGGCTCAGCCATCGGCGCCGTCAGGCGGAACAGCTGCGCCGTGTTGGCGCCGGCCTTGCGGTGGGCCACCAGCATCTCGCGCTGCTGCGGATGCCAGTCGACGAACGCGTGGCCGCGGAAGTCGTTGTAGCGGCCGATGGCGTCGGCCAGGCTCTGCGGCACGGGCGGGATGCCCTGCGCGACGAGATTGGCGTTGGGTGCGACGACGGCGGTGGGCGCGGGCGTCGGGGTGGACGCGCAGGCGGCGAGCAGGGCGGTGGCCAGCGCGCACAGGGAAAGACGAACAGGAGTCATGGGAGCCTTGAAAAGGAAATGGGCGCTCAGGGCGCCCATTTTCGGGGAGGTCGGGTTAGCGACTAACCCGACGTGTCGTTGGTCATGCCGTCTGCTGGATGCCGGCGATCAGCCAGCCTTCGCCCGACTTGACCAGGTGCCAGACCTCGTCGAAGTCCGTTGCGGCCTGCTCGCTGTCTTCGCGCACCAGGCCCCAGAAGCGCACCGAGACGACCTGCTCGCCGTTCTCGGTGGCGACGTCGACGACGCTGGCGTCCAGCTGCAGCACCTCGGTGCGCTGCGTCTTGCCGCTGCGTTCCAGCAGCTCGTGCTGGATGGCGGCGTACATCTGCGGCGTCGTGAAGCGGCGCAGGTCGGCCTGGTCACCGGCGTCGTTGGCGGCCTGCAGGCGGATGAACACCTGCTTGGCGATCTTCTCGAAGCCGGCGGCGTCGAAGTCGGCCGGCAGGGCCGAGGCCACCGTGGCAGCCGGGGCGGCGCTGCCTTGCGGCTGCCAGGCGGCGGGCGTCTGCGGCTCGGGCTGCATGCGGAAGTTGGCGCCATGCGCGCCGGCACCGGCCAGCTGCGCCTTGGGCTTGGCGAAGCGGCGCACCAGGAAGCCGATGACCACCGCAGCCAGCACGCCGACCAGCAGCATCGTCATGAAGTTGGCCAGCTCGGCGCCGAAGCCGAAGTGGCTGGCCAGCGCGGCCAGGCCCAGGCCGGCGGCGAGGCCGGCGATGGGGCCCATCCACGAGCGCTTGGGTGCTGCGGCGGGCGCTGCCGGCGTGGCCGCAGCCTGTTTGGCGGGGGCGGCCTGCTGCGGCGCGGCGGGCTGCTGGGCCGGCGGCGTGTTGGGGGCCGTCTGCGCGGGCACGCTGCGCTTCATGCCGCCGCCGCTGAGGCGTTTGGCCTCGGCGTCCTGCACGGGCAGGGCGACGGCCATCAAGGTGGCCAGGGTCACAGCAAGGATGCGGTTCACGTCAGTCTCCGGGTGAGGAATCGAACCGTCCGCAGGTGCGGACGTGGATCAGGATTTTCAAGCGTCCCGGATGTCTGCAACAACGGTTTTTCCGAAGTCTGGCCGCATGAGAAACCGAACAATCGCGGCCGCCGTGTCATCGGCCGTCTGCAGCTGGCCGCCGTCCTTCAGGCCCTGGAAGCGCGCCTGCTCGGGGAAGCGGGCCAGGTCCGCGCCACGCAGCTGCACCTGCATGTCGGTGTCGATGACGCCCGGCGCCAGCGACACGACGCCCACGCCGGGCTCCTCCAGCGCCAGCGCCCGGCTGAGGTGGTCCAGCCCCGCCTTGACGGCGCAGTAGCCAGCGCTGCCGGCCATCGCGCGCCGGCCCAGGCCGGACGAGATGTTGAGGACGCGCCGCGTCGGCACGGCGGTCGTCTCGGCCAGGAACACGCGGCTCAGCAGCGCCGGCGCCTCCAGGCCGACGCGCAGCGCGGCAGAGAGCTGGCCCAGGTCCGTCGCGGCCAGTGGGCCCGGGGCGCTCAGCAGCGCGGCGTTGTTGATCAGCGTTGCGCTGGCCCAGCCGCCGTGGCCGCGCAGCCAGGCCTGCAGCCGCTCGGCGGCGGGCAGCGGGTCGGCGAGGTCCAGCGTCCATTGCTCGGCGGGCAGGGCCGGGTCGGCCTGGCGGGCGATGCCGATGACGGTGTGGCCCGGCTGAGCCAGCTGGCGCACGAGGCCGGCGCCCAGGCCGCGCGAGCTGCCGGTGATGACGAAAAGATGCATTCAGAACTCCGGTGGGCAGACGAAGCGATGGTCGCCGATCTGCAGTTCGCTGGCGTGCAGCAGCAGCCGCGGGCTGGCGGCGGCGACGTCCGGCGCGGCGTACAGCGCGTCGCCGAGGATGGCGTGGCTCAGCGTGGCCAGGTGCACGCGCAGCTGGTGGCTGCGGCCGGTCAGCGGCTGCAGCCGCACGCGGGTCGTGCCGCCGTCGTGGCTGAGCGCCTGCCAGCGGGTCTGCGACGGCTTGCCGTGCACGGCGTCCACCTGCTGGCGCGGCCGGTTGGGCCAGTCGGCGGCCAGCGGCAGGTCGATGAGGCCGTCGCCTTCCAGCAGGCCGGCGACGATGGCGATGTAGACCTTGTCGACGCGCCGCTCGGCGAAATCCGCGCTCAGCTCGCGCTGCGCCTGCGGGCCGCGGGCGAACAGCAGCAGGCCCGACGTGGCCTGGTCCAGCCGGTGCACGATGAGCGCGTCGGGGTAGAGCGCCTGCACGCGGGCGCTGGCGCAGTCGGGCTCGGTGCGGCCCGGCACGCTGAGCAGGCCGGCCGGCTTGTCGATGACGACCAGGCGGTCGTCGGTGTGGACGATCCTCACGCGCGGGACGACACGACGATGCCGGCCGCGATCAGCACGAAGGCCGCGCCGTGGTACCAGGCCGGCATCTGGCCCAGCACCGCGGCGGAGATGACGGCGGCGAACAGCGGCGTCAGGTTGACGAAGAAGCCCGCCAGCGCCGGCCCGGCCTCCGCCACGCCCAGGCCCCAGCAGCGGTAGGCGATCAGCGACGGCCCGATGGCCACGTAGGCCAGCACGGCCAGCAGCGTGGGGCTCCAGTGGATGGCGGCGGGCGCCATGGCCTGCTCGACGCCGGCCGACACGGCCGAGAACACGACGCCGAACATCAGCTGCGCCATCAGCGACTCGGCCCAGTTCCAGTCGGGCCGCTCGCCGGGCCGCAGCCCCGGCGCGGGCCGCGCCAGCATCCACGAGTAGATGGCCCAGGTGAAGATGGCCACCAGCATCAGCAGGTCGCCCGGCACGAAGTGCACGGCCAGCAGCGCGGCCGGGTCGCCGCGCGCGATGACCAGCGCCACGCCCAGCAGCGACAGCACGGCGCCGGCCAGCTGGCGCGGCTTGGGGCGCACGCCGTAGAAGAGGGCGCCCACGCCCAGCATCCAGACCGGCATGCTGGCGGTGATCAGCGTCACGTTCAGCGGCGACGAGGTGTGCAGCGCCAGGTACTGCAGCGCGTTGTAGCAACCCATGCCCAGCAGGCCCAGCCACGCCAGGCCGCGCCAGCGCTTCAGCGCCTCGCCGGGGCGGCGCAGCAGCGGCCAGGCCAGCGGCGCCAGCAGCAGGAAGGCCAGCCCCCAGCGCAGCGCGTTCAGCGTCATCGGCGGGATGGCGTCGCGCACCAGCCGGCCCACCACCGCGTTGCCGGCCCACAGCAGCGGCGGCAGCGTCAGCAGCAGGGCAAGTCGTGGGGTCAGCTTCATCGGCGGCGGCGAAGGGCGCAAAGGGCTGGCACGATAGCCGACCTCGCCAACTGGAGAAGTCGCATGCGTGAAAAAGCCGTGGTCATCGAGCAGCCCGGAGGGCCTGAGCAGCTGAAGCTGGTGGAGGTGGACGTCGGCGCACCCGGGCCGGGCGAGATCCGCATCCGCCACGAGGCCTGCGGGCTGAACTACATCGACGTCTACCACCGCAACGGCACCTACCCGCTGCCGCTGGCGGCGCGGCTGGGCATGGAAGGCGCGGGCGTCGTGGAGGCGGTGGGCGAGGGCGTTTCGCACCTGAAGCCCGGCGACCGCGCGGCCTACGCCAGCCAGCCGCCGGGCGCCTACGCGACGGCGCGGGTGATGCCGGCCAGGGCCGTGCTGAAGCTGCCCGACGACATCCCGTTCGACACGGCGGCCGCCATGATGCTGAAGGGCCTGACAGTGCAGTACCTGCTGCGCAAGACGCTGCCGCAGGGCGGCCTGCAAGCGGGCGACTTCGTGCTGTTCCACGCCGCGGCGGGCGGCGTCGGGCTGATCGCCTGCCAGTGGGCCCACGCGCTGGGCCTGCAGCTCATCGGCACCGCCGGCAGCGACGAGAAATGCGCGCTGGCGCTGGAGCACGGCGCGGCGCATGCGATCAACTACCGCAGCCAGCCCGACTTCGCCGCCCAGGTGCGCGACATCACCGGCGGCCGCGGCGTGAAGGTGGTCTACGACTCGGTGGGCGCCGACACCTGGGCCGGCTCGCTGGACAGCCTGGCGCCGTTCGGGCTGCTGGCCAGCTTCGGCGGCGCGTCCGGCCCGGTGCCGCCCATCAACATCGGCACGCTGGCGGCCAAGGGCTCGCTCTACGTGACGCGGCCGACGCTGTTCACGCACATCGCCACGCGCGAGAGCACGCAGGCCATGGGCGACGAGCTGTTCGACGTCGTGCGCAGCGGCCAGGTCAAGATCCGCATCGACAGGCGCTACGCGCTGGGCGACGCGGCGCAGGCGCATCGCGACCTGGAAGCCCGCCAGCTGCTGGGCAGCGCGGTGCTGCTGCCCTGACATGGCCGGCAAAGCGAAGAGGTGGGCCGGTGTCACACTCGCCGCGCTCGTGCTCGCCGGCTGTGACGTCGTCGGCGGGCTCGTCACCGGGCATCTGGACATCTCGCAGGCCGAGCTGCAGGCGCGCATCGCGCCGCGCTTCCCGACACACCACTGCAAGCTGGTCGTGGCTTGCGTGGACCTGTCCAACCCGGTGGTGGTGCTGAAGGACGGCGACGACCGCATCGGCTTCACGGCCGACGTCAGCGTCGTGCTCGGCTTGAAGGCGCGCACCGGGCACATCGGCTTGTCCGGGCGACCGCGCTACGAGCCGCAGCAGGGGCAGCTGTTCCTGGACGACCTGCGCATCGACTCGCTGGCGCTGGCAGGCCTGCCCGAGGCGTACGCGGAGCTGGTGAAGCTGCGCGGCCCGGCGGCGGCGCAGGGGGCGTTGCAGTCGCACCCGATCTACACGCTGGACACGGGCACGGCCAAGGGCGCGCTCGCGAAGCGGACCGTGCGCGACGTGCGGGTCGTCAACGGACGGCTGAGGGTGTCGTTCGACGGGTCTTGAGGTCCGGCCTCAGGCCGCCCGGGCCTCGGTGCGCGGCACCAGCTGCATCACCCGGCCCAGCGCCACCTCGAAGCTGAAGCTGGAGCCCACGCCCGGTTCGCTCTCCACGCTGACGCTGCCGCCCATCAGGTCCACCAGCCGCTGCACGATGGTCAACCCCAGGCCCGTGCCGCCGTAGCGCCGCGTGATGCTGCCGTCGGCCTGCGTGAAGGGGTCGAAGATCTGGCCGATCTGGTCGCGCGTCATGCCGATGCCGGTGTCGGTCACGGCGATGCGCAGCCGCAGGCGGTCGGCCGCGTCGTCGGGCCGCGCGTCGGCGCGCGCGATCTCGATGCGCACCTCGCCGCGCTCGGTGAACTTCAGCGCGTTGCCGATCAGGTTGATCAGTACTTGGCGCAGCCGCACGGCGTCGCCCACCAGCCGCTGCGGCACGTTTGGCTGCACCATCGCATGCAGCTGGATGCCCTTGGCATGCGCCTGCAGCAGCAGCGGCTGCAGCGACTCGGTCAGGCAGTCGTGCAGGCCGAACGGCTGTTCGTCGATGACGGTGCGGCCGGCCTCGATCTTGGCCACGTCCAGCAGGTCGTTGATGATGGTCATCAAGCCCTTGGCGGAGTCGTGCGCCATCGTGATGAAGCGGCGCTGGCGCTCGGTGAGGTCGTCGCCCTGCAGCACCAGCTCGGTCAGCCCCAGCACGCCGTTCATGGGTGTGCGGATCTCGTGGCTCATGTTGGCCAGGAAGCTGCTCTTGGCCAGGCTGGCGGCCTCGGCGGCCTCGCGGGCGGCCACCAGCGCGGCCTGGCTGGCCTTGAGGTCGGCGATGTCGCGTGCGTTCAGCAGCATGACGGTGTCGCCGGTGACCGGGTCGCGCATCGGGCGCGCGTCCAGCGCATGCCAGCGCGGGCCGGCCAGCGTCTGCAGCTCGGCGTCCTGGCGGCAGGTCTCGCCGCGCTGCACGCGCGACTGGATGCTGGCGGCGTCGTGCGCGTGCGCGAACAGCCGCGTGAACTCGCTGCCGCCGGGCGGCGGCGGTGTGTCGCCGAAGGTCAGCGCCGCGGCGGGGTTGCGCATCAGCAGCTCGCCGCCTTCCAGGCCGAACACGGCGATGCGCACGGAGGTGTGCTGTAGCGCCTCCACGCCGCGCAGCAGGCCCGAGTCCGCGCCGCCGCCCAGCGAGTCGGCCGCGAACAGCATGACCTGGCGCCGGTCCGGCGTGCGCATGCCGCGCGACACCAGCATCACCGTGGTGGGCTCGCCCTTGGGGTAGAGCGTCCACATCTCCCGCACGATCCTGCCCTGCGCGTGGTCGGCGGCCGTGACGGCCAGGCGTTCCTGCACGGCGTCGCCATGCTCGGAGAAGTCGCGCGACAGGAATTCCTCGGCGCTGTCGGCATGCCAGAAGCGCAGCGCGGCGGCGTTGGCCCACAGGTTGCGCTGCTGCTGCGGGTCGAACACCCACAGGGGCACGTCGAGCCAGTCGTAGTGGCTGAGGCTGGCGAAATCGAGAAGCATGGAGGGGGCGGCGGAAGGCGCGCGATTGTCACCTTCCGTCACAACTGCGCCGCGTGAATTAATGCACGCGGCGCGGGCCCCGTCAGGTGCGCCGCACGCGGCGCAATTCGTCCAGGATCAGCAGCACCGCGCCCACCGTGATGGCGCTGTCGGCGATGTTGAAGGCCGGGAAGTACCAGCCGCCGGCGTGGACCTGGATGAAGTCGACGACGTAGCCGTGGATGGCGCGGTCGATGACGTTGCCCAGCGCGCCGCCGAGGATCAGCGTCAGCGCCCAGGCGAACAGCTTCTGATGGCCGTGGCGGCGCAGCATCCAGGTGATGAAGACGGCGGCCGCCAGCCCCAGGCCCAGGAAGAACCAGCGCTGCCAGCCCGAGGCACCGTGCAGGAAGCTGAACGCGGCGCCGTAGTTGTGGGCGCGCACCAGGTCGAAGAAGCCGGTCACCGGGCGCACGTCGCCCAGCTGGAAGCTGCCGATGACGAGGATCTTGGTGAACTGGTCGGCCAGGATGATGAGTGCCGCGATCAGCAGCCACTGGGCCAGGCCCGTCGAGGATTTGCCCGCCATGTCAGGCCACCGTCCGGGTTTCGCCCGCGCCGTGCAGGTTGCTGTCGCAGCGGCCGCACAGCGTCGGGTGTGCGGCGATGCTGCCGACGTCGGCGCGGTAGTGCCAGCAGCGCTCGCACTTGGCGTGGCTGCTGGGCGTGACCATGACGCCCAGTTCCGCCGCCGACACGAGCTTGACGGCCGACGTGATGAAGACGAAACGCAGGTCCTCGCCCAGGCTGGCGAGCAGCGCCTCGTCCTGCTCGTTGACCTTCAGCACCAGCTCGGCCTGCAGCGACGCGCCGACCGCGCCGGTCGTGCGCACCGCCTCGATGGCCTTGTTGACCTCGTCACGGATCTCGTGGATGCGGGCCCACTTGGCCAGCAGGCTGGCGTCGGTGGCGCCGAAGTCCCAGAAGGTCTCGGTGAAGATGGTCTCGCCCTTCGCAAAGACCTGCCACGCCTCCTCGGCGGTGAAGCTCAGGAACGGCGCCATCCAGCGCAGCATTGCGTTCGTGATCTGCCACAGCGCCGTCTGCGCCGAGCGGCGCGCCAGGCTCTTGGGCGCCGTCGTGTAGAGGCGGTCCTTCAGCACGTCCAGGTAGAACGCGCCCAGGTCCTCGGAGCAGTAGACCTGCAGCTTGGCGACGACGGGGTGGAACTCGTAGCGCTCGAAGTGGGCCAGGATGTCCGCCTGCAGCTCGGCCGCGCGAGCCAGCGCGTAGCGGTCCACCTCCAGCAGGTCGCCCGGCGCGACCGTGTCCGTCGCCGGGTCGAAGTCGCTGACGTTGGCGAGCAGGAAGCGCAACGTGTTGCGGATGCGGCGGTAGCTGTCGACGACGCGGGCGAGGATCTTCTCGTCCAGGCCCAGGTCGCCGGAGTAGTCGGTCGCGGCCGTCCACAGGCGCAGGATCTCGGCGCCGAACTTGTCCGACACGGCCTGCGGTGCGACGACGTTGCCCTGCGACTTGCTCATCTTGCGGCCCTGGCCGTCGACGACGAAGCCGTGCGTCAGCAGGCCCTTGTACGGCGCGCGGCCGTACAGCGCGCAGGCGATCAGCAGCGACGAGTGGAACCAGCCGCGGTGCTGGTCGTGGCCTTCGAGATAGAGGTCGGCCTCGGGGCCGCTGTCGTGCGCAGCGCCCTTGTGGCTGCCCTTGAGCACATGCTCGAAGGTGGAGCCGGAGTCGAACCAGACGTCCAGGATGTCGTTGCCCTTGGTGTACTGGGCCGCCTCGGCGCCCAGCCACTCGGCCGCGTCCAGCTTGGACCAGGCCTCGATGCCATTGGCCTCCACCAGCTGCGCGGCGCGCTCGATGAATTCCAGCGTGTTCGGGTGCGCCTCGCCGGTGTCCTTGTGCAGGAAGATGGGTAGCGGCACGCCCCAGCTGCGCTGGCGCGAGATGCACCAGTCGGGCCGGCCGGCGATCATGTCGTGCAGGCGGGCGCGGCCGTTCTCGGGATAGAAGCTGGTCGCTTCGATGGCGGCCAGCGCCGTCTTGCGCAGGCTGTCCGGCGCCTTGTCGGTGGTGAACAGGCCGTCGCCGTCGTCCATGCGCACGAACCACTGCGCCGCGGCGCGGTAGATGACCGGCGTCTTGTGGCGCCAGCAGTGCGGGTAGCTGTGCGTGATCTTGGACTGCGCCATCAGGCGGCCGTTGTCCAGCAGCGTCTGCGCGACGACGGCGTTGGCCTTCCAGATGTGCTGGCCGCCAAACAGCGGCAGGTCGGCCGCGTAGGCGCCGTTGCCCTGCACGGGGTTCAGGATGTCGTCGAACGCCAGGCCGTGGGCGACGCAGCTTTGGAAGTCGTCCAGGCCGTAGGCGGGCGCGGAGTGGACGACGCCGGTGCCGTCGTCGGCGGTCGCGTAGTCGGCCAGGTAGACCGGGCTTTCGCGGTCATAGCCCGGGTGCACGTGGGCCAGCGGGTGCTTGAACTTCAGCAGTTCGAGGGTGCGGCCGGGGACCGTGGCGACGACGCTGCCTTCCAGCTGCCAGCGCGCCAGGCACTTCTCCACCAGCGCCTCGGCGACGACGAAGAAGCCCTTGGGCGTGTCGACCAGCGCGTAGGGCAGCTCGGGGTTCAGGTTCAGCGCCTGGTTGGCCGGGATGGTCCAGGGTGTCGTCGTCCAGATGACGGTGAACGCGTCCTTGCCGAGCGGCGCGACGCCGAAGGCGGCAGCCAGCTTCTCGGGCTCGGCCGACAGGAACGCCACGTCGACCGCGGGCGACTGCTTGTCCGCGTACTCGATCTCGAACTCGGCCAGCGACGAGCCGCAGTCGAAGCACCAGTACACGGGCTTCAGGCCGCGGTAGACGAAGCCGCGCTCGAACAGGCGCTTCAAGACGCGGATTTCGCCGGCCTCGTTGGCGAAGTTCATCGTCTTGTACGGGTTGCTCCACTCGCCCAGCACGCCCAGGCGCTTGAAGTCGGCGCGCTGGCCGTCGATCTGCTCGGTGGCGTAGGCGCGGCTCTTGGCCTGCACCTCGTCGCGCGGCAGGCCGCGGCCAAAGGTCTTCTCGATCTGGTTCTCGATGGGCAGGCCGTGGCAGTCCCAGCCGGGGATGTAAGCCGCATCAAAACCCGCCAGCTGGCGCGCCTTGACGATCATGTCCTTCAGGATCTTGTTGGCGGCGTGGCCGATGTGGATCTGGCCGTTGGCATACGGCGGTCCGTCGTGCAGCACGAACTTCGGGCGGCCGCAGCTGGCGTCGCGCAGGCGCTTGTACAGGCCTTGCTCGTCCCAGGCCTTCACCCAGCCCGGCTCGCGCTTGGGCAGGTCGCCGCGCATCGGGAAGGGCGTGTCGGGCAGGTTGAGCGTGGAGCGGTAGTCGGGTGCGTCCGGGGTGGTCATGGCATGCGGCCAGGCGGCGGGCCTGGCGGTTCAAAGGCGGGAAGGGCGACGGCGAAGAGCGGCTGGGCGCCGCTTCAAATTCGATCGCGCGTGGTCTGGCGACGCTGGGCAGCGTGGGTGGCCAGGAAGGCGCGTGCTGCCTCGGTATCCGCCGCGATGGCGGCCGTGAGCGCATCCAGCCCGTCGTACTTGGCTTCGTCGCGAAGTTTGTGCAGCAGTTCCACGCGGGCGAGTTTACCGTAGCCCCCCTCGGCACCCAGGGGCCAGTCCAGGCAGTGGACCTCCAGCAGCACGCGGCCGGCGTCTTCCACCGTGGGGCGGTTGCCCAGGCTGGCAACGCCCGGCAGCGGCTCGGGCGTGAGGCCGTGCACGAGCACGGCGAAGATGCCGTGCGCGGCCGGCTTGTCGTGCGGGAAGCGCAGGTTCAGCGTGCGAAAACCATCGGCCGCGCCGGGCGTGGATTCGCCCAGCTGCCGGCCCAGCTTGCGGCCATGCGTGACGTGACCCGAGACGGCGTAGGGGCGCCCCAGCAGCGCCGCGGCGCCGGCCATATCGCCGCGGGCCAGCGCCTCGCGCACGGCCGAGCTGCTGACGCGCAGGCCGTGCACCTCGTAGCTCATCATGCGGGCGACGTCGAAGCCCTGGGCCCGGCCGGCGGCGTCCAGCGTCGCGTAGTCGCCCAGCCGCTTGGCGCCGAAGCGGAAGTCGTCACCGACCAGCACGTATTTGGCGCCCAGCCCGTCCATCAGCACCTGGCGGATGAAGTCCTGCGGTGGCAGCCCCGCCAGCGCCTCGTCGAACGGCAGGATGACGACCTGGTCGATGCCGCAGCGCTCCAGCTCGGCCAGCTTGTCGCGCAGCGTCGCGATGCGCGCCGGCGCCAGCTCGGGCTTGCCCAGCCTGGCGGCGAAGAAGTCGCGCGGATGCGGCTCGAACGTCATCACGCAGGTCGGCAGGCCGCGGTGCCGCGCCTCGGACTGCAGCAGCGCCAGCATGGCCTGGTGGCCGCGGTGCACGCCGTCGAAGTTGCCGATGGTCAGCGCGCAGGCGGGCGCCACGCCGGGATGGTGAAAACCTCTGAAGACTCGCATCGGCGCTATTGTCCCCAGACCTCGGCCGGGCTGTGGACCCAGCGCCACTCGCCGGGCTTGAGGTCGGCGGGCAGGCTCAGCGCGCCGAACTGCGGCCGGTGCAGCGCCTCCACGCGGTTGCCGACGGCCGCCACCATGCGCTTGACCTGGTGGTACTTGCCTTCCAGCAGCGTCAGGCGCAGCAGCGTCTCGTCAACGATCTCGGCGCCATCGGCTTGGGTCATCTCCGGCGGCCGCTGGAACTTGCCCGGTGGGCGCAGCTTGTCTTCCGGCTCCTTCAGCTCGACGCCGGCCAGCAACTGCTCGACCATCGCCGCGGTCAGCGGATGCTTGCAGCGCGCCTCGTAGACCTTGGGCACATGGTGCTTGGGCGACGTGAGCTTGTGGATCAGCGTGCCGTCGTCGGTCAGCAGCAGCAGGCCGGTGGTGTCTTCGTCCAGCCGGCCGATGGGCTGCACGCCACGCTCGCGCAGCGGGGCGGGGAGCAGGCTCATGACGCTGGGGTGGTGCTTGGGCTTCTGCGAGCACTCGTAGCCGGCCGGCTTGTTCAGCAGCACCAGCGCCTTGTCGTAGACAGGCCATTCGTGGCCGTTGATCGTGAAGCGCAGGCCCGCGGTCTCGAACTCGGTGTCGGGTTCCTCCACCACCTCGCCGTTGACCATGACCTCGCCATTCCACACCAGCCCGGCGCACAGGCGCCGCGTTCCGAATCCCTGGCTGAACAGGATGTGAGAGAGCTTCTGCTTCACTTGGGCATCGACTTCGTTGGCTGCACCTCGCCGCAGTCGGCGCCCAGCCAGCGGCCTTCGCCGCTGACCTTGGTGGTCTCGGCCTTGCCCTGGCGGTCCCGGCGGATGGTGACCTCGTTCGTGAAGCCCTCGCTGCCGCGCAGCGTGACGGTGGCGTCGCCTTCGGAGGCCGGATCGGTGCAGACGAAATGCGTCTGGATGACGTTGCCGCTGCGCTTGGCTTCCTGCGTGCAGTTGCCGTGCTGGGTGACCGGTGCGAAGTTGCGCTCGGCCTGCTCCTTGGTCACGCAGGTCTTCACGGTGATGACGCCGCCGGCCATGTTCACGCTGACGCCCTGCTTGCCCAGCATCTGCTCGACCATGGCACGGCGTTCGGGCGGCATGTTGTCCATGGCCTTCTGCGCCTGTTCCATCTGCGCCTTGCGGCCGGGGTCGAGCTGGGGCGTCTGTTTGAACTCCCACAGCCCGGGCTTCATGGTCTGGGCGTGGCTGGCGGTGGGGTGCAGGCTGGCCAGCACGGCCAGCAGCAAGAGGGTGTACTTCATCGGGTGACCTCCACGAGGGCAGAGAGGGCAGCGCCGATGACGGCGCTGCTCAGGCAAACACCCCTGCAGTGTCCTGCATCCGCGCGCTCACTTCGCCCAGGTGATGCAGCGTGTCGCCCCACTGCATCTCCATGACGGTCAGGCGCTTGAAGTAGTGGCTGCCGACGTACTCGTCGGTGACGCCGATGCCACCGTGCAGCTGCGTGCACTGCTGGCCGACGAAGCGCATCGCCTGGCCCAGCTGCACCTTGGCCTGCGACAGCGCGCGGCGGCGCACGGCGGGCAGGTCGCCCAGGCGCAGCGTGGCGTAGTAGCTCATGGAGCGGGCCAGCTCCAGCTGCATCTTCACGTCCGCCGTGCGGTGGCGCAGCGCCTGGAAGCTGGCGATGGCGACGCCGAACTGCTTGCGCGTGTTGAGGTACTCGACGGTCAGCGCCAGGTATTTCTCCATGACGCCCACGGCCTCCGCCGCCTGGGCCGCGATGCCGATGTCCGCGGCCAGTTCCAGCAGCATCAGGCCCTGGTCGGCACCCACGATGAGCTGGGCGGGCGTGTTGTCGAAGTGGACCTCGGCGGCGCGCGAGCCGTCGTACAGCGAATAGGCGCGCGTGTGCACGCCCGGCGCCGAGCGCTCGACGAGGTAGAGCGCCACGCCATGCGGCGCGTCGTCGTTGCCGGCCACGCGGGCGGGCACGATGAAGGCGTCGGCCACATCGCCGGCCGGCACCAGGCTCTTCACGCCGGTGAGCTTGCCGTCAACCGCGCGCGTGGCGACCTGGTTCAGCCGGTAGCGCGCCTTGGCCTCCTGGTGCGCCAGCACCACCAGCGCCTCACCGCCGGCAATGCGCGGCAGCCAAACGGCCTGCAGCTCGTCAGGCGCGTGGGCCAGCACGGCCGGGGCGATCAGCGCGCCCTGGGCGATGGGCTCCATGACCAGGCCGCGGCCCAGCTCTTCCATGACCACCATCGCCTCCACTGCGCCGAAGCCCAGGCCGCCGTGGGCCTCGGGCACGGCCAGCGCCGTCAGGCCCAGGCCGGCCAGGCCGTCCCAGACGGCGCGGTCGAAGCCGCCGGCCCGCGTGATCTGCACGCGGCGTTCGAAGCTGTAGTCCTTGTCGACGTAGCGGCGCACGGCATCACGCAGCGCCTGCTGGTCTTCCGAGAAGTCGAAATCCATTTGTCTGTCTCCTCTGGGGTCAGCCGAGCACGGTCTGCGCGACGATGTTGCGCTGCACTTCGTTGGAGCCGCCGTAGATGGTCGTCTTGCGGACGTTCAGGTAATTGCCGGTCAGCGGGATGGCGTGGTCGGCACCGCCGATCCAGGCGCCGCCCAGCCACTGGTCGCCCTGCCAGCCGGCCTCCATCGCCTCGTGGACATGGGGCAGCGCCAGCGGGCCGCCAGCCAGCATCATCAGCTCGGTGTAGCGCTGCTGCAGCTCGCTGCCGCGGATCTTCAGCAGACCGGCGACGTCCAGCGGCTGCTTGCCCGTACGCTCGCCGGACAGTACACGCAGCACCATCATCTCGAGTGCCACGACATCCACCTCGCACAGCGCAATCTGGTCGCGGAAGCGGGTGTCGTCCATCAGCCCCTCGGCCTTGGCGATGCGCTTGAGGCGCTCCAGTTCCCGCTTGGCGCGGTTCACGTCGGCGATGTTGGTGCGCTCGTGCGACAGCAGGTGCTTGGCATACGTCCAGCCCTTGTTCTCCTCGCCGATCAGGTTCTCGGCCGGCACCTCGACGTTGTCGAACCAGACCTCGTTCACCTCGTGCTCGCCGTCCAGCATGATGATGGGCTTGATGCTGACGCCGGGCGACTTCATGTCGATCAGCAGGAAGCTGATGCCCGTCTGCGGCTTGCCCTCGGTGGAGGTGCGGACCAGGCAGAAGATCCAGTCCCCGTACTGGCCCAGCGTCGTCCAGGTCTTCTGGCCGTTGACGATGTACTTGTCGCCCTGCCGTTCGGCGCGGCATTTCAGCGACGCCAGGTCGGAGCCGGAGCCCGGCTCGCTGTAGCCCTGGCTCCACCAGACCTCGCCACTCATGATGCCCGGTAGGAAGCGCTGCTGCTGCTCCGGCGTGCCGAAGGCCATGATGACCGGCGCGACCATCACCGGCCCGAACGGCACGATGCGCGGCGCGCAGGCGAGGGCGCATTCCTCCTCGAACAGGTGGCGTTGCACGGCGTTCCAGCCGGGGCCGCCGAATTGTTCGGGCCAGGCCCAGCCGTGCCAGCCCTTGGCGCCGAGGATCTTGGCCCAGCGCTGCAGGTCGTCCTTGTTCAGGCGCAGCGCATGGCGCACCTTGTGGGCGATGTCGGCCGGCAGGTTGGCGCGCACCCAGTCGCGCACCTCGGCGCGGAAGGCCAGCTCCGCATCGGTGAAGTTGAGGTCCATGTGTCTCCGCGTGCTGCGTTGTCGTGATGGCAATGCCGGGCTTTTTAGCACGGTCGTTCGTATCTTCGCTGTCCGGCCAGGGACAGTGCAGCGGTTGGCGTCAGCCAAACAAAAAGGCACTCCGAAGAGTGCCTTTCGCGGGTGGGGCGGGCAGCCGATCAGGCAGCCAGCTTGGCCTTGCGGCGGCGCAGACCCATGACGCCCAGCAGCGCGACGCCGGTCAGAGCCAGCGTTGCCGGCTCGGGCAGCTTGCCGCCACCACCGCTGGGCGGCGTGCAGGTGCCGCCCGACGTGACGGTACCGGTGCAGGTGGAGGCCGCCACGGAGTACAGCTTGAAGTAGTCGTTGCCGTTGTTGAAGCCGGCCGTGCCGGTCGACAGCGTCTTGGTGGTGTCCAGGCTGCTGTTGAAGGCGGAGATCAGCCACCAGCTGGAGTAGTACACGCCGTCGCTCAGGGCACCCTGGGCGCTGGTCGTCGAGCCGTTGACCATGTTGTACGGCGACGAGGTGTTGGTGTCTTCCTTCAGGTCGGCATAGCTGCCCACCAGCGCCCAACCGTTGGTGGTCATGCCCGTCTGGCTGGCCGTGATGGGCACGGCGGGTGACGCCGTGTTGGTCATGGGCGTGGAGTCGGAACCGTTGTAGCGGTAGATCGTGATGTCGGCGTCCGAGCAGCTGGTGTTGTTGGTGCCGTCGGGGCAGCCAACCCAGCTCAGGTCGATGGCGGACAGCGCAACCGGGCCGCCGGTGAACTTCAGCAGGATGGCTTCTGTGCGGATCGAGTTGTCCACCGCGTGGTTGGGCGACGCGGTGCTGTCGCTGTCCACCTTCAGACCGTAGCCGCTGGCCCAGGCCAGCGTGGTGCTGGTCCACGTCGTCGAGGAGCCGATGGCGTTGGTGCCGTCGGTCTTGTTGGTGGCGTAGAAGGCGCTGGCCTCGACGCCCGCGACGGTGCTGCTGGAGCCGTAGTTGTACCAAGTGTTGGCGGCCTGAGCCGCAACGCAGGCACCGAGGCCGAGCATCAAGCCGAGCGACCGGATGGCGAGGGAAATACTTGCTTTCATTCTGAATCTCCTCCGAGAGGCCGTGTGCGAACAATCAACCCGGCTTCAGCACATTGCGTGCCTGCTTGAAAAACCCGTTTCGGGACAGTGCTTTGCGCGAACGCATTCTTTCCCGAGTGCGCAGATTGTAAAAAGATGCGACGCCTGCCACCGGGGTTTGCGCCCCCTCACTTGAGCGTGTCAAACAGGGCTTTTGCGGCATTTCTGCTCTCGAAATGCGGGTTGTCACGCAGGGCGACCGCGAGCTCGTCGCGGGCCTCGCCTTTCTTGCCGCCCTTGGCGAGCGCCACGGCGAGGTGGTAGCGGATCTCCGGGTTGTTCGGCGCGCGCAGGCGCGCGTCGCGCAGCTTCTGCAACGCCGCCTCGGACTCGCCTGCGTTGTGCAGCGCCCAGCCCAGCGTGTCGATGACCAGCGGATTGTTGGGCGCCAGCGTCAGCGCCTGCTGGGCCACGTCGCGGGCTGCCTTGAAGGCGCCGAGCTGCAGGTGGACGTTGGCCAGGTTGTTCAGCAGTTCGGCATCCCGGGACGGCAGCTTGGCGGCAGCTTCGTAGATGGCGCGGGCGCCGGCGAAGTCGCCGTGGCGCGCGAAATGGTCGCCCAGCAGCCGGTGGACGGCCATGTCGTTCGGGTTGGTCTTGAGCCAGCGTTCCGCCGTGGTGCGCAGCTCCGCGGTCTTGTCCTGGCTGCTCAGCAGGCGCATCAGCGGCAGGGCGGTCGCCGAGGCGGGCTGCAGCTTGAAGGCCTGCCGGTAGGCGTCCAGCGCGGCGGCGGGCTGGCCGCGGGCGCCGGCGATGTCGCCCAGCAACTGGTGGCCCAGCGCGAGCCCGGGCTTGAGCTGCACGATGCGCTTGGCCCGCGCCTCGGCCTTGCCGAACTCCTTGCGCCGGATGTCGACCTCGGTCATCAGGCCGTTGGCGGTCAGCGCGTCGGGCTGCGAGGACAGCGCCTTGTCCAGGCTGTAGGCGGCGCCGGCCAGGTCGTCCGCGGTCAGCTGCATCGCGGCCACCTGGGTCTGCTGGTCGGTGTCGAAAGCGGCGCGGCGGGAGGCGCTCACCAGCGTCTGGCGGGCGCCGGCGATGTCGCCGGACGCCAGCTGCACCTTGGCGTAGGTGGACAGCGCCTGCACGTCCTCGGGCTGCTTGGCCAGCAGCAGCTTGGCCGCGTCCATGGCGGCGGGCAGGTTCCTGGCGCGCAGGTTCAGCTCGACCAGCGCGACGTTGGACTGCGTGTCCACCTTGCCCGAGGCCTCGGCCGCGCGCTGCAGCCAGAGCTTGGCATCGTCGATCTTGCCGAGCCGCTCTTGCAGCGCGGCCATGTCGTACATGGCCTCGGTGTTGCGCTCGTCGTCCTTCAGGATGGCTTTCAGTCGGCGCGACGCGCTCTCGAAGGAGCGCGATGCGATGTCCAGCCGCGCCAGGCCCAGCCGCGGCGTCATCAGCTTGGCGTCGGCGGCGAGGGCGGCCTCGAAGTGGCGCCGCGCCACGCCGTAGTCGCCCGCCTCGGCCTTGGCGACACCGGCCAGCGTCAGGAAGGCGGAGTTGGCGGGCTGCTGGCGCAGCAACTGTTCGGCGATGGTGGCGGCCTGGGTGGGCTGGCCCTCCTTCAACAGCAGGGCCACCAGCGTCATGCCGGCCTGCGCCTGCCGCGGGTCTTTCTTGAAGGCGGCGAGCAACTGGTCCTTGGCGGTGGCCGGGTCGCCGCCGCGCAGCATGGCGATGCCCAGCACGGTCTGGTAGGCGGGTGCCTCCTTGGCCTTGAGCGCGTCCTGCATCAGCTGGCTGGCCTTGCCGGGGCGGCCCTTGGCGATGTGGGCGGCGGCCAGCTGGACCAGCGCCTGGCTGTCGCTGGGGCTGCTGCGCAGGTAGGGCTCCAGCACGGCGATGGCGCGGTCGGGTTCCTTCTCCTGCATCGCGATGCGGGCGACCAGCTTGCTCACCGGGCTGGCGGGCATGCCGCGTAGCACCAGTTCCAGGAAGGGCTTGGCCTTGCCGAACTCCTCCAGGCCGTAGTGCGCCAGCCCGGCCAGCAGCAGGATCTGCGGGCGGTGCTTGATGAAGTCGATGGGCACCGGGTCCAGCAGCGCCACGACTTCGCCCAGCGCCGCCTTGGCGGCGACCCGGTCGCCGTTGCGCTCGGCCAGCAGTGCGCGCAGGTACGCGGCCCGGGGCTCCTTGGGGAAGCGCTTGCGGATGGCGTCGATGTCGGCATTGGCCTCGGCGTCGCGCCGGGCGTCGAAATGGATGGCAGCGCGCGACAACCGGGACTCCAGGTGGTCGGCGTCCAGGCTCAGGGCCTTGGTGTAGTCGGCCGTCGCGCCGGCAATGTCGCCGCGCATGTGCAACACGGTGCCGTGCTGGTATTGCGCCTCCGCCGAGGAGGGCGCCAGCTTGAGCGCCATGTCGGCGGCCAGTGCGGCTTCCTTGAGCTGGCGTGCGCGCAGGCGCAGCGGCACTTCCGCCAGCCAGCTCTCGGGCGCTTCGCGGTCGATGGCGCGGGCCTCCTCGATGGCCTTGAGCGCGTTGGCCGGGTCGCCCAGGTCGGCATACGCCGACGCATGGATCAGCAACACCTGCATGCGCACGCTGTTGGGCAGCCCGGTGGTGGCCATGCGCGGCTGCTCGATCAGCTGGGCCTGCTTGCCCTGCGCCAGCAGCGCCTGCCCCAGCGTGACGACGACCTCGGCGCGGTCGACGCCCAGCTTCAGCGCCTCCGTCACGGAGACCTCGGCCGCGACGGCCTGGCCATCAGCCATCAGCGCCCGCCCGAGCAGCACCTGCACCGGCAGCTGCGTCTTGTCGGCCTGCAGCGCGTTCCTCAGCTGGATGATGGTGCCCGGGATGTCGCGCTTCTCGTAGCGCTGCAGCGCGTCTTCGTAGAAGCGCGAGGCCTTGGCGGCGTCCTGCGCATGCGCGGGGGCACTGGCGATCAGCAGCGCGGCCAGCAGGCCGGGGAACGAGGCGGTGTGACGGGTCATCGATGCGGCCGACGGAATGAGGCGCCGGATTCTTGCAGAACGCCGGCAGCGCCAGCCGCGCCGGGTCAGTAGCGAAGCTCCAGCGTCATGACATCGTTCTCGCGCCGCATCTGGAAGCGGTTCAGGAAGCTGTTGCCCAGCAGCACATGGGACATCTGGCCTGGGATGACGATGGCCTCGACGTTGCGAACCTCGACCTCGCCGACGCGCACGCTGGCGAGTTCGAACATGTAGGCCGGCACGATGCCGTTGGCGGTGTGCGTGAAGACCTGCCGGCCCTGCTGGTAGCGCAGGCCCAGCTTGTCCGCCTCGACCTGGCTGAGCGCGACGCTGGTGGAGCCGGTGTCCAGCAGGAAGGTGGTGTAGCGGCCGTTGATGGCGCCGGCCATCGTGAAATGGCCGCCCGGGCCGACGGGCAGCACGATCTGGCGCGCGGAGGCTGGCGCGCCGGAGACGACGCGGCCGGGCGCGGCGCCCAGCGCCAGCGTCTGGCGGCGCCCGCCCATCTCGATGACGGCGCGGCCGTCCTCCAGCGCCACCAGCGTGACGCCCTGCGTCGTGGCGCCGACGGCCACCGTGCGCGGCTCGCCGTCGATGAGCAGCAGCGCCGCGCGGGCGCCCAGCATGCCGTTGAGCTGCACGCGGGGCGGCGGCGTCTGCGCCGGCGCGGCCAGCGACAGGCCCAGCAGGGTCACGGCCAGGCCTGTGCGCAGCATGTCAGTCGCGGAAGTTGTTGTAGGTCAGCGGCGTGTCGCTGAAACTCTTCTTCAGGTGGGCGATCGCCACCTGCAGATCGTCGCGGTTCTTGCCGGTCACGCGCACGGCGTCGCCCTGGATGCTGGCCTGGACCTTGAGCTTGCTCTCCTTCAGCGAGGCGACGATCTTCTTGGCCAGCGTGGCCTCGATGCCTTCCTTGATCTTGTAGACCTGGCGCACCTTGTCGCCGCCGAGCTTCTCGATCTTTTCCTGCTTGTCGAGGAAGCTGATGACGACGTCCTGCTTGGTCAGCTTGCCGTACAGCACGACTTCGATCTGTTCCAGCTGGAACTCGCTGTCGCCGGTGGCGTGGATTTCCTTGTCCTTCAGCTCGACCTTGGCGCCCGTTCCCTTGAAGTCGAAACGGGTGCCGATTTCCTTGATGGCGTTGTCCACGCCATTGCGGATCTTGACGTGGTCGGGTTCGAGAACGGTGTCGAAGCTGGGCATTTGCAGTCGGGGGGTAAAGGGTCTGCGAAAATTTTCCCATGCCCACGCCCTCACAGACCCCCTCGAACGCAGTGCCCGCCGGCGTGCCGATTCCCATTCCGCCGCTTCTGGTCGAAACCGACGTCAACCTGAAGCCCTACAACACCTTCGGCCTGCCGGCCGTCGCGAAGCGCCTCGTGCGCATCCGCGAGGCGGCGGACGTGCGGCGCGTTGTCGACCACCCGGAGCTGGGCCGGGCGCCTAAGTTCGTGCTGGGCGGCGGCAGCAACCTGGTGCTGACCAGGGACGTCGAGGCCGTCGTGCTGAAGGTGGAGATCCCCGGCATCCGCCTGCTGGAGGAGCGCGACGACGCGTGGATCGTCGAGGCCGGTGCCGGCGTCGTCTGGCACGACCTCGTCACGTGGACGCTGGACCACGGCTATCCCGGGCTGGAGAACATGGCGCTGATCCCCGGCACCTGCGGTGCGGCGCCGGTGCAGAACGTCGGCGCCTACGGCATCGAGGTCAAGGACCGGCTGGAGGCCGTGGAGGTGATGGACCTCATCACCGGCCGGCCGGCGCTGCTGCCGGCGGAGGTGTGCCGCTTCGGTTACCGCGACAGCGTGTTCAAGCACAGCGACTTCGGCGGCCTGGCCGGCAAGAGCGTCATCACGCACGTGCGCTTCCGGCTGTCCAAGCCGTGGCAGCCGGTGCTGGGCTACCTGGAGATCGAGCGCAAGATGGCCGAGACGGGCATCAGCGCGCCCACGCCGCGGCAGATCTACGACTGGATCGTCGCCGTGCGCCGCGCCAAGCTGCCGGACCCGGCCGTCATCGGCAACGCCGGCAGCTTCTTCAAGAACCCGGTCGTCACGGCCGAGCAGTGCAAGGACATCATCGGCCGCGACCCCGGCATCGTGCACTACCCGATGCCCGACGGCAGCGTGAAGCTGGCCGCGGGCTGGATGATCGACGCGTGCGGCTGGAAGGGAAAGACGGTCGGTGGCGCTGCGGTCTACGACAAGCAGGCGCTGGTGCTGGTGAACAAGGCGGACGCGCGTGGCGCCGAGGTCGTCACGCTGGCGCGGGCCATCCAGGAGAGCGTCTACGGGCGCTTCGGCATCCGGCTGGAGCCGGAGCCGGTCGTCGTCTGAACGTGAATCCTGCCGCCCGCGCGCGGCAGGCTGGGTTGATCATGCCGCCTCCAGTTCTTGCGGGAGGACGGCGATGAGCAGCACGATGTTGAGCCGGCGCGTGTGCCTGGCCTGGCTGGGAAGTTGGGCCGCACCGGTGCTGGCGCTGGAGCCGCTGCTGGCGAAGAACGCGCCAACGGGCATTGACCCGAGACCCTACCTGGTCAGCGAGAAGCTGGATGGCGTGCGCGCGCTGTGGGACGGCACAACGCTGCGCTTTCGCAGTGGCCGCGTGGTGGCCGCGCCGGCATGGTTCCTGGCCGCGCTGCCGAAGACGCCGCTGGACGGCGAGCTGTGGATGGGGCGGCGCCGCTTCTATGAGCTGTCGGGCGCGGTGCGACGAACCGAGCCGGTCGATGCCGAGTGGCGCCTCATTCGTTTTCACGTGTTCGAGCTGCCGGCGGGCGAGGGCACGTTCGAGCAGCGGGCCGATAAGCTCAAGTCGCTGGCCAGTGACATCGTTCAGCCGGTCGAGCAGCGGCGCTTCAACTCAAACGCGGAACTTCGGGTGAAGCTGAAGCAGGTTGTCGATGCCGGCGGCGAGGGGCTGATGCTGCACCGGGCCGATGCACCGGTGGCGTCCGGTCGCAGCGACCTGCTGCTGAAACTCAAGCCGCTGGCGGACGCCGAGGCGGTGGTTGTCGGCCACGAGCCCGGCAAGGGCCGCCTTGCCGGCCAGCTTGGTGCGCTGGAACTGCAGACGCCGGAGGGCGTGCGCTTCAAGCTGGGCACCGGCTTCACCGAAGCCCAGCGCCGTGACCCGCCGCCCATCGGCGCGACGGTCACATACCGCTACCGCGACCTGACGCCCACAGGGAAGCCGCGCTTCGCAAGCTTCCTGCGGGTCGCCGAGACGTTCTAGTCAGTTGGGGACAGAGCTACTCGCTGCGCGCTATCGGTCTGTCCCGCAAAGGCTCTAGCCTTCCAGCTTCGGCAGCCCACCACCGGCCAGCAGGCCGGTGCCGGTGTAGATGCCCAGCTTGCCGCGCGTGTCGGTGATGTCGAGGTTGCGCATGGTCAGCTGGCCGATGCGGTCGGCGGGGCTGAAGGGCGCGTCTTCCACCTTTTCCATCGACAGGCGCTCGGGCGCGTAGGTCAGGTTGGGGCTCTTGGTGTCCAGCAGCGAGTAGTCGTTGCCGCGGCGCAGTTCGATCGCCACTTCGCCGGTGACGGCGCGGGCGATCCAGCGCTGGGCGGCTTCGCGCAGCATGATGGCCTGCGGGTCGAACCAGCGACCCTGGTACAGCAGGCGGCCCAGCTTGCGGCCGTTGTCGCGGTACTGCTCGATGGTGTCTTCGTTGTGGATGCCGGTGACGAGGCGCTCGTAGGCAATGTGCAGCAGCGCCAGACCCGGGGCCTCGTAGATGCCGCGGCTCTTGGCCTCGATGATGCGGTTCTCGATCTGGTCGCTCATGCCCAGGCCGTGGCGGCCACCGATCTTGTTGGCCTCGGCCAGCAGGGCCACCGGGTCGCGGTACTCGACGCCGTTCAGCGCGACGGGCACGCCTTCCTCGAAGCGCACCGACACCTCTTCGGCCTTGACGACGACGTCGTCGCGCCAGAACGCCACGCCCATGATGGGGTTGACGATGCGGATGCCGCTGTTGAGGTGCTCCAGGTCCTTGGCCTCGTGCGTGGCGCCCAGCATGTTGGAGTCGGTCGAATAGGCCTTCTCCGCGCTCATCTTGTAGGCGAAGCCCTTCTCCGTCATGAAGGCCGACATCTCGGCGCGGCCGCCCAGCTCGTCGATGAAGGTCTGGTCCAGCCAGGGCTTGTAGATCTTCAGCGAGGGGTTGGTCAGCAGGCCGTAGCGGTAGAAGCGCTCGATGTCGTTGCCCTTGAACGTGCTGCCGTCGCCCCAGATGTTGACGCCGTCGGCCTGCATCGCGGCCACCAGCATCGTGCCGGTCACGGCGCGGCCGATGGGCGTGGTGTTGAAGTAGGTGACGCCGGCAGTGCTGATGTGGAAGGCGCCGGCCTGCAGCGCGGCGATGCCCTCAGCCACGAGTTGCGCGCGGCAGTCCACCAGCACGGCCTTCTCGGCGCCGTACAGCATGGCCTTGCGCGGGATCTCGTCGTAGTCGGGCTCGTCGGGCTGGCCCAGGTTGGCCGTGTAGGCGTAGGGCAGGGCGCCCTTGAGCTTCATCCAGTGCAGGGCCGCGGAGGTGTCGAGGCCGCCGGAGAAGGCGATGCCGACCTTCTGGCCGACGGGAACGGATTGCAGGATCGTGGACATGGTGGTCTCTTCAGGCGACGAGGTTCTGCCACGCGGGGTGGCGCTGGATGTAGACGTGAACGTAGCTGCAGGCCGGCGTGACCTTCAGCCCTTGGGCTTGCGCCCATTGCAGGCCGGCTTCGACGAGCTGGGCGGCGAGGCCCTGGCCCTGGTAGGCCGCCGGCACGCCGGTGTGGGTGAAGACGACCCGGCCGGCGCTCAGGCTGTAGTCGAGCACGCTGACGGGCGTGGTCGGCAGCGTGAAGCGCTGGCGGTCGGGTTCGTGCTGGGGTGTCATGCCGTGGGCGTCTTCAGCGCGACGGGATGGATCTCGACCGACGCTTCGGTCGTGGACACGTAGATGCTGCCGTCCTGGATGCTGATCTGCAGCTGCATGCTGCGCGCGGCCAGGCGGGCCAGCGCCTGCGACTGCTCGGCCGGCACCTGCCAGACGGCCAGCTTGGGCGTGCGCGTCAGCTTGTTCTCCAGGTTGCGCCACCAGACCTCGGTGCTGGACGCGAAGCTGTAGACCGACACCCGCTCGCTGCGGCCGTGGGCCTTCATCAGCCGGCGGTCGTCGGGCTGGCCCAGGTCGATCCAGTGCACGACGTCACCGGTCAGGTCCAGCTGCCAGAGGTCGGGCTCGTCCACGTCTGACAGGCCCTTGGTGAACTCCAGCCGGCCACGCAGGTCGTCGGCGGGCACGTTCAGCGCGAAGGCCAGCACCCGGATCATCAGCCGCTCCTCGGTCTCGCTGGGGTGGCAGGCGAGGGTGAGGTGGTGGTCGCCGTAAACATGGCGGTCCATGTCGGCGATCTGCAGCTGGGCTTTGTAGATGGTGGCTTTGAGCGCCATGCGGGGCGGCGGCGGCAGGCGCCGTGTACAAGGTGGTAACGAAAGGGCAGCCGGGCATTATCGCGGCGAAGCCTCATGGCATCATTGCCGCCTCCCGTTTGGAACCTTCGCAACCCGGTTGCGCCCTCTTCATGAAACGCATTCTTCTCCCGCTGGCCCTGGTCCTCGCCGTCTCTGCCCAGGCGCAGATCGTCAACAACCCCAAGGCCAAGGTCGACCCGAAGAACAACAAGGTCAGCAACCCGGTCGTCGAGAAGGCCAAGCCCAAGCTGATGACGCGCGACGAACTGCGCCTGTGCATCGACCAGCAGGAAGCCAACTCCAAGGAAGCCGAGGCCATCAAGGTGGAGCAGGCGTCCTACAAGTCCAACGCCGAGAAGCTCAAGGCCGAGAAGGGCACCGTCGAGGCCGGCGAAGCGGCACTGGGCAAGCAGATCGCCGACATGAAGGCCGAGAAGCAGGCCATCCTGGACGCCCACGCCGCGCTGACCGCCGAAGCCCCCAAGCTGGACGCCAAGGAGCTGAAGGCCCGCAACGAGGCCTACCAGGCCCGCGCCAACGGCTTCAACACGATGTTCGAGAGCGTGAAGGCCGCCGACGGCGAGCAGAGCGCCCGCCGCAAGGCCTTCGCGGAGAAGGTCGACGGACTGGACGCGCAGTTCAAGGCGCTGGAAGAGCGCACCGAGAAGCACTTCGACGCGCTCGACAAGTGGAAGGCCGAGTGCCAGAACAAGGCCTACGACGAGAACGACGAGAAGGCCGTCCGCAAGGAAAAGGCGGCCGCCGCGGGCAAGTGATCCGCGCCATCCGCTGAACAGCACCGCACGACAGGGCCGCCCCAACAGGGAGCGGCCCTTTTTCATGGTTCCGCCCGAAAGGCCTTCGCATGACCACCACCACCACCAACCCGCTGATGCAACCCTGGCAGGGCCCGCACGGCCTGCCGCCGTTTGCCGACATCTCGCCAGCGCATTTCCAGCCCGCCTTCGAGGCGGCGCTGGCCGCGCACCGCGCCGAGATCGACGCCATCGCCGCGCAGACCGAGCCGCCCAGCTTCGCCAACACGCTGGCCGCCTTCGATGCCAGCGGCCGCCAGCTGGCGCGGCTGGAGCCCCTCTTCTACACGCTGGGCGCGTCGGCCACGTCGCCCGAGCTGCAGGCGCAGCAGCGCGCGCTGGCCGGCCCGCTGGCCGCGCACGACAGCGCCATCTACATGCACCAGGGCCTGTTCCAGCGCGTGGACGCGCTGTTCGAGCAGCGCGACGCACTGGGCCTGGGCGCCGAGCCCCTTCGGCTGCTGGAACGCGTGCACCTGGACTTCGTGCGCGCCGGTGCACGCCTCGCGCCAGCGGCGCGCGAGCGCTATGCCGCCGTGATGGCGCAATTGGCCGAGCTGACCACGCGCTTCGCGCAGAACGTGCTGGCGTCCGAGAGCGGCTACCAGCTGCGGCTGACGACCGAGGCGGAGCTGGCGGGCCTGCCAGGCTTTGTGCGCGCCGCGGCGCGGCAGGCGGCGCTGGACCGCGGGCTGGCCGACGGCGTGCACGTCATCACGCTGTCGCGCTCGCTGATCGTGCCGTTCCTCAGCTTCAGCGCCAGGCGCGACCTGCGCGAGCAGGCCTGGCGCGCGTGGGTGGGCCGCGGTGATGACACGGGGAGCACCGACAACCGCGCCCTCTGTGCGCAGATCCTGGCGCTGCGCGCCGAGCAGGCCGCGCTGCATGGCCATGCCTGCTACGCCGACTTCGCGCTGGAAGACACCATGGCCCGCCACCAGGGCGCGGTGATGGACCTGCTGCAGCGCGTCTGGCAGCCGGCGCTGGCCGCGCAGGCGCGCGAGCGCGAGGCCGTGCTGGGCGCGATGGCCGCCGCCGGCGCCACGCACGCGCTGGAGGCCTGGGACTGGCGCTTCTACGCCGAGCAGGCGAAGCGCGCCCGCTTCGAGCTGGACGAGGCCGAGGTCAAGCCGTACTTCGCGCTGGACCGCATGGTGGCCGCGATGTTCGACTGCGCCAGGCGCCTGTTCGGCCTGCAGTTCAAGGCCCGGCCGGACATCGTTGCGTACCACCCCGACGTGCGCGCCTACGAGGTCCTGAACGCCGATGGCAGTCTGCGCGGCCTGTTCCTGCAGGACAACTTTGCTCGGCCCACGAAGCGCAGCGGTGCGTGGATGAACGCGCTGCGCAACCAGAGCCGGGCACTCGGCGCAACGCCCATCATTCTGAACAACAACAACTTTGCGAGGGGCGCGGCCGGCGAGCCGACGCTGCTGAGCTTCGACGATGTCCGCACGCTGTTCCACGAGTTCGGCCACGGCCTGCACGGGCTGCTGAGCAGCGTCGAGTACGACCGGCTGGCCGGCACGCAGGTGCTGCGTGACTTCGTCGAGCTGCCCTCGCAGCTGTACGAGCACTGGATGGCCGATCCGCAGGTGCTGAAGAAGTTTGCACGCCACTGGCAGACCGACGAACCGCTGCCGGACGCGCTGCTGGCCAAGCTGCAGGCGGCGCGCCAGTTCGGCCAGGGCTACGAGACGCTGCGCTACACGGCCAGCGCCATCGTCGACATGTCGGCTCACGCGCTGCCCGAGGCGCCGGCCGACGTCGTGGCCTTCGAGCGCGACACGCTGGCGCGCTGGGGGCTGCCGGCCGAGGTGGGCATGAACCATCGCATGACGCACTTCCAGCACCTGTTCAGCAGCGCCGGCTACGCGGCCGGCTATTACGTCTACCTGTGGGCCGAGGTGCTGGACTGCGACGCCTTCGACGCCTTCGTCGAGGCTGGCGACGTGTTCGACCCGACCGTCGCCGCGCGGCTGCGCGAGTGCATCTACGCGGCCGGCAACAGCGTGGAGCCCGGCGCGGCGTTCCGCGCCTTCCGCGGGCGTGACCCGGTCGTGGAACCCATGCTGAAGGACCGCGGGCTGCTGCAAGCCATCGCTTGAGCGTCCGGCGCGGGTTCCTTGCCGGCAGGCGGGCGCGGTGGCGGCGCCGCTTGCCGAGCTGGCTCGGGGTGGCATGTGGCGACAAGGCGAACGGGTCGGAGAACGGTCACTGAGCTGAACGCCTGGGCGCCTCCTCGACGCTGCTCGATGCGGCGCCCTTGACCTCGACCCGGGCCCAAGGCCCGGTGTCGGCTTGTCGCCTGCTGTCGACGCAGGGCGACAGCAGGCGCTCGATTCCGCTCAGCCGCGCGCGGGCTGCAAGGTTTCTTAAGGTGCTGCTTGCACTTTGCAAGACGAAGCCTGCTGCGCTCGTCATCTGCCGACTTGCTGACGTCGTTGAATGGGGCCGCTGCGTGCGCACGATGCACGCGGCATTCACAGGGAGACACCATGTCCTTTCCTCGCGTTCGCGTCGGCCTCCACCTGGCCGCTGTCCTCACCTTGTCCGCCTGCGGTGGCGGATCCGGGTCGCCAGGCGCCCCCGACAACGACGACCCGACGGCGCTCAGCCTGGGTGTCGGCAACTACCAGTCCGTGGGCCAGACGGCCGCCGTCAGCGCGCTGTACCTCGGCGGCGCCGGCAGCCTCGCCGGCGGCACGCGCGGCGGGCCCTTGCTGCGCCAGGTGCAATCTGCCGACAAGCCGCAGCCCGCGGCTGTCGTGGGGCCGATCGAAGTGGCTTGCGGGCAAGGCGGCAGCCTCGCCGTGGTGTTCAACGACACCAATGGCAGCGGCGACATGGAGGCCGGCGAGACGCTGGCCATCGAAGCCAATGCCTGCAAGGAGGACGGCGTCACGACGCAAGGCCGCGTCGACCTCAGCATGCAGGCCGTCACCGGCGTCTACGGCAGCAACAGCTTCAACGCCACGCTGGGGATGAAGCTGACGGGCTTCGGCATCGGCCAGGGCGGCAATTCGCTGCAGGGTGATGGCGAGCTCGCCTTCAAGCTCAGCCGCACGCCAGCTGGGGTCGGCGAACTGGGCCTGTCGGCGCCACGCATGGCGCTGACGGGCCGTTTGGGCGGTCAGGCTCAGTCCTACACGCTGGGGGACATGCAGCTGCAGTTGCGCGACGAAACCGTCAACGGCAGCGCCCGGGCCACGCTGACCTACGCCGGCACGCTGACCAACACCGCCGACGGCAGGCAGGTGCGGGTGAGCACGCCGCAGCCGCTCGTCATGCAGGGTGACGACGCCTATCCGAGCGCGGGGCAAGTGCTGGTGCGCGGTCGCGCCGGGTCGGCGCTGCGCATCACGCCGGTCAGTGCCGCGCAGGTGCGCTTCGAACTGGACGCCGATGGCGACGGCAACTTCGAGACGAGCACCCTGAAGAACTGGGCCGAGCTGCTCTGACGCCGCCAGCGCGCCGGCCGGGTCACGCGTCTGGCCGGCGCCACAGCCAGGCGGCCACGCAGGCCATCAGGGCTGGCACGGCGATCTGCACCGGCAGCGGCGCGGATGACAGCAGCAGCACGGCGGCGCTGACCGTCATCATGAGGCTGGCCAGCCACTTGGCGCGCCGAGGCACGGCGCCGTGCTCGCGCCAGCGCCGGATGGGCGGGCCGAAGCGTGGGTGGGCCAGCAGCCACTGTTCCAGCGCCGGCCAGCCGTGGCTGCCGGCCCAGGCGGCCAGCAGCAGGAAGGGCACGGTGGGCAGCCCCGGCAGCACGATGCCCACCAGGCCCAACGCGATGCTCAGCACCGCCAGCGCGCGCCACAGCAACCGGGCCAGCGTTCGGCGCATGCCCGTCAGTCCGCCAGCCGGCGCTTCACGCGTACCGCCACCAGCAGCATGGCGACAAGCAGCAGCCCGGCGAAGAAACGCTCGCCGAGCCGGTCATCACCCAGGTGGCACAGCATGGCCGCGCAAACGCACAGCGCGAGGGCGCTGAGCTTGGTGGTCCACCACAACGGCGCTTCGTGGCGCTGCACCCAGCGCCAGTGCCGGCCCGCCTTGGGGGCCAGCAGCGCCAGCGTGCTGCCGACCTTGGCCGCCATGGCCAGCAGCAACGCCCAGCTCCACGCGTGCTGCGCCGTCGCGAAGCCCAGCACCAGCTCCAGGCTCATGCCGCCTACTTCAGCCCGCCGCTGAGGAACTGCTGCAGCCGCTCGCACTGCGGGCGGATCAGCATCTCCTTGGGGTTGCCTTCCTCCTCGACCTTGCCTTGGTGCAGGAACAGGCAGTGGTTGGACACCTCGCGCGCAAAGCCCATCTCGTGCGTGACGACGATCATCGTGCGGCCCTCGGCGGCGAGGTCGCGCATCACCTTGAGCACCTCGCCGACCAGCTCCGGGTCCAGCGCGGACGTGGGCTCGTCGAACAGCATCACCTCCGGGTCCACGGCCAGCGCGCGGGCGATGGCGACGCGCTGCTGCTCGCCGCCGGACAGCTGGGCCGGGTAGACGTTCGCACGGTGCGACACGCCCACGCGCGCCAGCAGCGCCTGGGCGCGCTCGATGGCCTCGGCCCGCGGCTTGCCCAGCACGTGGATGGGCGCCTCGATGACGTTCTCCAGCACCGTCATGTGGGCCCACAGGTTGAAGTTCTGGAACACCATGGCCAGCCGGGCGCGCCAGCGCTGCAGCTGCGGCGCGTCGGCGGCCTTCAGGCTGCCGTCGCGGTCGCGCACGAGCTTCAGCGTTTCGCCGCCCAGCGCCAGCTCGCCGTCATGCGGCTGCTCCAGCAGGTTCAGGCAGCGCAGGAAGGTGCTCTTGCCCGAGCCGGACGAGCCGATCAGCGTGACGACGTCGCCGCGGGCGGCACTCAGCGAGATGCCTTTCAGCACCTCGCGGTCGCCGAAGCGCTTGTGGATGTTGGTGGCCTGCAGTTGGATCGTCATGTCAGGCCCCCAGCAGCTTGCCGGTGCGCAGCGCCTGCTTGCCGGCGACCTTGGCGACACGCATGCCGGCGTTGGCAAAGCGCAAGAAGTCGCGCGCGAAGAACAGGCCGTCAACGGGGCTCTTCAGCTCGGTGACCTGGGCGGTGATGGGGTCGATGACATGGGCCAGCACGTCGCCCGCCTTCACCTCGGCGCCGACGGCCGCTAGGAAGGTCAGCACGCCCGCCACCGGCGACTTGATCGGCATGCTGCCGGCCAGCGGGCGGGCGTCGCCCACCGGGTCTGGCAGCACGGGCCGGTCGCCGGCGATGAGGCCGCGCCAGCGCAGGAAGTCCACGATGTTCTTCGCATCGGCGGCGGCCAGCTCGTGCGTCACGTCGCATGCGCCGCGCAGCTCCACGGTGACGGACAGGCAGGCCTGCGGGATGGGGAAGCGCTCGCCGAAGCGCGCCTTCCATTTCCACCAGACCTGCGAGCAGGCTTCGTCGAACGGGTTGTCGCCCGAGTCCTGGGCCAGCAGCGTCAGCCGTGAACCGAGGAAGCGCGCCAGCGGCTCGCAGTCGGGCCAGCAGGGCGTCTCGGTGTAGAGATGCATGACGGCCTGCGCGTCGCAGTGCAGGTCCAGCACGATGTCGGCGTCGCAGGACAGGCCCATCAGCGTGCGCCGCTGCGACTGCAGCTCGGTGTCCACCGGCGAGGCCAGCACGGCCGCCTTCAGCGCGCGGCGCAGCAGCGCGACGTTGGCGGCCGGGTCGGCGCCCAGCTGCGGCTCGACGGCGGCGGCCACGGCCTCGATCTGGTCGGGGTAGTGGCGGTTGAAGTTCTCGCCCGACATCAGCTCGAAGCGGCCCAGGTGCGCATGCAGCAGGAACTGGCTCAGGCCGATCGGGTTGGCCATCGGCACCAGCACCACCTCGCCGGTGATCTGGCCGGCGGCCTCCAGCGCGTCCAGCTGCAGGCGCAGGTGGTGGGCCACCAGCATGCCGGGCAGCTCGTCGCCGTGCAGCGAGGCCTGGATGTAGGCCTTCTGGCCGCCGGGCCGGCCGTAGTGCAGCGACACCAGCTCGCGTTGCGTGCCGGGGGCGGGGGAGAGGAGAGGGTGGCGATTGAGTTGCATGGTCAGCGGCTCATCATGGGTTTGAGCCAGCGGTTCTCGGCCCAGCGGAACAGGCCCACCAGGCTCAGCGTCAGCACGAAATAGAACGCGCCGGCGGTGATGAAGGCTTCGAAGGGCAGGTAGTACTTGGCGTTGACGGCGCGGGCCGCGCCGGTGACGTCCAGCAGTGTGACGACGCTGGCCAGCGACGTACCGTGCAGCATGAAGATGGCTTCGTTGCCGTAGGCGGGCAGCGCGCGGCGGAGCGCTGCCGGCAGCACGATGCGGCGCAGCATCAGGCCGCGGCCCATGCCCAGCGCCTTGGCTGCCTCGATCTCACCGGCCGGCAGCGCGCGGATGCTGCCGGCGATGATCTCGGTCGTGTAGGCCGCCGTGTTCAGCGTGAACGTCAGCCAGGCGCAGAAGGTGGCCGACGACAGCCACGGCCACAGCGGGCTGTCGCGCACGGCGTCGAACTGCGCCAGGCCGTAGTAGACGAGGAACAGCTGCACCAGCATGGGCGTGCCGCGGAACACGTAGGTGTAGGCCCAGACGAGGCGCGAGGCCAGGCCCCTGGACACGGTGCGCACGAGCGCCAGCGGCACGGCGATCAGCAGGCCGCAGCCCAGCGACAGCGCCAGCAGCTTCAGCGTGATGCCCAGGCCCTCCCAGTACATCGGCAGGTTCTCGGCGATGGCGTCGAAGTTCACAGCTCACCCTTTCGCACGCCGATGGCCAGGCGCCGGTTCGCCCAGGCGAAGACCAGCTCCGACACGCTGGTGAAGACGAGGTAGATCAGCGCCACGGCGAGGTAGAAGCTGAACGGCTCGCGCGTGTTGCCGGCCGCCTGCTGGCCGCGCGTCATCAGGTCCGACAGGCCGATGATGGACACGATGGCCGTGCTCTTGATGAGCACCAGCCAGTTGTTGGACAGCCCCGGCAGCGCGTGGCGCAGCATCTGCGGCAGCGTGATGCGCACCAGCACCTGGCGCGGGCTCATGCCGTAGGCCAGGCCCGCCTCGCGCTGGCCCGGCGGCACGGCCAGGAAGGCGCCGCGGAACGACTCGGTCAGGTAGGCGCCGAAGATGAAGCCGATGGTCAGCACGCCGGCGATGAAGGGGTCGATGTCGATGTAGTCCTCGTGGCCCAGCATGGGCGCGACGGTGTTCACCGCGACCTGGCCGCCGTAGAAGATCAGCAGCATCAGCACCAGGTCGGGCACGCCGCGGATCAGCGTCGTGTAGGTGGCGGCGATGGCCTGCAGCGCGCGCGAGCCCGACAGCTTGGCCAGCGCGCCGACCAGGCCCAGTGCCACGGCCACGGCCAGCGACGACAGCGCCACGCCCAGCGTGACGGCGGCGCCTTCGAGGAGGCTGGGAAGGAATCCGTGCAGCAGCATGGTCAGCGAATGGTCACGAGGTCAAAACTGAAATAGCGGTCGTTCAGCGCCTTCAGCGCACCGCTGGCGCGCAGCCCGGCCAGCGCTTCGTCCAGCCTCACCCCCAGCGTGGCCGCGTCGGTCTTGCGCAGCCCGACGCCGATGCCCTTGCCGTAGTACTGCGCCTCACGGCCGAAATCGGGGCCGGCGAACGCGAAGCCGCGGCCCTCGGAGCGGTCCAGGAAGCCGAACTGCGCGATGACGGCGTCCACCAGTGTGGCGTCGAGGCGGCCGGCCCTGAGGTCCAGGAAGACCTGGTCCTGCGTCGCGTAGCGCAGCACCTGGCTGTCCTTGAACTGCGCGGCCAGCAGCCGCTCGTGGATGGTGCCGCGCTCCACGCCGATGCGCTTGCCCTTCATGCCGGCCGGGCTGACGTCGGGCCGTGAATCCATGCGCACCACCATGCGCACCGGCGAGAAGTAGTACGCCGTCGAGAACGCGATGACCTGCTGGCGCTCCGGCGTGATGGACATGGAGGCCATGATGGCGTCGATCTTGCGCGCGCGCAGCGCCGGGATGAGGCCGTCGAAGTCCAGCATGACGGGCACGCACTGCAGGCCCATGCGGGCGCACAGCGCCTGGGCCAGGTCCACCTCGAAGCCCTTGAGCCTGCCGTCGCTGCCCACCTCGCTGAACGGCGCGTAGCCGGCCGCCAGGCCGACGCGCAGCTTCAGCGACGGTGCCTCGCTCCGCGCCGGGCCGGCGAGGGCGAGCGGGGCTAACAGCGCGGCGCGGCGTTGCATCACTTCCTGGCGGGCGCGATGTCGTAGTCGAAGTACTTGTCGGCCAGCTTCTTGAACGTGCCGTTGGCCTGCAACGCGTCGATGGCGGCGTTGAACTTCTTGCCCAGCGTGGCCTCGTCGGCCTTGCGCAGCCCGACGCCGGTGCCCTGGCCGAAGATCTTGTCGTCCAGCACCGGGCCGCCGACGAAGGCGAAGCCCTTGCCCTCGGGCTTCTTCAGGAAACCGAAGTCCGCTGCGGGGGAGTCCATCAGCGTGGCGTCGATGCGGCCGCTCTTCAGGTCCAGGAAGACCTGGTCCTGGCTGCCGTAGCGCACCACCTCGCTCTGCTTGAAGTTGGCGGCGGCGTAGGTCTCGTGCGTCGTGCCGCGCTGCACGCCGATCTTCTTGCCCTTGAGGCCGGCGGCCGTGGGTTCCAGCTTCACGCCGGCCTTGGCGACGAGGCGGGCCGGCGTCGAGTAGTAGGGCTTGGTGAACGCGATGACCTTCTCGCGCTCGGCCGTGATGGAGACGCTGGCGAAGATGGCGTCCACCTTGCGCGACTGCAGCGCGGGGATCAGGCCGTCGAACTCCTGCTGCACCAGCGTGCACTGCGCCTTCATCTCGGCGCAGTAGGCCTGCACCAGCTCGATCTCGAAGCCCTTCAACTTGCCGTCGGTGCCGATCTCGGAGAACGGCGGGTAGGCGCCCTCGACGCCGATGCGCAGCTTCTTCCACTCGGGAGCCTGGGCCTGGGCGGCCGTGGCGGCCAGGGCGAGGATGAACAGGGCGGTTTTCTTCATGTCTGACCTTTTGGGTGGGACGGTGTTCAGTGGCCGACGGCAGGTAGCCAGTCGCGCAGGGCCGCAAGCGTAGCAGCCGGGTCTTCTTCCTGAGGCACGTGGCCGAGGCCGGGGAAGGTGACGAGGCGGCTGCCGGCGATGGCGGCGTGGAAGGCCTGCCCCCAGCGGGGCGGGATCAGGCGGTCCTTGCCGCCCCAGAGGATGAGGGTGGGCACGCGGATCTCGCCCAGCCGTTGCACGGGCCCCGGCGCCATCTGGTCCAGGCGCCGCATCAGCGCCACACGGTTGCCTTCGCGCAACGCCAGCTCGTAATAGCGGTCCACCAGTGCGGCCGTCACGCGCGACCGGTCGCCGTAGACGTCCAGCACGCTGTCCTCGATGGCGCGGCGCGGCAGCACCCAGCGCATGAGCTCGCGCAGCACGGGCAGCCGCGCGACGCGGAAGCCCAGCGGCACGGACTCGGGGACGAAGTCGTAGCCGCTGGCGTCCACCAGCACCAGGCCGGCCACGCGCGTCGGGTCGGCCAGCGCCAGCTCCCAGGCGATGCCGCCGCCCAGCGAGTTGCCCACGACGATGGCCCGGCCCACACCCAGCCGGGACAGCAGCGCGCGCGTGAACGCCACGTAGCGGGCCTCGCGGTAGTCGCCGTCGGCGTTGGGCCCGGTCAGGCCGAAGCCCGGCAGGTCGAAGCTGATGACGCGGCGCGTGTGTGCCAGTTCGGCCGCCCAGCCCTCCCAGGTGTGCAGGCTGGCGCTGGTGCCGTGGATGAGCACCAGCGGCAGCGGGTCGCTGCTGGGGCCCTGGTCGCGCACGTGCACCAGCAGGCCGTCCACCTCGACGAAGTCCGACGGCGGCGGCGCCCAGCGCGGCACCAGGCTTTCCAGCGAGCGGTCGGGCGCCTTGCTGACGGCGAAGCCCAGCGCCGCCAGCATCAGCAGGATGCCGACGACTTTCAGCGCCAGATCGCCCTTCACGCCCGCCCCTCGACCGGCGGGTACGCCAGTCGATCCCCCGAGGGGATGGCGGCCCGGCTTGGCGCGGCCCGGCGCTCGGTCCGCTGGCCGCTCACGTGGGGCTCAGGTCTGCGTTGACGCCACGGCGGTCGTCGAAGACGAAGCAGTTGCCGTGGTAGTGCCTGCCGCCGGTGTCCTCGAAGTACTTCAGGATGCCGCCGTCCAGCTGCCAGGCCGTCAGCCCCTGCTCCTGCAGCAGCATCGCGGCCTTCTCGCAGCGGATGCCGCCGGTGCAGTAGCTCACGACGGTCTTGCCGGCCAGCTCGTCGCGGTGGGCGGCCAACGCGTCGGGGAAGTCGCTGAACTTGTGCAACCGCCAGTCGATGGCGCCGTCGAAGGCGCCCGCGTCCACCTCGAAGCCGTTGCGCGTGTCCAGCATGACCACCTCGCGGCCCTCGTCATCCACGCCCTGGTCCAGCCAGCGCAGCAGCGTGGCCGGCGGCAGCGCGGGCGCACGCGGGGCCTGGTCGGGGCGCACGGCGGGCCGGTTCATGCGGATGATTTCCGGCTTGACCTTGACCTTGAGCCGCTGGAAGGGCTGCACCTCGCTCCAGCTTTCCTTGGGTGTCAGCGTCGCGAAGCGGGCGTCGGCGCGCAGCTCGTCCACCCAGGCGTTCACCGCCTCGGCGGGGCCGGCCAGGAACAGGTTGATGCCTTCCTCGGCGATCAGCACGGTGCCCTTCAGGTCCAGCGCCAGCGCGCGCGCCTCGAGGCGGTCGCGCAGCGCCGCCGTGTCGGTCAGCGAGACGAAGAGGTAGCAGGAGATGTTGAGGATGGGGCCGGACTGCATGAGGGGGCGGATTATCAGTCCGCCCACCGGGAGGCGATCTGCCGCACGTCGTCCACGCAGGCCTCCAGCGCGGCGACGACATGCGGGTCGAAGTGGCTGCCGCAGCCTGCGCGGATGAAGTCCAGCGCCTCGTCGTGCGTCATGGCCTGCTTGTAGGGCCGCTCGCTGATCAGCGCGTCGTAGACGTCGGCCACGGCCATCAGCCGCGCCGACAGCGGGATGGCCTCGCCGGACAGGCCGTCCGGGTAGCCGCTGCCGTCCCATTTCTCGTGGTGGTGGCGGGCGATCTGCTTGCCGAAGGTCAGCATCAGCCCGGCGTCGTCGCCGAGCTTGTCGATGGCGCGCTGCAGCAGGTCGGCGCCCTGCTCGGCATGCGTCTTCATGACGCGCCATTCGTCCGCCGACAGCTTGCCGGGCTTGAGCAGGATGCCGTCGGGAATGGCCACCTTGCCGATGTCATGCAGCGGCGCGGCCTTGGCCAGCTCATCGATGGCGAACTCGGTCAGGTCGGCCGGGCCGTCGGGCTGGTCGGCGATCCAGCGTGCCAGCGTGCGCACGTATTCCTGCGTGCGCTGGATGTGGTTGCCGGTGTCGGCGTCGCGGAACTCGGCCAGGCCCACCATGACGAACAGCGTCGTGTCGCGCAGCCGTTCCACCTCGCGGCGGCGCGCGTCCAGCTCGCCGCTGAGCTGGGCGTTGTGGCGCAGCAGGTGGTCTTCCGCGAGCTTGAGCTGCAGGTGGGTGCGCACGCGCGCCAGCACCGTCGACGGGTTGAAGGGCTTGTGGATGAAGTCGGCGCCGCCGGCGTCGAAGCCGCTGCTCTCGTCCTCGGGCCGCGTCAGCGCGGTCAGGAAGATGACCGGCACACGGCGCGTGGCCGGGTCGGCCTTCAGGCGGCGGCAGACTTCGTAGCCGTCCATCTCCGGCATCATCACGTCCAGCACGATCAGGTCGGGCGGCTGGCGGCGGCAGATCTCCAGCGCCTTCGCGCCGCTGACCGCCAGCTGCACGCGGTAGTCGGGCTTGAGCACCTGGGCCAGCAGCGTCAGGTTGGCCGGCGTGTCGTCGACGACCAGCACGGTGGCCTGCGGCGACAGGAAAGCGTCGTGCGGCGTCATGGCATCTTGTCCTTGTCGCCGCGCAGTGCGGCCTGTGCCTCATCGAAGTCGAAGCGCTGCATCGCGCCGGCCAGCGCCTTGGCCTGCGGCGCGGGCAGCATGTCCAGGAAGGCCGAGCCGTGCTGCTCCCACAGCGTCAGCGCGTGGCTGTCGGCGTCGCCCAGCAGCGTGTCCAGCTCGCTGATCAGCGTGGCGGCATCCGTGGCGGCGGCGGGGTTGGCGTCCGGCAGTTCCATGCCGGCCGGCTCGGCGGCGACGAAGGGCAGCGGGCGCTCCAGGTCCAGCAGGCGGCGCAGCGTGTGCGGCAGCAGCGGCTTGGGCGCCAGTGCGTGCGCGCCTTGGCGCAGCGCACGTTCGCGCAGCAGCGGCGTGTCGAACGCGCTCAGCAGCACGGCGCGGCGCACGCGCGGCGGGCCGCTCTCGGACAGCCGGCGCAGCAGCTCGCCGCCGTCCATGTCGGGCAGCACCCAGTCCACCAGCAGCAGGTCGAGGGGCGTGCCGCCGGGCGTGCTGCACAGCCGTGCCAGCGCCTGTGCGCCCTGCGGCAGCACCTCGACGTGGGCCGTGGGCGCCAGCGCCTTCAGCAGCGCCAGCAAGGCGTCGTGGCCGGCGCTGTGGGGCGCCTGCACCAGCACGACGCTGGCGGGCTCGCTCATGGCCGGCGGCGCCAGGCCGGGGCAGGGCGGCAGCGGCAGCACCAGCTCGAAGGCGCTGCCGCGGCCTGGCGTGCTGCGCGCCGTCAGCGTGCCGCCCATGCGCTGGGCCAGCGCGCGGCAGATGGCCAGGCCCAGCCCCGTGCCGCCGAAGCGCCGCGCGGCGCCGGCCTCGGCCTGCGTGAACGGCATGAACAGCCGGGCCAGCTGCTCGGGCGTCAGGCCCACGCCGCTGTCGCGCACGCGCAGCCGCCAGGCGCCGCCGTTGTCCAGCGCCGCGGTCAGCTTCACCTGGCCGGCCGGCGTGAACTTGACGGCGTTGACCAGCAGCTCGGTGATGAGCTGCGTCAGCCGCATGGCGTCGCCGCGGCGGGTGCCGGCCGCGCCCAGCAGCTCGGGGGACGCGATCTCGCACAGCAGCTCCAGCTGCTTGGCCTGCGCCGCGGGGCGCACGGCGTCGAAGGCGCTGGCCAGCAGCGACTCCAGCCGCAGCGGCTCGTCGGCCAGCTGCAGGCGGCCGGCATCCAGGTCGGCGTAGTCCAGCAGCCCGTCGATGAGCTTGATGAGGGTTTCGCCCGCCTGCGCCACCTCCTGCAGCTGGCCGCGCTGGCCGGCGTTCAGGCGGCCGGCCAGCAGCAGCCGCGTCTGGCCCAGCACGGTGTTCATGGGCGTGCGGATCTCGTGGCCGATGTTGGCGAGGAAGTCGGACTTGGCGCGCGACGCCGCCTCGGCGGCCGCCCGCGAGCGTTCCAGCTCGTCGAGGCGGGCCTTCACGAGGTCGTCCGCCGTGGCCGGCCCGTCGCCGGCCGGCGCCAGCAGCGCCAGCAGCCCCAGCTGGCGCGACAGGCCCCACAGCGCCAGGCAGAACATCACCTGGCACAGCGCCAGGTTGGCCAGCAGCGGCCAGGCTTCCAGCAGCCACTGCGGCGGCTGGCCTGCAAACCGCAGCAGCGTGGGCGGCGCCAGCATCAGCGCCAGCAGCGCTAGCGAGATGAGCAGCGCCTGGCGGGCACGCCAGGTCGCGAACAGCAGCAGGCAGCCGCCCAGCGTCCACGGCGCCAGGCTGCCCAGCGTGTAGAGGCTGGGTCCGGGGTCGGGCCTGAGCGTGAAGGTCAGCATGTTGACGCTGAAGTACAGCGCCAGCAGCGTGACGCCCCAGCGCTGCCACAGCCGCAGCTGACGCGGCCGCTGCCAGACCAGCACGGCCAGCACCGAGAACGCGACGACCAGCAGCGGGTAGGCGAGGCGGTCGTTGGGATCGATGACGCCCAGCAGCGTCTCGCTGGCCCAGGCGCCCAGTGCCGACGCGACGATGAGGCCGAACAGCCAGCGCGTGCCGACGGCCCCCAGCACCACCAGCGTGGCGCCAGCCATCAGCGGGCCTCCTTCAGCGCCAGCAGCGCGGCGTCGAAGTCCAGCGCACCCAGCGCCCGCTCCAGCCGCGTGGCCACGGCCGCGTCCAGCCCGCTGTGGCCGCCGTGGGCCTGCCACCAGTCCAGCGCGCGGCTGTCGCTCTGGCCCAGCAGCAGCTGCAGCGTGGCAAGGTCGCCGGGGACTTGCGCAGTCGGCGGCGTCGGGGGCTCGTCAAGTGCGCCGCGCACCTCGGCCAGCAGCGCCGCCAGCGCCGTGTCCACGCGGGCCAGCTGCGTCGCCGCGGCCGTGGTGTCCGCGAGGGCCGCGCTGCGCTCCAGCGCCAGCGCCAGCCGGTGCAGCGGCTGCGCGCCCAGCGTGGCCGCCAGGCCCTGCAATGTGTGCGCGGCGCGGCGCAGCTCCGGCCAGTCGCCGCTGTCCAGCCAGCCAGCCCACGCCGCCAGGCCGTCGGCGTACTGCGTGGCAAAGCCCTGCAGCGTGCGCCGGTACAGCGCGGCCTGGCCGTCGAACTGGCGCAGGCCGGTCGCCATGTCCAGCACCGGCAGCGTCGGCGCGGCGGCCGGGGCGGGGCGGTAGCGCTGCAGCTCGCGCACCAGCCGCGCCACGTCCAGCGGCTTGGCGATGTGACCCTGCATGCCGGCGGCCAGGCACTGGGCGCGCTCCTCGCCCAGCGCATGGGCCGTCATGGCCAGCACGGGCAGCGCTTCGAAGCCGGGCAGCGCGCGCAGGCGGCGCGTGGCGCTGAGGCCGTCCAGCACCGGCATCTGCAGGTCCATCAGCACCAGGTCGTAGGCGCTCGGGCCGGCGGCCTGCAGCTTGTCCAGCCCCGCCTGGCCGTCGCCGGCGACGTCGACGCGCGCGCCATGGCTGCCGAGCAGCCGCACCGCGATCTCCTGGTTGGTCGGGTGGTCCTCGACGAGCAGCACGCGCAGCCCGGCCAGCGGCTGGCCGTCGGCGCCCGCCGCGGGCCGCTCCGCCGGCGCGTCGCGCAGCAGCCGGCGCAACTCGCCCGGCAGCAGCGGCTGCGGGCACAGCGCGCGGGCGCCGAAGGCGCGCAGCTGGGTGGTGTTGTCGTCGGCGCCGCGCGGGCTCAGCACGGCGATGCGCAGCGCCGGGTGGTCGCGGCGCAGCCGGGCCAGCAGGTCGGCGCCGCCCGGGCCGGGGCCGGGCAGGGCCCAGTCCAGCAGCAGCCACTCGAAGGCGCGGCCGGCCTGGCGGGCCTGGTCCAGCGCGGCCAGCGTGCCGGCGACGTCGGCACTGGCGTCCAGCCCCGCGGCCAGCCCCAGGTGCCCGAGCAGCGCCTGCGTGGCCGCGCGGCTGCCTGCATGCGCATCGGCCAGCAGCAGCCGGCAGGGCGGCAGCGCCGCCGGTGGCGCGGCGGTGGCGTCCTGCGGCAGCGCCAGCTGGATGACGAAGCGGCTGCCATGGCCCGGCGTGCTCTGCACGTCCAGCGTGCCGCCCATCAGCTCGACGAGGCGGCGCGTGATGGCCAGGCCCAGGCCGGTGCCGCCGAAGCGGCGCGGCACGGACGCATCGCCCTGGTAGAACTCGCGGAACAGCGCAGCGATCTGCTCGGCATCCATGCCGATGCCGCTGTCCTGCACGGTCAGGCGCAGCGTCACCGCGCCCGGTGCGCTGCCGGCCTGCGTGTCCAGCCGCAGCACGACCTGGCCGGCCGGCGTGAACTTGAGCGCGTTGGACAGCAGATTGACCAGCACCTGCTGCAGCCGCAGCGCATCGCCCAGCAGCTGGCCGCGCGCGCCGAGCAGGCCGGCATCGGCCCAGTCGCACACCAGCGCGACGCCGGGTGTCACGTGCAGCGGCCGCACCAGCTCCACGGCCTGCGCGACGACGTCCTCCAGCCGCAGCGGGTGCGACTCCATGCGCAGCTGGCCGGCCTCGATCTTGGAGACGTCCAGCACGTCGTTGATGAGGCCCAGCAGCGTGCGCGACGCGGCGTCGGCCTTGCCCAGCAGCTCGCGCTGCTCGGGCGTCAGCGGCGTCTGCAGCGCCAGCTGCGTCATGCCCATGATGGCGTTCATGGGCGTGCGGATCTCGTGGCTGATCTGCGCGAGGAAACGGGTCTTGGCCTCGGCGGCAGCCTGCGTGGCGGCGGTCTGCGCGCGGGCCTCGGCCTCGCGGCGGCGCAGCGCCAGCGCGCACAGCGGCGGCAGCGGCAACAGCAGCAGGTTCAGCGCGAGCGCGGCATCGACGGCGCCGCCCGCGCTGCTGCGCAGATTCAGCAGCAGGGCCAGCAGCGCCAGCAGCGCGGCCGTGGCGAGCAGGAGGAGGGCGAACGTGGCGTGGCGCTGGGGCATGGAACGGTCGCTTGAGGCTGGCCGATTATGGATAGCGGCCGTCGGCAACTGTGGGCAGGAATGCACACCCGCGCCCTGGGGAAAGCCCCGGGCGGCGTGCGGTCGCGACGCCTGACGCAGCGGTTATCCTGAGGCGCCATGCCGCTGATCCTCGTCGTCGACGACCAACCGAGCAACATCCACGCGCTGTACCAGCTGCTGGTGGATGACTGCGAGGTGTCCATGGCCACCAGCGGCGCCGAGGCGCTGGCCTTCTGCGCGCAGCAGCTGCCCGACCTGATCCTGCTCGACGTGCTGATGCCCGAGATGAGCGGCTACGAGGTCTGCGACCGCCTGAAGGCCGACCCGCGCACGCGCAGCGTGCCGGTCATCTTCGTCACCGTGCAGGGCAGCGCCGCCGACGAGGCCGAGGGCTTCGCCCACGGCGCGGTGGACTACATCCCCAAACCCTTCGTCGATGTCGTCGTGAAGGCGCGCGTGCGCACGCAGCTGGCGCTGAAGCTGGCGTCCGAGAGCTTTGCGCGCTCGCAGATCGAGCTGTTCCAGCGCGACAAGCTGGCGTCGGTGGGCCGCACCATCGCCGGCATCGCGCAGGAGTTGAGCTCGCCGCTGGGCAACGCGCTGATCTCCGCCTGCACGCTGCAGGACGACCTGGCCCACCTGAACAGCCTGGCCAACGCCGGCAGCATCAAGCGCAGTGACCTGGACAAGCACCTGCGCGTCAGCGAGGAGAGCGTCGGGTTGGTGCTGTCCAACCTGCAGCGCACGCTGTCCATCGTCGACTCCTTCCTGCAGTCCACGGCCGACAACTTCGGCGACCAGCGCCGCAGCTTCTCGCTGCTGGAGCTGGTGCACGAGGTGGTGGCCAGCCTCGCGCCGGCGCTGGATGCGCACCAGGTGCGCTGCGAGCTGGACGTCGGCGACGACCTGCACCTGCTGAGCTTCCGCGGCGCGCTGGCCAAGGTGCTGTCCACGCTGATCCAGAACGCCGTCAAGCATGCCTACCGCGAGGCCGGCGGCGAGGTGCACCTGCGCGTGCGGCCGCTGGGCACCGACCAGCTCACCATCAGCGTGCAGGACCATGGCGTGGGCATCCCGCCGGGCCTGCTGGGCCGCGTGTTCGACCCGTTCTTCTCGACCCGCTTCGGCCCCAACCGCAGCGAGCCGGGGCTGTACATCGTGCGCAACCTCGTCACCTTCGCGCTGGGCGGCCAGATCCAGGTCGACTCCACGCCGGGCGTCGGCACCACCGTGCGGCTGACGCTGCCGCTGATCTCTCCCGAGGCGCGCCGCGCCGCCAGCTAGCCGATGCCGATGGCGAGCGCGCTGCTGGGAGGGCCTGGGCTGCTGCTGGCGGAGGGACCGCGTTGATCAGTGCGCCGGCCGCCGAATCCAGCCGCGCCGCCTGGCGCGTGGGCCCGGCGCTGCTGCTGGGCTGCCTGCTGCTGTCCATGCTGCCGCTGGGCGTCATGGGGGCGTGGCAGCTGGCAAGCTTCGAGCGCAGCCTGCGCGACACCGTCACCGACGGGCTGGTGGGCATTGCGCGCAAGAAGGCGACCGAGATCAACGAGTACCTCAGCGAGGTGCAGGTGGACGCCCAGCTCACGGCCCAGTCCGCCGACTCGCGCGAGCTGCTGGCGCAGCGTCGTGACGCGGCGGCGACGCGCGTGCCGCCGGGCAGCCTGGCCTTCTATCAACGGCTGTACGAGACCGGCAAGTACGCCAACCTGCTGCTGGTGCAGCCGGACGGCCGCATCAGCTTCGCGGTGAAGCCGCCCGCCGGGGCCGACCCGGCGCCAGCGCGGCTGGACGACGGCGCCTTCGAGGGCAGCGACCTGCTCGCTGCGCACCGCCGCGCCATCGACCGCCTGCAGGCGCAGCTGACGCCGGTCAAGCGGCTGCGCGACGGCGGGCCGGCGACGCTGTTCCTGGTGCATGCCGTCGTCGACGGCGACCACGTGCTGGGCAGCATCGTGCTGCAGCTGGACCTGGCGCGGCTGCTGCGCGTGGCGACCGACCGCGCCGGCCTGCCGCCGAGCGGCGAGACGGTGCTGGTGCAGCGCGATGGCGACAGGGCCGCGTTCGTCGGCGACGCGCTGCGCAAGCCGCATGACCAGGTGGCGCGGCCGCTGGACCTGCGCGCGGCCGACGCCCTCCCGTCGGTGCGCGGCCTGCGCGGCGAAAGCGGCAGCGGGCTGGCGCGCAACTACGCGGGCGTCGAGGTGGTGTCGTCGTGGCGGCACCTGGCGGCGCTGGACTGGGGCATTGCCGTCAACGTCGATGCCGACGAGGCCTTCGCGCCCGTGCGCTCGCTGCGCAACCGGCTGCTGGTGGCGCTGGGCCTGGCGTTGACGCTGGCGCTGGGCTTGGCGCTGCTGGTGGGCCGCCGGTTGGTGGAGCCGGTGCAGCTGCTGAACCGCGCGGTGGCGCGCATCGCCGGTGGCAGCCTGGACGAGCGTGCGCCCATCTGCGGCTTCACCGAGTTCCGCGAGCTGGCGCGCAACTTCAACCACATGGCCGAGCAGCTGGTCGTCGAGAAGCAGCTGCTGGAGGCGCGCGTGGAGCAGCGCACGCGGGCGCTGAACGACAGCGAGCAGCGCTTTCGCGGCGTGTTCGAGCGCGCGCAGGTGGGCATCGCGCTGTGCGACGCGCAGGGCGTCATCCTCGACGTGAACCAGGCGCTGACGGCCATGCTGTGCCGTACCGGCGACGAGCTGCGCGGCGGCAAGCTGGCCGACCTGCCGGACTTCCGCCCCGGCCGCATGCCCGGCGGCGAGCTGAACCGGCTGGCCGGCGGGCGCGTGGAGCATGTGCGCTTCGAGCGCGGCTTCGCGCTGCCGGGCGGCGGCGAGCTGTTCGCGGACGGCAGCGCCAGCGCCATCCGCGACCGGCGCGGCCGCCTCGTCAACGTCGTGCAGATGCTCATCGACGTGACCGAGCGCCACCGCGCCGAGATCGAGCTGGTGCGGGCCCGCGTGGCGGCCGAGGCGGCCAGCCAGGCCAAGAGCGATTTCCTGGCCAACATGAGCCACGAGATCCGCACGCCCATGAGCGGCGCCCTGGGCATGCTGAACCTGCTGTTGCGCACCGAGCTGTCACCGCGCCAGCACGACTACGCGTCCAAGGCGCGCACGGCTGCGCAGGCGCTGCTGGCCGTCATCAACGACGTGCTGGACTTCTCCAAGGTCGAGGCCGGCAAGATGGAGCTGGACCCGCACCGCTTCGAGCTCAGCGACTTCATGCGCGAGCTGGCCGTCATCCTGTCGGCCAACGTCGGCAGCAAAGACATCGAGGTGCTGTTCCGGCTGGACCCGCGGCTGCCCGCGGCGCTGGTGGGCGACTCGACGCGGCTGCGCCAGGTGTTGCTGAACCTGGCCGGCAACGCGCTCAAGTTCACCGAGCAGGGCGAGGTGGTGCTGGGGCTGGCGCTGGTGGACGAAAGCCAGGGCCGCGCCCGCATCCGCTTCGAGGTGCAGGACACCGGCATCGGCATCGCGCCGGACAAGCTGGAGCACATCTTCACTGGCTTCAGCCAGGCCGAGCAGACCACGTCACGGCGCTACGGCGGCACCGGGCTGGGGCTGGCCATCAGCCGCCGCCTCGTCGCGCTGATGGGCGGCGAGCTGCGCGTGGACAGCCGCGTCGGTGAGGGCAGCCGTTTCCACTTCGAGCTGACGCTGCCCGAGGCGGCGGCCGAGCCGCACGAGCTGGTGCCGCTGCGGCCGGGCCTGAAGGTGCTCATCGTCGACGACAACCCGATGGCCCGCGAGGTGCTGCAGGGCATCGGCGAAAGCCTGGGCTGGGACTGCGACATGGCGTCCAGCGGCGAGCAGGCGCTGGCGCTCGTCCACCTGGCGGCCGAGCGCGGCGAGCCGCATTACGACCTGATCCTGATGGACTGGCGCATGCCGGGGCTGGACGGCTGGGAGACGTCGCGCCGCATCCGCGACAGCCATGAGTCCGACGCGCCGGTCATCATCATGGTCACGGCTCACGGCCGTGAACTGCTGGCCGAGCGCAGCGAGCTGGAGATCCAGAGCCTGGGCGGCTACCTCGTCAAGCCGGTCACGGCGTCGATGCTGCAGGACGCCGTCGCCGAGGCCACGCGCGGCGGGCCGCGGCCGCGCCGCGCCGAGGGCGGCGAGCAGCGGCTGACGGGCATGCGGCTGCTGGTGGTGGAGGACAACGGCTTCAACCGCCAGGTGGCGCAGGAGCTGCTGGAGGACGAAGGCGCCGTCGTCACGCTGGCCTCGGGCGGCGTGGAGGGCAGCCACCTCGCGCTGGTCACCGAGCCGCCGTTCAACGCCATCCTGATGGACCTGCAGATGCCCGACATCGACGGCTTCGAGGCCACGCAGCGCATCCTGAACAAGCGCCCGGACAGCCTCGTCATCGCGATGACAGCCAACGCGATGGACGCCGACCGCCAGGCCTGCCTGGCCGCCGGCATGCGCGACCACGTCGCCAAGCCGGTGGACCTGGAGCAACTGGTGGCCTGCCTGCACCGGCATGTGCGCCGCGTCGAGGCGGTGGCGGCGCCCACCGTGCCCGCGGCGGCGCCGCAGCTGCTGGACCGCGCCGCCGCGCTGCAGCGCCTGGGCGGGCGCGAAGCCTTGTACGACCGGCTCGTCGTGTCGTTCACGCAGGACGCGCCCACCGAGATGGAGGCGCTGCGCCGCCAGCTCCGCGTCGGCGCCGTGGCGGACGTCGTGCGTGCGCTGCACACCTTGCGCGGGCTGGCTGGCGCCGTCGGCGCCAACGCGCTGGCGGCGCTGGCCGGCGAGCAGGAGCTGGCCGTGCGCACGCAGGCCACGCCGCAGGCGGCCGATGCCGACGCGCTGCAGCGCCTGCTGCACGACACGCTGGCCGTGCTGACGCCGGCCCGGCCACCCGTGAGCGCGGGCACGCCGGTGGACCCGCTGGATGCGCTGCGCCGCCTGCGCCAGCTGCTGGTGGAGCGCAACATGCGCTCCGTGACGGCCTGCGAGCAGCTGGGGCCCCAAGCCGACACGCTGGGGCCGGAGTTCGCCACGCTGTCCGCGGCCGTCGCCCGGCTGGACTTCGCCAAGGCGCTCAAGGCCTGCGACCTGCTGCTGGAAAGCCTGAATCCCCGCTGAGTCCCCCGGGGCACTCTCGCGGCCCTTACAATGAGAATCATTCTCATCATTGGCTTGTGCCGACGAGCCCGCATCCATGTCCGAGACGCTGCCTTCCAGCCTCGCCGCCGCCCCCGCCGGGCAGGCGATGACCGTCCAGCAGGTCAGCGCGCCGGCGCATTCACCGGAGTGGGCGTCCTGGCTGTCCGACCTGGGCTTCCTGCCGGGTGAGGCGGTACGCGTGCTGCGCCGCGGCAGCCTGGGCGACGGCAACCTGGTGGTGCGCGTGGGGCAGTCGACGTTCGCGCTGCGGCATGCCGAGGCCCAATGCATCGCCGTGAAGCCGCGTGCCCATGACTGAGGCCGTCATCCATGTCCACAAGGGGGGCAAGCTCGTCGCGCTGGTGGGCAACCCCAACTGCGGCAAGACCGCGCTGTTCAACGGCCTGACCGGCAGCCACCAGAAGGTGGCCAACTACGCCGGTGTCACCGTCGAGCGCAAGGAAGGCCGCGTCATCTCGGCCGCCGGCAAGGCGCTGCGCCTGCTGGACCTGCCGGGCACCTACAGCCTGCACCCGCGCTCGCCCGACGAGCGCGTCACCTGCGACGTGCTGGCCGGCCGCGCCAAGGGCGAGAAGCGGCCCGACCTCGTCGTCATGGTGCTGGACGCCACCAACCTGCGCCGCAACCTGCGCCTGCTGCTGGCCGTGCGTCGGCTGGGGCTGCCGGTGGTCGTCGCGCTGAACATGGCCGACCTCGCGGCCCGCCGCGGCCTGAAGGTGGACGCCGAGGCGCTGTCGGCGCAGCTGGGGCTGCCGGTGGTGCGCACCGTCGCCATCCACAAGGAAGGCCTGGACGAACTGCGCGCGCTGCTGGACCGGCCCGAGGTGTGGGAGGCTGCCCACCCGGCACCGGCCGCCGCGCCGCACGTGGACGATCACGTGGCCGTCAAGACCTGGCTGCAGGCGCTGGACCTGGACCACGAGTTGCCCACGCTGCCCAGCGACCGCGTCGACCGCGTGCTGCTGCATCCGGTGGCCGGCTCGGTCATCCTGGCCGTGCTGCTGTTCCTGCTGTTCCAGGGCGTGTTCTCGTGGGCCGAGCCGCCCAAGGCGCTGATCGAGGACGGCATGGCCTGGCTGGGCGCCCAGGTGGGGCAGCTGATCCCCAACGGCTGGCTGCACAGCCTCATCGTCGACGGCGTGATCGCCGGTGCCGGCGGCGTGCTGGTGTTCCTGCCGCAAATCCTGATCCTGTTCTTCTTCATCCTCGTGCTGGAGGAGTCGGGCTACCTGCCGCGCGCCGCGCTGCTGCTGGACCGGCTGATGGGCAGCGTGGGCCTGTCGGGGCGCAGCTTCATCCCGCTGCTGTCCAGCTTCGCCTGCGCCATCCCCGGCATCATGGCCACGCGCTCCATCGCCAACCCGCGCGACCGCATCGTCACGATCATGATCGCGCCGCTGATGACGTGCTCCGCGCGGCTGCCGGTGTATGCGCTGCTGATCGGCGCGTTCATCCCCGCCCGCGAGGTCTGGGGCTTCGAGCTGCAGGGGCTGGTGCTGTTCGGCCTGTACCTGGCCGGCATCCTGGGTGCGATGGCGGTGGCCTGGGTGCTCAAGCGCTTCACCAGCACCGGCCGGCTGGTGCGGCCGCTGATGATGGAGCTGCCGGCCTACCACTGGCCGCATCCGCGCTCCATCGCCATCGGCCTGTGGCAGCGCGCCGTCGTGTTCGTCAAGCGCGTGGGCGGCATCATCCTGCTGCTGACGCTGGCGCTGTGGCTGCTGTCCAGCTTCCCGTCGCCGCCGGAGGGCGCCACGGGCGCGCCCATCCAGTACAGCATCGCCGGCTACCTCGGCGCGGGCCTGGCCACCATCTTCGAACCCATCGGCTTCAACTGGCAGATCAGCCTGGCGCTGGTGCCGGGCCTGGCGGCGCGCGAGGTGGCGGTGAGTGCGCTGGGCACGGTGTACGCGCTGTCGGCCACCGGCGACGACGCCGCGCAGGCGCTGACGCCGCTGATCGCGCAGAGCTGGAGCCTGGCGACGGCGCTGTCGCTGCTGGCCTGGTACGTGTTCGCGCCGCAGTGCATCGCGACGCTCGCGGCCGTCAAGCGCGAGACCGGCGGCTACAAGCTGCCGCTCATCATCACCGGCTACCTGTTCGGCCTGGCCTACCTGGCGTCGTTCATCACCTACCGCGTGGCGCTCTACCTGGGCGGCTGACGCCAGGGTATTCGGGGCCGGGCGCTGGGCCGCCCCGAGCCGGCCCGTTTGGCGATGTGCTTGCGGCTCGATGCCGCATGCATCGCCGTCCCCTCGGGGGACCGTCTGGCCTCGCCCGCGTTCAGCGGCGCGAGACCGGACGAGGGGCTTCAGGGCTTGGGGCGGGTCGGAACGCTCGCGCTGCAGATGTCGATGTAACCGGGGCTGTGCACGAACCAGCCGCCGCGGTAGCGGCGGGCGTCCAGCAGCTGGCTCCACGTGGCGGACTCGGTGCGCAGCACCTGCAGCGCGGGCCGTTCGGCCTCGGGCACATCAGCCAGCAGGCGCACGCGCGGGATGCCGGTGCGCTGCTCCGGCTTCTCGTAGAAGCCCATGGCCGCGCCGCCGCGGGGCAGGGCGGCGAGGTGCTCCATGCCTTTGAGCACGCGGCCCACCAGCGTGATGTTCAGGTCCAGCCCGCGCGGCGCCTGGCCGATGACGGCGTAGAGCTCCGTGCCGTTGCTGGAGTCCACCGCGTCACCGCGGCCAGCGCCCACCATGCCGTAGCAGTGCGCCAGCCAGGCCTTGCCGGTCTTGGGGTCGGCCGCGACCGGGAAGCCACCGGCAAAGCCGGTGCGCGGCGCCCAGCCCTCGGCATCGGGCAGCCGTGCGAAGCCGGCGGCCTTGCCGATGGCGTCAATCGGCACCGAGAACTCGGCGGGCAGCTTCGGTGCAGCACCGGCGGGCAGCGGGCGGGCCTTGCCGGTGTCCTCGCCGTCGGGGTCGCCCCACTGGGTGACGAAGTTGTCCTGCACGCGCACGACGGCCAGGCCGTCCCAATAGCCGCCGCGGGCCAGCGCGCGGATGTTGGCGACGTGGGCCGGCGCGAAGCGCGGTGCCAGTTCGATGAGCACTTGGCCAGTGCCTTGCGGTGTGGCCAGTTCCATCAGCAGCGTGTTGTCGGGGTCCAGCGCGCGCCAGTCGCTGGCGGGCGAGGTGGCCAGGATCTCCTGGGCGCTCTTCTTGGGGGCCGCCGGCTTGGGCGCAGCCTTGGGGGCGGCGACGGCGGTGGACAGCAGGCCGGCGGTGGCCAGCGCGAGGGCGAGGTGTTTCATGGGCGCGCAGCTTAGCTGCGGCGGCGTGCCTGCCCAGCCCTCGCAAACCTCAGGCGGGTGGCGGCAGGAAGCGGCCGAGATCGCCGGCGCGCAGCGCCGCTGCCAGCCGGACCGCGAGTGCACGCGCGTGCGCCGTCGCATCGTCTGCACGCGATGCGGCACAGCCGTCGCCGCGCAGGCAGGCCAGCCAGACCTCGGGGTCGCGTTCGTCGCAGGCCAGGCCGAACTCGCAGGGCAGCAGCCGCAGCGCGGCCTGGGCCGTGGCGCGGCTGTCGTCATCGTCGAAGCGCTGGCCGTCGAAGTACAGCACCGGCTGGCCGTCCAGGCGGCGCCGCAGCAGGCGCTCGCCCAGTTCGTCGAGCAGCAAGGGGTCTGGGTGGGCGAAGACGGCCTGCAGCAGCGCGGCGTCGTCCAGGTCCGACTGCTGCACGGCCAGCAGCGGGTCGCCGGCGGCGGTCTCGCCGGGCGCGATGTTGACCAGCGCGAGCCACTCGGCCGCCGCGAACTGGCCGCAGCCGGCCGCCAGCGCCACCTGGCGGGCGACGGCGCGCTGGTGGCGGGCGTCGTTGCGGTCCGGCGCGGCGGCGGGCTGCAGGCCGGCCAGGTCGGCGCAGCGGCGGGCCAGCGCGCGGGCGTAGAGGCGGCCGCCCTGGGCCTGGGCGGCGAGCGCGGCCTGCAGCGTGACGCGCAGGTCGGCGCCCGGCGCGGCCAGCAGCGCCGGCAGGTTGACGGTCGTGATCGCCAGCGCGGCCAACACGGGGCGAGCCTGTGTGGTGGCGACGCCGGCCGCAGTGACCGCGGGCGCCGTTGGCAGCACGAGCCGTGGCGGGTCGGCCAGGAGCGGCGCGTCGGCCCGCTGTTCGCCCCACCAGGCCCAGGCCAGCAGCGCGACGCCCAGCGCCAGCGCGACGCGCGGCGCGATCACCAGACCGCTTGTGGCCATCCGTCCGAGCCCCAGGTCACGTTGCCGATGAACAGGATGGGCGCGCCGTTGTTGTTGGCGTCATAGGCATGCCAGGCCATCACGGAGCCGTCGGCCAGCAGCGACTGCCCGCCGGGGCCCTTGAGGCGCGAGCCGCTGCTGGCCAGCACCGTGCCGCCGCCCGACAGCATCGCCTTGCCGGCCTTGTCGACGTAGGGGCCGGTGATGGAGGTCGAGCGGCCGACGACGATGTAGTACGTGCTGTTGGCGCCCTTGCAGCAGGCGCCCTTGGACGCGAACAGGTAGTAGTACGTCGTGCCGTTGATGGCCTTCTTGACGACGAAGCCGTTCTCGATGCCGTTGGTGGCGTCCTTGGCGATGTTGACGATGCCGCCCGTCGGCGGTTTCAGGTTGACCTTGCTGACGCGGGTGATGTGGATGCCGTTCCAGAACGAGCCGAAGACGAGGTAGGGGTCACCGTTGTCGGCCAGCACGAAGGCGGGGTCGATGGCGTTGTAGCCGTCGCCGGACTTGGACGTCAGGATGGCGCCCTGGTCCACCCACTGGCCCGCGGCGATACCGCCGGCCGAGGTCGTCAGGCCGATGGCCGATTTCTGCGAGCCGAAGCTGGAGATCGCGTAGTAGCAATAGCCCAGGCCGTTGTACTCGCCGCAGCCCGGCGCCCAGACCATGGCCGTCTTGTCGGCGGGCAGGTAGGTTTTCCACCACGCCAGGCCGCCCGCGAAGATGGGGCCGCCCTGCGTCCACGCGGTGCCGTTGGCGGAGTACTTGACGCCGATGCCGCCGTTGTCGGTGGTCTCGAATAGCCACCAGGTCGAACTGGTCTTGTAGAGGTGGGGGTCGTGCGTGCCGATGGCACCGGTCAGCGTCCACGGGGCGGCCTGGGCGGCCGTCAGGGCGGTGGCGAGTGCGCAGCCGGCGGCCAGGCGCAGCAGGCGCTTCAGGGTCAGGAACATGAGCTTGTCTCCGGATGTTGTCGGTGCGGCCGCCTCTGCGTGCGACCTGTTCGAATTAAATATGACTATTAACGCCGGCTGACCGCGAACAAACGCCGATTCTGGAATTGGTATCGATTAAAAGTAATACTTAAAAATTCGAGCCGGAAGCGTTTACAGCGGCGGCGGTTCGGGGTGCCGGAGCGGCTTCCTACAATGCCCCGATGTCCGAGATTGCTTCCGCTGAACTGCCCTTCGTCCACCTGCGCATGCACACCGAGTACTCGGTCGTGGATGGCACGCTCCGCACCGATGACGCCGCCGCGGCGGCCGCCAAGGACGGCCAGGTGGCGGCGGCCATCACGGACCTGGCCAACCTGTTCGGCGGCATCAAGTTCTATTCCGCCTGCCGCAAGAAGGGCGTGCAGCCCATCCTCGGTGCCGACTGCTGGCTGGAGCCCGACGCCACCGACAAGCCGCCCACGCGCCTGCTGCTGCTGGTGCAGAACAAGCAGGGCTACCTGAACATCAGCGAGCTGCTGTCGCGCGCCTGGATACAGAACGTGCAGCGCAACCAGGCCTGCGTGACCTGGGACTGGCTGCAGGAGCTGGGCGAGGGGCTGATCTGCCTGAGCGGCGCGCAGCTGGGCGGCCTGGGCCAGGCGCTGCTGCAGGGTGACAAGGTGCGGGCGCGCGAGTGGGCGCAGAAGCTCGCGGCCATCTTCCCGAACCGCTTTTACATCGAGCTGCAGCGCGCCGGGCTGCCGGGCCAGGAGGCGCTGGTGCAGGCCAGCGTGCCGCTGGCCGCCGAGCTGGGCCTGCCGGTGGTGGCGACGCACCCCATCCAGTTCCTGACCGAAGACGACTTCGAGGCGCACGAGGCGCGTGTCTGCGTGGCCGAAGGCGAGACTCTGGCGAATCCCAAGCGCATCAAGCGCTTCCTGCCCAGCCAGCATTTCAAGACGCAGGCGCAGATGCGGGAGCTGTTCAAGGACATCCCCAGCGCCATCCGCAACACGACCGAAATCGCGAAGCGCTGCTCGCTGACGCTGGTGCTGGGCAAGCCGCAGCTGCCCAACTTCCCGACGCCGCTGATGGACGACGGCCAGCCCATGCCCATGGAGCAGTACTTCCGTGAGCTCAGCCACGACGGGCTGAAGGGGCGGCTGATCCACCTGTTCCCCAACGAGGCCGAGCGCGAGAAGGAGCGGCCTCGCTACGTCGAGCGGCTGGACTTCGAGCTGAACACCATCATCAAGATGGGCTTCCCGGGCTACTTCCTGATCGTGTCGGACTTCATCCGCTGGGCCAAGGAGAACGGCTGCCCGGTGGGCCCGGGCCGGGGCTCCGGTGCCGGCTCGCTGGTGGCCTATGCGCTGCTCATCACGGACCTGGACCCGCTCAAGTACAACCTGCTGTTCGAGCGCTTCCTGAACCCCGAGCGCGTCTCGATGCCCGACTTCGACATCGACTTCTGCCAGGGCAACCGCGACCGCGTCATCGACTACGTGAAGCAGAAATACGGCCTGCCGGCTGTCAGCCAGATCGCGACGTTCGGCACCATGGCCGCCAAGGGCGCGCTGCGCGACATCGGCCGCGTGCTGGGCATGGGCTTCGGCCATGTGGACAGCGTCGCCAAGCTCATCCCGGCGCCGCCCGGCAAGACGGTCACGCTGGCCAAGCTGCCGCCCAACTTCGACCCTGAGAAGGCCAAGATGGTCTACGCGCGCCACGAGTCGCCGGAGATCGAGGAGCGCGAGAAGGCCGACGAGGAAGTGGCCGGCCTGCTGGAAATGGCGGCACGCGTGGAAGGCACCGTGCGCTCCATCGGCATGCACGCCGGCGGCGTGCTGATCGCGCCCGGCAAGATCACCGACTTCTGCCCGCAGTACCAGCAGCCCGGCTCCACCAGCGCGGTGAGCCAGTACGACAAGGACGACGTGGAGGCCATCGGCCTCGTGAAGTTCGACTTCCTGGGCCTGGCGACGCTGACCATCCTGGAGCTGGCCAAGGACTTCATCGTCCAGCGCCACCCCGAGCGTGCCGGCTTCGACTGGGCCAACGTGCCGCTGAACGACCGCAAGACCTTCGACCTGTTCGGCAAGGGCCTGTCGGAAAGCATCTTCCAGTTTGAATCGCCCGGCATGCAGCGCCTCTTGAAGGACGCCAAGCCGTCGCGCTTCGAGGACCTGATCGCGCTGGTGTCGCTGTACCGCCCGGGCCCGATGGACCTGATCCCGTCGTTCGTGGCCCGCAAGCATGGCAAGGAGACCATCGAGTACCCGCACCCGCTGCTGGAGCAGGTGCTGTCCGAGACCTACGGTGTGTTCGTCTACCAGGAGCAGGTGATGCAGTCCGCCCAGGTGCTGGGGGGCTACAGCCTGGGTGGTGCCGACATGCTGCGCCGTGCGATGGGCAAGAAGAAGGCCGACGAGATGGCCATGCACCGCGACCTGTTCCGCAAGGGCGCCGCGGCCAAGGACATCGACGAGAAGAAGGCCGACGAGGTCTTCGACCTGATGGAGAAGTTCGCGGGCTACGGCTTCAACAAGTCGCACGCCGCCGCCTACGCGCTGCTGAGCTACCACACGGCGTGGCTGAAGCAGCACTACACGGCCGAGTTCTACGCGGCGAACATGACCATCGAAATGGACGACACCGACAAGCTCAAGGTGTTGCTCAATGACGCCAAGATCTTCGGCGTCGACTTCCAGCCGCCCTGCGTCAACAAGGGCATGTACCGCTTCGAGCCGCTGTCCAACCGCCTCGTCAACTACGGCCTGGGCGCCGTCAAGGGCACGGGCCGCGGCGCCATCGAGGCCATCATCGCGGCCCGCAATGCCGGCGGGCCGTTCCTGAGCTTTTACGACTTCTGCCTGCGCGTGGACCGCAAGGCCGTCAACAAGCGCGTCGTCGAGGCGCTCATCAAGGCCGGCGCGTTCGACAGCATCAACCCCGAGCGCTCCAAGCTGCTGGCCAGCGTGGCGCGCGGCTACACGCACGCCGAAACGACCGAGGCCAACGCCGACCAGGGCGGCCTGTTCGACTTCGGCGACTCGCACGCATCCAGCACCGCCGAGCCCGACCTCGTGCACGCCGAGCCATGGAGCATCAAGGAGCGGCTGTCGCTGGAGAAGACGGCCATCGGCTTCTACCTGTCAGGCCACCTGTTCGACCAGAGCGGCGCCGAGGTGCGGCGCATCGTCAAGCGCCAGATCGCCGACGTCGTCGACAGCCGTGAGCCCACCATGGTGGCCGGCATCGTCAGCGGCATGCGTGTCATCAACGGCCAGCGCGGCCGCGTCGGCATCTTCAAGCTGGACGACAAGAGCGACGCCATCGAGGCCGTGGCCAACGAGGAGCTGCTGAACAGCGCCAAGGAGCTGCTGGTGGAGGACGAGCTCATCATTGCCCAGGGCAAGGTGCAGAACGACCGCTTCTCCGGCGGCCTGCGCATGAACGTGCAGGCGGTGTGGAGCCTGACGGCGGCGCGGGCGAAGTTCGGCCGGCACCTGCTGCTCAACGACGCCGGCGCGGCCGGCCTCATCCACGAGCTGGTGCAGCGCTTCCCGCCGCGCGAGGTGGAGACGGAGGAGGGCGGCTTGCGCAAGCAGGGCCTGCCGGTGCGCGTGGCGATGAAGGTGGAGCCCGAGGGCGGCCAGGTCGGCGCACGCTGGCTGGTGGAGCTGGGCGAGGCCAGCCGCTTCTGGCCGGCGGACGAGGCGCTGGCCCGACTCGGGGGGGCGGCTGAGGTGATTTACGAGCTTGGATGAGGCGTCGCATCGGCGATGATTTCGCCAGATGCTACAAATCGTTCCCAAGCCCTCGACGGGACTGACCCGCCCTTCGCCGGTCACCGGACTGATCCTGACCGGCGGCGGCGCGCGCGCGGCCTACCAGGTGGGCGTGCTGGCCGCCATCGCGCAGCTGCGCCGCGATGCCGGCGCCACGCAGAGCAACCCCTTTCCCATCATCAGCGGCACGTCGGCCGGCGCCATCAACGCGTCCACGCTGGCTTGCCATGCCGATGACTTCGACGGCGCCGTCGACGGCCTGATGCACCTGTGGCAGGGCCTGCACGTCGAGAACATCTACCGGGCCGATGCGTTCGAGGCGGTGAAGAGCGGCGCGCGATGGCTGTCCATGCTGAGCCTGGGCTGGGCTATCGCGCAATGGACGCGCAGCCGCCCGCGCAGCCTGCTGGACAACCGGCCGTTGCGCGAGCTGCTGGGGCGCTACCTGGACATGGGCCGCATCGAAGCCATGCTGGACGGCGGCCACCTGCGCGCGCTGGCGCTGACGGGCTCCAGCTACACCTCCGGCCAGCACGTCACCTTCTTCCAGACCCACCACCACGTCGTGCCCTGGCTGCGCGAGCAGCGCATGGCCGTGCAGTCGCGGCTGACGCTGAGCCATCTGATGGCCTCGTCCGCGATCCCGTTCATCTTTCCCGCCGAACTGCTGGAGCTGGAGGGCATGCCGGAATGGTTCGGCGACGGCTCCATGCGCCAGAGCGCGCCGATCTCGCCGGCCGTGCACCTGGGGGCCGAGCGCATCCTCGTCATCGGCGCCGGCCGCATGAAGGAGCCCGAGGGCCGGCGCACCGGCGCCAGCGATGCCCACCCCAGCATGGCGCAGATCGCCGGCCACGCGCTGTCCAACATCTTCCTGGACGCGCTGGCCGTGGACGTCGAGCGGCTGCGCCGCATCAACCGCACGCTGGCGCTGCTGCCGCACGAGACGCGCATGGCGACGGCGCTGCGCTCCATCGAGCTGCTGGTCATCGCGCCGAGCCGGCGGCTGGACGACCTGGCTGGGGAGCACCAGGCCAGCCTGCCGCAGTCCGTGCGGGCGATGCTGCGGGCCTTCGGCGTCAGCGGCAAGGGCAAGACCACCAGCGGCTCGGCGCTCGTGAGCTACCTGCTGTTCGAGCCCAGCTTCGTCAACGAGCTGATCAACCTGGGCATGAGCGACACGCTGGCCCGGCGCGCCGAGGTGCAGCGCTTCTTCGGCTGGCCGGCGCGGGCGCCGCAGACCGACCCGGCCGCGCTGCGCCGCGCCCGGTCGGCCGGTTTCGCGGCAGGCCTCGCGGCGGGCGGCTGATGCGGGCCTGGCTGGGCGCCCTGTGCGCCGTGGCGGCGCTGGTGGCCGGGCCCGCGCAGGCGGCCGACATCGCGCTCTGGGATACGCCGCGGCATGGCGGCAACAGCTTCAATGGCCGCCCGCCCGACGAAGCCTATTTCCGCGCGCTGCGCGCCAGTGGCGCGACCTGGGTGCGGCTGACCTTCAGCAAATGGAAAGGCGCGGGCCGCGACTTCCTCATCGGCGACGCCGACCGCTACACCGGGCTGCCGGCCGCCGACCTGGCGTTGTTGCGCGCCTGTCTGGACGCGGCGCAGGCGGCCGGCATGAAGGTCGTGCTGGTGCCGCTGTCGCTGCCCGGCAACCGCTGGGTGCAGCACAACGGCGACCGGCAGGACGAGCGCCTGTGGCGCGACCGTGCTTACTGGGCTCAGTCCGCCGCGTTCTGGCGCGACCTGGCCGCCGCCTTGAAGGACCACCCGGCGCTGGCCGGCTACAACCTGCTCAACGAGCCCACCCCGGAGAAGGGGGCCGGGCTCGACGAGCAGGCCGCACCCGCCGCACGCGAGGCCTGGTATGCGCAGCACCGCGGTACCGCGCGGGACCTGCCGGCGTTCTACGCGCAGCTGATCGCCGCCATCCGCACGGTGGACGCCGACACGCCCGTCATGGTCGACGGCGGCTGGTACGCGCATGCGTGGAGCTTCAGCTACTGGACGCCGCTGAAGGACGACAAGGTGCTGTACGCCTTTCACATGTACGAGCCGTGGAACCTGACGAGCGCGCCGCAGATCAGGCGCCGGCCGCAACTGCGCTACCCGGCGGCGGCCTTCGACAAGGCGGCGATGACGACCTTCCTCGGCGTGCCCTTCGCGTGGGCCCGCGCGCACGGCGTGCCGGCCAGCCGCCTGGTGGCAGGCGAGTTCGGCTGCGTGCGCGTGTGGGTGGACTGTGGCGCCTACCTCGGCGACGTGCTCGATACGCTGAACGCGCACGGCGCGCACTGGGCGTTCTACAGCTTCCGCGAAGACGTCTGGGAAGGCATGGACTACGAGATCCCGCCGGCGTTCCCGGCGGGGCAGGTGTACCACCTGCGCGAGCAGGGGCGGGGCGACAAGGTGCCGCTGGACAGCCCGCTGATGGGCGTCATCAGGCGCCGGATGCGCTGACGGGCGCGTAGGCCTGGCCGGCCACGCGCAGGCCGGCGTCGGACAGCTTCTTCGCCGTGGCGGCACGGATGCCGGGCACGCGTTTCATCAGGTCGGGCCAGTCCGCGAACGGCCGTGCGGCCAGCAGGCGCTGCACCAGGGCAGGGCCCAGGCCGGGCAACGACTCCAGCTGCGCGCGCGTGGCCGTGTTGGCGTCGACGTCCGCATGGGCGGTGGCATCAGCGAGCGCCGGCGCTGCCACCCACAGCAGCAGCGCGCGCCGCTTCATGTCAGCCCTCGCCGGCCTGCGCGCGCACCATGGCCGCGTAGGCGCCATCGCGGGCGATCAGCTCGGCGTGCGTGCCGGTCTCCACCAGCTTGCCGGCGCCCAGCACGTGGATGGCGTCGGCATCGCGGATGGTGGACAGCCGGTGCGCGATGACGATCAGCGTCTTGCGGCCCGACCATGCGGCCAGCGCCTGCTGCACGGCGCGTTCGCTCTCGGTGTCCAGCGCGGACGTGGCCTCGTCGAAGATCCAGATCGGCGCGTCCTTGTACAGCGCACGGGCGATGGCCAGGCGCTGGCGCTGGCCGCCGGACAGCTTGCTGCCGTTGGCGCCCACCGCTGTCTCCACGCCCTCGGGCAGCGTCTGCACGAAGTCCCACAGATGGGCCGCGCGCAGCACCTGCTCCAGCCGGGCCTCGTCGCGCGGCTGCGCGTAGGCGATGTTGTTGGCCACGGAATCGTCGAACAGCACGATGTCCTGCGACACGACGGCGAACTGGCGGCGCAGCGATGCGCGCGTCAGCACGTCGATGTCGGCGCCGTCGAGCCGGATGTGGCCGGCGTCGGGGCGCCCGAAGCCCAGCAGCAGGTGGACGATGGAGCTCTTGCCTGCGCCTGACGAGCCCACCAGCGCCGTCGTCTTGCCCGCGCCGAAGCTCAAGCTCAGGCCGTCCAGCGCCGGCCGCGAAGCGCCGGGGTAGGTCAGCGACACGGCCTCCATGACGATGTCGCCATGCGCCGGGCCGGGCAGCTGCTGCGTGCCGGTGTCCACCTCCGGCGGCGCGTCCAGCAGCTCCAGGCAGCTCTTGGCGATGACGCTGGCGCGGGTGAGCTGCGACGTCAGGTCCGACAGGTGGCGCAGCTTGGACAGCAGCAGCAGCAGCGCGGCCACGTAGGTGACGAAGTGCTGCACGCCGGTGCCTTCGGTGCGCGCCTGCCACAGCGCCAGGCAGATGATCAGCGACAGGCCCACGCTGGCCACCAGCTGCGATACCGGCTGCGCCAGCGCGCTGGCCGCGGCGGCCTTCAGGTTGTAGCGCCGCACTTCCAGCGCGGCGTCCATGAAGCGCTGGCGCTCGTAGTCCGCAGCGCCGAACTGGCGCACCACGCGCCAGGCGCGCGTGATGTCGTCCACCTTGTTGACCAGCACCAGCTGCGAGTCGTAGGAGCGCGTGGACATCTGCCGCATGCGCTGGTTGACCTTGCGCATCACCAGCGCCATCACCGGCGTGACCACCAGCGCCATCAGCGTGAGCTGCCAGTTCAGGTAGAACAGGTAGACCACGAAGCCGATGCCGGCCAGCCCGTCGCGCAGCAGCGCGATGCCCACGTCGCCGGTCAGCTGCAGGATCTGCTGTGGATCGTTGACGACCTTGGTGACCGCGGTGCCGGGCTGCATGCGTGTGTACGCCTGCGCGTCCAGCCGCAGCAGCGAACTGACCAGTGCGGTGCGGAAGTCCAGCACGCTGCGCGTCTGCGTCCAGTGGAACAGGTACTGCCCGGCGAAGCTGGATGCGCCGCGCACGGCGTACAGCCCGATCAGCACCACCGGCACCATCCACAGCGGGTAGGCGTCCTTCGTGAAGCCCTCGTCGTCGAAGGCATAGCTGATCAGCTTGGGCAGCAGCCACTCGGTGCCTGCCAGGCACAGGTAGGCCACGACCGTCAGCACCGCGCCCCAGCGATAGGGGTAGACGTACTGGCCCAACCGGCGGGCGAGGGAGGGACGGGTGTCGATGGACATGGGGCGCGATTGTCGTCCGTGTTTCAATGCTGGCCCGATGCGCATCGCCCACCTTCTCTTCACGAAACGCTTTGCCGGCAGCGAGCGCTACGCCATCGAGCTGGCCAACGCGCAGAGCCAGGCGCACGAGGTGTGCTTCGTGCTGGCCGACGCGGCGGCCGAGGACCGGCCGGACGCCTGGGCGCACCGGCTGGACCCGCGCGTGCAGCAGCACCGGCTGACCTACCCGCAGTTCCTGCCGGCCACCCGCATCGCGCGCTGGGCGAAGGCCTGGCGGCCCGATGTCTGCCATGCGCACCTGAGCTTCGCGTGCAAGGCGCTGGCGGGCGTGAAGCCGCCTACGGTGCGTGTGGCGACGCTGCACATCGCCTACAAGGCGCGCCAGCACGGCCACCTGGACGGGCTCATCGCGATCACGCCGCAGCAGTTGCCGCAGATCCCGCCCGGCTTCGCGGGCCGCGTCGCGCAGATCAACAACTGGAGCCAGCCCAGGCCGCCGGAACCCGGCGCCCGCGAGCGGCTGCGCGCGGCCTGGGGTGTCGGGCCCGACGACTGGCTGGTCGGCACGCTGGGCCGCGGCGAGCGCAGCAAGGGCTGGGACATGCTGGTGCAGGCCTTCCAGCGCGCGGCGCTGCCCGGCGCGCGGCTGGTGCTGGTGGGGCAGGGGCCCGACTGGCAGGCGGTGCGCGCGCAGGCCGGCGCGGACGTCGTGATGCCCGGCTTCACGAACGAGCCGGCCAACTGCCTCGCGGCGTTCGACCTGTTCGTCAGTGCGGCGCGCAGCGAGCCGTTCGGGCTGGTGTTCCTGGAAGCCATGCACGCCGGCCTGCCCATCCTGGCCACGGCCACCGAGGGCGCGCGGCATCTGCAGGCCAGCTTCGAGCCGCTGCTGCCGTGCGGCGACGTGGCGGCGCTGGCCGAGGCGCTGGTGAGGCTGCATGCGCAGCGGCCGGAGCGGCGTGCACATCCCACGGAGCCGTTCGCGCTGCCGGCACGCGTGGCCGAGATCGAGGCCTTCTACCGCGCCTGTGGGGCGCGCTGAGTCACCCATTGCACGACCACCCATGACGGATCTCCCGCTCATCGTCACCGCCTTCTACGACATCGGTCGCAGCCAGTGGCAGCACTACCAGCGCAGCAGCGACCGCTATTTCGACTGCTTTGAGCGGCTGTGCCTGCTGAAGAACGACATCGTCGTGTTCTCGCAGCCCCAGTTCCGCGAGCGCTTCGAGGCCATCCAGCGCCGCAAGCCCAACCTGAGCGTCGTCTATGACGATATCTTCGAGCGCCACGCCACGCTGCTGGAGCGCATCCGCCGCGTGCAGCAGGACCCGGTCTACCGCGCCGGCATAGTCCCCATCGACTCGCCCGAGTACAACTCGGCCGAATACGTGCTGGTGAACACGCTGAAGAGCGATTTCTGCTGCCAGGCCCTCGCGAAATCAGGGCATGAGCAGGTCGCCTGGATCGACTTCGGCTACCTGCGCAAGCCGCGCCAGCTGCCGCGCTCGCGGCGCTGGATGTCGCCCTGGCCGAAGGGTATCCATTTCTTCGGGCTGCGCTCGCTCGACCAGCCCATCGACCTGCTCAAGACCATCCAGACCAACACGGTCTACATCCAGGGCTGCCACCTGGTTGCGCACCGCGAAGACTGGCCGCTGATGCGCGATGGCGTGCATGCGGCGCTGGAAGAGCTGCTGGTCAGGGACTGGGTGGACGACGACCAGACGCTGCTGTTGATGGTGGCGCTGAAGCACCCCGACCGGGTCACCGTGCATCCCAACGTGGAGGACCCGCGCTTCGGCTGGTTCAACCTGTTCCGCCGCTTCAATGCGGCCGAGGCGTCGGCGACGCTGGCCGAGCGCGTCAGCCTGCAGCTGGCCCTACTGGCCAGCCGGCTGCGCTGACGCCCGCCGGCTGGCCGCGCCCACGGCCGCGCGGATGCGCAACGCGCGCCAGAGCCACCCGCGCTTCAGGCAATAGCCCAGCATGGCAGCCAGAGAGGTCGGCGAGTTGGCTTCACATTGGCGCAGCTGGCGCATGACGGTCGCCCAGTCGCCGGCATCGCGGGCCTGGCAGGTTGCGCGCATCCAGCTGCGGTAGGCCAGGTAGGTGGCTGCGTTCAACGTGTTCTCATCGAGCCGGGCGCGGTTCGACGCGAGCAGCGTTGGCAGGTGGTCCAGCGAGTCCTGCAGGTCCTGCCACTTCTTCGGGTTGGGCGTGCTGAGGATGCTGCCGGGGCGCTTGCGGTAGGCGATCCATGGCTCGGGTACGTAGACCACGGCCTGCGCGCGCAGCATCAGCGTCGGCGACACGAACACGTCCTCGAAGTAGCGGCCTTCGGGGAAGCGCAGGTCGTCGCCGTACAGCTCGCGGCGGGCGATCTTGCTCCAGGCGTGCAGCTGGCTGCGCGTGAGCGCGCCTTCCAGGAGCCGTCCGGCGTCGCGCCAGGGCTGGTGCGGCGGGATGTCCTGCGTGCGCTGGTGGCGTTCGCCGAGCAGGCGCTGGCGCAGCCGGGGGCAGTCGTGGTGGTCGCGGAAGTCGCACAGCACGAGGTCCACATCGCCACGGTGGGCCCAGGCCCGGAGCCCGGCGATGGCGCCGGGCAGCAGGAAGTCGTCCGAGTCCAGGAACCAGATCCACGCGCCGCTGCCGGCCTCCAGCAGCCGGTTGCGCGCGGCGCTGAGGCCGCGGTTGCGGTCGCCGTCCAGCAGGCGCAGGCGGCCCGGGTGGCGGTCGGCGAGCGTCTGCATCAGCGCGCGCGAACCATCGGTGGAGCAGTCGTCGTACAGGGCGATCTCGACGCCGTCGTCCGCCTGCGCCAGCACGGAGTCCACGCACTGCGTCAGGTAGTCCTGCACGTTGTAGACCGGGATGAGCACGCTCAGCCACGGCCGCGCAACTTCAGCGCGTGTCATCCGGCCTGCCCAGCAGTTCGATCAGCGCGCTGCCCGCCAGCCAGCGGCCCTTGAGCCATTGGCGCTCGGTGACGGCGCGGTCGCCGCCGCGCAGCTTGATGAGCGCGGGCAGGCGCGTCGGGGCATGCGTCAGCGCCAGCCGCGCGTAATGGTGGCGCTTGCGCCAGCCGACGGCCGCCAGCCACGCATAGGGGCCGTCCTCGGCGCGCAGCAGCGCGAGCCGGTGCGCTTCGGGCGCGCGGTCCAGCAGGTCGGCGGCGGCCACGTGCATCAGCAGGTAGCGCTGGAACTCATCGCTGAGGCCTTGCACGACGGCCGCATGCCGGCCTTCGCTGCGCAGCCGCTGCAGCAGGTTGTCGGCGCCTTCATCCAGCGCACGGTCGAACGCGGCGGCCAGCTCGGTGACGAAGCCGCCACCGGGCACGGACGCCATGAACCAGTTCTCGATCAGCGGCAGCTCGGGCCGCGTTGTGTGGCGGTCTATGTAGAAACCTACGTACTCGGCCTGGCGGTGCGCGCGCAGGTCATGCAGCCAGGCGAGGTCGCGGCTCAGCAGCATGGAGGCGTCCATCCAGACGCCGCCGTGGCGCGCCAGCAGCTGGATGCGCAGCCAGTCGGCCTGGCGATAAGGCGGCAGGGTGTCGAAGTCGGCCCGCAGCGCGGGCAGCCAGCGGTCGATGCTGGCGCGGTCCAGCAGCCGCACTTCATGGTCGGGCGCATGGCGGCGCCAGTTGGCAACGCAGGCCTGGATGAAGGCGGGGGCCGGCGCGGGATGCCAGTAGGCCCAGATCACCTTGGGGATTTCGGCGGCACAAGCCGGCCCGCTGTCACCCACGAAGACGGCACGCGTCTGCGCCGGCGCGTGCGCCCGCGCGACGGTGGCGAACTCGCGCAGGAACAGGCCGGCGACGGTGACGAAGAACGCCAGGAAGAGGAGCGCGGCGAGGCTCATTCGCGCCAGTGGTCCGCAATCCAGCGCGCCGGCCGCGCATGTCGCCAGTTGCCGTTGCTGCGGCCGGCCAGCGCGTCGGGCGGGTTCATGACGCCGTGGAAGATCAGGATGCGGGCGCCGTCGGGGATGAACGGGTCACGCCAGTAGCTCGTCGGCCAGGCCGGGATGCAGTGGTACTTGTAGCTGGCGCACCAGCTCGCGTCCCAGTACTGCAGCTTGCCCTGGCGATGCAGCACGGCGGACAGGAAGGCCTGCTCGTTGCGGAACTCGGCCTTGGCCTTGGCCTGGTCGGCGACGAACTCGGTCAGCACGTCCTGGTGCGCGCCCAGCTCCCAGCGGTAGACCGACGAGTTGCCGGTGACGCGCCAGGGGCGCTTCCAGTCGTGGATGACGAGGAACTCGCCCGGCACTTCGAAGAACGGCGTGATGTCGTCGACGATGACGACGTCCAGGTCCAGGAAGAGGGCGGTGCCACGCAGGCCGTAGTCGTTGACGAGCACGGGGCTGAAGGTGGTGAGCTTCTTCCAGCCACGCTCGGGCTCGCCGTTGGGCAGCGTCAGCTCGGGGATGGGGAAGCAGCGCACGTCGTCACGGATGCCCTCGGTGCGGTCCGTCAGGCAGACGAACGTGAACTCGCCCTTCAGGTGCCGGCGCACCATCGCGTAGAGGCGGTTGACGTACTCGGGGCCGTACTTGGTGCCCCACTTCATGCAGATGATGTGGCGCATCGTTCAAAGCTCTTCGACGTGACGGGGCGGGTAGCTGTCCCAGTTCAGGCAGCCGGGACATTGCCAGAAATAGTGCGCCGCTTCGAAACCGCAGGCCGCGCAGCGGTAGCGCAGCAGCGGTTTGGTGGCCTTCTCCAGCGTCTGCACCAGCGGACCGGCCTCGTCGGCGGGCAGCGCGGCGGCGTTGAGCTTGAGCAGGTCCGTCGCGGCCGACAGTGCCGGCTGCTCGCGCAGGTGGGCGGCCAGGCGCTCGCGCTGCGGCTCGGGCTGCAGGGTCGCCAGTGCGCGCAGCAGGTGCATGCTGGGCGCGCGCTGGTACTGCTCCGTGAGCATCGCGATGGCGCGCTCGGGCTGGCCCAGGGCCTTGGCGGCGGCGGCGCAGTCGGCGGCCACGAGGTTGAAGGCCGGTGGGTTCACGGCCAGCAGCTTCGTGAACGCGGCCAGCGCCGCGTCGTGCTGGCCGGCTTTGAGCAGCAATTGGCCTTGCAGCACGTAGGCCCGCGCGGCCTCGGGCGCGCGGCGCTGGGCCTGGTCCAGCAGCTCGGGCGCCAGGTCGGCATGGCCTTGCGACTGCGCGACGAGCGCCTGCTCGCACAGGTAATGCGCGATGCGGCCCGAGAACGAGCCGGTGCCCGCGGCCTCCAGCTCGGCGGCCACCTCGGCAGCCTTGGCCCAGTCGCGCGAACGCTCGTACAGCGACAGCAGCGCCAGGCGCGCCTCGCGCTCGAAGGCGGTGCCGCGCAGCTCCGCGTAGGCGGCCTCGGCGCGGTCGAACAGGCCGGCCTTGAAGAAGTCCTGCGCCAGCTCGTGCTGGGCGCGGTCGCGGTCGGCCTTGGCGAGGTCGCCGCGGCGGATCAGGTGCTCATGCACGCGCACGGCGCGCTCGGTCTCGCCACGGCGGCGGAACAGGCTGCCCAGCGCGAAGTGCAGCTCGGACGTGTCGGGGTCGTTCTGGACGGCTTCGATGAAGGCGTCGATGGCCTTGTCCTGCTGCTCGTTCAGCAGCAGGTTCAGCCCCTTGAAGTAGGCCTTGGGCGACTCACGCTGCTCCAGCTTCCACTGCTTGGAGTCGAGCTTCGAGGCCAGCCAGCCGAGCACGAAGACGACGGGCAGGACGAACAGCAGCCAGCGCGGATCAAACTCCATCTTGGTGGGCGGCGTAGGGAACGGCAGGCGCCTCGGGCGCGGGAGTGGGGGCGGCGGGCGGCTCCAGGCGCTGTGCGGCGCGGCGGTGGTGCCACCAGGCGGGCACCATAGCCAGCACGCCGAATGCGGCGCCGAGACCGAAGGCCAGCAGCACGATGATGACCTGGGGGGCGCGCCATTCGTGCCCGAAGAACCAGCGGACGACAGACTCGTGGCTGTTGTTCAACGCGAAGGCGAACAGCGTGAAGAAAAGCAGGGCCCGCAGGAGCCAGACGAAGGTGCGCATGGCCCCGGATTCTGGCTCAGGCGTCGGTCACCGGCAGATGCTTGTCGACTGCCTCGCGCAAGGCCTTGCCCGGCTTGAAATGGGGCGCCAGCTTCTCGGGGATCATGACCTGCTCGCCGCTGCGCGGGTTGCGGCCCACGCGGGGCGGGCGGCGGCTGATGGAGAAGCTGCCGAAGCCGCGGATCTCGATGCGGTGGCCGCGCGCCAGCGCGTCGCTCATCGCGTCGAGGATGGTCTTGACCGCGAACTCGGTGTCGCGCTGGGTCAGTTGGCCAAATCGTTCGGCGAGGACGGCAACGAGGTCGGAGCGGGTCATGCGAGACGGCTTTTGTGGTTCTGAATTGAAACAGGCCCGCTGGCGAGGCCGGCGAGCCTGTAGGGAGCATACCCGGCCTTCAGCGAAATGCTTCAGGCCGGGTGGTCAACCGGGAGCTTAGTTGCCCTGGTTGTCCAGCTTGGCGCGCAGCAGGGCGCCCAGGCTGGTCGTGCCGGCGGTTTCACGCTCGTTCGACTGGCTCAGGCGCTGCATGGCTTCCTGTTGGTCGGCGTTGTCCTTGGCCTTGATCGACAGCTGGATGTTGCGGGTCTTGCGATCCACGTTGACGATGATGGCGGTGACTTCGTCGCCGTCCTTCAGCACATTGCGGGCGTCTTCCACGCGGTCGCGGGAGATTTCCGAAGCGCGCAGGTAGGCCATCACGCCGTCAGCCAGCTCGATCTCGGCGCCGCGCGGGTCGACGGTCTTGACCTTGCCGGTCACCGAGGCGCCACGGTCGTTGATCGTGGTGAAGGCGGTGAACGGGTCGCTGTCCAGCTGCTTGATGCCCAGCGAGATGCGCTCGCGCTCGACGTCCACGGCCAGCACGACGGCTTCGACTTCCTGGCCCTTCTTGAAGTTGCGAACGGCGGTTTCGCCGGACTCGTCCCAAGACAGGTCGGACAGGTGCACCAGACCGTCGATGCCCTGGGCCAGGCCCACGAACACGCCGAAGTCGGTGATGGACTTGACCGGACCCTTGACCTTGTCGCCGCGCTTGACGTTCTCGGCGAACTCTTCCCACGGGTTGGCCTTGCACTGCTTCATGCCCAGGCTGATGCGGCGCTTGTCTTCGTCGATTTCCAGGACCATGACTTCGACTTCGTCGCCCAGCGTGACCAGCTTGCTGGGGGCGATGTTCTTGTTGGTCCAGTCCATCTCGGAGACGTGCACCAGGCCTTCGATGCCCGGCTCGATCTCGACGAACGCGCCGTAGTCGGCGATGTTCGTGACCTTGCCGAACAGGCGCGTGCCGGTCGGGTAGCGGCGGGCCACGCCGAACCACGGGTCATCGCCCAGCTGCTTGATGCCCAGGGAGACGCGGTTCTTCTCGGCGTCGAACTTCAGGACCTTGGCCGTCAGTTCCTGGCCGACCGTCACCACTTCGCTCGGGTGACGGACACGGCGCCAGGCCATGTCGGTGATGTGCAGCAGGCCGTCGATGCCGCCCAGGTCGACGAACGCACCGTATTCGGTGATGTTCTTGACCACGCCGTTGACGATGGCGCCTTCGGACAGCGTCTCGAGCAGCTTGGCGCGCTCTTCACCCATGGAGGCTTCCACCACGGCACGACGCGACAGCACAACGTTGTTGCGCTTGCGGTCGAGCTTGATGACCTTGAATTCCATGGTCTTGCCCTCGAACGGGCTCATGTCCTTCACCGGGCGGGTGTCCAGCAGCGAACCCGGCAGGAAGGCGCGGATGCCGTTGACCAGGACGGTCAGGCCGCCCTTGACCTTGCCGGAGACGGTGCCGGTCACGAAGTCGCCGGACTCCAGGGCCGTTTCGAGGCTCAGCCACGAGGCCAGGCGCTTGGCCTTGTCGCGCGACAGGATGGTGTCGCCGTAGCCGTTTTCGATGGCGTCGATGGCGACGGAGACGAAGTCGCCGACCTGGACTTCCAGTTCGCCTTGGTCGTTCTTGAACTCGTCGATGGGCACATACGCTTCGGACTTGAGGCCGGCGTTGACGACGACGAAGTTGTGTTCGACACGAACGACTTCGGCCGAGATCACTTCACCGGCGCGCATGTCGGAGCGCTGCAGCGACTCCTCGAACATCGCGGCAAAGGATTCCATGCCGAAAGAGGCGGTTTGGGTTTGGGACATGTTGGTTGATCCTGATGCGCCGTGGGACGGCGCGCGTTGCAGGCGAGCCTGCGGGGTTAGGTTGTTGACATCACCGGCCGAGCAACTTGCGTTGCTCGTCACAAGCCAGGCGACTTGCGTCGCTCATGGCAATCGGGCGGGCGCCCGATGCTGGCCGGCGGGCCGTGGCCTCTCTGCGGTTCAGTTCAGAAGGGCCTGCGCTGCTGCCACCAAGCCAGCATCTGGTCCACCGAGGCTTCGATGGTCAGCGCCGAGTTGTCGAGCAGTTGCGCGTCTTGCGCGGGTTCCAGAGGTGAGGTCGAGCGGTTCTTGTCCCTCTCGTCCCGAGCCTCTAAATCTTCACGCAAGCCATCGATATTAGCCGAAATACCCTTGGAAATCAATTGCTTATACCGACGCTCGGCGCGCGTGGCGGCGCTGGCGGTCAGGAACACCTTCAGCGCGGCGTCCGGGAAGATGGCCGTGCCCATGTCGCGGCCGTCGGCGACCAGCCCCGGCAGGCGGCGGAAGTCCAGCTGCAGCTGGTGCAGCGCGCGGCGCACCTGCGGGTGCACGGCCACCTGCGACGCCAGCAGCCCGGTGGCCTCGGCGCGCAGCCGGGCGCTGACGTCTTCCTGGCCCAGGAAGACTTGCCCGTCTGCGAAGCGCAACTGCAGCGTCGGCACGATGGCGGCGACTGCGTCGCCGTCGTCCAGGTCCAGCCCGGCGCGGCGGGCCGCCAGCCCGGTCACGCGGTACAGCGCGCCGGAATCCAGCACGTTGAAGCCCAGCAGCTTGCCCACCTCGTCGGCCAGCGTGCCTTTGCCAGAGGCGGTCGGGCCGTCGATGGTGATGACGGGCACGTCGGCGGCATCGACGCTGACGACGCCGAACAGCGTCTCGAAATAGTCCGGGAAGGTCTTGGCGACGCAGTGCGGCTCCAGGATGCGGACGGGCTTGGCGGCGTCGGTGACGAGGCCATTGAAGGCCGCCAGCGAGAAGCACATCGCGACGCGGTGGTCGTCGTAGGTGTGGATGGCCGCGGCCTGCCAGTCCTTCAGCGGCTCGACGCGGATCCAGTCCGGTCCTTCGTCCACCGTCGCGCCCAGCTTGCGCAGCTCGGTGGCCATCGCGGCGATGCGGTCGGTTTCCTTCACGCGCCAGCTGGCGATGTTGGTCAGCGTCGTCGGGCCGTCGGCGTACAGCGCCATGACGGTCAGCGTCATGGCGGCGTCGGGGATGTGGTTGCAGTCCAGCGTCAGGCCCTTGAGCGGCCAGGCGCCTCGCTTGACCTCCAGCCAGTTCGGGCCGGCCTTCACGTCGGCGCCCATCGCGGCGGCGGCCTCGATGAAGCGCACGTCGCCCTGCAGCGATTCGCTGCCGACGCCTTCGATGCGGATGGGCGTGTCGGAGCCCGCAATGGCGCCCAGGCCGACGAAGTACGACGCCGAGGACGCGTCGCCCTCGACGAACACCTCGCCCGGCGAAACGTAGCGGCTGCCGGCCGGGATGACGAACGCGGCCCAGCCTTCACGCTGCACGGCGATGCCGAAGCGCGCCAGCAGCGCCAGCGTGATCTCGATGTAGGGCTTGGAGATCAGCTCGCCGATGACTTCGATGCGGATGCTGCGCTCGGCCACGAGCGGCAGCGCCAGCAGCAGCGCCGTCAGGAACTGGCTGGACACATCGCCGCGCACGCGCACCGGCGTGTCCAGCGCCAGGGCGGACGGGCCGCGCAGGCGCAGCGGCGGGTAGCCGGGGTTGCCCAGGTCGTCGATCTCGCAGCCCAGGCCGCGCAGCGCGTCGACCAAGTCGCCGATGGGGCGCTCGTGCATGCGCGGCACGCCCGACACCTCGAAGCTGCCGCCTTGCGTGGCGGCCAGCAAGGCGAGTGCAGCCGTCAGCGGGCGCATCGCCGTGCCAGCATTGCCGAGGAACAGCTTGGCCTCCTTGGCGCGGAGCTTGCCGCCCAGGCCGTCGATGACGACCGCGTCGCCCTCGCGCCAGACGCCACAGCCCAGCGTGCGCAGCGACTCCAGCATGACGGCCGTGTCGTCCGACGCCAGCAGGTCGCGCACAAAGGTCTTGCCCTCGCTGAGCGCCGCCAGCAGCAGCACGCGGTTGGAAATGCTCTTGGAGCCGGGCAGGCGCACCGTGCCCGCGGCACCGCGCAGCGGCGGCAAGTCGAGGAAGGGGATCTTGAACATCACTTAGCCGGAGGGCGGCCGGGAGGGACAGCAGGGGAAGACAGGTTCCAGGCCGAGCGGCCTTCGGCGATGGGCCGCAGTGCGGCTTCGAGCGCGGCAGCGTCGCCGGCTTCGATGAGGGCTTCGAGCTGGTCCAGCATCGTGCGGAAGCGCTTGGACTGCGCCAGTACCTCGTGCTTGTTGGCCAGCAGGATGTCGCGCCAGACGCCAGGCTCGCCGGCGGCGATGCGCGTGAAGTCGCGGAAGCCCGGGCCGGCGAGGCTCAGGTAGTCGCGCGCGGCGGGCTGCTCGGCGATGGCCTGGAAGTAGGCGAAGGCCAGCAGGTGGGGCAGGTGGCTGACGGCGGCAAACGCGGCGTCGTGGTTGTGCGGCCGCATCTTCAGCACGGTGCAGCCCAGCGCGGACCACACGTCGGTGGCCAACTGCACCAGTTGCGGGTTCGTGAACGGCTGCGGCGTCAGGATGACCTGGCGGCCTTCGTACAGCGTCGCCTCGGCGTGCTGCACGCCGCCCGACTCCTTGCCGGCGATGGGGTGGCAGGGCACGAAGCTGGCCGCGCGCTCACCCAGCGCGCGGCGTGCGGCTTCGATGACGTCGCACTTCGTCGAGCCGACGTCCATGAACAGCACGCCGGGGTTCACGAGGTGGCGGATGGCCTTCAGCGTGGCCTCGGTGGCCGACACCGGCACGGCGATCAGCACGATGTCCGAGCCCGACACGGCCAGCAGCGCCGACTCGGCGGCGACGTCGATGACGCCCAGCTTCTTGGCCTGCTTGGTGGTGGACGGCGACTTGCTGTAGCCGACGACGCGCTTGACCAGGCCGGCCTTCTTCATCGCCAGCGCGAAGCTGCCGCCCATCAGGCCGCATCCGATGACGCCGAGTTGCTGGAACATGGTCAGTTCTTGACTGGGTAGGCGCCCAGCATCTTGAAGAAGGCGCAGTTCTCGCGCAGTTCCGCGAGTGCGGCCGCGACGTTGGGCTGGCTGGGGTGGCCGTCGAGGTCGATGTAGAAGTAGTAGTCCCACTGGCCGGTGCGGGCCGGGCGGGACTCCAGGCGCGTCATGGACACGCCGTGCGTCTTCAGCGGCACCAGCAGGTCATGCATCGCGCCCGGGCGGTTGGGCACGGAGACGACGAGGCTGGTGCAGTCACGCCCGGTGGCGGGCGGCGTGGCCATCGTCTGCGGCAGGCAGATGACGGCGAAGCGCGTGCGGTTGTAGGCCTCGTCCTGGATGGCGTGCGCGGTGATGTGCAGGCCGAACAGCGTCGACGCGCGCTCGCTGCCCAGCGCGGCCCAGGCCGGGTTGGTGGCGGCCAGGCGCGAGCCCTCGGCGTTGCTGGACACCGCGCGGCGCTCGACGTCGGGCAGGTGCTTGTTCAGCCAGTTCTGGCATTGCGCCAGCGCCTGCGGATGCGCCAGCACGGCCTCGATGCCGTGCATGGACGGCTCCTTGCGCATCAGGTTGTGGCGGATCAGCAGGCTGACTTCGCCGACCACATGGCAGGGCGTGTGCAGGAACAGGTCCAGCGAGCGCGTGACGACGCCCTCGGTCATGTTCTCGACGCCGACGACGCCGAACTGCGCGCTGCCCGAGGCCGTCGCGTGGAAGACCTCGTCGAAGTTGGCGCAGTACGTCATGTCGGCCGCGCCACCGAAGTACTCGATGGCGGCCTGCTCGCAGAAGGTGCCGACGGGGCCCAGCACGGCGACGCGCTGCGGCGACTCCAGCGCCAGGCAGGCGGACATGATCTCGCGCCAGATGGCCGCCACATGCTCGCCCTTCAGCGGGCCGGGGTTGGCGGCGCGGATCTTCTCGATGACCTGCGCGACGCGGTCGGGGCGGAAGAACGGCGTGCCTTCGGCGCGCTTGATCTCGCCCACCTGCTCGGCGACGTGTGCGCGCTGGTTCAACAGCGCCAGCAGTTGCTTGTCCAGTCCGTCGATCTGATCGCGCAGCGCCAGCAGCGCCTGTGAGGCGACGGGTTCAACCATGACGGGCCTCGAACTGCTTCATGAAGCTGACCAGCGCCTGCACGCCTTCCAGCGGCATCGCGTTGTAGATGGAGGCGCGCATGCCGCCGACCGACTTGTGCCCCTTCAGCGAGAGCAGGCCGGCGGCCTTGGCCTCGGCGAGGAAGGCGTCGTTGAGCTTCTCGTCCTTCAGCAGGAACGGCACGTTCATGCGCGAGCGGCAGCTCGGGTCGACGCGGTTCTCGTAGAGGCCGGACGCATCCAGCGCGCCGTAGAGCAGGGCGGCCTTGTCGATGTTGCGCTGCTCGATGGCCGCGAGGCCCCGCTTGCCGGCGTAGTCCAGCCCCTTGATCCACTGGAACACCAGGCCGGCGACGTAGATCGCGAACGTCGGCGGCGTGTTGAACATGGACTGGTTGGCCGCCACGGTCTCGTAGTTGAAGGCCGAGGGGCAGATGTCCAGCGCGCGGCCCAGCAGGTCGTCGCGCACGAACACCATCGTCATGCCGGCCGGGCCGATGTTCTTCTGCGCGCCGCCGAAGGCCAGGCCGACGCGGCTCCAGTCGATAGTGCGGGACAGCACGTGGGACGACACGTCGATGACCAGCGGCACGCCGTTGGCGAGCCGCGGCAGCTCGTGGAACTCGACGCCGTCGATGGTCTCGTTGGTGCAGACGTGCACGTAGGCCGCGTCGTCACGCAGCGCCCAGTCGGTCGGGATCTTGTGGCCGGTGCCGATGTCGGCGGCGATCTGCACATCGGCGTAGCGGCGCGCCTCGGCCGCGCTCTTGCGGGACCACGAGCCGGTGACGACGACGTCCACCTTGCCGCCGCGGCTGAGGTTCATCGGCACGATGGCGTTCTCGCCCAGCCCGCCGCCCTGCATGAACAGGATGCGGACGTTCGCCGGCACGGCCAGCAACTCGCGCAGGTCGCGTTCGGCGGCCTCCAGGATGCTGCCGAACTCCTTGCCGCGGTGGCTCATCTCCATGACGCTCATGCCGCTGCCGTGCCAGTCCAGCATCTCGGCGGCCACCTGGCGCAGCACAGGCTCGGGCAGGGTGGCGGGACCGGGGGCGAAATTGAACGGGCGGGATGAGGTCATCGAGGGTGGGTTACTTCTTGGGCGCGGGGGCGGCGGGCTTGGAGGCAGCGGCGGGCGGCTGGATGCCCAGCTGCTTGGCCAGGTTGCCCTGCAGCGTCTTCAGGCGGCCTTCCAGCGTTGGGCCGGCCTCGGCCATCACCTTCTGCGCGACGGCCTTCTGCAGTTCGACGCTGAGCATGCCGAATTTCTGGCTGACCGGCGATTCTGCCCAGGCAAGGATCTGCTTCAGTTCGTCCTCGTTGAAGCGTTCGTCCAGCAGCGCCGAAGCCGTGTTGGGCACGGCCTTGGAGATCTTGTCCTTCAGGTAGGGCACGTTCTCCTCGACGAATTTCTTCAGCTCGGCGTCCATGGCCTTGGCCGTGGCCTCGCGCTTTTCGGCAGGCACCTGCTGCAGCGCGGCGCGGCCGGCCTGCATCAGCTGCGGCAGCGGTCCCTGCACGATGCTGCCGGCCAGGCCGTCGGCCAGGCCCTGCTGCTGCAGCGCGACGATCTTGTCGATCAACGCCTTCTTGGATGCGGAGGGTTGGGCCAGCACGGAGCCGGCGGCCAGCGCCAGGGTCACGGCCACGAGAGGGGCCAGGCCCAGCTTGCGAGAAATCATGTCAGTCCTTGGGAGCTTCAGGGGTGTCGCCGCTGTTGTCATTGCTGTCGCCGCCATCGGCGGCGGCATCGGCTTCGTTGGCATCGTTCTCGACGATGCGCTGCAGGCCCGACAGCTTGGCGCCGTCGTCCAGCGCGATCAGGGTCACGCCTTGCGTGGCGCGGCCCAGTTCACGGATCTCGCCGACACGGGTGCGCACCAGCACGCCCTTGTCGGTGATCAGCATGATCTCGTCCTCCGGACGCACCAGCGTCGCGGCGACGACGCGGCCGTTGCGCTCGCTCTGCTGGATGGCGATCATGCCCTTGGTGCCGCGGCCATGGCGGGTGTACTCGACGATGCTGGTGCGCTTGCCGTAGCCGTTCTCGGTGGCAGTCAGCACGCTCTGCGTCTCGTCCTCCGCCACCAGCATCGCGATCAGGCGCTGATCGGGCTCGAGCATCATGCCGCGCACACCGCGGGCGGTGCGGCCCATCGGGCGCACGTCGTCCTCGTCGAAGCGCACGGCCTTGCCGCCGTCGCTGAACAGCATCACGTCGTGGCGGCCGTCGGTCAGCGCGGCGCCGATCAGGTGGTCGCCCTCGTCCAGGTCGACGGCGATGATGCCGGCCTTGCGCGGGTTGCTGAAGTCCTTCAGCGACGTCTTCTTGACCGTGCCCATCGCGGTGGCCATGAAGATGAAATGATCTTCAGGGAAGACGCGGAACTCGCCGGTCAGCGCCAGCACGACGGTGATCTTCTCGCCGGCCTGCAGCGGGAACATGTTGACGATGGGCTTGCCGCGCGAGTTGCGCGAGCCCTGCGGCACTTCCCAGACCTTGAGCCAGTAGACGCGGCCGCGGTCGGAGAAGCACAACAGCCAGTCGTGCGTGTTGGCGATGAAGAGCTGGTCGATCCAGTCGTCGTCCTTCGTCGCCGTGGCCTGTTTGCCGCGGCCGCCGCGGCGCTGCGAGCGGTATTCGCTGAGCGCCTGGCTCTTGATGTAGCCGGTGTGCGACAGCGTCACGACCATGTCGGTCGGCGTGATCAGGTCTTCGGTGCCCAGCTCCTGGGCGTTGTGCTCGATGACCGAGCGGCGGGCGCCCAGCTTGGTCTGGCCGAACTCGGTCTTCAGCTGCGTCAGCTCGTCGCCAATGATGGTCGTCACGCGCGACGGCGTGGCCAGGATGTCCAGCAGGTCGGCGATCTCGGCCATCACGTCCTTGTACTCGCCGACGATCTTGTCCTGCTCCAGGCCGGTCAGGCGCTGCAGACGCATCTGCAGGATCTCGCCGGCCTGCGCTTCGGACAGGCGATAGAGGCCGTCCGGCTGCATGCCGAATTGGGCTTCGAGGCCTTCCGGGCGGTAGGCCTGGCCGCCACCGTCGGTGCGCGTCAGCATTTCGCGCACCAGCGACGAGTCCCAGCTCTTGGCCATCAGCGCCGCCTTGGCGACCGGCGGCGTCGGCGAGGTCTTGATGGTCTCGATGAACTCGTCGATGTTGGCCAGCGCGACCGCCAGGCCTTCCAGCACGTGGCCGCGCTCGCGCGCCTTGCGCAGCTCAAAGATCGTGCGGCGGGTCACCACCTCGCGGCGGTGCTCCAGGAACACGATGACCATGTCGCGCAGATTGCACAGCTTGGGCTGGCCATCCACGAGGGCGACCATGTTCATGCCGAAGCTGTCCTGCAGCTGGGTCTGCTTGTAGAGGTTGTTCAGCACCACCTCGGGGACTTCACCGCGCTTGAGCTCGATGACGACGCGCATGCCCGACTTGTCCGACTCGTCCTGGATGTGGCTGATGCCCTCGATCTTCTTCTCGTGCACCAGCTCGGCGATGCGCTCAAGCAGGCTCTTCTTGTTGACCTGATAGGGGATCTCGTCAACGATGATCGCCTGGCGGTTGCCCTTGTCGATGTCCTCGAAGTGCACCTTGGCGCGCATCACCACGCGGCCGCGGCCCGTGCGGTAGCCGTCGCGCACGCCAGCCAGGCCGTAGATGATGCCGGCGGTCGGGAAGTCGGGCGCCGGGATGATCTCCATCAGCTCGTCGACCGTGCAGTCCGGCTTGCGCAGCGCGAACAGGCAGGCGTCGACCACTTCGTTCAGGTTGTGCGGCGGGATATTCGTCGCCATACCCACGGCAATACCGGCCGAGCCGTTCACCAGCAGATTCGGCAAACGGGTCGGCAGGACCAGCGGTTCCTTATGGCTGCCGTCGTAATTGGGCCCGAAATCGACAGTTTCCTTGTCGATGTCGGCCAGCATTTCGTGGGCGATTTTGTCGAGGCGGATTTCGGTGTATCGCATCGCCGCGGCGTTATCGCCGTCGATAGAACCGAAGTTGCCCTGACCGTCGATCAGCATGTGGCGCAGGCTGAAAGGCTGCGCCATGCGGACGATGGTGTCGTAAATCGCCGAGTCGCCGTGCGGGTGGTATTTACCCATCGTCTCACCCACCGCCTGTGCCGACTTGCGGTACTTGGCGTTGTAGGTGTTGCCCATCTCGTTCATCGCGTACAGCACGCGGCGATGCACCGGCTTCAGGCCGTCCCGCGCATCGGGCAACGCCCGCCCCACGATCACGCTCATCGCGTAATCGAGGTAGGAGCGACGCATCTCCTCCTCAAGGCTGATCGGCAGGGTTTCCTTGGCGAACTGGGTCATGCGCGGCGTGACGCGCGCCTACACGGGCGCGACGTCCTTGGAGGTAGGTGAAAGGCGTGAATTCTAAGGGCCGCGCCACCCTGTAGCAGCAGCGCAACATCGTCACCGTGCCCATGAACGTAGGCCGCCACAATGCGTAGGTCTCGGTGCCCACATGGCACAATCGTCGAGTCCCTAGGAGAAACCCTAAAGCGTCTCCTAAGGTTAGAGGTTCGAGTACTGACTCTCGCAGGGCAACTGCGGCATTCCTTGAGAGGAGAATCATGAAGAAACTGAATCGCGTGGCGTCGCTGTTTGCGGTGGCTGCGGTCGCTGTTGCTGCATCTGGCGCATCGGCACAGACCATCGACAACTGGCGCGCAACCGACGGCACCGTCTGGAAGAACGGCACCAACGAATACTGCTGGCGCAACAATTTCTGGACCCCCGCCACGGCCGCCAAGGGCTGCGACGGTGAAATCAAGCCCGCAGAAAAGCCGGCCGCTCCCCCCGCACCGCCCGCCCAGCCGCCGGTCGCACCGCCCGCTCCTCCGAAGCCGGTTCCCCCGCCGCCTCCGGCTCCGGTCAGCGAGAAGGTCACCTTCGCTGCTGACGCCTTCTTCGACTTCGACAAGTCGACGCTGAAGCCCGAAGCCACCGCCAAGCTGGATGACCTGGTCGGCAAGACCAAGGGCATCAACCTGGAAGTCATCATCGCCGTTGGCCACACCGACTCGGTGGGCAGCGATGAGTACAACCAGAAGCTGTCGATCCGTCGCTCGGAAGCCGTCAAGGCCTACCTGGTGAACAAGGGCGTCGAGCCGAACCGCGTCTACACCGAAGGCAAGGGCGAGAAGCAGCCCGTGGCCGACAACAAGACCGCCGAAGGCCGCGCCAAGAACCGCCGCACCGAGATCGAAGTCGTCGGTACGCGCAACAAGTAAGCTCTGCGCCTTCGGGCGCTTTGCGCAAAGCCCCGCACGGCCCGTCCGTCGGGGCTTTTCCTTTTTCTGCATCTGCTGTCATGACGATCAACGCCGACCCGCAAGAACTCGCCAAGTTCGGTGAGCTGGCCCACCGCTGGTGGGACCCCGAGAGCGACTTCAAGCCGCTGCACCAGATCAACCCGCTGCGCCTGGGCTGGATCCAGCAGCTGTGCCCGCTGGCCGGCAAGCGCGTCGTGGACGTGGGCTGCGGCGGCGGCATCCTCAGCGACTCCATGGCACGCGCCGGCGCCCAGGTGCTGGGCATCGACCTGTCGACCAAGCCGTTGCGCGTGGCCGAACTGCACGCGATGGAGGCCGGCACCGAGGGCGTGGAGTACCGCGAGATCGCCGTCGAGGCGCTGGCCGCCGAGCAGCCCGCGAGCTTCGACGCCGTGACCTGTATGGAGATGCTGGAGCATGTGCCGGACCCGGCCTCCGTCGTGCGTGCCTTGGCGACGCTGGTCAAGCCGGGTGGCTGGGTGTTCCTGTCGACGCTGAACCGCAACGCCAAGTCCTTCCTGCTGGCCATCGTTGGCGCGGAATACGTGTTGAACATGCTGCCCAAGGGCACGCACGAGTACGCACGCTTCCTGAAACCGTCGGAACTGGCGCAGTTCTGCCGCGACGCCGACCTGGAGCTGCAGTCCAGCCGAGGCCTGACGTACAACCCGCTGACCCAGCGCTACAGCCTGGGCAGCGACACCGACGTCAACTACCTGATCGCCTGCCGGCGCCCGCTGTGAGGCGGTTGGCACCGCGCTGGGCGCATCTGCGTGCGGTGCTTTTCGACCTCGATGGCACGCTGATCGACAGTGCGGAAGACCTCGCGCGCGCGGCCAACGCCATGCGCGCCGAGCGCGGGTTGGCGCCGCTGCCGCTGGCGCAGTACCGGCCACACGGCGGCTCGGGCGCGCGCGGCATGCTGGGCCAGGCCTTCGCCGTGGTGCCCGGGCAGCCGGGCTATGACGACCTCAAGCGCGAGTTCCTCGATCGCTACGAGGGCCTGATGTACGACAGCACGCAGCCGTTTCCCGGCATCGTGGCGGAGCTGGCCGGGCTTGCCGAGGTGGGCCTGGCGTGGGGCATCGTGACGAACAAGGCCGAGCGCTTCGCACTGCCGCTGACGGCCGCGCTGCGGCTGGGCGCGGCGGTCGTCGTGGGAGGCGACACCACCGGCCATGCCAAGCCGCACCCGGCGCCATTGCTGGAGGCCGCGCGCCGCCTGGGTGTGGAGCCGCAGGCCTGCCTGTACGTCGGCGACGACGAGCGCGACGTGATGGCCGGCCGTGCGGCCGGCATGGCCACCGCGGTGGCGGCCTGGGGCTATCTCGGTCCGCAGGCGCGCCACGGCGACTGGGGCGCGGATCTGGAACTGAATGTGCCAGGCGACCTCTTGAAGCGGCTCGGTCTGGCCTAAACTATGCGGTTCTGGGGCCGACCTGGTTTCGACGTGGGTGCGGATCCGGAGTAGGGCATGCCGAGCACCAGTCCGCTCGTAAAACCACTGGAAACAAAGTAACTGCAAACGACTCTACGTTCGCACTCGCCGCTTAATTGCGGATGAGCTTCTCAACGGCAGGCCGATGGGCCGGGCTGAGTTCCGCAAGGGGCAAGGCTGAGAAGTCACTCACATCGGCTGGCGTCTGACCGGGTCACTCGGTTGGGCGTGAGATCAAGTGACTGGCGGAAAAGCTAGCGTGCCACTGCGCGAGTTGACCGTGAGATTCAAATCAGCCGGCTAAGCATGTAGATCTGCCCGGTGATGGCTTGCGGACGGGGGTTCAATTCCCCCCGGCTCCACCATCTCAGAGTTCAGCGAGGTGCGCTGAAGTCCAAAAGGCCTAAGTCAATCAACGACTTAGGCCTTTTTCTTTGTCCGTCAACGTCCGGGTAAGTGCGCCACCTTCCGGCATCTCGCCGGGTAACTTTCCGGGTAACTCGGGCTACCCGGGTAACATCCCCGCAGAGTTACCCGGTGAGGTGCCGGGCTAGGGGGCGAGATGGCGGCAAGCGACCTGCTGACGGACAAGGCGATTCGGGCGGCTCTCAAGGCGGCCACGGCCGAGGGCAAGCCCCGCAAGGTGAGCGACGGCGCCGGCCTGGTGCTCGATGTGCGGCCGACCGGCGCCGGCTGGTGGCGCCTGCGGTACTGGCTGGACGGCAAGGAACGCATGCTGTCGCTTGGCACCTACCCTGACACGTCGCTGGCCCAGGCGCGGGCCAAGCGGGACGAAGCGCGCCGGCAGGTGGCCAGCGGCACCGACCCCAGCAGCGTGCGCAAGGCCGACAAGGCGGCCCAGGCGGATGCTGTCAAGGCCAGAGCGCTGCACGGGGCCGGATTTCCGCCCGCTGGATCGTTTGAAGCGGTGGCGCGGGAATGGCTGGCCACGGTGCATGCCGCGAAGGTGAGCGAGGGGCATCACGAACGCACGCGCATCCGCCTGGAACAAGACGCCTTCCCGTGGATCGGCCGGCGCCCGCTGGCCGAGGTCGACGCGCCCGAGCTGCTGGCCGCGCTGCGCCGCATTGAAGCGCGTGGCGCCATCGAAACCGCGCACCGCGTGAAGGACGCTTGCGGCCAGGTCTTCCGCTATGGCATTGCCATAGGCGCCTGCGCTCGCAACCCGGCCGCCGATCTGCGGGACGCTCTGCGGCCGGTGCAGGCCCGCCACCATGCCGCCCTGACCGAACCGGCCGAGGTGGCAAAGCTGCTGCGCGTCGCGGCCGACTACTCCGGCCACGCGGTGACGCGCGCCGCGCTGCTGCTGTCACCGCTGCTGCTGCTGCGCCCTGGTGAGCTGCGGCACATGCAATGGGCGTGGGTCGATCTGGAAGCGGCAACGCTCACCGTGCCGGGCGAGGTGATGAAGCGCACGAAGGCTGACAAGGCGGACGGCCCGCCTCACCTGGTGCCCTTGGCCCGCCAGGCGGTCGCGCTGCTTCAGGGGCTGCAGGCGCTGACGGGTGAGGGGCGCTACGTCTTTCCTGCGCTCACGTCTGGCCAGCGCTGCATGAGCGAGAACACAGTGCGATCAGCCCTGCGCCGCTTGGGCTATGGCAATGACCAGATGACCGCGCACGGCTTCCGGGCGATGGCGCGGACGATGCTCGCCGAGCGCCTGAACGTGGCGCCCGAGGTCATCGAAGCGCAGTTGGCCCACGCGGTGGCGGATGCCCTGGGCCGGGCCTACAACCGCACCCAGTACGTGGATCAGCGCATCGTGATGATGCAGGCGTGGGCGGACTACCTGGACCGTTTGAGGCAAGGCGCCGAGGTTGTGCCGATGCCTGGCCGCGCTGCCTGACGACGGCAGCAAGCAACACGACAAGGGGCCAGCCGGCCCCTTTTTGCTGCGCGCGCGGCGGGGCGCGGGCGGGAATCTATTCGCGCTGATCTGGACAGATTCGAGCGCCAGAAGGAGAAGGCCGCCGGGCTTTGGCCCCGTGCGATGGGCTGCGGGCGCGCGCTGGCGGCGGGGACGCGGGGACAAGGGCGGCTGGCGAGCCTTGAAATCGGCCGAGATCCCAATAGCCATGCGGGTTGCCGGGCAGCGGCTAGGCGCCAAGGGCAGGCGGGGACAGAGGCGGGGACAGAACGGGGACACGGGGACAGTTAACTAAAGCTATTGCTTAGGTTCACTTCGGTTCACTCAGCCCCAGCTCTAGCCGGTTGCCCGCTTGGCCGGCCGCCGGACGCCTCGGTCCGGTCGTCGACCGCCGGACCCCCTTGAACTTCATGGGTCCTCCCCGGGGGGGTGGCACCTGCGGGTAATTCGGGCCTCGCGCATCCTGCGGTTATGGCCTAGTGGAGTTACTGAACCGCAGGCGAGTTAAGTCGGTTCAGTTCACCCCGTCGACGCGGCAAGCGGCGCCCGGAGCGAGGGGCCGGGTAGGGTTCATAGAAACTGAACGCTGCCGCTTGCTCAAAGCGCGTCCGCCCCTGGTGCTGGACGGCAGCGCGCGCCCTAGGAAAATCGCCGCGAAAAAGGTTCCCCGGCGTCCGCCCAGCCTGCGTGTCGTTCTACTCGACAGCGGTCGTTGCTGCAGCGCGCGCCGGCTTGCGGCCGGTCCGCCGCTGACGACAATGCGAGCGTCACGCCACCTTTGATTGATCCCCAAGGGCATGCCGGTACCCCGCTGGCGGCGTGGCATCACGTTCGGGGTGCAACGGGGGGTAGATGGGACACGATGCAGACGCGGTGGCGAATCAGCGCCGGCACTTCTTGGCGCCAGTGCACCCCGGCGACAAGGGCCGGGAGGCCGTCTCGCTGGCGGCTGCAGTTCGCATGCTTGCGGAGCTGAACCACTGGCCTCCCGGCTCGGCATGTTTGCATCTCGCTCCGATGGTGGAGGCCGGCCGGTTGGTCGTCGTGGAGCTAGACGGCATGGGACAGGCCGTCGACGCCGAGCAGTGTGTGTGGCTACCGGCTGCACTGGTGCCCCCCAGGTCAGAGTGGTTAGCTGATGTGGCGGAAGACTGGCTAGACCGCGCGCCGGGTGACCGCTCGCAGCGAGGCGCTCGCCCTGCAGCAGTGATCGAGCCTGCAAGACCCGCCATCGTCGGCCGGTCGGGAATCGTGCAGACGCTCGGCCGCATGGCTTCTGAGCCGGTGCTTCTGGAGATTGCGGCAAAAGGGGCGCGTGGCTATTGCCGTATGGGGCTGCTGCTTGACGAAGTGCTGGCCACGTCGACCGATGCCGTGCGGGGCGCGCCGCTGGCGGCTTCCAAGCTGCCGGCGGCGTTAGAGCGCCGCCGCCCTGGGGATGCCTGGACAGCTGAGCAACAGGGCGCATTGCTGGCGTGCTTCAGCGCCGGGAAGAAGACTGACCCCGGCCGCAGCAGTGAGAGCCTGCAGGAGGAGCTGGGCGCGGCGCTGTCGTGCTCAGCGAGCAACATCAAGCAGCAGCTCAGCAAAGCGCGTAAATCCATTCGGCACCAAGGCGGTGGCATCGTGCGGCGCGCCGCCTAAACGCAGTCGAGGGGCGGCGCTGTACGCTGCCTGTCCACTGTCTGGCTAGCTGGACAGGCAGCGGCGTAACTATGGTTCCGTCATCGTCCCTCGGGACCTTGATGGAAGCGAGTGAATCGCCATGCACGTAGTTGCCGAAAGCCGCCCGCAGGTAAGGCGTGATCGCCTGCTGAGATTGCCCGACGTGGAGGCAGCAACGGGCCTCAAAAAGTCCACGCTCTACCTGCTCATGAAGCGCGCCGAGTTCCCGCGCTGCGTGCAGGTGACGCCGCGCTGTGTGGCCTGGCCGGAATCGGCCGTGCTGCAGTGGGTCCAAGACCGCATTGCAGACGCGACCACGCCCCAGGCCCCCCAGCCCTCGGCGTCCTGACGCCCTTCCACGCCCCGCGCCGCCAGGCGCTCAACCTTGAGCATCCCATCATGAGCAACCCGCCCCCATTCAAGGGCATCGACGTGTCGCTCTCCGGCGCCGTCTACGTGCTGCCGCGCCTGAGCTTTGGCGGCTTCGAGCGCTCCAAAGAGCTGCTGCGGCGCATCGTCGAGCAGGAGATCAATGATCCCGTCGAACTGCAGAACGCCTTCGTCGACGTGCTGCTGATCGGCTTCCAGCGCAACTATCCCGACCTCGCCCGCGAGCTGCTCGCGGACTCGCTGGACTGGGACAACGCACCCGAGCTGTTTCAGCAGCTGCTCACCATGAGCGTGCCGCAGGCCCGGCCGGGGGAGCTGAAGGCGGAGAGCCCATCTGGAGCTTCCCTTGGGTAGACGCGACCGCCGAGCTGGTGTGCCGGCTTGGCTGGTCTTGGGAGTACGTCGAGACCCACATGGATTTGCATCGCTACGCCGCCCTGCAGCGGCAGTGGCGGCGCTCTCCGCCTCTTCAGCAAATGGTGCAGGCCTACCTTGGCATTGAGCCTCAGACCGAGCCGGAGCCTCTGACTCCGGAGAACGAAGACGCCGCTCTGCGGGACTTCGTTGCCAACTTCGCCGCCGCTGGCGGCACCGTCCACTAAGGCAACGCGATGGCTGACCAACAAGCACGAATCGAGATTCTGGCCAATGCCTCGCAGGCGAAAGCCGAGGTGGATTCCTTTGCCGGCCGCGTCCGGGCTGCGGCCGATGGCGTGAAGACTTCGTTCGCCGGCATCGCCTCTGGCGTGTCCGGCATGCAGGGCCAAGTCAAGGGGCATCTGGGCAGCGTGGGCGGCATCATCGAAGCGGTTCAGAGCCGCTTCATCGCGCTTGCCGCTGTGCTGGCCGGCGGCGCCGTGCTGAAAGAGGCCGTCTCCGCGACGGTCGATTTCACGAAGGAAGCCATGGCCCTTTCCCGCGCCCTCGGCATCAACACGACCGAGGCGGCGGCGCTCAATGTCGCGCTCGGCGATGTGTACGCCGATGCAGACGCCATGATCGGCGCGGCTGACAAGCTGGCCAAGCAGCTGCGCACCAACGAGGCAGCGCTGACCGGCATGGGCATCAAGACCCGTGACGCCAGCGGCAACCTCCGCAACATGAAGGATCTGATGCTGGACACCATCACGGTGGTGAACGGCTACCGTGAAGGCACCGACCGGACGTTGGCCCTGCAGACGGCGTTTGGCAAGGGTGCTGACGACGTCTCCAAGCTGCTGAAGCTCAACGCGGCGGCCGTGGAAGAGGCCAAGAACAAGCAGGCCGAGCTTGGTCTAGTTGTCGGCGTGGAGAACGTCGAAGCGACCAAGCGTTATCGCGCCGTGCTCAACGACGTTGGCGACGTGCTGCTGGCGGTGAAGAAGGCCATCGGTGACGCCGTGCTGCCGATGCTCACCCAGCTCGGCGAGTGGTTCGTCAGCATCGGCCCGGCGGCCGTCACGGTCATTAAGGGCGCCGTGGGCGGCCTGGTGGCCACCTTCTGGGCGCTGCAGAACGGCGTCAATGCTGTTTGGCAGGTGCTCGACAGCTTCGTCTTCACGATCTCTGAGCCGCTGCTGTCCCTCGGCACGGCGCTGTATCGCATCGTGCAGGGCGACTTCAAGGGCGCGACCGAAATCATGATGACCTGGCCCGACCGCATCGGCCAGCGGTGGAGCGCCGCATGGAATGACATTGCCGACTCCAGCGTCAAGGCGCGGGAGAAGATCATTCAGCTTTTCTCGGGACAGACTCCCATCGACAACAAACCGCCAGGCGGCAAGACCTTCACGGGCGGCGGTGGTGATCAGAACCGCGTGCCCGAATGGAGCAACGCGCTCGCCAAGCAGAAGGAGGTGTTCGCCGCGATGAAGGCGGAGCAGGGCGCCTTCATCGAGATGAGCCTCAGTGATGAGTCCCGTTACTGGAGCGGCATCCTTGAGCGGGCTGACCTGTCGGCGAAGGAGCGACTGGCTGTCGAATCGAAGGTTCACGCCGCTAACACGGCCATCCGGCGCCAGGCCGCCGCCGCGATGCTTGCTGAAAAGCAGGTGGCCATTGAAGCGGCCCGCAACGACTTCGCCGAGCAGTCAAGCCTGATGGCCTCCTACGTGGAGACCGTCGGCCGGATGTACGGCCTGGACAGCCGCGAGTATCAGCAGGCCCTGCGCGGCCAGCTTCAGATGAAGCGCGACCATGAAGCCAAACTCCGGGAGATCGACAACATCCGTCGCGGCATCGGGACGCAGGAGCGCCTAGAGACCATTGCCGACGAAGAGCGTGCCGCCGAGCTTCAGCGCGCACTCGGGCTCATCAACCAACAGCAACTGCTGGAGATCCGCGCACGCACCATCGAGCAACGGCGCGAGATCGAGCTGGCGGCCAAGCTGGCTGAGTTGGATGCAGAGAAGGGCGGGATCAATGATCCCGTCCGAGTTGAGGCACTGCAATCCGAGATCGCTGCGATCAAGCGCCGCTACCGGGGTCTCAGCGAGGACAACAGCAAGGAGCAGCGGAAAGTACAGCAGGGCGGCCCGCTGGACAGCATCTTCGGCGCCAGCCAGCAGGCCATTCAGCAGGGGCTGGACAGCATGGTTGCCCGCTTCCGGTTGACCTCAGCAGGTATCCGTGACGTGGCCCGCCAGATCGGCAGCACCATGGTCACCGAGCTGGTCACCAAGCCCATGGCCGCCTGGATTGCTGGTGGCGCGCGCAAGGTGGCCATGGCGTGGCTGTTCGGGCAACAAGAGGTGGCGGCCAGCGCCACGGCCGGCGCGGAGAAGGTGGCCATCGAAGGCAGCGTTAGCCTCAGCGTGATCGCGATGCGCGCCTATCAGGCTGCGGCCGGTGCATATGCCGCGATTGCTGCCATCCCTTACGTCGGTCCCGTGCTCGCGCCCGTGGCCGCTGGCGTGGCGCTGGCCGGCGCAATCGCCTTCGCGAAAAACATCTTCAGTGCCGAGGGCGGCTTCGACATTCCAAAGGGCATGAACCCGCTCGTGCAAGCTCACTCCAACGAGATGATGCTGCCGTCCAAGCACGCCGACACGATCCGCATGCTCGGCGACCTGCACCTGCAGGGCGGCCTCGGCAATGGTGGCGGCGGTGGTGGGACCTTCAACATCAACGCACTGGACAGCCGCAGCTTTGAGCGGATGCTCAAGGGCCGGCAGGGCGATGAGCTCGTGCGCGCCATCGCGCAGCGCGTGCGCAACCGGACGGTGGGTTGAGCATGACCGAACCCGTCCACCTGCCCGAAACCATGCGCCCGCAATGGCTCGCCTTCGAGCGTGCGCTACGCCGCTGGGTCCCGACCCAGGGCTTTGATCAACAGCGAGTCGACCTGGTCATGGCTGAGGTGCGGGCGCACTATCTGGCGTGCGCTGCGCCTGATGGCGAGCTGCGCAGCGATGGCCACGAAGCGGCGCTCTCCGACCTGCAGGACTGGGCTGTTCTGGTGGCCTACCGGCTGGCGGTGCGCCTGGTGGGCGTTGAGCTGAATCGCAACAGCGCGGCGGCACCGGCGGCGGCGCCGGCCGGACTTTCAGCCGGCCCAGCGTGGCCACCTATTGCAGCTCGGCAGTGGCACGGCTTCTGCGCCGACGTGCGACGTTCGACAGCAACGTCCTACAGCCGCGCGGCCGTCGACGCGGCGCTGGCGGCGCTCGCTCCGCTGTGGCCGGAACTGGCGCGCCCGTTGCCCGCGCTCACCGTGTGGCGTGCGCCTGGCGCAAACGATCTGCTGCTGCGCCACCTGCGCCACTGGGCCTTCGCCAAGCAGTTGGCCATGCTGCAAGGCCTGGCGCGTGCTGAGCATGCCCTCTTCGCGCTCGCGCCAGCACCCCCACCGTCGACGGCGGCCTCTGCTTCCTTGGCGGCCGTTCTGCCCTTCCCGGCTCGCGTCGATTCCAGCTGACGCACTCACCTCGCGCCCCGCGCCGGCCGCGCGACTTCAACACCACCCCGCAGGGGCGTCCCATCGTCGCCCGGGGTCTTTCACTGCTCAAAAGGATCGCCCATGTTCAACCCCCGCCCACTCACCGGCCCCTCGGCTGACCGCATTGCGAACGCTCGCAACCTGGCTGCGCTGGCGGCTGACTTCCCCGATGACGACTCAGCCGCGCGCGATGGCTTGGCCGGCATCACCATCCTGCTGGGCGGGCGGTGGCCATTGACTGAAGCAGCAGTCCTCGGCGCCATGCGCCTGGCCAGATCGTCGTCGTCGGAATGGTTGCGCCGGCTGGCTGTAGGCGTGGTGTGTTCGCTGCATGTCCAGCCGATGGAAGCGCCGCGCCTGGACCGTTGCGCGGAGGCGCATGGCCTGGCTTCGTTGGGCGTCCTGCTGCTTGACGATGCATCGGCCGCCTTCCCCTTGCTCTGCCGCGTCGCGGGCCTGCTGAATTCCGCAACGCCCGACGTGGCGAAGGCGCTTGACCTGGCTCTGCATGCGTCCAGCATTTCCGACGCGGGCAGTCCCGGCGCGACGCTGGCCAGGGCCGTGGCGATGGCCCTGTGCTCCCCTGCGCCTGAGATCGTGCTGGCCGAGTTGGGCACGCTGCAATGAGTCCGCGCCGCCCTGGTACGCCCGAGATGGGCGCAAGGGAGTACCGACTCTGGACAGAGGCTGTCGATGCCGTCGACTCTGGAATTGACCAGCTCCGTGATGCCATCGCGAGTGCGCTGCCAGATGACCAGTCTGCACCGCTGTTCGCCCAGCTCGAAGTCATCGAAGGACTGCGGGCGGCGGAGGCTGACCACGCCGAGGCGGCGTTCAAGGCGCTGGCCGCAGCGTTGCTGCCACGCAAGGCGGCCAGGTAGCCGCCATGCAGCTTCGCTTGCCCGTTCACCTCATCTCGCTACACTGCGCGCAGGTGCTTGAAAACACCTCGAAACCAGCGGCTAGCCGCCCCGACAGTGCGGCTTTGTCACGCCCCTATTCCGAACGGTCAACGGGCGGGATGCGTCCGTCCGTAAGGCGGACGGCTCGACTGGTTTCGAGTTTTCAACATCCCGCCCACCCTCTGCGCTTGAAAACGCCCGGGGGTGGTCTCCAGACGCTCATCCAGGAGCCTGTGACCATGACCGCAACGCAAGCCGGCCGCTCGGCCGCACCTGTGCACACCGCTGCACGCCTCGCGCCCTCGGCGCCCCCTCACTACCTGCGCCGCATGGCGCGCTTCCTGGTGCTGCGCGCTGCGCTGCGTGGCCGGCTGAGCTGGCCCGTCGCGCTGCTCATGCTGGCCCGCCTGGAGGTGCAAGCATGAACGCCGCACCGCTTTTCAAGCCTTTCTCGTGGCTGCGCGACGAGCAGCGAAACGATCCGCGCCTGATGCTGATCGCTGAGGCTCGCGACGTGACTGCCGGCGCCATCGAGATCGTTACGCTGATTGAGCGAGACGACCTTGATTCATGCTGCGCCGATGAGGGCGGCAATGACCTTCCGCCGCTGCTGCCGCCGTCGACGCGGGGCAATCTGACGCGGCTGGCGGTCGCCAGCCTGGAGCTGTTGGTCGCGAGGTTGGATGACTGCCTGAACTACAGCGAAGGCGCAGTGAGGGACGCGCGGGACATGTCCGGCTTGGCTCGGCTTCTCCCGGCCAGCCCGTGCGCCGGCATGATGTTGACGGCGGAGGAAGCGGCCGGCCTGGTGGCGCTTCGCGCGCTGCTTGACGGAAAGGCGGTGCTTCAATGAACGCGCCGACTCAAGAGCTGCGGATTGTCATCGGCTCCGGCTATCTCCGCTTCAAGGGCACGCGTGCGCAGATAGAGGCCGAAGGGCTCATCCCTGTTGGCACGGAATACCCGCGAGACCACGATGTTGTGAGTTGGCAGCGAGCCGGCATCAAGTTCAGCCTCTGCCGCGCGCGACCCGATGACGCCAAGGGGCATCGCCGCGCTTGGGCCAATGCGGACTTCTGGCGCGTCGATATTTGCGTGCCCGCCCATGACTGGTACTGGGCGCAGCGCAGGAGGGTTCAGGAGAAGGCCGAGGAACTGCGCGCTGAGATCTATCGTCAGACGCCCGAAGGCGCCAGCGCTGAGCGGTTGCTTCTGCATCGCTGGTGTGCAGCCAGGGCGGACAGCGCCTATCAGGCGTTCCGCACGCAATGCGTGCCTGCGCGCAAGACGCCGGGTCGGCCGAGCGGTGCCCCAGTCGCCGGCGCCAGTGCAGTAGGTGAACGCACGGGAGAGCGCCAGCGATGACGCCTCGCAAGCCATCTGCCCGCACTGCCTCGCCGCGCGTTGTTACGCCTGCGCTTGTTCGCGACGCACTGCAGTGCATCCCGCCCGACCTTGACCGCGAAACCTGGGTGCGCCTGGGCATGGCGGTAAAGGCCGAACTGGGGGCCGATGGCTTTGAGCTGTGGGACGGCTGGAGCAGCCAGGCCAAGGCCTACAGCGCCACCGACGCGCGGGACACATGGCGCAGCATCAAGGCGGGCGGCAAGGTCAAGGTGGGCACGCTCTTTGGCATCGCCAAGGAACACGGCTTCCGGTTCCCCGACGATGCCGGCCCGGCGCTGAGCCCTGAGGCTCTGGAGGCACAGCAACGGCAGCACGCCGAGCAGCAGGCCAAGCGCCAGGCGGCGCAGGCGGCCGAGGCGGAGAAGTACCGGCGGAAGGCCGAGCAAGCCGCGCGCGATGCTGCCGAGCTGTGGGGCGACGCCACAGACAAGGGCGTTAGCCCGTACCTGCAGCGCAAGGGCGTGCACGCTTACGGCGTGCGCTTTCTGCCCGATGGCACGCTGCTGGTGCCGCTGCGTGACGAGTCCGGCGCGCTGCACAACCTGCAGCGCGTCGCGCCACGGCCGCCGACCGATGCAGAGCAGGCGCGCGGACTCACGGAGAAGCGCTTTCTGTCGGGTGGGCGCAAGCGCGGCTTGTTCCATGTGCTGGGCGCCATCGACGGCGAGGCTACCGACCTGGTGCTGATGGCCGAGGGCTACGCGACAGGCGCGAGCCTGCATGAGGCCTGCGCCCGGCCGGTGGTGGTTGCTTTCGACGCCGGTAACCTGGCGGCCGTGGCGGAGGCAATGCCGGCGCGATTCTCTGGCGCTCGGTTCCTGGTGTGCGGTGACGACGACACCGAGACCGAGGCGCGCAGCGGCAAGAACCCTGGCAGGGAGGGTGCGGCCAAGGCCGTGCGCAAGCTGCAGGCGCTCGGCTGCGCGGCGGCGATGTTGCTGCCCAGTGGGTTACCTGCCGCCGGCAGCGACTTCAACGACCTGGCGGCGGCCGCAGGGCTGGACGAGGTTGCGCGCCAAGTGGAAGCAGCGGCCCATTCGCCGACAACGGACAAGGCGCCGAGGGTGCGGCAAGCTCGCAGAACGGCCTCAGGCGGCGCGAACGAGGGCGCCGACGTGTCGGCGCCTGCCGAGGGCGCGGAAGACGCCTCAGAGGCCGCGCCTGCCGGCGTGCCAGGCGGGCGCGATCCGTTCCGCCTGGACGAGCGCGGAGTCTGGTTCGTCGTTCGCGACGGCGAGGGCAACGAACGACCGCCGCAATGGGTGTGCGCTCCGTTGCACGTCACGGCCCGCACTCGCGACGATGCCGCCAACGGCTGGGGTTATCTGTTGGAGTTCAGCGACCCCGACAGCAACGCCAAGCAATGGGCCATGCCGGTGGCCATGCTTAGCGGCGAGGGCGCCGAGTGGGCCGCGCGCCTGGCTGACATGGGGCTGGAGATCGCGCACGGCCCCGCAGCTCGCAGCCGCCTCGGCCAGTACATCAAGACCCGGAATCCCGTGGAGCGTGTCACCTGCACCGACAAGGTCGGTTGGCACGGCGGCGCCTACGTGCTGCCCAGCCGCTGCATTGGCGGCAGCGAGGGCCGGCGCTACGTGTTCCAGAGTGAAGGCGGCATGGAAGACACGTTCCGCATGCGTGGTGACCTTGGCACTTGGCGCGCGACGGTGGCGGCACTGTGCGAGGGCAACAGCCGGTTCGTGTTCGCGGTGAGCTGCGCTTTCGCTGGTGCGCTGCTGCTGCCTGCCGGCGTAGAGAGCGGCGGCTTTCACTTCCGCAGCGGATCTAGCCAGGGCAAGACTTCAGCCCTGCGGATCGCGGCCAGCGTGTGGGGCCGGGCGGACTACGTGAAGCGCTGGCGCACCACTGACAACGCCCTGGAGGCGACGGCCGTGCAGCACAGCGACGGGCTGCTAATCCTGGACGAGATCGCCCAGCTCGATGCCAGCAAGGCCGGCGAGTGCGCCTACATGTTGGCCAATGAGCAGGAAAAGGGCCGCAACACCCGGGGCGGCCTCAACCGCAAGCAACGCACCTGGCGCCTGCTGTTCCTGTCGTCGGGTGAGGTGAGCCTCTCCACGCACATGGCCGAGGCCGGCAAGCGCGTGATGGCTGGCCAGGAAGTTCGCATGGTCGACATTCCGCTAGACGCAGGCCAGGGCATGGGCGGGGTGGAAGAGCTGCACGGCTGCACGGGGCCGGGCGCGCTGGTGGAGGAAATGACGACGGCCGCCGCGCGTTGTTATGGCGTGGCCGGCCGCGCCTGGCTTGAATGGGCCTGCGAGCATCAAGGCGAGTTGTCGGAGCGCCTGTCCACGATGGTGGAAGCGGAGCGAGACGCGATGCTGCCCAACGGCGGCGCCGAGCAGGTGCGCCGCGTGGCCCGCCGCTTCGCACTGGTGGCCGCTGCCGGCGAGCTGGCCAGCGAGGCGGGAATCACTGGGTGGCCCGCGCGTGCCGCGTCAGACGCTACCCGGCGCTGCTTTGCCGACTGGCTGGCCGCGCGTGGCCACCTCGATAACGGCGAGGACGCGCAGGCCCTGGCGCAGGTGCGGGCCTTCATCGAGAAGAACGGGGACGCGCTCTTCACCTGGATGCATCGCGCGCACGATGACCATAGGCCGAACACGGCACTGCGGGCAGGCTTCAAGCGCCTGGTGGACGCCGATGGCCAGCCGTTGAAGATGGACGAGGCCCAGGCTTACATGGAGCGCCGCTCGACGGCTGAGTCATCGGAAAAGTTCAACGCATCCACCGACTACCTCATCCTGCCCGAGGCCTGGAAGCGTGACGTGTGTAAGGGGCTGGACGGTACGGCCGTGGCCGAGCTGATACGTAAGCGCGGGCACCTGATGCATGAAGCCGGCCGGCTGATGCGTAGCTACCGCGTGCCTGGCCTGGGCAAGGTCAAGCTGTATCACCTGAAGGCATCGGTGCTGTCCGATGAGCTTTGATGCCGACCTAGGGCTACGCTGAATAAGCCTTTGATTTCGGGGACGGCTTCCGCAGGCTGATCGCGGGGACGATTTGCGCAGTGAA
>NZ_JBXAGX010000014.1:0-89170 GCF_058794515.1 Roseateles sp. GW823-FHT07B05
GAGCTCGTGGCGCATTGCCGCCACGCGGCGCTGGAGCCCGAGCAGCTGATCGAACAGCTCCTGAACGCCGAAGGGGCCGAGCGCAACGTGCGCTCCATCGCGTACCAGATGACCGCAGCGCGCTTCCCGGCGCACCGCGACCTGGCGAGCTTCGAGTTCGAGGCCAGCGCGGTCGATGAAGCGCTGGTGCGCAAGCTGCACACGACCCAGTTCACCGAGGTCGCGCACAACGTGGTGCTGATCGGCGGACCGGGCACCGGCAAGACGCACCTGGCCACGGCGCTCGGCATTGAAGCAATCCAGCGGCATGGCAAACGGGTGCGCTTCCAGTCGACCGTCGAGCTGGTCAACGCGCTGGAAGCGGAGAAGGCGGCCGGCAAGGCCGGGCAGATCGCGCACCGGCTGATGTATGTGGACCTGCTCATCCTGGACGAGCTGGGCTACCTGCCGTTCAGCCAGGCCGGCGGGGCGCTGTTGTTCCATCTGCTGAGCAAGCTCTACGAGCACACCAGCGTGGTCATCACGACCAACCTGAGCTTCGGTGAATGGGCCAGCGTCTTCGGCGACGCCAAGATGACCACGGCCTTGCTGGATCGGCTTACGCACCACTGCCACATCGTCGAGACCGGCAACGAGTCCTGGCGCTTCAAGCACAGCAGCACGACTGTCGCGGCGGCACGTGCCCGACCCACTCAACGCAAGAAAGGAGACCCCAAGAACTCAGAGATATCCACAGACTCAGGCTCCCTCGGGTAGCCTTCAGGGGTGGGTCAGTATTGAACGAGCAGCCGGGTCAGTCGGTCGCGAGCGTCAACACTACTGGCGCTTGGTTGTGGCGGGCAACCTGACTGAGGAAGCCTGACAACGCATCCGGGCCGGCGGGAAGGTTCGTGGTCGCTGGCACCGTCAGCGTTCCGCCAACGTCCCTCGGCTCAGCGGAGGGAAGGGTCGGAGCGAGTTCTTGGAAACCCCGGACGAGGTCAAAGAGAACGACCTGACCATAGCCGTGCGCGAAAAGCGCGTTGGCCAAAGCCTGGTCGAAGCGAAGGGGCGTGACCCCGCCCGCCAGTTCGCTGGCTTGGAGGTCGCGGACATTGCCTGTTAGGACGAACTGGCTCTTCAGCGGCAGGAAGCGCCGGAGGTCTTGCAGCCACCGTGGATCGCTGAACGAAGTCGCCATTACCCCCACTCTCCCTTATGTGTAATCGTTTGTGAACGTATCACAGCTTCCGCCATGACGACATGCGGTTTGCTCGATGGTCCGGCCGGTAAAGCTACCTAGCCAAGACCGCGGGATAGGCTGGTTCCGCGGAGTTGGTCGCGCGGAATCGTCACCGCGCGCTGCTCAGTCTGGCGGGGCTTCAGGCATTGTTCTTCGGCACCTTTGGCTCTGCGATTCCGCCTGAAGTGAGGCCGCAGAGAATTCCAGAATAATTCTGAATTCTAGAAAATGTTGATGAATTTCTTGGCTAGTTTTGCTGTCGCCACCCGCCCACCAGCGCCACGCTGGACGCCGAGTGATGCGGCGCCCGCACGGGCCGCTGGCCCCAGCGGGCAATGTCGAACTGGCCCGCCAGGCTCAGCACGGCGGCGGATTCCAGCGCGGCGTCGTCGTCCAGCGCCGGCAGCAGGCCCGCCAGCCGCTGCGCCAGCATGGATTTGCCGGTGCCCGGCGGGCCCACCATCAGCAGCGAATGGCCACCGGCCGCAGCGATTTCGAGCGCGCGCTTCGGGCCGGCCTGGCCCTTGATGTCGGCCAGGTCGGGCAGGCCGCCGCGGGGCTCGCGGGGCAGGGCGGTGGCGCGGGGCAGCGCGTCGCCGTCGGGCTGCAGCGCGGCGACGACGTCCAGCAGATGCCGCGCCTGCCGCACCGCCAGCCCGTCGACGAGCGCGGCTTCGGCGGCGCTGGCCTCGGGCAACAGCAGTTCGCGCTCGCCGCCGGCCTGACGCAGCGCCAGCGCCATGGCCAGCGCGCCACGCACCGGGCGCAGTTCGCCGGCCAGCGACAGCTCGCCGGCGCATTCGAAGCGCGCGAGCCGGGCCGCGTCCAGCTGGCCATTGGCGGCCAGCAGGCCCAGCGCCATCGGCAGGTCGAAGCGGCCGCCTTCCTTGGGCAGGTCGGCCGGTGCCAGGTTCACCGTGATTCTTTTGTTGGCCGGAAAACCCAGTCCGCTGTTGGCCAGCGCGGCGCGCACGCGCTCGCGGGCCTCCTTGACCTCGGTGTCCGCCAGGCCCACGACCGTGAACGACGGCAGCCCGTTGGCCAGGTGCACCTCCACGGTGACCGGCGCGGCGGCCAGCCCGTCCAGGGCGCGGCTGTGGACCGTGGCGAGGCTCATCGATAGCGTGAGGTCATGGATGGAGGCCTGGCCATGCACCGGCATGACGTGGGCGAGCCAGTCTAGCCGCGGGTCCGGGGGCTGTTGCCGCGGAGTATTTCCCAGGTCTGCACCGGCGATGTGCGCACCGCCCCAGGCTGGCGCCAATTTGGTGCAATTGCCGGCGTTGCGGGTGCGGCTCGCCCAGATTTGTGCGGAGCCACCAAGGTGCGGCGCTTGGCACGGAAGCTGCAATGAACCGTCTGACTGTCGTCACCCTCATTTTTCGAAACAGGAGCCCCGCCATGAAGTTGTCCCCTTCGCTGATCGCACTCGCGCTGTCCGCGGTCGTCCTGCCCGCGTTCGCCGATGAGCCGGCGCCGGACCCGTTGTCCTTCAACGTGGGTGCCGTCAGCGAGTACCGCTACCGCGGCATCAGCCAGACCCGCCTGAAGCCGGCCCTGCAGGGCGGTGTGGACTATGCGGCGCCCAATGGCTTCTACGTCGGCGCCTGGGCCTCGACGATCAAGTGGATCAAGGACGCCGGTGGCGATTCCAAGGTCGAGGTGGACCTGTACGGTGGCTACAAGACCGAAGTCTCCAAGGGCCTGACGCTGGACGTGGGTCTGCTGCAGTACCTCTATTCCGGCAACAAGCTCAACCCCAGCGCCAACACGCTGGAGATCTACGGCGCGCTGAGCTTCGGCCCGGTGACGGCCAAGTACTCGCACAGCACCACCAACCTGTTCGGCTTCGCCGACAGCAAGGGCTCGGGCTATTTCGACGTGACGGCCACGTTCGACCTGGGCGACGGCATGACGCTGGCGCCGCACGTCGGCCACCAGACCGTCCATCGCAACAGCGCGGCGTCGTACACCGACTACTCGCTGACGCTGGCCAAGGACTTCTCCGGCCTCGTGGTCAGCGCCGCCGTCATCGGCACGGATGCCAAGAAGTCGACCTACACCAGCGCTGTCGGCGACAAGTTCCTCGGCAAGACGTCGGTGGTCGTCGGCCTGAAGAAGACCTTCTAAGAACTCACTGGAGCGCGACATGAAACTGATCACTGCCGTCATCAAGCCGTTCAAGCTCGACGAGGTGCGCGAAGCCCTGAGCGCCATCGGCGTGCAGGGGCTGACGGTCACCGAGGTCAAGGGCTTCGGCCGCCAGAAGGGCCACACGGAGCTGTACCGCGGCGCCGAGTACGTCGTCGACTTCCTGCCCAAGGTCAAGATCGAGGCAGCCGTGAACGACGACGTCGTCGAGCGCGTCATCGAGGCCATCGAGTCGTCTGCCCGCACCGGCAAGATCGGCGACGGCAAGATTTTCGTGTCGCCGCTGGACCAGGTCGTCCGCATCCGCACCGGCGAAACCGGCAACGACGCGCTCTGAAGCGCGCTCATAACAACCGTTTGGAGAAACCTCAAATGAAGAAACTCCTCGCCGGCCTCGCGCTTGCCGCCGGCCTGCTCGCGCCAGCCGCCTGGGCCCAGGATGCGGCCTCGGCGCCGGCCGCCGTGGCGGCCTCCGCCGCGCCTGCTGCCGCCGATGCGGCGTCTGCACCCGCCGCCGCCGCGCCGGCCGAAGCCGCTTCCGCGGCGGCGGCTCCCGCGCCGGTGCCCAACAAGGGCGACACGTCGTGGATGCTGCTGTCCACGCTGCTGGTCATCCTGATGACCATCCCGGGCCTGGCGCTGTTCTACGGCGGCCTGGTGCGCAGCAAGAACATGCTGTCCGTGCTGATGCAGGTGATGGTTGGCTTCTCGCTGATCGTCGTGCTGTGGTTCCTGTACGGCTACAGCTTCGCGTTCACCGAGGGCAACAAGTTCATCGGCGGCACAGACCGGCTGTTCATGAAGGGCATCTGGGACAACGTCGCCGGCACCTTCGCGCTGGGCGCCACCTTCTCCAAGGGTGTGCCGATGTACGAGATCGTGTTCGCGGCGTTCCAGGCGACCTTCGCCGGCATCACCGCCTGCCTGATCATTGGTGCCTTCGCCGAGCGCATCAAGTTCTCGGCCGTGCTGGCCTTCCTGACGCTGTGGTTCACGTTCAGCTACCTGCCGATCGCCCACATGGTGTGGTTCTGGGCGGGCCCGGACGCCTACACGGCCGCTGACGTCGTCGATGCGACGAACGCCAAGGCCGGCCTGATCTGGCAGTGGGGCGCGCTGGACTTCGCCGGCGGCACCGTGGTGCACATCAACGCGGCCGTTGCCGGCCTGGTGGGTGCGTACATGGTTGGCAAGCGCGTCGGCTACGGCAAGGAAGCCTTCACGCCGCACAGCCTGACGCTGACGATGGTCGGTGCCTCGCTGCTGTGGGTGGGCTGGTTCGGCTTCAACGCCGGCTCCGCGCTGGAAGCCAACGGCTTCGCCGCGCTGGCCTTCATCAACACCTTCGCCGCCACGGCCGCTGCCGTGCTGGCCTGGTGCGTGGGTGAGGCGCTGCTCAAGGGCAAGGCGTCCATGCTGGGGGCCGCGTCGGGCGCCGTCGCCGGCCTCGTGGCCATCACGCCTGCCGCCGGCAACGTCGGCATCGGTGGCGCGCTGGTCATCGGCATCGTCGCCGGCTTCGCCTGCCTGTGGGGTGTGTCGGGCCTGAAGAAGCTGATGGGCGCGGACGACTCGCTGGACGTGTTCGGCGTGCACGGCGTGGGCGGCATCGTCGGTGCCATCCTGACCGGCGTGTTCAACAGCCCCAACCTGGGCGGCCCGAGCGCCGTCGGCGACTGGGTGACCGCCGCGATGATCGCGCCGGACGCCTACACGATCGCCGGCCAGGTCTGGACGCAGACCAAGGCCGTGCTGCTGACCATCGTCTGGTCGGGCGTCGTCTCCTTCATCGCCTACAAGCTGGTGGACCTGACCATCGGCCTGCGCGTGACGGAAGAGGAAGAGCGCGAAGGCCTGGACATCTCGTCGCACGGCGAGACGGCTTATCACAAGTGACCCCTCGCCCGGCCCGCGGCGCTGAACGCGCGCGGTCCGGTCGGTCCCCCGAGGGGACGGCGATGCTTGCGGCATTGAGCCGCAAGCACATCGCCCAAGGCGGGCCGGCTTGGGGCGGCCCGGCGCTCGGCCCGCAAGAGTCAGCGCCCTCAGACCTACTTCACGCCGAGCCGCCCTCCGGGGCGGCTTTTTCGTTTTTGCCTCCCGAGGGCGCCGTTATGCTGCCCCGCCATGGACGTGATCACCCTGCTCGCGGCGGTGCTGGTCAATGCACTGCTGATGCTGCTGGCGCTGGCGGTCTGCGTCGGCGTGCGCGCACGCGGCGGCTTGCAGGCCTGGCAGCTGATGCTGGCGGGCCAGGCGCTGGGGTTCGGCCTGCTGATCGCCGCGACGCAGCTGGTGCCGCTGGTGACGGCGACGCTGGGCGTGATGGCCTTGAGCGCCTCGGCATCCGCGATGGTGCTGACGTCGGCGCGCTTTCTCGGCGTGGCGGTGTCCCGCCGCGGGCTGTGGCTGCCGCCGCTGCTGCTCGGCGCGGCGCACGTCTTCCTGTTTCCCAACCTGAAGCAGACCACCGGGGTCACCAACCTCACCATCGGCCTGCAGATCGGCTGGGCCAGCTGGCTGCTGCTGACCGGCGTGGGCCGCGCGCGCTGGCGCTGGCTGTGCGGCGTCGCGGCGCTGGGCAATTCGCTGCTGACGGTGGCGCGCGGCGTGCTGGTGCTGGGCTGGCCGGAGATCTACCCGCGCTTCCTGGTGCCGCACCCGCTGAACATCGCGCACCTGATGCTGCTCAACGCCAGCCTGGTGCTGGGCACCATGGGCTTCCTGCTGGCGCACCGTGACGCGGCGGAGCAGGCGCTGGTGCGGCTGGCCTCGCTGGACACGCTGACCGGCCTGTTCAACCGCCGCGAGTGGATGCAGCGCGCCGGCCGCGCCCTCGGCGCCGTGGGCAGCGCGGCCGGCGATGCCGCCGTGCTGCTGATGCTGGACCTGGATCACTTCAAGCGCATCAACGACGAGCGCGGCCACCCGGTGGGCGACGAGGTGCTCAAGCTCGCCGGCGAGGTGCTGCGCGGCGAGCTGCGCGCCAGCGACCTCGTGGGCCGCTACGGTGGCGAGGAGTTCTGCCTGCTGCTGCGCCAGTGCGACCCCGAGGCCTTCGGCCGGCTGGATGCCCGGCTGCACCAGGCGATGCGGCGTCGCTGCGAGGCCAGCCTGGGTTTCGCGGTGGACTTCAGCGCCGGCGCGGTGCGGCTGCAGCCGGGCGAATCGCTGGCTGCGGCCATCCAGCGCGCCGACGACCAGCTCTACCGCGCCAAGCATGCTGGCCGCGGCCGCACCTGCTGCGCCGACGGCGTCTTGTGATCCCGCCGGGCGCCCCCATGTGGCCCGCCTCTGTCGAGTTTGAGATCATCCGGCCATGGTTCCCCATCTGATCACCGCACTGAACGGCCCCATCAACGAACTGGAGGCGCGCGTCCTGGAATCCATGCCGGCCACCGAGCGCTGGTTCCGCCTGGAGTGGATGGAGCACACGCCCACCTTCTACGCGTCGGTGGACCTGCGCAACGCCGGCTTCAAGCTCGCGCCGGTGGACACCAACCTGTTCCCCGGCGGCTTCAACCTGCTGACCGACCAGATGCTGCCGCAGGCCGTGCAGGCGGCCATGGCGGCCATCGAGAAGATCTGCCCCGAGGCGCGCAACCTGCTCGTCATCCCCGAGACCGGCGCGCGCTGCAGCTTCTACCTGGAGAACCTGGCCACGCTGGCGCGCATCTTCACGCAGGCCGGCCTGAACGTGCGCTTCGGCACGCTGGACACCGCCATCACCGGGCCCACCGAGCTGAAGACGGCCAACGGCGCCGGCATCGTCATCGAGCCGCTGGTGCGCAAGCGCGGCCGCCTGACGATCAAGGGCTTCGACCCCTGCACGATCCTGCTCAACAACGACCTCGCCGCCGGCACGCCGCCGCAGCTGATGGGCCTGCACGAGCAATACCTGCTGCCGCCGCTGCACGCCGGCTGGAGCGTGCGCCGCAAGAGCCAGCATTTCCGCGCCTACGAGGAAGTGGCCAAGCGCTTCGGCAAGCTGCTGGGCATGGACCCGTGGCTGATCACGCCCATGTCCCAGAGCGTCGACATGCACGGCAAGAAGGGCCTGGAGGCGCTGCAGACGGCCGCCGATGCGCAGCTCACCAAGGTGCGCCGCAAGTACAAGGAATACGGCATCAACGAGAAGCCTTTCGTCGTCATCAAGAGCGACGTGGGCAGCTACGGCCGCGCCGTGCTGACCGTGCGGGACGCCAAGGACATCGAGGCGCTGGCGCAGCGCCTGCCCGACGACCTGGGCACCGAGGTGCTGGTGCAGGAAGGCGTGCCCACCCACGAGCGCGTGCACGAGGCCGTGGCCGAGCCGGTGGTCTACACGATGGACCGCTACGTCGTGGGCGGCTACTACCGCGTGCACGCCAGCCGCGGCATCGACGAGAACCTCAACGCCCCCGGCGCCAGCTACGTGCCGCTGGCCTTTGCCGACTCGCCGCACCTGCCGCGCCCGGGCGAGAAGCCCGGTGCCAGCGCGCCCAACCGGTTCTACATGTACGGCGTCATCGGCCGGCTGGCGATGCTGGCCGCCAGTTACGAGCTGGAAGCGACCGACCCGCAGGCCGAGACGGAAGAGGCGGCCTAGGGTTATCCGGCTCTACGCCGGCAATACGCCGAGGCCTGCGGGGCGTCAAGCCTCGAAGTTGCGGGTTTGCTGCGCTGCACAAAATCCCGAAACCGGGCGCAGAATCCCCACTTTCGAACAACGAAGCCACCGCTGACGCCGGTGGCCCCTGCGCAGTGAGTTCTTCCCACGCGGCCCGCAGCCCCTCGGCGATGGCGGGCCTGACCCTTGGCGCCCTCGGCGTGGTCTATGGCGACATCGGCACCAGCCCGCTCTACGCGCTCAAGGAAGTCTTCCACGGCGGCCACGTCGCCACGACGCCGGACAACATCCTCGGCGTGCTCTCGCTGCTGTTCTGGACGATGACCACCATTGTCTCGGTCAAGTACGTGCTGCTCATCCTGCGCGCCGACAACAACGGCGAGGGCGGCCTCATCGCGATGCTGGCGCTGGCCACCAACGCCGTGAACGACAAGCCGCCGCTGCGCCGCGGGCTGATGCTGGTGGGGCTGTTCGGCACGGCCATCTTCTTCGGCGACGCCGTCATCACGCCGGCCATGACGGTGCTGGGCGCCGTCGAGGGCATCGACGTCTACGAGCCGCAGCTGCACGACGCCATCCTGCCCATCACGCTCATCGTCATGATGGGGTTGTTCTCGGTGCAGCGCTTCGGTACCGGCGGCATCGGCAAGGCGTTCGGGCCGGTCATGCTGGCCTGGTTCGCCAGCCTCACGCTGCTGGGGCTGCCGCACATCGTCGACAACCCGCGCGTGCTGGCGGCCATCAACCCGGTCTACGCGCTGAACTTCTGCCTGGAGTACCGCTGGGTGGCCTTCGTCGCGCTGGGCGCGGTGGTGCTGGTCGTGACCGGCGGCGAGGCGCTGTATGCCGACCTGGGCCACTTCGGCAAGAAGCCCATCCGCATCGCCTGGTACGGCGTGGTCATGCCGTCGCTGGTCATCAACTACTTCGGCCAAGGCGCCATGCTGCTGGACGACCCGGCGGGCATCAAGAACCCGTTCTTCCTGCTGGCGCCGTCGTGGGCCGAGATCCCGCTGTTCCTGCTCGCCACGCTGGCGGCCATCGTCGCGTCGCAGGCGCTGATCACGGCCGCCTTCTCGGTGACCAAGCAGGCCATCCAGCTGGGCATCATGCCGCGGCTGCGCATCCTGCACACCAGCGTGCGCGACACCGGCCAGATCTACGTGCCCTTCATCAACTGGAGCCTGTTCGCGCTGGTGGTGGTGGCGGTGGTGTTCTTCGGCTCGTCCAGCAAGCTGGCCGGTGCCTACGGCGTGGCCGTCACCATCGACATGACGATCACGACCGTGATGACCTTCTTCGTCATCCGCTTCGGCTGGCGTTACCCGCTGGCGCTGTGCGTCGCGGCCACAGGCGTCTTCTTCGTCATCGACGTGACCTTCCTCGCGTCCAACCTGCTCAAGCTGCTGCACGGTGGCTGGTTCCCGCTGCTGATCGGCATCTGCGTGTTCACGCTGATGCTGACGTGGAAGCAGGGCCGCAAGCAGCTGTCTGACAAGCTGCGCGAGGACGCCATCGAGCTGACCGCCTTCCTGGAGGCCGTGTTCATCAACCCGCCTACGAGGGTGTCCGGCACGGCGGTGTTCCTGTCGGCCGAGAAGGGCAGCACGCCCAACGCGCTGCTGCACAACCTCAAGCACAACAAGGTGCTGCACGAGCAGAACATCTTCGTGACGGTGAAGCACCACGAGGTGCCTTGGATAGGCTTCGAGAAGCGCATCGAGGTCGAGTCGCTGGGCAACCAGTGCTGGCAGGTGGCGCTGCACTTCGGCTTCAAGAACGAGCCCGACGTGCCCGAGGCGCTGCAGCTGCTGAAGAAGCAGGGCGTGCAGCTGGAAGACATGGAGACCAGCTACTTCCTCAGCCGCGACATCGTCATCCCCACCATCGGCTCGGGCATGGCGCTGTGGCGCGAGAAGCTGTTCGCCAGCATGCACCGCAACGCGGCCGCGGCGGCGGACTTCCTGCACCTGCCCACCAACCGCATCGTCGAGCTGGGCTCCAAGGTCGAGATCTAGAAGCCTGTGCGGCAGGGCGTGGCGCCCGCCGTTGGGCGGCGCTGCCCCACGGCGGTGCCGCGGCAGGCGCGTCCTGAGCGGCGTTCGCAAGCGAGAAGACACCGCTGTCATTTCATATTGACAGCGTTGTCAATGATCGGGGATGATGAATTCGCCGCGCCAGAAAGCGGCGCGGCGGCACCACGGTGGGTGCCGCTTTCCCGGATCGGGGTGGACTGCGGCCCACCCCGATCCGCATCGTCACTTCCCGCGCCGGCCATGACCGGCTCCCGCACACCATGAATCCTCTCGACCCCATCCGCCTCGACCTCGCCGCGCTGGCGCAGTCCTTCCCGCCCGACTTCCTGTGGGGCGTGGCCACCAGCGCCGCGCAGATCGAGGGCGCCGGGGCCGAGGACGGCAAGGGGCCGTCCATCTGGGATCACTTCTGCCGCCAGCCGGGCCGCATCAACGACGGCTCCAACATCGACGTCGCCTGCGACCACTACCACCGCTACAAGGACGACGTGGCGCTGATGAAGCGCCTGGGCCTGGACTGCTACCGCTTCAGCCTTTCGTGGCCGCGCGTGCAGCCGCTGGGGCAGGGCGCCTGGAACGAGGCCGGCTTCGCGTTCTACGACCGCCTCATCGACGAGCTGCTGCAGGCCGGCCTGCAGCCGCACGCCACGCTCTACCACTGGGACCTGCCGCAGGCGCTGGACGAGAACGGCCAGGGCGGCTGGCTGTCGCGCGAGGTCGTGGCCCGCTTCGCCGACTACGGCGCCGAGGTCGCGCGCCGCTTCGGCGACCGCCTGGCCAGCATCGCCACCCACAACGAGCCCTGGTGCACCGCCACGCTGGGCTACGAGACCGCCCAGTTCGCGCCCGGCCACACCAGCCGCGCCGAGAGCCTGCAGGTGGCGCACCACCTGATGCTGTCGCACGGCGACGCCATCGCCGCGATGCGCGCCGAAACGAAGACCAAGCTCGGTATCGTCCTCAACCACACGCCGTCCTTCCCCGCCACGCCCACCGAGGCCGACCGCCGCGCCGCCCGCATCGACGACGGCCTCAACGTGCGCTGGTACATGGACCCGATCTTCCGCGGCGCCTACCCGCAGGATGCGATCGACTTCGTCGGCGCCGACGCGCCTCAGGTCCAGCCCGGCGACCTGGAGCGCATCCGCCAGCCGCTGGACTTCCTCGGCATCAACTTCTACACGCGCAGCCTGTTCGGCGCCGACGGCAAGACCGTCAAGGGCCCCGGCAAGCTGGGCTTCACCGACATGGGCTGGGAGATCGTGCCCGAGGTCTTCGCGCAGCACCTCGTGCGTCTGGCGCGCGAGTACAACCCGCCGCCCATGTTCATCACCGAGAACGGCATGGCCAATGCCGACCGTGTCGTCGACGGCCGCGTGCCGGACAAGGAACGCATCGCCTACCTGTCGGCGCACCTGCAGGCGCTGTCCATGGCCATGAACCTGGGCGCCGACGTGCGGGGCTACTTCTACTGGAGCCTGCTCGACAACTTCGAGTGGAACTCCGGCTACGCCAAGCGCTTCGGCCTCATCCACGTCGACTACGAGACGCTGGAGCGCCTGCCCAAGGACAGCGCGCACTGGTACCGCGACTTCATCGCCAAGCACCGCGCGCGCCGCTGAGTTCCCGCGCGGCGTCCGCAGCGCGTGCGGACATGCATTCCTCCGCGTTTGCCCCGACAAAGGCACGGAATTTCGGTCACGTTCAGGCGCTAAGCTCCGCCTTGCGCCGCACCAGGGAATTTTCCCGCATGGTCCCGGACGCAACTGGCCGATTTGACGTATAGAACAGGAGGCCGGCTCGGGTTCTTCGGCAGCGGTGTCGTCGCCCGGGTCGAGTCGAGGGGTGCCCGGGCGCGGGTGTTGAGTGAATGCAGGATAGATCAAACGATCCGCTGATCGATGTCAGCCAATTGACCGTGGGGATGTTCATCCACCTGGACCTGGGCTGGATGTCGCATCCGTTTCCGCTGTCGAGCTTCAAGATCGCCTCGGCCGATCAACTGCTGATCCTGCGCCGGCTCGGCCTGACGCAGGTGCGCTGGAGCCCTGCCAAGAGCGATCTGACCCTGCAGGCCCAGGCCGATCTGCCCCCCGTCGCCGCGGTGGAGGCGCACGCTGCCACCGCCGAACCCAGCGCGCCCACGCCCGAGGAACTGGCCCGCGAGGCGCACCGCCGCGCGCTGGCGGCCCAGCGCGAGGCCCTGCGCCTGTGCGAAGAGCAGTACGGCGAAGCCGCCGACGGCTTTCGCAGCGTCATGGAGCACGTCCAGAGCGACCCCCACCAGGCCCGCACCGAGGCCGAGACGCTGACCGCCGCGCTGCTCGACAAGATGCTGGTCGAGGGCGACCTCAACATGCGCCTGCTCAACGAGGCTGCCGGCGACCGTTCCACCGCCCACGCGCTGAACGTCTGCATCATCGCGCTGCTGCTGGGCCGCGCCTTCGGCCTGGGCCGCGACGAGATGATGGACCTGGGCGTCGGCTCGCTGCTGCACGACGTCGGCAAGCTCGAGGTCGCCGCGCGCCTGCGCCACCGCGACGAGAGCTTCACCGCCGCCGAGACCCAGGCCTACCAGCAGCACGTCGCCAAGGGCGTGGCCATCGCGCAGGCCATGGGCCTGCCGCCCGCGCCGCTGCTCATCATTGCGCAGCACCACGAGCATGCCGACGGCAGCGGCTTCCCGCAGCGCATCAACATGGACCGCATGAGCACCGGCGCGCGCATCGTCGCGCTGGTCAACCGCTTCGACGGCCTGTGCAACCCGCTGCTGACCTCCAAGGCGATGACGCCGCACGAGGCGCTGTCGCTGATGTTCGCCCAGGGCCGCAACCGCTTCGACGCGACCATGCTGAACGCCTTCATCCGCATGATGGGCGTCTACCCGCCCGGCTCCACCGTGCAGCTCACCGACGACCGCTATGCGCTGGTCGTGTCCGTCAACTCGGCGCGGCCGCTCAAGCCCCGCGTCATGGTTCACGACCCCAAGGTGCCCAAGGAAGACGCGCTCATCCTGAACCTGGAAGAGATGCCCGACCTCGGCATCCGCCGCAGCCTGAAGCCGCAGTTCCTGCCCCGTGCCGCGCTGGACTACCTCAGCCCGCGTGCCCGCATCGCCTACTTCTTCGACGCCGTCAGCACCGGTCCCGGGGAGCTGACCGCGTGAACGCCAGCCGCGAGGCGAACCCGGCCTTGCCTCGCGTCCCCGAGGCGCCGTCCCTGATCGGCGCGCTGCTCGAAGGTCTGCCCGAACCCGCCTGGCTCGTCGACGGTGCCAGCCTGACCGTCTGCGCCATCAACCGCGCTGCGCTGCGCCTGCTGGGCCTCAAGCCCGAGCGCGCACTGGGCCAGGCCCCGGCGCTGCTGTGCGGCTCGCTGGAAGACGAGGCCTTCTGGCAGGGCGCCGCGCGTGACCCCTTCGCCCGCATCCGCTCCGACACCGTGCTGACGCACAGCGACGGCCAGCCGCGCTGGGTCAGCCGCGCCATCAGCCCCATCCACACGCCCGAGGGCGATCGCTACTGGCTGGTGTTGCTGCACGACCAGACGCGCCGCCGCCGCGCCGAGGCCGAGCGCGAGACGCTGCTGGCCGAGCTGCGCGCGACGCTCGAATCCACCGCCGACGGCATCCTCGTCGTCGACCTCGCCGGCCGCGTGCGCAGCTTCAACCGCCGCTTCGCCAAGCTGTGGGGCCTGCCCGGTGGCCTGCTGCACGAGCCCGGCGACGCCGGCCTGTGGCTGAGCCTGCAGCGCGTCATGCGCGACGGCGAGCAGTACCGGCTGCGCATCGAGGCCTTGCTGGACGCGCCGCTGATGCGCTCCAGCGACATGCTGCGCCTGGCCGACGGCCGCGTGCTGGAGCAGGTGTCGCTGCCGCAGATGAGCCGCGGCGAGCCCATCGGCCGCGTGTTCTCGTTCCGCGACCTGTCCGAAAAGCTCGCCGCCCACCAGCGCATCGAGGAACTGGGCCGCTCCGACGCGCTGACCGGCGCGCCCAACCGCCGCGCGCTGGCCGACCGCATCGTGCAGCAGATGGCTGTCGTCAGCAGCGGCGAGGCACCGCCGTCGTTCGCGCTGCTGCACCTGGACCTGGACCGCTTCAAGCAGATCAACGACACGCTGGGCAACAGCTACGGCGACCGCGTGCTGCGCGAGGTCGTCGAGCGGCTGCGCGGCGCCGTCGGCGCCAACGACACACTGGCCCGCGTCGGCGGCGACGAGTTCGCGCTGCTCGTCGACGGCGCCCAGATGTTCGAGGCCGAAGCCGCCGCCCGCCGCGTGCAGCAATTGCTGGCCGAACCCTTCAGCTTCGACACGCTGAGCTTCACCGTCACCGCCAGCTGCGGCATCGCGCTGTACCCCGGCGACGGCGGCACGCCCGACGAGCTGCTGGCCAGCGCCGAGCGCGCCATGCACTGGGTCAAGGAAAGCGGCCGCGCGGGCTTCCGCTTCCACGTGCCGCGCAAGGAAGTCGACCTGCTGTCGCGCATGCGGCTGGACCATGCGATGCGCCAGGCGCTCGCCGAAGGTCGCTTCCGGCTGCACTACCAGCCGCAGGTCGAGCTGGGCAGCGACCGCGTCATCGGCGCCGAGGCGCTGATCCGCTGGCGCGACCCGCAGCGCGGCGACATCTCGCCGGCCGAATTCATCCCGCTGGCCGAGGAAAGCGGCTTCGTCGTCGCCATCGGCGACTGGGTGCTGCGCGAAGCCATTGACCAGGCCGCGCATTGGCTCAGCCGCGGTCTGCGCATGCCGGTCGCCGTCAACGTGTCGGCGCTGCAGTTCCAGCAGGCCCATTTCGTCGACAGCGTCGCCGCCGCGCTGCGCGACGCGGCCCTGCCCGCCAGCATGCTGGAGCTGGAGCTCACCGAAGGCGTGCTGCTGGGCGACGCCGACGAAGGCCTCAAGCGCATGCAGGCGCTGGCCGCGCTGGGTGTCACGCTGTCCATCGACGATTTCGGCACCGGCTACTCGTCGCTGGGGTATCTCAAGCGCTTCCCCATCCAGCGCCTCAAGATCGACCGCAGCTTCGTGCAGGGCCTGCCCAACGACCCCAGCGACGTCGGCATTGCCAACGCCATCGTGCAGATGGGCCGGGCGCTGGGCCTGCAGGTCATCGCCGAGGGCGTCGAGACCGAGGCGCAGCGCGACTTCCTGGCCCAGGCCGGCTGCCACGAGTTCCAGGGCTATCTGTTCGCACCCGCGTTGCGGCCCGAGGAGTTCGAGCAGCGCGTGCGCCCGCGCCGTCATGTCGTCGACGCTGCGGTGTCCGGCTGGCTGGGCCTGGCCAGCACCGGCTGAGCCGGGTGGGCGCGCACAATGCGCCCATGCTCTACCGCTTCAAATCCAAGGCTGGTGCCGACGTCGTCATGCTGGGCGACTCCGGCGGTGACGTGCTGCGCCTGCTGGGCCGCGAGCCCGCGCCGCAAGGCATCCTCGAATCGGCCCAGCTGCCCGCGCTGATCCAGGCGCTGGAAGCCGGCGTTGCCGCCGATGAGGCACAGTTCCAGCAGGCCGTCGACGCCGCCAAGGCCGCCGGCGACGCCGTGCCGCGCCGCCAGGGCGTGTCGCTGCGCCAACGCGCCTGGCCGCTGCGCGAACTGATGGTGCGCAGCCAGAAGGAAGGCGCCGACGTCGTCTGGGGCGTCTGATGCTGGAAGAGGCCACGCGCGTCATCCTCATCCGCCACGGCGAGACCGCCTGGAACCGCGCCACGCGCATCCAGGGCCACACCGACATCCCGCTCAGCCCGCTGGGCCTGGCCCAGGCCCAGCGCCTGGCCGAAGCGCTGGCCGACGAGCCGCTGGCTGCCATTTACGCCAGCGACCTCAGCCGCGCCCGCCAGACCGCCGAGGCGCTGGCCGGCGTGCAGGGCCTGCCGGTGCGGCTGGACGCCGGCCTGCGCGAACGCGCCTTCGGCCGCTTCGAGGGGTTGAGCTGGGAAGAGATCGCGCAGACCTACCCCGACGACGCCACCCGCTGGCGCCGCCGCGAGCCGGACTTCCCGGTCGGCGGTGGCGAGAGCCTGACCGTCTTCAGCGCCCGCTGCCTGCAGGCGGCCACCCGGGCCGTGGCGGCCCACCCCGGGCAGAGCATCGCCCTCGTCGCCCACGGCGGCGTGCTGGACTGTCTCTACCGCGCTGCCACCCGCACCGCGCTGGACGCGCCGCGCAGCTGGCAACTCGGCAACGCCACCATCAACCGCCTGCTCGCCACCTCCGAGGGCTTCACGCTGGTGGGCTGGAACGACGACCGACACCTCGCGGGCCTGGCTGCCGACGACGTTGCCGCCTGACCGGACCCCTAGGCCGACTGTTGCATCGGCACATCGTCCGTGTCGGTTGCGCCGAAAGTCGCTCCTATACTCGTTTCCACTTGTTCTCCAAGGTAGGTTTCCGGACCCGCCGCAACTCACTCGAAAAGGCTCACGATGAAGAAGATCGCCCTCGTTGCCGCCCTGGCCGCCGTCACGGCCGCTCCGGCTTTCGCCCAAAGCTCTGTCACGCTGTGGGGCCGTCTCAACACCACCGTTGAAAGCCAGAAGCTGGGCAACCAGGACCGCAAGGTCGTCGTCGCGAACAACAACTCGCGCCTGGGTTTCCGCGGTACGGAAGATCTGGGTGGCGGCCTGAAGGCTGGCTTCAACCTGGAACACGGTCTGGAATCCGACACCGGCGCCGCTTCGGGTGGCACGCAGTTCTGGAACCGTCAGGCCAACGTCGAACTGTCCGGCTCGTTCGGTACCGTCCGCCTGGGCACCTGGTTCCCGGATTCGTACTTCTCGACCGTTGACCGCGTTAGCAACCACAACCACGACACCGGCTCGTCTTCCGACGCGCTGTTCTCGTCGTTCGCCTTCGGCTTCCGCTCGAACAAGGTCGGCTACTTCTCGCCGAACATCGACGGCTTCAGCTTCATCGCCAGCGCCCACGCCGGCGAAGGCGCCGCTGGCGATGCCCGCGCGTTCGACCTGTCGGGCAACTACGAAGCCAACGGCCTGCACATCGGCGCAACCTACGCCCAGGCTGACACCGTCGCCAAGCGCAAGAACTACACCATCGAAGCCGACTACGCCTTCGGCCCCTTCCTGCTGGCCGGTTACTACCAGCGTGAAGAGATCGACGGCACCCGCTCGCGCGACATCGGCCGCGTGTCGGCCATGTACACGATGGGTCAGTCGGAGTTCCACTTCAACATCGGCGGCACCAAGTCCGGTGGCGACGGCACGTTCAAGAACGCCGGCGCTTCGCAGTGGACGCTGGGCTACAACTACAACCTGAGCAAGCGCACCAAGATCTACGGTTACTACACCCAGATCGACCAGAAGCTGTCCAACAAGGTGGGCGACTTCAACTCGCTGGCTGCCGGCATCCGCCACAACTTCTGATCCTTCGGGACCAGAAACAAAGAAAGCGCCCCTCGGGGCGCTTTTTTCATTCCCCGAACAGGTCGGGCGAGTTCTTGCCGCCGGGCGGCGCAACGCCGAGGTGGCGGTAGGCCGCCAGCGTCGCAACGCGGCCGCGCGGCGTGCGCTGCAGGAAGCCCTGCTGGATCAGGTAGGGCTCGATGACGTCCTCGATGGTGCCGGCTTCCTCGCCGATGGCCGCGGCCACGTTCTCCAGGCCCACGGGCCCGCCGTCGAAGCGGTGCACGACGGCCTCCAGGAACTTCCGGTCCATCAGGTCGAAGCCCTGCGGATCGACGTCCAGCATGGCCAGCGCCTTGTCGGCGATGCCGGCGACGATGCGGCCGTCACTTTTCACCTCGGCGTAGTCGCGCACGCGGCGCAGCAGGCGGTTGGCGATGCGCGGCGTGCCGCGCGAGCGGCGGGCGATCTCCAGCGCGCCGTCGGCGTCGATGGGCGCGTTCAGCAGCCCGGCGGAGCGCGTGACGATGCGCTGCAGCTCGGCCGGCGTGTAGAACTCCAGCCGCGCGACGATGCCGAAACGATCACGCAATGGATTGGTCAGCATGCCGGCGCGCGTCGTCGCACCGACCAGCGTGAAGGGCTGCAGGTCCAGCTTGATGGAGCGGGCGGCCGGGCCTTCGCCGATCATGATGTCGATCTGGTAGTCCTCCAGCGCCGGGTACAGGATCTCCTCCACGACCGGGCTGAGGCGATGGATCTCATCAATGAAGAGGACGTCGTTCTTCTCCAGCCCCGTGAGGATGGCCGCGAGGTCCTTGGGCTTCTCCAGCACCGGGCCGGAGGTCTGGCGCAGGTTCACGCCCAGCTCGGCCGCGATGATGTGCGACAGCGTCGTCTTGCCCAGGCCCGGCGGGCCGAACAGCAGCACGTGGTCCAGCGCCTCGCGGCGCTTGCGGGCGGCGCCGATGAAGATCTCCAGCTGCTCGCGCGCCTTGCTCTGGCCGACGTAGTCGTCCAGCAGCTTGGGCCGCAGTGCGCGCTCCAGCGCTTCCTCGCGGCTGGACTCGGGCGCCGCGCTGACGATGCGTGGCGCCGGCGCGAAGTCGTCCGTCTGGATGCTCATGACCGACCTTTCGCCGGGCCGCCCCAAGAAAGGCGAGTGCCCCATAGGGGGACAGTGAACGAAGTGAGCGTGGGGGCTAACTTCATGAGAGTTTCTTCAGCGCGAGCTTGATGCCGTCGCTGACGCCCACGTCAGGCGGCAGCGCCTTCAGCGCGGCGCCGGCGTCCTTCTCGCTGTAGCCGAGCGCGACCAGTGCCTGCAGGATGTCGGCCTGGTTGTCGTTGGCGACGGTGGCGGGCAGGGCCAGGTCGGGGCCCAGCTTGCCCTTGAGCTCCAGCAGCAGCCGCTCGGCAGTCTTCTTGCCGATGCCGGGCACCTTGGTCAGCCGGCCGATTTCCTGGCGGGAGACGGCCTGCGCCAGTTCGGCGACGGAGAGGCCGGACAGCAGCCCCAGCGCCATCTTCGGGCCGACGCCGCTGATCTTGATGAGCTGTCGGAAGGTGGCGCGTTCCTCGTGCGTGAGGAAGCCGAACAGCTGGTGCGCGTCCTCGCGCACGGTCAGGTGGGTCAGCAGCACGGCACGCTCACCGAGGCCGCCCAGGTTGAAGAACGTGCTCATCGGCACGTCCACTTCGTAGCCCACGCCCGCGACGTCGATGACGACCTGCGGGGGCGTCTTTTCGGCGATGACGCCAGTCAGTCTTCCAATCATGCCCGGATTATCCGGGCCACCTCAGCCTCAGTTGCGACCGAACAAACCCAGGCGCTGCGCTTCCAGCGCGGCCTCGGCGCGCGAGCTCACGTTGAGCTTGCGGTAGATCTGCTTCACGTAGTCGGCGATGGTGTGGCGGGACAGGCCCAGCTGCACGCCGATCTCCGGCAGCGTGAAGCCCTTGGCCACGCGCAGCAGCACCTCGGTTTCGCGGTCGGTCAGCGACACTTCGTGCAGCAGCGAGGCGGCCGGCTTCTTCACCTGGGCGGCGAAGTAGGCGATGACCTTGCGCGCGATGGACGGCGACAGCGGCGGTTCGCCGCCGCTCATGCGCTGCAGCTGTTCCACCAGCAGCTCGCGCGACTGTTCCTTCAGCAGGTAGCCGAAGGCGCCGGCCTGCAGCGCAGGGAAGAGGTGCTCGTCGTCGTCGTGGATGGTGACGATGACGGACTGCACCTCCGGCTGCTTCTCGCGCAGCGCGGCGATGACCTCGACGCCCGAGCCGTCCGGCAGGCCCAGGTCCAGCAGCGCCAGCGTGAAGCGCTGGCCGTTGACCAGCGACAGCGCATCCTGCACGCGCGAGCATTCGGTGATCTGCGCGTTGGCGAACACCTGTTTGACCAGGGCCTTGAGCCAGGCACGGATCTCCGGGATGTCTTCGAGCAGCAGGATGTGGTTCATGGGAGCCTCGGGGGAACGAAAACTAGAGCGGGATCGTCAGACGGATGACGGTACCCCAGCCGGGGCCGGATTCAACCAGGCACTGGCCGTGCATTTGCTTGGCGCGTGATTTCATGCTCGCCATGCCGTGGCCGCGGTCCAGGCGACCGTCCAGTTCGGTCGGGATGCCCTGGCCGTTGTCCTGGATGGTCAGGATGAAGTCGCCGTCCTGCACCGCGCTGGAGATCGTCGCGTTGGTGGCGCCGCTGTGTTTGATGATGTTGCTGACCGACTCGCGCAGGATGCGCGTCGTCTGCACGTAGGAGCGGGCCTGGAAGGTGTGCTCGATGTCCTCGGCGGGGCTCTTCCACTCGGCCAGGATGTTGGCCTGGCCCAGCCGCGAGACGACCTCCGCCCGCCAGTCGCCCAGCGCGTCGATGAGGTGGACCGGCTTGCCGGTCAGGCCGCGCACCGACAGCCGCATCTCCTCCAGCGCCTCGCGCGCCAGCGTCGAGATGCGGTCGGACTCGCTGGTGTGCACGATGGTCAGCAGCTTGGCGCCGAGGTCGTCGTGCAGGTCGGCGGCGATGCGCTTGCGCTCGCGCTCGGTCACCTGCTCCAGCTTCTGCTCGGCCAGCTGGCTGTGGGTGCGCTCCACATCGGCGATGCGCTCGGCCATGCGCTGCTCGATGGTGGCCGTGCGCTTCTCGGCGTCGACGCGGGCGTGCGCGACTTGGTTCACCACCTGCAGGCCCAGGCCCAGCATCAGCACCGGCAGCGCCAGGCTCAGCCAGGGCGAGGCGGTCAGCCACAGCGATTCGCTGACGGGCGCCAGCGCCAGCTCGGCCAGCAGCGCCAGCATGGTGGGCAGCAGCAGCAGCGCCATCAGGCGTAACTCGCGCGCCAGCGCCTCGTCCGGCCCGGCCTGCAGCCGCAGCCGGCGCAGCCACAGCGCCCAGCCCATGGCGGCCACCAGCTCCAGGCTCAGCACGACGTTCCAGACGGCCGGCAGCACGCCCACCTGGCCGCCGGTCAGCAGGAGGCTGGCCGGCACGATGAGGCACTGGATCAGCAGCGCGTGATCGATCCAGCTGCGCTTCCAGTTCATCTGGCGCAGCAGGTACTGCACGCCGCACAGCACCAGCAGCGTCATCAGCAACGGCCGCAGCCCGGCGGCGGCCGGCGCGCCGGCGGCGCGCAGCACCACCCAGCTCAGCATCATGCCGACGAGGAAGTTGGCCGGGCGCTCGCGGTGGTGCAGGCCGGCCACGAGGCCGACGACGGTGGCCATCAGCGCCAGCATGGCGGCCACCCAGCCGCGCAGGATGGCAGCCCAGTCGGGGCCGGCCATGGCTTGGGCATGGGCGACGGCGGGCCAGCACAGCGCCGCGGCGAGGAACAGGGCAGGGGGCAGGCGCAGAGGCTTGCGGACCCTCGGCGCGGTGGAGGCAATCATGGGCCGGCATTGTGAGGGAGGCCCGGTGCCTGCCGCGCCGGGGAATGCACCAGCGACAATCCGCGTTCACTTCTTTCTGCCGTCACCTTGTGATCCTGCGCTTCGCCTTCGAACCCGTCGACAACACCCGCCTGGCCCGTGTCTGTGGCAGCCTGGACTCGCACCTGCGGGACATCGAGGCCGCGCTGAGCGTGAAGATCACGCGCCGCGACGCCGAGTTCCGCATCAACGGCGTCAAGGCGGCCGCCGAGCGCACGCAATCGCTGCTGGAGGCGCTGTACGAGCGCGCCCGCCGGCCGCTGCCCGCCGAGACGCTGCAGCTGGCGCTGGTGGAGGCCAAGGCGCCCGAGCCCGCCACGCCCGGCAGCGACGGCCCGCTGGTGCTGCGCACGCGCCGCGCGGACCTGTCCGCCCGCACGCCGCGCCAGCACCAGTACCTGCAGCAGATCCTGGCGCACGACATCACCTTCGGCCTCGGCCCGGCCGGCACGGGCAAGACCTTCCTGGCCGTGGCCTGCGCGGTGGACGCGCTGGAACGCGCCAGCGTGCAGCGCATCATCCTGACCCGCCCGGCCGTCGAGGCCGGCGAGCGCCTGGGCTTCCTGCCGGGCGACCTGACGCAGAAGGTCGACCCCTACCTGCGCCCGCTGTACGACGCGCTGTACGACCTGCTCGGCTTCGACCGCGTCACCAAGGCGTTCGAGAAGGGCCAGCTCGAAGTCGCGCCGCTGGCCTTCATGCGCGGCCGCACGCTGAACCATGCCTTCGTCATCCTCGACGAGGCGCAGAACACGACGCCCGAGCAGATGAAGATGTTCCTGACCCGCATCGGCTTTGGCAGCCGCTGCGTCGTCACCGGCGATACCAGCCAGATCGACCTGCCGCGCGGCGTGCAGTCCGGCCTCATCGATGCCGAGCGCGTGCTGGCCAAGGTCAAGGGCATCGCGATGACGCGCTTCACCAGCGCCGACGTCGTGCGCCACCCGCTGGTGGCCCGCATCGTCGAGGCCTACGAGGCGCGCGCCAAGCGCGAAGCGAGAGAAGCATGAGCACCCGTCCCGAACTGAGCCTGTCGTTGCAATTCGCCGACCCGCGCCACCGCGCGCTGCTGCCGCGCCACAAGGTGCAGCGCTTCATCCGCGCGGCGCTGGAGCTGCCGGGCGAGATCGCCGTGCGCATCGTCGATGCCGAGGAAGGCCGCGCGCTGAACCGCGAGTACCGCAGCAAGGACTACGCGACCAACGTGCTGACCTTCGACTACAGCCACGAGCCGGTCGTCGGCGCCGACCTGGTCATCTGCGCCGAGGTGGTGGAGAAGGAAGCCGCCGAGATGGGCATCCCGCTGCTGGATCACTACGCCCACCTGCTGGTGCACGGCACGCTGCATGCGCAGGGCTACGACCACGAGGTGGACGACGAGGCCGAGTGCATGGAGGCACGCGAGACCGAGATCCTCGCCGGCCTCGGCGTGGCCGACCCCTACCGCAAGGCTTAGCGACTGCTCAGGTAGCGCTTGCTGCGGAACAGCAGCCACAGCCCAATGGCCAGCGCACCGATCAGCGCGATGGACTCCCAGAACCCGTTCGGGTTCTTGATCAGCGGCATCCACTCGAAGTTCATGCCGAAGATGCCGGTGATGAGGTTCAGCGGCAGGAAGATGGCGGTCAGCACCGTCAGCGTGCGCATGATGCTGTTGGTGCGGTGACCCAGCGCGCTGAAGTGCATCTGCACGGCCGATTCGGCCGACGACTCCAGCCGCCGCACATGCGTCAGCACGCGCTCCACATGCTCCAGCACGTCGCGCGAGCGCACGCGCAGCAGCTCGCGCTCGCGCGTCACGTGCGGGTCGCCGTCGGCCGGCCATTCGTCCAGCGCGTCTATCCATTCCTGGATGGCGCTGCGCTGGTCTTCGCAGGTGTCTTCCAGCCGGTGCAGCGCATCGCGGCTCTCCAGCAGCAGCGGCCAGTCGTCGAACTCGCTGCTCTGGTCCAGCAGCACGCGCTGCAGCGTGCCGAGCTGGCGCGTCAGCAGCCGGCGCAGCTCCAGGTAGCTGTCCACCATGTGGTTGACCATGCGCAGCATCAGGTCGGCCGGGCTCGCGGGCAGCCGGGCGCTGCCGCGTGCGGGCGCCTTGTCGCGGCCTTCGATGAGGCGGTCCAGCTTCTGCGCGAAGAACTCGCGCACCTGGCAGTCGGTCGGGTGCACGGTCACCAGCACGCGGTCGAACACCGCGAAGCCCACCGGGCTGGTGTCGATGGCGCGCAGCGCGCGCTGCGCCGAGGCCAGCGTGCCGTGCTCGTCGTCGACGAACAGGTCCTGGCTGCCCGGCGCCGCGGCCAGGCGGCGGAACACCAGCATGTCGTACCAGGACGTGTAGTCGAAGTGCGAGGGCAGCTGGTTGTTGATCAGGTCCGACACATGCAGGTCGACGATGTTGCCGCAGCCCCAGCGCGACAGCGCCTGCTGCACGGCCGCCTCGCCCACCTCGAACTCGCGCCGCCCGTAGCCCAGCCACAGGAAGCCGCGTTCCGGCAGCGCGTCGGGCAGTGCCGGCAGCTCCGTGAAGCTGTCGGCCTGGATGTGGAACACCCGCATGGGGCTCAGGCCTGCTTCAGAAGCCGGGCCGCGTCCAGCGCGAAATAGGTCAGCACGCCGTCGGCGCCGGCCCGCTTGAAGGCCAGCAGCGACTCCATCATGACGGTGTCGTGGTCCAGCCAGCCGTTGGCCGCGGCGGCCTTCAGCATCGCGTACTCGCCGCTGACCTGGTAGGCGAAGGTCGGCACGCCGAACTCGTCCTTCACGCGGCGCACGACGTCCAGGTACGGCATGCCGGGCTTGACCATCACCATGTCCGCGCCCTCGGCCAGGTCGGCCGCCACCTCGCGCAGCGCCTCGTTGCTGTTGCCGGGGTCGACGTAGTAGGTCTTCTTGTCGGCCTTGCCCAGCGCGCTCTTGGAGCCGACCGCGTCGCGGAACGGGCCGTAGAAGCCGCTGGCGTACTTCACGCTGTAGGCCATGATGCGCGTGTGGATGTGCCCGGCGCCTTCGAAGGCCTGGCGGATGGCGCCGATGCGGCCGTCCATCATGTCGCTGGGGCCCACCATGTCGGCGCCGGCCTCGGCCTGCGTCATGGCCTGGCGCACCAGCAGCTCGACGGTGGCGTCGTTCATCAGGTAGCCGCTCTCGTCGGGCAGGCCGTCCTGGCCGTGGCTGGTGTAGGGGTCCAGCGCCACGTCGGTCAGCACGCCCAGCTGCGGGAAGCGCGACTTCAGCGCCCGCACGGCGCGCGGGATCAGGCCGTCAGGATTGAACGCCTCCGAGCCGTCCACGGTCTTCAGGTGCGGCTCGATGGCCGGGAACAGCGCGATGACTGGGATGCCCAGCCGCACGGCTTCGTCGGCGGTGTGCAGCAGCAGGTCCAGGCTCAGGCGCGACACGCCCGGCATCGACGCGATGGGCGCGGCCACGTTGTCGCCCTCGTGCACGAACACCGGCAGGATCAGGTCGCTGGCCTGCAGCGAATGCTCGCGCACCAGTGCGCGGGTGAAGGCGTCGCGGCGCAGGCGGCGGGGGCGGGCGGCGGGAAAGGCGGCGGGTGTCAGAAGTGAGCGGGCCAAGGCGGATCCTCAAACGGCGGGGGACGCGGCCCGGTGCGTGATGGACGACACATCCCGGCATCATTTATTCGTGACGCCACCGCTCAAGCGCGCTAAACTTGTCCGCGAATGATAGCCGCAAGGTGGTCGTTCCCTGCTTTTCCTCCCTGAGCAGGAGCCTTAGCGTGATGACAGCGATAAGGCTTTCTCGGCCCCGGTTTTTACCGGGGCCTTTTTTATTCCCGGCGCCCTTTCGGTGGCTCGGCATGGGCAGTGGAAACCCTGCCCATAATCGCCGCCATGCTCTGGGTCAAAGCTTTTCACATCGTCTTTGTCGCCGCGTGGTTTGCGGGCCTGTTCTACCTGCCCCGCATCTTCGTGAACCTGGCCATGGTGCCGGCCGACAGCCATGCCGAACGCGAGCGCCTGCTGCTGATGGCGCACAAGCTGCACCGCTTCAGCAGCATCCTGATGGGCGTGGCGCTGCTGCTGGGCGTCTGGGTGCTGGTGGGCTGGGGCGCCAGCCGCTTCGCCGGCAGCTACTGGCTGCACGCCAAGATGCTGCTGGTGCTCGGCGCCATCGGCTACCACCACATGAACCGCCGCCTGCTGCGGGGCTTCGAGGAGCTGGCCAACCGGCGCAGCCACAAGTGGTTCCGCGTCTACAACGAGACGGCGGTGCTGCTGTTCGCCGCCATCGTCGTGCTGGTGACGGTCAAACCTTTCTGACCCCCTCCCGATGCCGCGACGGCAGAGTTCCGCCACCTGGCTGCTGCTGGCCCACATCGGGCTGGTCATCTACGCCAGCCTCTACCCGTTCTTTCCGTGGCGCTGGCCGCCCGGCATGGGGTGGCCGTGGCTGTTCAGCCTGCCCTGGCCGCGGCAGTTCTTCGCCTACGACCTCGAAGCCAACCTGATCGGCTACATCCCGCTGGGCCTGTTGGGCTTTGCCGCGGCGATGCGCTCGGGCTGGGGGCTGCGGGGCGGGCTGCTGCTGGGCTTCCTGCCCGGGCCGCTGCTGTCGCTGGCGATGGAGACGCTGCAGTTCTTCCTGCCGGGGCGCGTGCCGTCGCTGTCGGACTGGGCGCTGAATTCGGCGGGCAGCAGCGTGGGCGCCGTGCTGGGGCTGCTGCTGCACGCGGTGGGCGGCCTGCGGCGCTGGGAGGACATGCGCGACCACTGGTTCGGCAGCAGCAGCGCACCGGCGCTGGCCCTGCTGGCGCTGTGGCCGGTGGCGCTGCTGTACCCCACGCCGCTGCCGTTCGGCCTGGGGCAGTGGCTGCCCTGGTGGCGCGAGACGCTGTTGGAAGCGCTGGACGGCACGCCCTGGGCGCTGAACTGGGGCGACGCGGTCACGGTGGAACACGAGCTGCCGCCAGGCCTGCAGGCGCTGGCCATCGGGCTGGGGCTGGTGGCGCCGGTGCTGCTGATGATCACGGTCGCGCGCCCGGGGCTGCGCCGCGTGGTGCTGGCCGGCGGCGCGGTGCTGCTGGGGCTGCTGGCCACCGCCACGGCCACGGCGATGGCCTTCGGGCCCGACCACGCCTGGGCCTGGCTCAGCGAGGCCACCCGGCCCGGCGTGGGCCTGGGGCTGGCGCTGGCGGTGCTGGCGTGCCTGCTGCCGTCGCGCGTCGCGGCGGCGCTGGGACTGTTCGTGCTGTGCGCGCTGGTGGGCCTCATCAGCGTGGCGCCCAGTGACCCCTACCTGGCGCTGAACCTGCAGGCCTGGGAGCATGGCCGCTTCGTCAACCTGTACGGCCTGACGCGCTGGGTGGCCTGGACCTGGCCCTTCGTCGCCCTGATCTGGCTCGCGGCTCGGCTCGTGCAGAAATCACAGTGAGAGAGAATCGATCGCGATGAGTTACTACCAGCGCCACGTCTTCTTCTGCCTGAACCAGCGCGCCAATGGCGAGGCCAGTTGTGCCGACCATGACGCGCAAGGCGCCTTCGATCACTGCAAGTCCCGCGTGAAGCAGCTGGGCCTGGCTGGCAAGGACGGTGTCCGCGTCAACAAGGCCGGCTGCCTGGACCGCTGCGCGGGCGGCCCCGTCGCCGTCGTCTACCCCGAGGCCGTCTGGTACTCGTGGGTGGACCAGAGCGACATCGACGAGATCGTCGAAAGCCATCTGCGCGACGGCAAGGTCGTCGAGCGCCTGGTGCTGCCGGAATCCGTCGGCCGATGAACGCGCAGACCGAGAAACGCCTCGTGCCCGGCCCGGCCGGCCAGATCGAAGTCGCCATCGACCTGCCCGTCGGCGGTGTCACGCCGCTCGGCACCGCGCTGATCTGCCACCCCAACCCGACGCAGGGCGGCACGATGGACAACAAGGTCGTGCAGACGCTGGCCCGCGCCTTCCTGCAGCTGGGCTGGCGCGCCGTGCGCTTCAACTTCCGCGGCATCGGCAAGTCTGAAGGCGGCTGGGACGAGGGCCGTGGCGAGGTGGACGACGCGCTGGCCGTGCTGGCCGCCGTGCATGCGCCCGGCGATGCGCTGATCCTGTCGGGCTTCTCCTTCGGCGGCTTTGTCGCGTCGCGCGCCGCGCAGCGCGTGGAGCCGGCCGCGCAGCGGCTGGTGCTGGTGGGCCCCGCCACCAGCCGCTTCGACACCGCGCCCGTGCCGGCCGACACCGTGGTCATCCACGGCGAGGTCGACGACGTGGTGCCGCTGTCGTCCGTGCTCGACTGGGCGCGGCCGCAGAGCCTGCCCGTCACCGTCGTCCCCGGCGTGGGCCATTTCTTCCATGGGCAGCTGCCGCTGCTCAAGTCCCTGGTGGTGCGCGCCTTCGACCCGGCGCGTGCCTGAACTGAATTGATGAAACGACTGCTGGCTTCCTTCCTCGCCGCGGTGCTGGCGACGTCTTCGCTGACCGCTCGGGCCCAGGCCCCGCAACCCCCCGAGATCGCCGCGCGCAACTACGTGCTGATCGACCTCTCGGCCCACAAGACGCTGGCCGAGCGCGACGCCGACACGCCGCAGGACCCGGCGTCGCTGACCAAGCTGATGACGGCCTACGTCGTCTTCAACGCGCTGCGCGACAAGAAGCTCACGCTGGACCAGACGCTGCCCGTCTCCAAGCGCGCCTGGGACGAGCGCAAGGGCGAGCCCTCGCTGATGTTCATCGACACGACGATGACACCGAAGGTCGACGAGTTGCTGCGCGGCCTGATCATCCAGAGCGGCAACGATGCTGCCGTGGCTCTGGCCGAGGGCGTGGCCGGCAGCGTCGAGGGCTTCGTGCAGCTGATGAACCGCCAGGCCCAGGCCTGGGGCCTGAAGAACACCGAGTTCAAGAACGTGACCGGTATGAGCGAGCCGGGCCACAAGTCCAGCGCGCGCGACATCGCCACCATCGCCGCCCGCATCATTGCGGACTTCCCCGAGTACTACGGCTACTACTCGCAGCGCGACTACACCTTCAACAAGATCCGCCAGGACAACCGCAACCTGCTGCTGCGCCGCGACCCCACCGTGGACGGCATGAAGACCGGCTACACCGAGGCCGCCGGCTACTGCCTGGTGGCCAGCGCCAACCGCGAGTTCCCCAACGGCAAGCGCCGGCTGCTCAGCGTCGTCATGGGCACCAGCTCCAAGGACGCGCGCGCCAGCGAAAGCCAGAAGCTGCTGAACTGGGGCTACACCGCCTACGACGCCGTCAAGATCTTCGACGCCGGCAAGGCCATCAAGACCGTGCCGGTCTGGAAGGGCGAGGCCAAGGAAGTGAAGCTGGGCGCGGCGGATGCCGTCTTCGTCGCCGTGCCGCGCGGCGATGGCAGCAAGCTGCAGACCCAGGTCGAGCACACCGACCCGCTGGTCGCGCCGCTGAACAAGGGCCAGCGTGTGGGCACGCTGCGCGTGACGACGACGGCCGGCGCGCCGGTGGCCGAGGTGCCGCTGATCGTGCAGGAGTCCGTGCCCGTCGCCGGCCTGTTCGGCCGCGCGTTCGACTCCATCCGCCTGTGGATCAAGTGACCGGAGACGCCGCATGAACCTGCCCCCTGACATCCCGCCCGAGCAGTCGCTCATCGAGTACCCGTCGCAGTTCCCCATCAAGGTGATGGGCGCGCACGTCGAGGGCTTCATCGAGGCCATCACGCACGTGGCGCTGCAGTTCGACCCCGGCTTCGACGCGGCCACCATCGAGCAGCGCCCCAGCAAGGGCGGCAACTACCTGGGCCTGACCATCACCATCACCGCCACCAGCCGCGAGCAGCTGGACGAGATCTACCGGACGCTGACGACGCATCCGATGGTCAAGGTGGTGCTCTGATCAGCTGGCCGCGTCGGCGTCCTGCAGCGCCTTGAGCTTGCCCTTGGCGGCCACGTCCCCGTTCTTCGCCGCCGCCTCGTACCAGTAGCGCGCCAGCCGCGCGTCCGCCTCCACGCCCAGCCCGGTCTCGAACATCGACGCGACGAGGTATTGCGCGCCGACGTCGCCGGCCTTGGCGGCGTCCAGGTACCAGCGGTGCGCCTGGCGCATGTCCTGCACCCGGCCGCGGCCCAGGTAGAAGCAGGTGGCGATGTCCTGGGCGGCGTCGGCGTGGCCATGCCCGGCGGCGCGCTCGAACCAGTCGCACGCCGCCGCGGCGTCGGGCTTGCCATGGCGGCCCTGCTCGATCATTTCGCCGAGCGCGTTCTCGGCCAGCGCGAACTTCTGTGCCGCGGCACGCTGCAGCCAGCGCCAGGCCTGCGCATCGGTCGCACCGGGCAGCTCGCGGCGCAGATGCATCATGGCCAGGTTGAACTGGCCCAGCGCCTCGCCGCGCCGAGCCGCCGCGGTGAAGCCTTTCGCGGCGACGGTCAACTGGCCGTCTTCATACGCGGCGATGGCGTCGTCCAGCGGCGCGGCCTGGGCCAGCGAGGTGGTGAGCAGCAGGGCAATCAGCGGGATCTTCATCGGCGTGAGTCGGCCAGCGACGGCAAAGGCTTACGGGGCGTCCCTATGATGCCGCGCATGATCGTCAAGACCCTGGGGCCGGTGGAATACCTGCCCACGCTGGAGGCCATGCGCGCCTTCACGGCGACGCGGAATGCGGACACGCCGGATGAACTCTGGCTCTGCGAGCACCCGCCCACCTTCACGCAAGGCATCGCCGGCAAGCCTGAACACCTGCTGCTGCCGGGCGACATCCCGGTCGTGCCCACCGAGCGCGGCGGCCAGGTCACGTACCACGGCCCCGGCCAGGTCACGGCCTACCCGCTCATCGACCTCCGCCGGCTGGGCATCTACGTGAAGGAGTACGTGTTCCGGCTGGAGACGGCGCTGATCCAGGTGCTGGACAGCTACGGCGTGACCGGCCTGCGCGTGGCCGGTGCCCCTGGCATCTACGTGCGCCCGGCCGACCCCGGCGGCCATGCCGCACCGGCCGGTCCGGCGGACCCGGCGAACGCGTTCAAGGGGCTGGCCAAGATCGCCGCTTTAGGCATCAAGATCAATCGCCACTGCAGCTTCCACGGCCTGGCGCTGAACGTCGCGATGGACCTGGAACCCTTCCAGCGCATCAACCCTTGTGGCTACCAGGGCCTGGAAACCACATCCCTCGATAAAATCGGGGTTTTCACGGACTGGCCCACCGCGGCCGGCCGGCTCGCCGAGCGCCTCTCGGCCCAGTTGACTCCCTGACCATGACGGACACGACCTACGACCCGAGCGTGAAGCAAAAAGCCGAAGCCAAGACTTCGCGCATCCCGATCAAGATCGTGCCGGCCGAGGTGCTGAAGAAGCCCGACTGGATCCGCGTGAAGGCCGGCTCGCCCAGCACCCGCTTCTACGAGATCAAGCAGATCCTGCGCGAGCACAAGCTGCACACCGTCTGCGAGGAAGCCTCCTGCCCCAACATCGGCGAATGCTTCGGCAAGGGCACGGCCACGTTCATGATCATGGGCGACAAGTGCACGCGCCGCTGCCCGTTCTGCGACGTGGGCCATGGTCGGCCGGACCCGCTGGATGTCGACGAGCCGCTGAACCTGGCCAAGACAATTGCTGCACTGAAGCTGAAGTACGTCGTCATCACCAGTGTCGATCGTGACGACCTGAAAGACGGCGGCGCGGCGCACTTCGCCGAGTGCATCACGAAGACGCGTGAGCTGAGCCCGACGACGCAGATCGAGGTGCTGGTGCCCGACTTCCGCGGCCGTGCCGACCGCGCGCTGAACATCCTGAAGGCCGCGCCGCCGGACGTGATGAACCACAACCTGGAAACCGCGCCGCGCCTGTACAAGGAAGCGCGCCCGGGCTCCGACTACGAGTTCAGCCTGAACCTGCTGAAGCGCTTCAAGGAAGAAGTGCCGGGCGTGCCGACCAAGAGCGGCATCATGGTGGGCCTGGGCGAGACCGACGACGAGATCCGCCAGGTGATGCGCGACATGCGCGCGCACAACATCGACATGATCACCATCGGCCAGTACCTGGCCCCGTCGGGCCACCACCTGCCGGTGCGCCGCTACGTGACGCCCGACGCCTTCAAGCAGTTCGAGAAGGAAGCCTACGAGCTGGGCTTCACGCACGCGGCCGTGGGTGCCATGGTGCGTTCCAGCTACCACGCCGACCAGCAGGCCCACGGCGTGCTGAACCCGACGGCGGCCTAAGCCTCTTTCAGCAGCTGCTCGATCAAGCCGTGCAACGCGGCGAAATCGGGCTCGCCGACGTAGCGCTTGACGATCTCGCCGCGCTTGTTGATGAGGAAGGTCGTCGGCGTCATCTGCACCGGGCCGAAGGCGTTGGCCACGGCGCCGGTGTTGTCGATGGCGACGCCGAACGGCAGCTTGCGCGTCTCGGCGAAGCGGGCGACGAAGGCCGGCGGGTCGTAGCTCATGGCGACCGCCAGCGTGTCGAAGCCGCGGTCCTTGAACTTGCCGTGCGTGGCGATGATCTGCGGCATTTCCTTCACGCAGGTCGCGCAGCTGGTGGCCCAGAAGTTCACCAGCATGACCTTGCCGGCCCACTGCTGCGAGCTGGCCTTGCTGCCATCCAGCAGTACGTAGTTCACGGCGGGTGCCGGCTCCTTGGCGCAGCCGGCCAGGGCGGCAAAGCAGAGGGCGGCGAGCAGGCGGCGGGTCAGCATGGTCGCATTCTAAGAAGGGGCGTCAATTCCTCTTCGCCAGCTCGAACATCAGCAGCGACGGCAGCGCGTCGGCCAGGTGGCGGCGCGAGATGCGGGCCACGCCGTCGCTGGTGGCGGTGGACAGCTGCGTGCGGTGCTCGCCGTCGAACATCTCGACGAAGGCGAAGTCCGGCGCGTCGCGGCTGATGCCGGCGATCAGGTGCAGCAGCGCCTCGTCCATCTGTGCCGCATCGAACAGCAGCACGTGCGGCAGGCCTTCGCGGCAGAACTGCTCGGCCTCGGCCACGCTGCCGACGGCGTCCACCAGCATGCCCATGTGGCGCAGCGACGCCTGCGCCTCGGCGCGCAGCTCGCGGTGCGCGGTCAGGATCAGCACCTGGCAGCCGGCCAGCGGCCGCGAGTTGCCGCCCAGCCGCTCTGCCTCGGCCTCCAGCTTGGCGTGCGTGCTGTCGGGCGGCGGCGCCTCTTCGGGCGCGAGCTGGTTGAACTCCAGCGTCAGCAGCGTGATGCCGGCCTCCTGCTCGCGCAGCGGCAGCACGCCCAGCGTGAGCGCGGTCTGCTCCAGCAGCTTCCAGGCCAGCGAATCCAGCCCCGTCGACGCCGCCTGCGGCTCGGGCGGCTCGCCCAGCAGCTCCAGCGAGCGGTGGGCGAAGCGGCAGGACAGCCGTGCCTTCACGGGCCAGGGCGTCAGGTCCAGCCGCAGGTCGACGGAGGAGTGCGTGTTGGCCAGCGCCCAGTCCATCAGCGCGTTCAGCAGCGCGAACAGCAGCGCGCCGTCGGCCCAGATCTCCACCGGCTTCAGCGACTGGCGCACCTGCACGCCGCGCGCCTGCGTCTCGCGGCTGCGCTGGGCCAGCACGCTGCGCAGCATCTGCGACAGGTGCTGGCGCTCGCGGTTCAGGCGCAGCCGGCCGGAGGCCAGCCGGGCCAGTTGCTGGCCCAGCATGCCGGCGGTGCGGGCGTCATCGACGCTGCGGCGCAGCAGGCGCAGGCCGCGGCGGTCGATCTGGCCGGTGGTGGCGAGGTTCTGGATCTGCTCCAGCGCCGCGCTCAGCGGGCCGGCGATCTCGGCGCCCAGTTGCTGGACGATGTCGGCCCACTGCACTGGCGTGGGCTCAGGCATGACATCGTTGGCGGCGCTGACTGGCGCTGAAGAAGGCGGTGTGGACATGACCCCGGGAAAGCAGATCCGCGGCGGATGGTTCTAGGTTGTGGGCCCACCGCGATGTGAAAGCGCATGCTGGGGACTGGGAGCCCCTTTCTCCATCCCCCAGCCGGGTGGAAACCCTTGGTTCAGGGGTGGGCTTACCCTCGCAACCCGCATGCCTGGGTTCAGGCGATGACGCCGGCGGCCCGCCAGGCGGCGATGTCGTCGGCGCTGCAGCCGGCCTCGCGCAGCAGTTCGTCGCTGTGCTGGCCCAGCAGCGGCGGCGCCTGCCGGTACTGCACCGGCGTGGCCGACAGCTTCATGGGGCTGGCCACCAGGCGCAGCCCGGGCGTCAGCGGGTGGTCCAGCCCGATGACGGCGCCGCGCGCCTGCGCCTGCGGGTCGGCCAGCGCCTCGGCGATGGAGTTGATTGAGCCGCAGGGCACCTTGGCCGCCTCCAGCGCGGCCAGCCAGTCGTTGCGCGGGCGCTGGCGGATGGCGTCCTCCAGCAGCGGCACCAGCGTGGCGCGGTGGCGCACCCGTTCGGCGTTGGTGGCGAAGCGCGGGTCCGTGGCCCAGGCCGGGTGGCCGGCGATGTCGCAGAACTTGGCGAACTGGCGGTCGTTGCCGACGGCCAGGATCAGGTGGCCGTCGCTGGCCTCGAACACCTGGTAGGGCACGATGTTCTGGTGCGCATTGCCCATGCGGCCGGGTGCCTTGCCGCTGCACAGGTAGTTGCTGCCCAGGTTGGCGAGCATGGCGAGCTGCGTGTCGAACAGCGCCATGTCGATGACCTGGCCCTGGCCGGTGGCGTCGCGGTGGCGCAGCGCGGCCAGGATCGCAACGGTGGCGTACATGCCGGTGAACAGGTCGGCCACCGCCACACCCACCTTCTGCGGGCCGCCGCCGGGCAGGTCGTCGCGCTCGCCGGTCACGCTCATCAGCCCGCCCATGCCCTGCACGGCGTAGTCGTAGCCGGCGCGCTCGGCGTAGGGGCCGGTCTGGCCGAAGCCGGTGATGGAGCAGATCACGAGGCCGGGGTGCTCGGCCAGCAGGCTTTGCGCGTTCAGCCCGTAGCGGGCCAGGTCGCCGACCTTGAAGTTCTCCACCAGCACGTCCACCTGGCCGGCCAGCTTGCGCACGATGGCCTGCCCCTCGGGCGTGGCCAGGTCCACGGCCAGCGAGCGTTTGTTGCGGTTGGCGCCGAGGAAGTAGGCGGCCTCGCTCGTGTCCTGGCCGTCGGCGTCCTTCAGGTAGGGCGGGCCCCAGGCGCGCGTGTCGTCCCCGCTGCCGGGGCGCTCGATCTTGATGACGTCGGCGCCGAGGTCGGCCAGCGTCTGGGTGCACCAGGGGCCGGCCAGCACGCGTGAGAGGTCCAGCACGCGCACGCCCGCCAGCGCTTGTGGAGTTGGCAGTTTTTGCATCACGGAATTGTCAGGGGGCGGCTGTCGATAATTCGGCGATGCCTCATCGCTTCGTCGCCGGATTTGCCCTAATGCTCGGCCTGCTGGCCGCCTGCCAGCCGGCGTTGAACTGGCGCGAGGTGCGGCCGGCGCAGTCGGGCGCGGTGGCGCTGTTCCCGTGCAAGCCCGACGTCGAGCAGCGCGCCGGCATGGGGCTGGCGCAGTGCGAGGCGGCCGGCAGCCGCTTTGCGCTGTCCTGGGCCGACACGCCGGACGCCGCGCAGGCCGGCGCCGCGCTGAAGGCCATGGCGCAGGCGCTGGCCGCCAAGCTGGGCCAGCCGCTGCCGCCGGCGCAGCCGCTGCAGGTGGCTGGCATGACGCCGCTGCCCGAGGCCGGCCAGCACCGCCTGGGCGGCGACGGCGCGGCCACCCGTGTGGCGGTGTTCGCGCACGGCGGCCGCGTCTACCAGGCGGTGATGTCGGGCGCGCGGGACGACGCGCCGGCGTGGGACGCGTTCATCGCCGGGCTGCGCATCGAGCCCGCCCGCTAACATCGCGCCCCATGCCCAACCTGCTCGTGATCGCCCACGCGCCGCTGGCCTCCGCGCTGCGGCAGGTGGCCGAGCACACCTTTCCCGACTGCGCGCCGACGTTGACGGTGCTGGACGTGCATCCCGGCCAGTGCGCCGAGGATGTCGAAACGGCCGCCCGTGCGCTGATGGCCCAGGCCGGCCAGCCCGAATGGCTGGTGCTGACCGACGTCTTCGGCGCCACGCCCTGCAACGGCGCCCAGCGCCTGGCGGGCGAGCGGGTGCAGGTGCTCACCGGCGTCAGCGTGCCCATGCTGTGGCGCACGCTGTGCTACGCCAGCCAGAAGCCCTTGACCGAGCTGGCCCGCCGGGCCGTGCAGGGCGCGGTCACCGGCATCGTCGCCACGCCCCCCTTGCCCCCCGACGAATGATCACCTCCACCCTCACCATCAGCAACAAGCTGGGTCTCCACGCGCGCGCCTCGGCCAAGCTGACCAAGCTGGCCGGCAGTTTCAAGTGCGACGTCTTCATGAGCCGCAACGGCCGGCGCGTGAACGCCAAGAGCATCATGGGCGTCATGATGCTGGCCGCCGGGCTGGGCGCCACGGTGGAGCTGGAGACCGACGGCGAGGACGAGCAGGCCGCGCAGGACGCGATCACCGCGCTCGTCAACGACAAGTTCGGCGAAGGTCAATAAGACCTTGCGGGACAGACCGATCGAGCGCAGCGAGTCGCTCTGTCCCCAACTGGCTTAGAAGCCGATTCGCTTGAAGCGCGCCGGCAGGTCCGCCGTGCGCAGCAGCAGCGGCAGGTCGGCGGTGTTGAAGTCGGGGTCCCAGGCCGGCTCGCCCATCAGCTTGGCGCCGCAGCGCAGGTAGCCGCGGATCAGCGCCGGCGGCTCCACCACGAGGTCCTGGCGCAGGTGGGCGATGGGCAGCGGCAGGCGCGGGCGCACCTGGCAGTCGATGGGCGCGAGGTGCGTCGCGGCGATCTGCTTCCACAGGCTGGCCGCGAAATGGCCGCCGTCGCGCATGCTGACGCTGGCGCAGCCGATGACGGTGTCCAGCCCGTTGCGGGCCATGAACTCGGCCAGCGCGCCCCACAGCGCAATGATGGCGCCGCCGCTGCGGTGGTCGGCATGCACGCAGGAGCGGCCGATCTCGGCGACGCGTGAGCGCAGGTTGCGCAGCCGGGTCAGGTCGAATTCGGTGTCGCTGTACAGGCCGCCGGCGCGCTTGGCCGCGGCCGGCGTTAGCACGCGGTAGGTGCCGACGACGGGGCCGGGGTCACCGTCCTCGCCGGCCGCGCGCACCAGCAGGTGCTCGCAGTAGGCGTCGAACAGGTCCACGTCCAGCCCGGCCGGCGCGTGGCGGGGCGTCGGCAGGCGGGCGCCCATCTCGACGGCGAAGACCTGGTAGCGCAGGGCCTGCGCCTCGCGGACCTCGGACTCGCTGGCGGCCCAGCTCACCGTGAGGCGGGTGGCCGTGGCGCGCTCGGCACGCGGCAGAGCGGGGGCATGCATCAGCGCATGCGTGACGATTTGGCTGCGGTTCATGCCGCCATGCTGGGCGGCCGGCTTGACGCAGCGGTGAAGGTCCTATGAAAAAACCATGACGCCCGGCGCCGGCGTGAGCGGCTACATTGGCCGCTCGATCTGCGAAAGGGCGCTGCTGATGAGTTTCCAGGTGTTCGGCATTGCGGTCTCGCGTGGCGTGGCCATCGGCCGCGCGGTGCTGGTGGCGTCCAGCCGTGTCGACGTCGCGCACTATTTCGTTGCGCCGGACCAGATCCAGGCCGAGATCGCACGCCTGCTGCGCGGCCGCGACGCCGTTGCGCGCGAGCTGGAGACGCTGAAGGACGAACTGCCAGACGACGCGCCGCACGAACTGGCCGCGTTGCTGGACGTGCACCTGATGCTGCTGCACGACGAGGCACTGACCGGCAGTGCCAGCCAGTGGATCGTCGAGCGCCACTACAACGCCGAGTGGGCGCTGTCCGCCCAGCTGGAAGTGCTGGCGCGCCAGTTCGACGAGATGGAGGACGACTACCTGCGCGAGCGCAAGGCCGACCTGGAGCAGGTCGTCGAGCGCGTGCTGGGGGCGCTGACGCACGAGGAGGGCGGCGGCGCCGTGCCCGTCACGGCGCGCGACTTCGGCGGCGAGGACCCGCTGCTGCTGGTGGCCGCCGACATCTCGCCGGCCGACATGATCCAGTTCAAGCGCAGCGTGTTCCGCGGCTTTATCACCGACATCGGCGGCAAGACCTCGCACACGGCCATCGTCGCCCGCAGCATGGACATCCCGGCGGTGGTCGGCACCCGCGAGGCGTCGCGCCTCATCATGCAGGACGACTGGGTCATCATCGACGGCGATGCCGGCACCGTCATCGTCAACCCGTCGCCCATCGTGCTGGAGGAGTACCGCTTCCGCCAGCGCCAGAGCGAGCTGGAGCGCGCCCGCCTGGCGCGGCTGCGCCACACGCCGGCCGTCACGCTGGACGGCGAGCACATCGAGCTGCACGCCAACATCGAGATGCCGGCCGACGCCGAGGCTGCCGTCGGCGCCGGTGCCACCGGCGTGGGCCTGTTCCGCAGCGAGTTCCTGTTCATGAACCGCGACGGCGAGCTGCCCAGCGAGGAGGAGCAGTTCATCGCCTACAAGGCCGCCGTCGAGGCGATGAAGGGCATGCCGGTGACGATACGCACCGTCGACATCGGCGCCGACAAGCCGCTGGACCGGCTCAGCGTTTCCGAACTGCGCCACGAGCATGTGCTGAACCCGGCCATGGGCCTGCGCGCCATCCGCTGGAGCCTGGCCGAGCCCAGCATGTTCCGCCAGCAGCTGCGCGCCATCTACCGGGCCAGCGCCTTCGGCAAGGTGCGGCTGCTGATCCCGATGGTGGCCCACCTGGCCGAGGTGCGGCAGATCATCGAGACCCTGCGCAAGGTGCAGCAGCAGCTGACCGATGCCGGCCACGCGTACACGCGCGTGGAGCTGGGCGTCATGATCGAGATCCCCGCCGCCGCCGTCATGCTGCCGCTGCTGCTGCGCCACGTGGACTTCGTCTCCATCGGCACCAACGACCTGATCCAGTACACGCTGGCCATCGACCGCGCCGACGAGGCCGTGGCCCACCTCTACGACCCCTGGCACCCGGCCGTGCTGCAGCTGATCTCGCAGTCCATCGCGCAGGCCCGCGCGGCGGGCAAGGGCGTCAGCGTCTGCGGCGAGATGGCCGGCGACCCCGACTTCACCGAGCTGCTGCTGGCCATGGGGCTGCGCAGCTTCTCCATGCACCCGTCCCAGATCCCGGCCGTGAAGCAGCGCGTGCTGCGCTCGGACGCGCAGCGCCTGGCGCTGGCGCTGCCGCGCCTGCTCGACAGCGAGGACCCGCGGGCGGCGGCCGAGAAGGAACTCGCCGCCGCGCGCAGCGGCAGCGCGGCGGTGCACTGACGCGCGCTGCGCGCCTCAGGCGCGCGAGCGCCGGTCCACGCCGATCAGCGCCAGGATGGCCACCGCCACCAGCACGCCCAGCCCGCTCAGCGTCACGCCGATCGCCACCCCCGCCGCCTCGCAGCCGGCGTAGACGGCCAGCATCGCCAGCACGCTGAGGTTCTCGTTGAAGCCCTGCACGGCGATGGAGCGCCCCGCGCTCAGCAGCGTGGCGCCGCGGTGCTGCAGCAGCGCGTTCAGCGGCACCACCATCGCGCCGCCCACGGCGCCCACCAGGCACAGCACGGCGGCGGCCAGCGCGAGGTCGTGCACCTGCGCGACCACCGGCATCAGCAGCCCCAGCGCCACGCCGGCCCACAGCCCGTGCCGCGCCTGGTGCAGAGCCAGCCAGCGGCCGGCCGCGCCGGCGCCGGCGATGACGCCCACCGCCACCGCCGCCTGCAGATAGGCCGCCTGGCTCAGCGGCAGCGCCAGTGCCTCGCCGGCCCAGCGCAGCACGGCGAACTGCAGCGTGGCGCCCACGCCCCAGAACAGCGTCGTCGCGGCCAGCGACAGCCCGCCCTCGCGGTCGCGCCACAGCATGCGGTTGGCGGCGCGGAACTCGCGCACCAGCGTCGCGGCGCCGTGCGACGCGCTGCGCTGGCGCCGGCCGCTGTCGGGGATGCCGGCGTTCAGCGCGCTGCTGGCCGCGTAGATCAGCAGCAGCGCCGCCAGCGAGCCGGTCAGTTTGTCGGCCGGCAGGTCCCAGCCGTCGCAGAAGAAGGCCAGCGGCGAGCCCAGCCACAGCGGGCTCACCAGCAGGCCGCCCAGCACCGCGCCCAGCAGCGCGGCGGACACGACGCTGATCTCTATCCAGCCATTGGCCTTCACCAGCGCCTCGGGCGCGGCCAGCTCGGTGATGAGGCCGTACTTGGCCGGCGCGTAGGCCGCTGCGCCCAGCCCGACGACGGCCAGCGCGGCCACCGGGTGCAGGCCCAGCACCATCAGCGCCAGGCCGGCGATCTTGACGAGGTTCATCGCCGCCATCACGCGGCCCTTGGCGAAGGCGTCGGCCAGCGGCCCCACCCAGGGCGCCAGCACGACGTAGGCGGCCATGAAGCCCACCTTCAGCAGTGGCGCCCACCAGGGCGCGAAGCCCTGCTCGAGCAGCAGCGCGATGGCGACGATGAGCAGCGCGTTGTCGGCCAGCGCCGACGCGAACTGCGCGCCGATGACGAGGCCGAAGCCACGCGGCAGCGCGGGGGGGCGGCAGGGCGCGGCGGCGCTGGAGGTCGTGGCGTGCACTGGCGCCGCACTGTGGTGGCGGCGCGTGAATCGACGATGAAAAGCCGTGACGGCGGCGTGACGATGTGCGGTCTTGGTGCTGTATGCAATTACAGTATCCGCATGGAAGTTCAGGACAAGCTCGCCATCCTGGCGGACGCCGCCAAATACGACGCCTCCTGCGCCAGCAGCGGCACCGAGAAGCGCCACTCGCGCGACGGCCAGAGCCTGGGCTCCACCAGCAACGGCATCTGCCACGCCTACACGCCGGACGGTCGCTGCGTGTCGCTGCTGAAGGTGCTGCTGACCAACTGGTGCGTCTACGACTGCCTGTACTGCATCAACCGCAAGAGCAGCGACGTGAAGCGCGCGCGCTTCAGCATCGACGAGGTGGTGCAGCTGACGCTGTCGTTCTACCGGCGCAACGTCATCGAGGGGCTGTTCCTGTCCAGCGGCATCATCCGCACGCCCGACTACACGATGGAGCAGGTCATCGAGGTGGCCCGCCGGCTGCGCGAGGAGGAGCATTTCAAGGGCTATCTGCACCTGAAGACCATTCCCGACGCGTCGCCCGAGCTGGTGGAGCGCGCGGGCCGCTACGCGGACCGGCTGTCCATCAACGTCGAGCTGCCCAGCGCGCAGAGCCTGCAACACCTGGCGCCGGAGAAGGACGCCGCGGGCATCGAGCGCACGATGTCGCGCATCCACCTGCGGCTGCAGGCCGCACGCGAGGCGAAGCGCGAGGCCCAGGCAGTCCGCGCGCTGCCCGGCGCGGCCGCGCGCACCGCGCCGCCGCCGCGTTTCGCCCCGGCCGGGCAGAGCACGCAGCTCATCGTCGGCGCCGACGCCTCCGACGACCGCACCGTGCTGCAGCTGTCCAGCCGGCTCTACACGGGCCAGGGCCTGCGGCGCGTCTACTACTCGGCCTACAGCCCCATCCCGCACGCCAGCCGCGCGCTGCCGGCGCAGGCGGCGCCGCTGCTGCGAGAGCACCGGCTCTACCAGGCCGACTGGCTGCTGCGCTTCTACGGTTTCCGGGCCGACGAGATCGTCACCGACGCCGGCTTCCTGTCGCTGCAGCACGATCCAAAGCTGGCCTGGGCGCTGGCCCATCCGGCGCAGTTCCCGCTGGACGTGGACCAGGCGCCGCGCGAGCAGCTGCTGCGCGTGCCGGGCCTGGGCGTGGGCTCGGTGGACAAGCTGCTGGCCGCCCGCCAGCACCGCCGGCTGCGCCGTGCCGACCTGCTGGCGCTGGGCCCGCTGGCGCGCAAGGCGCTGCCCTTCGTCGTCGCGGTGGACCATCGCCCCCGCCCCGCCGACGTGCAGGCCCTGGCGCGGCCCGCGGCGGCGCCGCAGCAGGTGGCGCTGTTCTGATGAAGCTGCCGCTGCGCTACCCGGCGGACTGGGATGGTTTTGCCGCGCAGCTGCCCGCGCTGCTAGCGGGTGACGGTGCCGGCTGGACGCATGACGTCGGCGCCCAGGCCGGCCTGTTCGGCGAGGCGGCGGCGACGGAAGCCGGTGAGGCCGCCGCGTGGCGCGCACCCGCCGGTTGGGACGCACTGGGCCGGGCGGTGGCCATGCATGCCGACGACGACCGCTACGCGCGCCTGCTGGCCTTTGCGCGCCGGCTGCAGCGCGAGCCCGGGCTGTGGGCCGACGTGCTGGACGCCGACCGTCGCCGGCTGCAGTCCATGGCCCGCCAGGTGGGCCGCGAGATCCACAAGATGCATGCCTTCGTGCGCTTTCGCGAGGTGGCCGACGCGCAGGCGCCGGGCGGCCGGCGGCATGTGGCCTGGTTCGAGCCGGTGCACCACGTGCTGCGCGCGGCGGCGCCGTTCTTCGTGGACCGCTTCGCGCAGCACGCCTGGGCCATCCTGACGCCGCTGGGCTGCCTGCACTGGGACGGCCAGCGCCTCACCGGTGCCGGCCCCGCCAGCCGCGAGGACGCGCCGCCCGAAGACGCCGGCGAGGCGCTGTGGCTGACCTACTACCGCAGCATCTTCAACCCCGCCCGCGTCAAGGTGGCGGCGATGAAGAAGGAGATGCCGGTGCGCTACTGGGCGCAGATGCCGGAGACGCAGCTCATCAGCGAGCTGATCAAGGACGCGCCGCGGCGCGAGGGGCGCATGCGCGGAGTGTGACGCACGGCGGGGCGAGGGGCTCGTCAGCCTTTTTCGAAGAGCAGCGCCAGCTGGCTCGCGATCAGCAGCTCCTGCCGCGTCCAGGCCCGTGTGGCGCGGGCGTCCACCAGCCACAGCGCGCCGGCCAGCTGGGCGCCGTCGTACAGCGGCACCTCGATGCGCGCCTCGGCGGCGCCGGCCAGGCCGGCCAGTTCGGCGTGGCAGGGGTGCAGCGCGGCGTCTGGCAGCGCCAGCGGGGCGCCGTGGCGGGTCAGCAGGTCCAGGTAGCGCGGTTGGGCATCCGGGGTGAGGCCGCCCGGGCCCAGCGGCCAGCGGATGACGCTGGCCAGGCCCAGGATGCGCGTGCTCGCCGCCTTCAGCTCGGCGAGCGCCTCCGTGGGCGGCAGCGTGGCCAGGCGCTGGCGCTGGCCGCACAGGTGCAGCAGCAGCTCCTCGGGCGTGACCGGCGCGCCGGCTTCCTCGGCGGGCGGCGCCGCGAGCGTGGTGCGCGCGGGCAGGCTCAGCCGCTCGATCTCGGACTGCAGGGCCAGGTGTTGCCAGAGGTGGTCCAGCGCGCCGGGCGCGTCGCCCTCGGCCTGCAGCAGCTCGGCCAGTTGCAGGTGGGCCTGGCGGGCTTGCGCGCGGGCCTGGATGCGCTGCGCGAGCTGCAGGCCGTGGCGCGTGGAGCGCACGGCGGCGGCGTTGTCGCCACGGGCCAGCGCGATCTCGGTCCAGGTGCGGCTGGCGGCCGCCTCCAGCCAGGGGTAGCCCTGGCGCGCGGCGATGTCCAGCGCCAGGCGGCAGTCGGCCACGGCCCAGTCCATGCGCTGGCGGGCCAGCGCGGCGCGGGCGAGGTGCCAGTGCGCTTCGGCCTCGAACACGCGGTGCTGGCCACGCCGCGCCGCGGCCAGGCCGTGGCTGAAGTGGCGCTCGGCTGCCGGCAGGTCGCCGGTCTCGAAGCTGCCGACGCCGATGTTCAGCGCCAGCTTGGCGGCGAGGTAGCTGTCATCGGTGCCCGCGAGGTGTTCGGCCGCGTCGCGCATCTGGCGCAGGCCGCGGGCCCAGTCGGCCTGCGCGTAGTGGATCTGGCCCAGGCCGATGCGCGCGGCGACGCCCGTCTGCAGGTGGCCGCTGACCTCGGCGAGGTCCAGCGCCCGCGACCATTGCTCGCTGGCGAGCTGGTACTCGCCCTGCTGATAGGCGATGCGGCCCAGCGCCTCGCAGACGCGCGCGGCCTGCACGGGGAAGTGCCCCGCCGCGGCCAGCGCGCCGGCCTGCTCCAGCGCCGGCAGCAGCTCCAGCGCGCGGCCGCGCGGCTCCAGCAGGCCGAAGCGGGCGTAAAGCGCGTCGGCGCCGACAGCGGTGTCGCCCGCCGCGAACGACTGGGCGCTCAGGCGCTCCAGCAGCCGGTCGGCCAGCGCGGGGTGGCGGTGCGCGACGCGGGCAATGCGGCCCAGCAGGTCGGCCAGCGCGTCGCTGGCGGCGGGTTGTAGCGTGAACACGGCGGCGGCGTCTGGTTGGTTTCTCACTGGTATTCTTGTTCATCCGAGAGCTTGCCAAACCCGTCCTGGGGCCGGTCCGTAGCCTACTTGAGTGGCCGCAGACCAGTTTAAAACCAATTGACGACCCTGGTCGTTGGTATTAGAGTGGTATCGACTGATTCCCGTCGACCATGCCGCTTGCCCTCGATCCCTCTCTTGTGACTTCCCGCGACTCCGGTCGGCCCGCACGCTGGTGGGTCGGCATCGACGGTGGCGGTACCAGCACGCGTGCGCTGGTGGCGGATGCCGACGGCAGGGTGCTGGGCCGTGGCGAGTCCGGCGCGTCGGCGCTGAACCAGGGCGTGGAACAGGCCTGGCGGCATATCGCCGAGGCCATCGAGCGTGCCGGCGTGCCGGATCTGCAACTGAGGGATTGTGCGCTCGGGCTGGGTTTGTCGGGCACCGGCGTGCCGGCGCAGCTGCAGGGTTTCGTGGCGGCCGATCCGGGTGTGGCGCGGCTGGCGCTGGTCACCGACGGTTTTGCCGGCCTGCTGGGCGCGCATGGCGGCCGGCCGGGCGGGCTGCTGATCTCAGGCACCGGCTCGGTGGCCGAGGCACTGCTGGAAGACGGCTCGCACCGCATGACCGGCGGCTGGGGCTGGCAGATCGGCGACGAAGGCAGCGGCGCCTGGCTGGGCCAGCAGGCCATGAAGGTGGCGCAGGCCGCCTACGACGACCGCGCGCCGCGCGGCACGCTGGCCGACAGCGTTTACTCGGTGACCGGCCCCACCCGCGAAGACCTGCTGGCCTATTGCGCCCAGGCCGGGCAGGGCGGCTACGCGGCGCTGGCGCGCCTGGTGTTCGACAACGACGCCAGCGACCCCGCCGCGGCGGCCCTCCTCGATGCTGGCGCCCGCGCGCTGGACGAGCTGGCACTGTCCCTGCATCCCACCCTGCCGCTGGCGCTGGCCGGCAGCATCGCGTTGCGCCTGGCGCCACGCTTCAGCGCGGCCTTGCAGTCCCGCCGTGTCGAACCCCAGGGCGATGCCGTTGCCGGCGCGCTCTGGCTGATTCAACAACAAAGAACCACCACCGCATGAGCGCAGTTTTCGACTTCAAGGCCGACCCGAACGCGGCGTCGCCTCTCTACATGCAGCTGGCGCAGAGCCTGGCGACGGCCATCCGCGACGGCGTGTTCCACGCCGACGAGGCGCTGCCCAGCGAGCGCGTGCTGGCCGAGCAGCTGGAGCTGTCGCGCGTGACCGCGCGCAAGGCCATCGACCGGCTGGTGGAGCAGGGGCTGATCATCCGCAAGCGCGGCTCGGGCAACTACATCGCGCCCAAGCTGGAGCAGCCGCTGACGCGCCTGACCAGCTTCTCCGAAGAGCTGCACCAGCGCGGTTTCGTGCCGGGCTCGCGCTGGCTGCTGCGCGGCTTCACGCCGGCGGCGCCGGACGAGCAGCTGTCGCTGGAACTGAAGAGCGGCGAGCGCGTCGCGCGGCTGGAGCGGCTGCGGCTGGCGGACTCGGTCGTCATGGCCTACGAGGTGAGCGTGCTGCCGCAGAGCGTGCTGCCCGATCCGCAGAAGGTCGAGGCGTCGCTGTACACCCACCTCGGCGACCGCGCGCCGGTGCGTGCGCTGCAGCACATCCGCGCGCTGAACGCCGACGCCAAGCTGGCCGGCCTGCTGGAGGTGCCGCTGGGCGCCGCGGTGCTGTTCATCACCCGGGTGGGCTACCTGGCCTCCGGGCAGGCTGTCGAACTCACCCATTCCTACTGCCGCAGCGACTACTACGACTTCGTGGCCGAGATGCGCAGGGATTGACGTGACACGACTCGAAGGCGACATCGTCACGCCTCAGGGCGTGATCGCCGGCCACCTGGACTTCGCGAACGGCCGCATCCAGGCCGTGCACGGCACGCCCATCGCGGCGACGCGGGCGGGCGAGCGCGGCCGGCCCGTGCTGCTGCCCGGCTTCATCGACATCCATGTGCACGGCGGCGGCGGCCGCGACACGATGGAGGGCGGTGACGCGATCGATGCCATCGCGCGCCGCCATGTGCGGCATGGCACGACCGGCCTGCTGGCGACGACGATGACGGCGCCGCTGGCCGACATCGAGGCGGCGCTGCGCGCGCTGGGCCCGGTGTGCCGCGAGCGCGGCGCGCAGTCGGCCCGTGTGCTGGGCGTGCACCTGGAAGGCCCCTACATCAGCCCCGGCCGGCTGGGTGCGCAGCCCGCCTACGCCATTCCGGCCACGCTGGACGAGGTGCTGCGTCTGAACGCGCTTGCGCCCATCAAGGTGCTGACGCTTGCGCCCGAGATGGCAGGCCACCTGGCGCTGATCGGCCCGCTGCGCGACGCCGGCATCCGCGTGCAGATCGGCCACAGCAACGGCAGCTACGACGACGGCGTCGCGGCGCTGAACGCCGGCGCGTCGGGCTTCACCCACCTCTTCAACGCCATGACGGGCCTGCATCACCGCGAGCCCGGCATGGTGGGCGCGGCGCTGGCCCACGGCCAGCATGCCGAGCTCATCCCCGACCTGCTGCACGTGCACCCCGGCGCCATTCGCGCCGCGCTGCGCTGCATCCCCCACCTGTTCTGCGTGACCGACTCGACGGCCGCAGCCGGCATGCCCGATGGCGAGTACCGCCTGGGCGAGCACATGGTGCAGAAGTGCCTGGGCGGCGTGCGCCTGCCCGACGGCACGCTGGCCGGCAGCGCGCTGACGATGGACCAGGCGCTGCGCAACCTCGTGCACAAGCTGGACCTGCGGCTGCCCGACGCCGTGCGGCGCGTGTCGACCGCGGCGGCGGATTACCTGGGCCTCGCGGACCGAGGCCGCCTGGCCACCGGCGCGTGGGCGGATGTGGTCGTGATGGATGCCGGGCTTGAGCTGCGGCGCGTGTTTGTGGAAGGTGAGGAAATCGATGTCGTCGCTGATGCTTGAGGAGGCGCTGAGTGCGCCGGACGTGGTGGCCCGCCAGCTGGCTGCCGACCCGCTGAGTTATGCCCGCCTGGGCCAGGCCCTGCAGGAGGTGCCGCCGACCAGCGTGCTGACCATCGCGCGCGGCAGCTCCGACCACGCGGCCCACTACCTGGCCTACCTGGTGATGGCGCGGCTGGGCCGGCTGGTCACGTCGCTGCCCATGTCGCTGATCACGCTGTACCAGAGCCGCATCCACTGCGAGGGCCTGCTGTCGCTGGCGTTCTCGCAGTCGGGCCAGAGCCCCGACCTGGTCGCGCCGACGCAGTTCTTCCGCGCCGGCGGTGCGCGCACGGTGGCCTTCGTCAACGCCAGCGGCTCGCCGCTCGCGGCTGCGGCCGAGCATGTGTTCGAGCTGCACGCCGGCCCCGAGAAGAGCGTGGCCGCCACCAAGAGCTATATCGCGCAGCTGGTGGCCGGTGCGCGCGTCGTGGCGGCCTGGCAGCAGGACGATTCCCTGCGCGCCGCGCTGAACGTGCTGCCCATCGCGCTGGAGCAGGCGAGCAAGCTCGACTGGAGCGCCGCGCTGCCGGCACTGCAGAACGAGGAGCGCCTGTTCGTGCTGGGCCGCGGCACGGGCCTCGCCGTCGCGATGGAAGCGGCGCTGAAGCTGAAGGAAACCTGCGGCATCCAGGCCGAGGCGTTCTCGGGCGCCGAGGTCAAGCACGGCCCGATGGCGCTGGTGCGCGACGGCTACCCGCTGCTGGTGTTCGCGCCGCGCGGCCCAGCGCAGGCTGGCCTGCTGGCCATTGCCGAGGAGATGAGCTCGCGCGGCGGCCGCGTGCTGCTGGCCGCGCCCATCGGCACGCCGTGCCCGGCCGGTGTGCAGCTGCTGCCGCTGGTGACCACCGGCAGCGAGGACCTCGACCCCATCGCGCTCGTGCAGAGCTTCTATCCCATGGTGGAGGCGCTGGCGCGGGCCCGCGGCTTCAACCCGGACGTGCCGCCCAACCTGGCCAAGGTCACCAAGACTCACTGAGGACTGCCATGAGCAACTTCGATCCCGGCCGCCTCGTGATGGTCGACATCCCGGGCCAGAGCCTCGACGCCGAGACCGCCGCCTTCCTGCGCGAGCAGAAGATCCGCTCGGTCTGCCTGTTCCGCAAGAACCTCGGCACCGAGGACGAGGTGAGGGCGCTGGTGGGCGACCTCATCGCCGTGCTGGGCCCCGAGGCGCTCATCGGTATCGACCAGGAAGGCGGCGCCGTCGTGCGCGCCACGTTCCTGCCGCAGCCGCCGTCGGCCATGGCGCTGGGCGCCAGCGGTGACGCCGCGCGGGCCGAGGCCGTGGGCGCGGCCGTCGCGCGCGGGCTGAAGTCGCTGGGCATCAACTGGAACTTCGCGCCGGTGCTGGACGTCAACAACAACCCGTCCAACCCGGTCATCGGCGAGCGCAGCTTCTCCAACGACCCGGTGGAGGTCAGCCGCCTGGCCGCCGCGTGGATGCGCGGCTCGCTGTCGGCCGGCGTGGCCTGCTGCGTGAAGCACTTCCCCGGCCATGGCGACACGCATGTGGACTCGCACCACGCGCTGCCCACCGTCGACAAGAGCCGCGCCGAGCTGAACGCGCTGGAGCTGGCGCCGTTCAAGGCGCTGGCCGGCCAGGCCCCGGCCATGATGACGGCCCACATCGTCTACCCGCAGATCGACCCCGACCGCCCGGCCACGCTGTCGCCGGCGCTGATCGGCGGCATCCTGCGCCAGGACTGGGGCTACGATGGCGTCGTCATCACCGACGCGCTGATGATGAAGGCCGTGGCCGAGCGCTTCGGCTACGCCAAGAGCGCCGTGATGGCCATCGAGGCCGGCGCCGACATGGTGCTGGCCCAGGGCTCGCTGGCCGAGCAGCTGGTCGCCATCAACGCGCTGCGCGACGCCTTCGCCAGCGGCCGGCTGACGGCGCAGCAGGGCGAGGTCGCCAACGCGCGGCTGGACAAGCTGGCCGCGGCCTACCCCGCCCGCGTGGTGGGCGATGCCGCCGCGCGAGCGTCCGACCATGCGCTGATGGCCGAGGCCTGGGCCGCCGGCCTGACCGCGCTGCGCGGCGCCAGGCCGCCGGCGCTGTCCGCGCCCATCCGCGTCATCGTGCAGGGCGACGTGCCCACCGACATGGTCTCCGAGGCCGGCCCCACGGGCCGCCAGGCCGTCGCGCTGTTCGACGCCTTCACCGATGCCCAGGTGCAGATGGTGGACGACATCGCGCAGCTGGACTGGCGCCGCGTGCCGCAGGACGGCCGCGTCAACGTGCTGGTGTCCACGCGCCGCGCGCGCTACGGCCTCACGGCTGCCGAGTGGCGGCCCGACCTGCATCTGTCGCTGTGGAACCCCTACCAGGCGCTGGACGTCGCCGGCCCTACGGTGCTGAGCTGGGGCTTCGCACCGGGCGCGCTGGCCGCGCTCAAGGCGTGGCTGGAAGGTCGCACGCAGGCCACCGGCCACGCGCCGCAGGGGCTGCAGTGATGGACGCCAAGACACCGATGAGGTGGATCCCGACCCTGTACTTCGTGCAGGGCATGCAGTTCTTCGTCGTCATGCTCATCGCCGGGCTGATGTTCAAGAACCTGGGTGTGGCCAACGACCAGATCGCGCGCTGGACGGCGGTGCTGGGCCTGGCCTGGGCCATCAAGCCGCTGTGGAGCCCGTTCCTGGAACTGCTGCGCAGCAAGAAGCTCATCGTCGTCGCCGCGCAGTACGTGGGCGCCGCCGGCCTGGGCCTGATGGCGCTGGCGCTGCACCTGCCGCACTGGTTCGGCGCGGCCATCATCGTGCTGTTCCTGATCGCCTACGCGTCGGCCACGCACGACATCGCCTGCGACGGGCTCTACATGGCGTCGCTGGACAGCAAGCGCCAGGCCAGCTACGCGGGCTGGCAGGGCGCCTTCTTCAACGGCGCGCGCTTCTTCATCACGGGTGTGGTGCTGAAGCTGGCGGGCTACCTGGAAGGCCAGGTCGGCGCGTTCAACGCGTGGTCCAGCGTATTCCTGATGCTGTGCGTGCTGGTGACCGTGCTGGCCACCTACAACGCCAAGTTCCTGCCCGGCACGCTGAGCACCGAGCACAGCGACCTGACGGCCGCGGGCGTCACGACGATGCTGAAGGATGTCGTCAGCGACTTCTTCAGCAAGCCCGGCATCTGGCTGGCCGTGCTGTTCATCATCCTGTTCCGCCTTGCCGAGGGCCAGGTGCAGACCATCGGCCCGCTGTTCCTGCTCGAAGCCCGCGACAAGGGTGGCCTGGGCCTGACGACGGGTCAGGTGGCCGATGTGTACGGCTGGGTGGGCACGGGCGCCTTCCTCGTCGGCTCGGTGCTGGGCGGCTACCTGACCAGCGCGCTGGGCCTGAAGCGCGCGATGCCGCTGCTGCTCGTCGCGATGATGGTGCCCAACGCGACGTTCTACTACCTCGCCAGCGCGCTGCCGCAGGACATGATCCACATCGGCGCCGCCGTCGGCATCGAGATGCTGGGCTACGGCTTCGGCTTCGTCGGCATGATCCTGTACATCATGCAGGCCGTGGCCCCGGGCCGTTACCAGACGGCCCACTACGCGCTGGGCTCGGGCGTCATGCAGCTGGGCTTCATCTTCGCCAAGTTCATCAGCGGCGACATCCAGGTCAGCGTTGGCTACGAGCACTTCTTCGCGTGGACCATCGCCTGCGGCGTGCTGCCGCTGCTGCTGCTGCTGTGGGTGCCCATGCCGCGTGGCGACAAGGCGCCCGGCGAGGCGGTGCCGGCATGAAGTCCGGTGTCTGGGTCACCGGGCTGCTGCTGGCCGCCGCGCCGGCGTTCGCCACGTCGACGGGCGGCGAGTTCTTCGACGACTTCGCGCAGAAGGACCTCGACGCGCTGCGCGCCAGCGGCTGGGTGCTGCGCGACGGCACGGGCCACCCGGGCCTGCCGGGCTCGCGCTTCTCGCCGGCTCAGCTCGCGCTGGACGCCGGCCTGCTCAGGCTCAAGCTGACGACCGACGGCACGCCGGCCAACACGACGCTGTCGCAGCTGTGCGCGGCGCGCAAGTTCCTGATCGGCACGACGACGGCGCGCGTGCGCCTGCGCGACACGGCCGGCTCGCGCGACCCCATCGTGCAGGCCTTCTACCTGGCCGGCCCGCTGCGCCACGACTACGACCCCGACTTCAGCGAGGTCGACTTCGAGTACCTGCCGCACGGCGGCTGGGGCAGCCCGGACACGCGGCTGTACGGCGTCAGCTGGCAGACCGTGCGCGTGGACCCCTGGCAGTCGTTCAACCAGGCCTCCATCGTGCCCGGCTCGCACGACGGCTGGCAGCTGCTGACGGTGCAGGTGGAGGCCACGCGCACGCGCCACTACGTCAACGGCCGGCTGCTTGGCGAACACACCGGCCGCAACGTGCCGGCCAAGCCCATGGCCATCAGCTTCAACCACTGGATCTCGGCCGGTGCCGTGCCCGGCGCGGTGCGCGACTACGAGTTCGACGTCGACTGGGTGCTGCACCAGGCCGGCAAGACCGTCGAGCCCGACGCCATGCAGGCGCGTGCCGAGCAACTGCGCAAGCAGGGCGTCGCGCGCCAGGACACCGTGCCCGATGCGGGCCTGACGAGCGAGTGCAACCTATGAAGAAGATCCTGATCGCCGCGCTGACGCTGGCTGCTGCGGTCACCGCGCAGGCACAGCCCCAGCCCGTCGTCGGCACCTACATCCTGGCCGAGCGCGGCGTGGGCGTCGTCGAGCAGTTGAAGCCCGGCCGCGTGTCGCACATCCTGTATGCCTTCCTGCTGATCTGCGGCGAAGGCCAGCGCCAGGAGGAGGCCTCCGCCTGCGCCGGCAAGCCCGGCTTCAGCATCGCGCCGCATGCCGATCAGGACACGTTCTCCGCCGCCTTCCAGCGCCTGAAGCAACGCGACCCGGCGGTGCAGGTGCTGGCCTCGGTGGGCGGCTGGGGCGGGTCGGACCCGTTCTTCCATCTCGCCGCGAGCCGCGAAGGCCGCGCGGCCTTCGTGAAGCACGCGACCGACTGGCTGCGCGCCCACCCCGGCTTCGACGGGCTGGACATCGATTGGGAGCACCCCGGCAACAACGGCGCGTCCAACGGCGTGCAGCTGGGCAGCCCGGCCGACGGCGAACACTTCGTGGCTCTGCTGCAGGACCTGCGCACGGGCCTGGACGCGCTGGGCCGTGACACCGGCCGGCGCTATGCGCTGACGGTGGCCATCAACTCGTCCCGTGAGCAGCTGGCGCGCATGCCCATGGGCCGCGCGGCGGCGTCGCTGGACCTCGTCTTCATGATGACCTACGACTTCACCGGCCCGTGGACCAAGCACGCCGGCAACCATGCCGCGCTGCGCAGCGCCCGGCCGGGTGGCGATGCCAGCCTGGAGGCGCAGGTGGCCGGCCTGAAGGCCGCGGGCGTGCCCGCCGCCAAGATGGTGGCCGGCGTGGCGATGTACGGCCGCGGCTTCGATGGCGTGAAGGCCGACGGCAGCTACGACAAGCCCTGGCCCAACGCCGACGGGTCCGTCGCGTTCAAGGACATCGACGCGCTGAAGGCGCAGGGCATGAAGCCGCGGTTCGACAAGGCCACGCAGTCCTGGGCCATGGTGGGCAACGGCCGATTCGTCGGCTACGACGACCCGCGCGCCGTGCGCGCCAAGGTCGCGTTCGCGAAGCGGGCCGGCCTGGCCGGCGTGTTCGCGTGGGAGCTGACGCAGGATGACGGCCGGCTGCTGGACGCGATGAATCTGATGACGAGGTGATGCCCCTCGCCCAGTCTTGCCGCGCTGAACGCGGGCAAACCTGGTCGGTCCCCCAAGGGGGCGAGGCCACCGACGGCATTGAGCCGTCAGCGGCCTCAGGCGGGCCGGCTTGGGGCGGCCCGGCGCTCGGCCCGGAATACATCCTGTTGAAGGGTCTTCGATGAACTCTGCTCGTCGCATCGCCTCGGTCGACGCGCTGCGCGGCCTGGCTGTCGCGGCCATGCTGCTGGTCAACAACCCGGGCGACTGGGGCCATGTGTACGGGCCGCTGGAGCACTCGGCCTGGCACGGCTGCACGCCCACCGACCTGATCTTCCCGTTCTTCCTGTTCATCGTCGGCGTGTCCACCGCGCTGGCGCTGGGGCCGCGCGTGGACGCCGGTGCCGACATGGCGCGGCTGCGAGCCGGCGTCGTGCAGCGCGGGCTGCGCATCGTCGCGCTGGGCCTCCTGCTGCACCTGCTGGCCTGGTGGCTGATGCACAAGCCCGAGTTCCGCGTGCTGGGCGTGCTGCAGCGCATCGGCCTGTGCTTCATCGCCGTGGGCCTGGTGGCCATCCAGCTGCGCCAGCGCGGGCAATGGCTGCTGCTGGTGGCGTTGCTGGCCGGCTACGGCGCGCTGCTGCAGTGGGGCGGCCCGCTGGAGAAGGCGGGCAGCCTCGCGCAGCGCGTGGACACGGCCGTGCTGGGCCGCTTCGCCTACGAATGGAACCCGCAGACCGGCGTCGCGTTCGACCCCGAGGGCGTGCTGTCCACGTTGGGCGCGCTGGCGACGACGGTGTTCGGGCTGCTGTGCGGCGGGCTGCTGCGGCGCGGGCAGCCGCGCGCGCTGCTGCTGACCGGCGTGGCGGCGGCCGCGGTGGGCTGGTGGTGGTCGACCTGGCTGCCGTGGAACAAGCCGCTGTGGACGCCGTCCTTCGTGCTGTGGACCGGCGGCCTGGCCGCCATCGCGCTGGCTGCCGCGCATGGCTGGATGGACCGCCTGGGCCACCGCCCCTGGGGCCGCGCTTTCGGGCTGAACGCCATCGGCGCCTACGCCGGCGCCTGGATGTGCACCGTGCTGCTGGCGGCCACGGGCTGGATGGACCCGCTGTACCGCGGCGTGTTCGCGCCGGTGGGCGCGCGGCTGGGGCCCGAGGCGCAGTCGCTGTCGTTCGCGCTGGCCTTCGTGGCCGTCTGGGCCGCCGTCGTCTGGGTGCTGGACCGGCGCGGCTGGTACTGGAAGATCTGAGGCCATGGCGGGCGATCCCTTCGCCGTCCGCATGCCGCCGGACATCCGGTCCGTGCAGGTGGGCGAGCACCAGGTCGTCTTCATCGACGACTTCCTCGAAGACCCGCAGGCGCTCGTCGACGCCGCCTGCCAGGCTGCGTTCCGGCCCTGCCCGGGCGCGGATGAGCGCCGCGGCTACCCCGGCGTGCGCGCGCCGGCGCCGCGGGCGTACACCGAGAGCCTGACGGCGCTGATGGACCCGCTGATCCGCGTCAACTTCGGCGTGCCCGAGGCGCTGCCGCTGAAAAAGACGCCCTGCGCGTTCTCGCTGACGACGGTGGCGCCGCACGACCTGGGCCCTTTGCAGCGCGTGCCGCATTTCGATGCCAGCACGCCGCACTACATGGCCGTGCTGCTGTACCTGTGCGACGAGCGGCACGGGGGCACGGCGTTCTACCGCCACCGCGCCAGCGGCCTGCAGCAGATCACGGCCGACAACCGCGACGCCTATGGCGAGCGGGTCTACGCCGAGGTGGACGGCCGCGCGCCGCCGCCGCGCTACTTCGGCGACTCGGATGACCGCTTCGAGCTGCTGGGCATGCTGCCCGCGCGCTTCAACCGGCTGGCCCTCTACCGCGGCAGCCTGCTGCACTCGGCCATCGTCCACCCGGCCACCGGGCTGGCCAGCGACCCGCGCCAGGGCCGGCTGACGGTCAATACCTTCTACGACTTCTGAGCCGTTGCGGCGCGGGGCAAGAGCAGGCTTCTCGTGCATTGCCCGTTGATGCCCGGAAGGTCAGCCTCCTGCTGCGTTGCGTCCCTCCTTCGTCGAGACAAGCCGTGGTGGCGTCGCTGGGGCGCACAGGCGCGCAATTGCGCAGGTAAAGGAGGAGGCCCGCGTAGCGGGCCGGGGGACACGGAGCAATTGCGCGCCTGTGCGCCCCAGCGCATCCCCAACCAGGCGGAATTCGTGACGTCGCCCTGTGGTCAGCCGCCGACCTGCCACGAAAAAAAGCCCGGCGGCTGCCGGGCTTGAAGGAGACAAGCGGTCAGGGATCAGAACTTGGCGGTCAGGCCCAGCTTGTAGGTCGTCTCGCCCTGGAAGGACCAGGCCGGGAAGCCGGCGCGCAGCGGCGTCTTGATGGCCGTGTTGCTGGCCGCCGCGGCGCCGTACTGCACGTCGTCGTCCTTCAGCAGGTTGACGATGTCCAGGCTCAGCCGGAGCGACTTGTTGATGTTCCAGCCGAAGGAGGCGTCCAGCGAGCCGAACGCGTCGTGCATGCGGTTGCCGTACCAGAAGGCGCCTTCGCGGATCATGTACTTGGAGCGCCAGTTGTAGGCCAGGCGGGCGGTGTAGCTGGCGTCCTCGTAGTAGCCGACCAGGTTGACGTTGTGCTTGGAGGCCTGCGTGAACACGCCCAGCGCGTCCAGGTAGCTGCTGGCCGGCGCCTTGCCTTCGGTGAAGGTGTAGTTGCCGCTGACGCCGAAGCCGTTGCTGAAGCCGTGGTTGACCTGCAGCTCGATGCCGCGGATGGTGGCGCCGCCGGCGTTCACGTAGCGCTGCACCGTCCAGTTGTCCTTCTTGGTGACGGGGTCCACCAGGCCCATCTGCTGGTCGGGCGTGATCAGCGCCGTCACGAAGTTGGAGATGTCCTTCAGGAAGTACGTCGCCGACACGAGGTTGCCCTTGCCGTAGTAGTACTCCACGCCGATGTCGGCCTGGCTGGACTTCATGGGCTTGAGGCCCACATCGCCGAAGGTCCAGGTCTCGTTGTTGGACCGGTCGTCGTTGAAGCCCGACAGCGTGATCGGGAACATGTTCGCGAAGTTGGGCCGCGTGATGGCCTGCGAGGCCGTGGCGCGCAGCACCAGGTCCTTGCGCAGGTCGAACGCGACGTTCAGGCTGGGCAGCACGTCGTTGTAGGTCGTGCTGACGCTGGACAGCGTCTTGGCGAAGCCGACGTTGCTGTCATAGCCGTCCTTGGGCGAGGTGCCGGTCTTGTCGACCGCGTAGCCCAGGCCCTTGACGGTCGTCGAGACGTAGCGCAGGCCGAAGTTGCCGCGCAGGCCCTCGGTGTCGAACTCGAACATGCCGTAGGCCGAGCGGTTCTTCTCGTTGAGCTCGCCGTAGCCGGAGCGGTCTTCCGTCCAGGCGGTGATGCTCTTGCGCGTGTTGTTCAGCATCGCGCTCACGTCCGCGCGCGGGATGGACCAGCTCGCCACGTCCACCGAGCCGCTGAACAGCGAGCTGGTGGGCGCTGCCGCGAGGGTGCTGGCCCAGATCGGGCGGAAGCTGCGCTTCTCGAAGGAGTGGTCGGCCAGGCGCACGCCGGCCTTGACGGCGCTGATGACGCCCCAGTCCACGTTGAAGGTCGCATCCAGCTGGCCGAACTTCTCCTTGTCCTTGTTCGGGCCGGCCGACGTGGCCCAGCTCTGCGGTGCCAGCTGCGCCGGCAGCGCGCTCAGGCCCCACGACTGGTTGGACGTCGGGTTGATGCTGATCTGGTGGCCGGTGGCGTCGATGGTGCCCTGCCAGTTCGGGCGGGTGAACGGGCCGGGGGCGCCGTCGAAGGCGTCCGTCTGGTAGTTGGTCGTCAGCGACGTGCCACCCTTGGCCTTGGTGTTGCCCAGCACCAGGTCGAACTTGGCGTTGTCGATCTTGTAGTGCGCGTCGGCGACGACGCTGTTGGAGTCCATGCTGGCACCGCGGGCCCAGACCTGGAAGAACTTGTGCGGCAGCGGCTTGGCGGCCGTCGTCGTGCTGTGCAGGCACATGTCGATGCTGCTGCGCTTGTCGCAGTTCGCGTCGTGCATCAGGTAGTCGCTGGAGTTGGACGCGTCGGCGTCCAGCTTCATCTTCAGCACGTTCAGGCCCAGCTCCAGGCCGTCCACCGGGCGCGCCTGCAGCGCCACGTTGATGGCGGTGCGCTTGCGGTCCTGCACGAAGGCGGTGGGCGCGACGTCGCTGTTCCAGCGGCTGTCGGCCTCCACGCCGTTGCGGATGTAGTTGCCCTTGGAGATGCCGCCGGCGATGAGCGCGCCGAAGCGGCGGTCGGCCGTGCGCCAGCTGTAGAGGCCGGAGACTTCCTTCTCCGGGTCGCTGATGGTGCTGCGGCTGTAGCGCGTGCTCAGGAACACCGTGTTCGGGTCCAGGTCCAGTGGCTTGCGGGTCTTGACGATGACCGTGCCGCCGATGCCGCCTTCGGTCAGGTTGGCCTGCGAGGACTTGTAGACCTCCATGCCGCCGATCAGCTCGGCCGGCAGCAGCGAGTAGTTGAACGAGCGGTCGATGTCCATCTGGTCGTACCAGCCGGTGGACGCGACGGTCTGGCCGTTCAGCGTGGTGTAGGTCATCTGCGGGTCGGAGCCGCGGATGGACACCGAGGCGCCCTGGCCGAACGCGCGGCCCACGGACACGCCGGGGATGCGGCCCAGCGCCTGGCCCACGTCGGAGTCGGGCAGCTTGCCCACGTCCTCGGCCGACACGGCGTCGACGACGGCGGAGGCGTTCTTCTTGATCGTGGCGGCGCTCTGCAGCGAGGCGCGGATGCCGGTGACGACGACTTGTTCGAGTTGCGTGGACGCCGCCGGTGCGGCCTCCTGCGCCTGCACGGCGAGCGCGCTGCTCAGCAGCGTCAGCGACACGGCGGTCGCGATGGGGGTCAGCTTGACCTTCATGAACTGGTTCCTTGTTGTGGTCAGAGGGCGGGTGGCGGCGGCGCCGACCGCTGGGTCGAGTACCACCATGAGTCCGGTTGCAGCGGGGCTCTCGTCTGAGCGAGATGCGACCAGTGCGAGACCACTATATGGAGTGACAAATCCACTTTGCTACCAATTAAGACATGGTAGTTACCCGGGTGGCTCATGGGAGGGGGATGCCAAAAGTTCGGCCTTCTCACGAAGATCCAGGCGCCGGCACGCAAACTGGTATCTAAGTGGTTGAGTTGTTCGAGCGCACCCATGTTGTGCGCTGGCGACGAAAATCGGCACCGCCGAACCGGGGTTGCGCTATCAGTTTTTGCCCATCGTGAAGGTGGACTGTTTTTGGTATGGCTTTCCAGGGTTTTGGCCGTGGCCGGGCCGGCCGGCCGCCGGGACAATGGCGGCTCACCCCATGAACGCCCCGATGACCCCTTGCCTCCCAGGCCCGCGCCACGCCGCCGGCCGGCCCGCATGACGCCCGTCGCCACCTGGCCGGTGGCCGACCTGCCGACGCTGCGGCAGCGCCTGGAGCAGTGCGCCGAGCCGGTGCTGCTGCCAGGCCTCGTGCGCGACTGGCCGGCGGTGCGTGCCGGCCGCGCGGCGCCGCTGGGCATCTGCGACTACCTGGCCGGCCTCGATCGCGGCGTGCCGGTGTTCGCCACCAAGACGCGCGCCGCGGCGCAGGGCGTCATGGGCTACAACGACGACTTGACCGACTTCGCCTTCGTCAAGGCGCGCATGACGCTGGCCGAGTTCATGGCCAACCTGGCGGCCTACCTGCCGCTGGACGGCGCGCCGGCCATTGCCGCGCAGTGCGCCAAGGTCAGCGACGTCATCCCCGGCTTTCTGGACGAGAACCCGCTGCCGGCGCTGCCCGGCGTGGTGCCCAACTTCTGGCTGGGCAATGCGCTGACGGTGCCTGTGCACCACGACCACCCGTACAACCTGGCCTGCGTCGTGGCCGGCCGGCGCCGCTTCACGCTGTTCGCGCCGGAGCAGGTCGGCAACCTCTACATCGGGCCGCTGGAGCACACGCCGTCCGGCGCGCCGATCTCGGTGGTGCACCCCAAGGCGCCGGACTTCGCGCGCTACCCGCGCTGGCGCGACGCGCTGGCGGCGGCGCGCGTGGTGGAGATGGCGCCCGGTGACGCGCTCTACCTCCCGCCGCTGTGGTTCCACCAGGTGGAGGCGCTGGAGAAGGTCAACCTGCTCGTCAACTACTGGTGGCCCGTGGAAGGCGACCGGCGTCTGCCCAGCCCGGCCGCCACGTTCATGCAGGCCGTGCAGGTGCTGAACGCGCTGCCGCCGGCGCAGCGCGACGCCTGGGCCGCGATGTTCGGCCACTACGTGGTGCAGCGCGAGCAGGACCCCGGCGCGCATGTGCCCGCGGCCTGGCAGGGCGCGCTGGCGCGCCGCCAGTGAGGGGCGCGGCATGCGGGCGATGAAGGAACTCCACGGCATCACGCGCGAACGCTTCGAGCGCGACGTGGTGCCGGCCTACGAGCCCGTCGTGCTGCGCGGCGTGGCGGGCGACTGGCCGCTGGTGGCGCAGGGCCGGGCGGGCCTGGCGCCCTGCCTGCAGTACCTGATGACCTTTGACGGTGGCCAGCCCGTGGACGCCGTGCTGGCCCGGCCCAACGCCACGCGGGCCTTCACGTACAAGCCCGCGCTGGACGGCTTCAACTTCACGCGCGACAAGCGGCCTTACGCGGCGCTGTTCGAGCAGCTGTGGCGCTACAGCCATTTCCCCGAGCCGCCGGCGCTGGCCGCGCAGAGCGCTCGGGTGTCGGAAGCGCTGCCGGGCCTGGAGCTCGCCAACGTGCTGCCGCTGCTGGACGCGTCCGCTGCGCCGCGCATCTGGATCGGCAATCGCGCGACCGTGCCGGCCCACCTCGACGACTCGCACAACCTCGCCGTCGTCGCCGCCGGCACGCGGCGCTTCACGTTGCTGCCGCCGGCCTGCGCGCCGCTGCTGTACCTGGGCCCGCCCGACTACGCGCCCACACCGGCGCCGATGTCCGTCGTGCCCGACCTGCACCGCGCCGACGCCGCCCAGTTCCCGCTCGTGGCCGAGGCGCTGCAGCAGGCCATCGTCGCCGAGCTGGCGCCGGGCGACGCGATCTACATCCCGCCGCTGTGGTTCCACCAGGTCGAGGCGCTGGCGCCGCACCTCAACATCCTCGTGAACTACTGGTGGCGACCCGAGGCCGCGCCGGGCCGGCCCGACGACCTGCACCTGGCCGCGATGCGGCTGGCCATGCTGGCGCTGCGACACCTGCCCGACGCCGAGCGCGAGGGCTGGCGGGCGCTGTTCGGGCATTACGTTTTCGGCGCGCGTGGCGACGGCCTGGCGCACATCCCCGAGGGGCAGCGCCACTTGTTCGGCGACGTGGACGCGGCCCGCGACGCCGAGATCCGCCGTGACATCGGCGGCCAGCTACGGCCGGATCACCACAAGTAGAGCTGCAGCGTGCGGTCGCCCACGCGCGGCGGGATGTTGGCCAGCAGCTCGCGGTGGTCGGGGAAGTTCAGCGCGCTGCGCGCGACGAAATCGTCCACCGCATCCAGCCGATGGCGCGCCTGATGCGGCGTGGGTGGCTGCAGGTCGTCCGGGAACAGGCCCATGCCGGCCAGCAGCGCGTACCAGGACACGATGGGGTAGCCCTGGCCGAAGCGGCCCTGCTTCAGCCCCGCGGCCAGCGGCTTGCGCGACATCCACGTCATCAGCACGCCCTGCAGCGAGTCCGACAGGTGCATGTTTTCGGCGTTGGCGCGCCAGTAGTCGGTGTCGTTGCGCGAGTTGGTCTTGTAGTGCGCCACGATGTAGTCGCGCGTGTTCTCGAAGCGCGCGCGCATGAACTCGTTGAACCGGTCCTGCGTGGCCGGGCCGACGTCGCCCTGCTCCAGCGCCTCCACCAGCGCCGCGGCGGTGCGCTGCACGAACAGCAGTGCCGTGGCCTCCAGCGGCTCGATGAAGCCCTGCGACAGGCCCACGGCCACGCAGTTGCGGTTCCACTGTCTGGCCATGCGGCCCACGCGCATCGTCAGGTGGCGGGCCGGCACGTCGGCGTCCAGCAGGCCCAGGTGGCGGCGCAACTCCGTCTCGGCTTCGTCGGCCGAGCAATGCGCGCGGCTGTAGACGTAGCCGTTGCCACGCCGGTTCGTCAGCGGGATCCTCCACGCCCAGCCATGGCGCAGCGCGGTGGCCGTCGTCTGCGACTCGATGGGGCCGTCCAGCGGCGTCGGCATCGCGATGGCCGCATCGTTGAACAGGTTCTCGGCGTAGGAGATGAACGGGGTCTTCAGCGCCTGGCCGATCAGCAGCGACGAGAAGCCGGTGCAGTCGACGAAGAAGTCGGCCGCCAGCGTGTCGCCGTCGTCGAGGCGAAGCCGGGCGATATTGCCTTGCTCATCCAGCTGCACCTCGGTGACGTGGCGCTGCAGGTGCGTGACGCCGCGTGCGACGGCCTGGCGGCCGAGGAACTGCCCCAGCAGCGTCGCGTCGAAGTGATACCCGTACCAGATGTCGAACGGGAAGTTGTGGTTCGCCCGCGGCCCGCGGCCCTGGCGGGCCAGTGCGGCGGCGACGAAGAAGCGGTCGGGGTGCGCATGCACGTCGGCGCCGTCCAGCCGTGCATGCACGTTGTCGACGAACTGATGCATGGTCATGTTGTCCAGCATCGACGCGAACGGGTGGAAGTAGCGCTCGAAGCCCGGCCGCGTGGACCAGCCTTCGAACGTGATGCCGCTCTTGTAGGTGGCGTTGCAGGCCGGCATCCATTCGGATTCCTCGATGCCCAACCCGTCGAAGAACCCGCGCAGCCACGGCGTCGAGCCCTCGCCGACGCCGATGATGCCCACCTGCGGCGACTCCAGCACCGTCACCTTGAGCCGCGGGCCATAGGCCGACGTCGCCAGCATCAGTGCCGTCATCCAGCCCGCGGTGCCGCCGCCGACGACGCAGATGTGCCGCACCGGCGGCGGCCTGTCCGTGCTGCCGCCCGCCGGGCGCGCGGCGACATGCTGGTTGAAGACGGTGGCGGTGTCGGTCATGCAGCGATGAAAGCAGAAAAGGGGAACGTGTTCCACACGTTCCCCTTCGTTGGGTGTCGACCCGCATCTCGGGCCGAGCGCCGGGCCGCTCCCAAGCCGGCCCGCCTGGCGATGTGCGAGCGGGGCACGCCCCGCGAGCATCGCCGTCCCCTCGGGGGACCGACTGGCCTCGCCCGCGTTCAGCGAGGCGAGACCAGGCGAGGGGCTTCAATACTTGACGCGGGCGGTCAGGTAGAACTGGCGGCCGTTCTTGTAGACGGCGCGCGGCTCGGCCTTGTTGTCGCCGTAGTACTTCAGCACGGGGTCGTTCAGGTTCTGCGCGTCCAGGCTCACGGCGAGGTGCTCGTTGAACTTGTAGCCCAGCGAGGCGGACAGCACGCCGCTGCCGCGCTGGTAGTAGTCCGTGCCACGGTCACGACCCAGATAGTTGTCCGAGTTGTAGCCGTAGTTCACGCGCGCCGAGAACTGGTCGTTCTCGTAGAAGCCGCCCAGGTTGAGCGTGTTCTTGACCGCACCGCGCAGCACATGGCCGCTCTCGTCGTGCGCATCGGCCAGCGTGTAGTTCGCGCTGACGCCGAAGTTGCTGTAGATGGGCGTCTCGAACGCGAACTCCAGACCCGTGACGCTGGCCTTCTTGTTGATCTGCGTCGTCAGGTCGAACGGTGCCGTGACCATCGTGTTGCCCGGCTTGCCCTGCTGGCCGCCGGCCGGGATCAGGTCGGTGGTCAGCGTGGCGCGCTTGGTGCCGTCGATGATGTAGCTGCCGATGTTCATGTGGAACGCACCCATGGACACGAAGGCCCGCGGCGCGAAGTACCACTCGATGTTGGCGTCGAAGTTGGTCGAGCGGATCGGGTTCAGGTCGGGGTTGCCGGTGGTGCCGACGCCCACGGACTTGCCGGTCGGGTCGCTGTAGCCGTTGAGCAGCTGGGCGGCCGACAGCGCGGTGAAGTCCGGGCGGGTCAGCGTGCGCGACAGCGCCAGGCGGGCCACGATCTTCGGCGACACGTCGATGCGGATGCTGGCGCTGGGCAGGGCGTCCGTGTAGCTGCGGTCGTGGAAGGTCTGGTAGTAGCCCGACGGGTCCGTCCAGGCCGGGCCCACCGCCGCGAACGCGGAGGCCGCGTAGCCGGGCAGCGAGGTGTCGCTGGTGGGCACCCAGACCAGCGTGCTGGACTTGGTGCGCACCAGGCGCAGGCCCACGTTGCCGCTCCAGCCGTCGCCTTCGAGGTTGGCCTGGCCGTAGGCGGCCGACGTCGTTTCCTTCACCGAGTACTCATGCGTCGGCTGGCGGCGCGACAGCGGGCGCACGGCGTTGACCGCGTTCCAGGCGGCCAGCGTCTCGGCCGTCGGGAACTTGATGTTGGTCGGGAAGCCGCTGCCCAGGCCGCTGCCGAAGTTGCCCGGATAGCTCTGCGTGTAGTCGGTGTCCTTCAGGCCCATGGGCATGCCGTTGGCGCCGGCCGGGGCGCCCCAGTTCGGACCCTGGCCGATGATGGGGCCGTCGGTGTAGCGCTTGTGCTGGGCGGTGCGCGCACCGAACTTCAGCGAGCGCAGCACGCCGGCGTCCAGCGTGTACTCGGCGTCCACCTGGGCCCAGGTGTCCTTGTCCTGCACCACGACGTTCTGGTCGCCGAAGATCCAGTCCAGCTGGTAGGGCACGTTCGCGTCGGTCTTGCCGGGCGGCGTGCTGTTGGGGTTGCCGGGGTAGGGCGCGACGGTGTTGTAGAACGACGGCGCTTCGCCGATGCCGTTGAGCTTCCAGCCGCCGGCCGTGCCGTAGACGTCGCCCTCGAACACGTCCTGCGTGATGGTCTTGCCGGTGCCCTTGGAGGAGCCGACCTTGCCCGCCAGCTTCAGCGCGTCGCTGACCTTCCAGGAGCCTTCCAGGTTCAGGAAGTTGGTCTGGGCCGAGGCCTTGCGCGAGATCAGGTCGTAGACGCCGATCTTGGTGGGCTTGGCAAACGTGTAGTCGGCCTGCGTGATGATGTTGGACGCGGGGTCCACCACGGCGTTCTTCAGCACCACACCGGCGTCCTGCAGCGCCCAGGGGTTGGCCAGCATGTAGTTGCGGTTGTAGTTGTCCGCATCCATCTTGGACGAGAAGGCCGTCAGCGTCAGGTCCACGTCCTTGGTCGGCTTGACCTGGGCGCTGATGACGCCGCCCTTGCGCTCACGCTCCTGCGTGAAGTAGGCCGAGCCCAGCAGGTTGGGGTAGAGCTTGCCGGCCAGGCTGGGGTTCTGCGTCGTGATCGCCGACTCCAGACCGGTGATGGCCTGGTAGGCGCGCGGCTGGCCGTCCAGCGCGATGGTCTCCACGCCGTCGCGGCGCAGGTGGCGCTTCTCGCTGAAGGCCTGGATCAGGATGCCGAAGTTCTTGGCCTCGTTCTTCCACGCCAGCAGCGCGCTCAGCTGCGGGTCAGTCTTCTTGGGCAGGTCGGCGTAGACGGCGCCGAGGCCGGCTTCGAACGTCAGCGCCTTGGCGAAGTCCAGCGGCTTGCGCGTGATGATGTTCACCGAGCCGGCCGTGCCGCCTTCCGTGTCGGAAGCCGACGCGTTCTTATGCACTTCCACGCGGCTCACCAGTTCGGACGGCAGCAGCGAGAAGCTGACCGAGCGGCCCACGCCGGCGCCGGTCTGGTCCAGCACGAACCAGTCGCCGTTGGCGACCGAGTGGCCGTCCAGCAGCGTCTGCGTCAGGCTGGGGTTTGTGCCGCGCAGACCCACGCGGTCGCGCTCGTCGAAACCGCCCGAGCCGCCCGAGGGGCTGTTCAGGATGGTCACGCCGGGGATGCGGGCCAGCGAGTCAGCCACGTTCTTGTCGGGCATCTTGCCGATGTCTTCGGCGGAGATGACGTCGATGTGCGTGTCCGCGTTGCGCTTGACGGCCAGCGACTTCTCCTGCGAAGCGCGGATGCCGGTGACGGTGACGGTGTCGAGCTGCTGCGTGGCAGGCGCCTGCTGGGCCAGCGCGTAGCCGCTGGCGCCGAGCAGGGCGATGAGCACCGCTTGCGAGATGGGGGTCTGCTTGACCTTCATGAACTGTTCCTCGTTGTGGCCAATGAAATCGGGCGAGTGGTGGCTCATGCATGGATGCATACCACCTTCAGTCCGGTTGAGGCTTGCAGACTGTTGCGCAAGCTCACGACCAGTGCAACGCCACTTTAACAATTGATAACGCCACTTTGCTACCAGTCAACAGCAGGGGGTTTCCCGAGTGGTCGTCGACTTTGCCCTGTCCACAGTGAGGATGGCGCCTCTGTGGCACCCATGGGAGGGGCCGTTATTGGTCTGCAAGTGGCATCTTTTTGAGGGGCTCTTATGTTGCTTGCCGGCGACGACGAGTGGATGTTCTGTTGCTGCTGCGCGTCGGTTGATGCGCCGGCTGGTCTTGATCTGGTGCTGGATTGGTTGCCGGGTGGTTGCAAACCAGTGGTTGGCAGGTGCGCCGTCGCCGCGCGGCCGCGTTGGCCCGTCCTGCGATGTGCGGTGGCCGTGCGATGCGGGTCTTGCTGCCTGATGGGCTCGCTGTCCGACGAGTCGTTGGCGCCGGGCTGCTCGGCCGAGTTTTGATCTCGTTGCGCAAGGGCTGTTGCGCTGCGTCAACTCTGTGCTATAGTTGCGGGCTTGCCTCAGGAGGGGTGGCCGAGTGGTTAAAGGCAGCAGACTGTAAATCTGCCCGCATTGCGTACGCTGGTTCGAATCCAGCCTCCTCCACCAAAGCTTGCGCTTGCAGGCTGAGGACATCTGATGGCGAGAAGACTCCCAGGGCGGGAGTAGTTCAATGGTAGAACCTTAGCCTTCCAAGCTAATGACACGGGTTCGATTCCCGTTTCCCGCTCCATCTGCGGGTGGCTTGGTCGGCCAGCGTCGACACCGGTTTGCCGGTCAGTTCATCTGGCGTCAAACCCGTGCCGATGCCCTTGTGGCTCAGTGGTAGAGCACTCCCTTGGTAAGGGAGAGGTCACGCGTTCGATCCGCGTCAAGGGCACCACAACTTCTTTCTTTTTTCTACTCGTCCCAACGGGTTCGCCTCAGGAGCGCAAGATGGCAAAAGGCAAGTTTGAACGGACCAAGCCGCACGTGAACGTGGGCACGATCGGTCACGTTGACCACGGCAAGACGACGCTGACGGCTGCAATCGCGACCGTGCTGTCCAAGAAGTTCGGTGGCGAGGCCAAGGCCTACGACCAGATCGACGCAGCGCCCGAAGAAAAGGCTCGCGGCATCACGATCAACACCGCGCACGTCGAGTACGAGACCGCCAACCGCCACTACGCGCACGTTGACTGCCCCGGCCACGCCGACTACGTCAAGAACATGATCACCGGTGCCGCCCAGATGGACGGCGCCATCCTGGTGTGCTCGGCCGCTGACGGCCCGATGCCCCAGACCCGCGAGCACATCCTGCTGGCTCGCCAGGTTGGCGTGAAGTACATCATCGTCTTCCTGAACAAGTGCGACATGGTCGACGACGCCGAGCTGCTCGAGCTGGTCGAAATGGAAGTGCGCGAGCTCCTGTCCAAGTACGACTTCCCCGGCGACGACACCCCCATCATCAAGGGTTCGGCCAAGCTGGCGCTGGAAGGCGACGCGGGCGACCTGGGCGAACAGGCCATCATGCGCCTGGCTGACGCGCTGGACACCTACATCCCCCAGCCGGACCGTGCCGTTGACGGCGCGTTCCTGCTGCCGGTCGAAGACGTGTTCTCGATCTCCGGCCGCGGCACTGTCGTGACCGGTCGCGTCGAGCGCGGCATCATCAAGGTCGGCGAAGAAATCGAAATCGTCGGCATCCGCGAAGTCCAGAAGACCACGGTCACGGGCGTCGAAATGTTCCGCAAGCTGCTGGACCAAGGTCAAGCAGGCGACAACGTCGGCATCCTGCTGCGCGGCACCAAGCGTGAAGACGTCGAGCGCGGCCAAGTGCTGGCCAAGCCCGGCACCATCAAGCCGCACACCCACTTCACGGCAGAAATCTACGTTCTGTCCAAGGAAGAGGGCGGCCGCCACACCCCGTTCTTCAACAACTACCGTCCCCAGTTCTACTTCCGCACGACGGACGTGACCGGTGCCGTGGAGCTGCCGAAGGACAAGGAAATGGTCATGCCCGGCGACAACGTCGGCATCACCGTGAAGCTGATCGCGCCGATCGCGATGGAAACCGGTCTGCGTTTCGCTATCCGTGAAGGCGGCCGCACCGTCGGTTCGGGCGTCGTCGCGACGATCCTCGAGTAAGTTTTTCAAGGCCGCAGGGGCATAGCTCAATTGGCAGAGCGTCGGTCTCCAAAACCGAAGGTTGGGGGTTCGAGACCCTCTGCCCCTGCCACCCGCCACTGATCCCGGCGGTTGGTTTTCTGGCTAACCAAGCATCGGCCCGCGAGAGTGATCTCGGCGGGCCTTGCTGCTGATGGCTACAAGCCATCGCAGCGTCTGAACAGCCGCCCTGCGGGTGGCGCGTGAAAGTGAACTGATGGCGAATCCTCCCCAAGTCGAGACCGTGACCAGCGGCGCCGACAAGGCCAAGCTGGCTGCTGCAGTGCTGCTGCTGATCGGCGCGCTGGCGGCCTATTACGGTCTGTCCAAGCAGGGCGCGCTGGTGCAGTGGGCCTCCTTGATCGTGTTGCTGGTTGCCGGTGTGGCGGCCTTCTTCACGTCCGAGCATGGCAAGGCGCTGATCGCCTACGGCCGTGATTCGATGCGTGAGGTCAAGAAAGTGGTCTGGCCCACCCGCAAGGAAGCCGGCCAGATGACCCTCTACGTGTTCATCTTCGTCGTCGTCATGGCGCTGTTCCTGTGGACGACGGACAAGACGCTGGAGTGGGTGCTGTACGACCTGATCCTGGGCTGGAAGCGCTGAGAAGGAACGAGATGAGCGAAGAGCAAAACGTCGCTGCCGCCGAGGCGCCCGCTGGCCTGCCCAAGCGCTGGTATGTCGTCCATGCCTACTCGGGCATGGAGAAGGCTGTCGAGCGCAACCTGCGTGAGCGCATCGACCGCGCCGCCATGCAGGACAAGTTCGGCCGCATCCTCGTGCCGACCGAAGAAGTCGTCGAGCTGAAGAACGGCAAGAAGGCCGTCACCGAGCGCCGCTTCTTCCCCGGCTACGTGCTGGTCGAGATGTTCATGGACGACGAGTCCTGGCACCTGGTGAAGCACACGTCCAAGGTGACGGGTTTCGTCGGCGGCGCCAAGAACCGCCCGGCCCCGATCTCGGAAGCCGAGGTCATGAAGATCGTCAACCAGATGCAGGAAGGCGTCGAGAAGCCCCGGCCCAAGGTCGAGTGGACGGTCGGCGAGGTCGTGCGCGTCAAGGAAGGCCCCTTCACCGACTTCAACGGCTCGGTCGAGGAAGTCAACTACGACAAGTCCAAGGTCCGTGTCTCGGTCACGATCTTCGGCCGCGCCACGCCGGTGGAGCTGGACTTTGCGCAGGTCGAGAAGGTCTGACGCGCTAGAATTGTGGGCTTTGGTCGGCGCGCCCTGAGCGCTGACCCGTGACCAGTCTGCAACGAGAGGCGGACAAGAGGAGCAAAGGTAAGGGCCTGGATCCCAGATTCAGCCCGAGTCCGATGCGCTAGCACTCAGGTGCCCAGGCTTTGCCGCCCGGGCGCTGGATTGGAGAAAACATGGCAAAGAAGATTGTCGGCTTCATCAAGCTGCAAATTCCGGCCGGCAAGGCTAACCCCTCGCCGCCGGTGGGTCCCGCGCTGGGTCAGCGTGGCCTGAACATCATGGAATTCTGCAAGGCGTTCAACGCCCAGACTTCCGGTGCTGGCTTCGAGCCGGGCATGAAGCTGCCGGTGGTCATCACCGCCTTCGCCGACAAGAGCTTCACCTTCGTGATCAAGTCGCCCCCGGCGACCGTGCTGATCAAGAAGGCTGCCAAGATCGAAAAGGGCTCGCAGCGCCCCCACCTGGACAAGGTCGGCAAGCTGACCCGCGCTCAGCTGGAAGAGATCGCCAAGATCAAGACCAAGGACCTGACGGCTGCGAGCATCGACGCCGCGGTCAAGACCATCGCCGGCTCCGCCCGCTCGATGGGCATCATCGTGGAAGGGGTCTGAACATGGCCAAGCTCACCAAGAAGCAAAAGGCACTGGCTGGCAAGGTCGAGTCGACCAAGCTGTACGGCCTGACGGAAGCCCTGGACCTGGTCAAGAGCCTGGCCACCGCCAAGTTCGATGAGTCCATCGACGTCGCCGTGCAACTCGGCATCGATGCCAAGAAGTCGGACCAGGTCGTTCGTGGCGCCGTCGTGCTGCCCAACGGCACCGGCAAGACCAAGCGCGTCGCCGTGTTCGCCCAAGGTGCCAAGGCTGAAGAAGCCCGTGCCGCCGGCGCCGACGTCGTCGGCATGGAAGACCTGGCCGAGCGCGTCAAGGCGGGCGACATGCCCTTCGACGTGGTCATCGCCTCGCCGGACACGATGCGTGTCGTCGGTACGCTGGGTCAGATCCTGGGCCCGCGCGGCCTGATGCCGAACCCCAAGGTCGGCACCGTCACGCCCGACGTCGCCACCGCCGTCAAGAACGCCAAGGCTGGCCAGGTCCAGTTCCGCGTCGACAAGGCCGGCATCATCCACGGCACCCTCGGCCGTCGCTCGTTCGACACCGACAAGCTGGAAGGCAACCTGCGCGCGCTGATCGAAGCTCTGAACAAGAGCAAGCCGGCGTCGAGCAAGGGCATCTACCTGCGCAAGGTCGCCGTGTCCTCGACGATGGGCGTTGGCGCCCGCGTCGAAATCGCTTCGATCAACGCCCAGGCCACCGCGGCCTGAGTGACGCCCCGGCCCTTGCGGCCTGGGTAATGAATCTGCGCGGGGCGAGTCTGGCCCCGGGCAACAAAGATTGGTGGGGCGCTGCTTTCGGTTTGCCGAAGGTGGCGCGTCATCCAAGACCGTTGGTGGAGACCCCTTAAATCGACATTGCCGATCCGTCGGTGATGAAGAACCAACGCAGATGGCGGTCCCGCTGACAGGAATCCTGTTCCTGACAGATGGTCGCTGAATCCCTGGCGCTCTCGAAGCCGCAAGGCCGAGGGAGCAAATGTGAGGAGTAGACCTTGAGTCTCAATCGCAACGAGAAGGCAGCCGTTGTCTCCGACGTCGCAGCGCAAGCAGCGAAGTCGCAGACCCTGGCGTTGGCCGAGTACCGTGGCCTCACCGTGGAAGCCTTGAACAAGCTGCGCGTCGATGCGCGTGCCAAGGGTGTCTATCTTCACGTGCTGAAGAACACCCTGGCCCGTCGCGCCGTCGCTGGCACCCCGTTCGAAGCTGCTGCGGAGAGCATGGTCGGCCCGCTGATCTACGGCTTTTCGGAAGACGCTGTCGCGGCTGCCAAAGTCATCGCTGACTTTGCCAAGACCAACGACAAGCTCGTCATCAAGGGTGGTGCCTACGGTGGCAAGGCTCTGGACGTCAATGGCGTGAAGGCTCTGGCCTCCGTCCCGTCCAAGGAAGTCCTGCTGTCGCAGATCGCCGGCCTGCTGCTGTCGCCGGTGCAACGCACCGCGGCCGTGCTGGCTGCCCTGGCTGCAAAGCGTGGCGAAGGCGCCGCTTCTACGGAAGCTGCTGCTGAAGAAGCCCCGGCCGCGGCCTGATCGACGAACAACGCGTATCCACGCAACCCATCTGTTATTTAGGAACACATCATGGCATTCGATAAAGACGCTTTCCTGACCGCCCTGGACAGCATGTCCGTTCTGGAACTGAACGACCTGGTCAAGGCAATTGAAGAGAAGTTCGGCGTGTCCGCCGCTTCGATGGCTGCTCCGGCCGCCGGTGGCGCTGCTGGCGGCGCTGCTGCCGCTGCTGAAGAGAAGACCGAGTTCAACGTCGTCCTGACGGACGCCGGTGCCCAGAAGGTCGGCGTCATCAAGGCCGTGCGCGAAATCACCGGCCTGGGTCTGAAGGAAGCCAAGGACCTGGTCGACGGCGCTCCGAAGAACGTCAAGGAAGGCATCTCCAAGGCCGACGCCGAAGCCGCTGTCAAGAAGCTGGTCGAAGCCGGCGCCAAGGCCGAGATGAAGTAATCAAGTCGACGGGCCTGTCCCGTCGATCGAATCCGGTTCGCTGGATTCAAGAAAAGGGGTGGCCGTCAGGCTTCCCCTTTTTCGTCTTTGCGGGCTTGCCCCGCAGAGAACAGCTGAAAGAACCGTGCGCTGTATGATGCGCGGTTCTTTCACGTGTTCTCTGATCCGACTGCAGAGAACCAGTTTGGTCGGACTCCGGTGCAATGCCGGGGTTGTCCGCCAGCGGTTGGTAGTGGCCAACCACCAAGCTAGGCAGCCGCCCGTCCCGGGCGCGCGAGCCAGCCAGTCGCCGACGCGGTGCGTCCCACGGCCGGGGATGCACTCGACACGGAGTGTTTATGGCGCAAGCAACCCCCTACAGCTACACCGAGCGCAAGCGGATCCGCAAGAGCTTCGGCAAGCGCGAGAGCGTTCTCAACGTTCCTTACCTGCTCACCATGCAGAAGGACAGCTACGTGGCCTTCCTGCAGAAGGACGTGGCCCCCGCCAAGCGCAAGCCCGAAGGCTTGCAGGCGGCTTTCCTCTCGGCGTTCCCGATTGTTTCGCACAACGGTTTCGTCGAGATGAAGTTCCTCGAGTTCAACATCGCCAAGCCGCCGTTTGACACGCGTGAGTGCCAGCAGCGTGGGTTGACCTATGCAGCCGCCGTGCGCGCGCGCCTGCAGATGATCATCTATGACCGTGAGTCGCCCCAGGCGAAGACGGTCAAGGAAATCAAGGAGCAAGAGGTCTACATGGGCGAAGTGCCCCTGATGACCGACTACGGCTCCTTCATCGTCAACGGTACCGAGCGCGTCATCGTGTCGCAGCTGCACCGTTCGCCGGGCGTGTTCTTCGAACACGACAAGGGCAAGACGCACTCGTCGGGCAAGCTGCTGTTCAGCGCCCGCATCATTCCCTACCGTGGTTCCTGGCTGGACTTCGAGTTCGACCCGAAGGACATCCTGTACTTCCGCGTCGACCGCCGTCGCAAGATGCCGGTCACGATCCTGCTGAAGGCCATCGGCCTGAACCCCGAGCAGATCCTGGCCCACTTCTTCGTGTTCGACAACTTCCGCCTGATGGACGTTGGCGCGCAGCTCGAATTCGTCGCCGACCGCCTGAAGGGTGAAGTCGCCCGCTTCGACATCGTCGACAAGAGCGGCGCCGTCATCGTCGAGAAGGACAAGCGCATCACCGCCCGTCACGTGCGCCAGCTGGAGCAGTCCGGCACGCAGCACATCTCTGTGCCGGAAGACTTCCTGGTCGGCCGTGTGCTGGCCAAGAACATGATCGACGCCGACACCGGCGAGATCATCGCCCGCGCCAACGACGAGCTGACCGATGCGCTGCTGAAGAAGCTGCGCGCCGCCGGCGTCAAGGAAGTCCAGTGCCTGTTCACGAACGAGCTGGACGAAGGCGCCTACATCTCGCAGACGCTGGCGTCCGACGAGACCGAGACGCAGCTGGCTGCCCGTGTCGCCATCTACCGCATGATGCGCCCCGGCGAGCCGCCGACGGAAGACGCCGTCGAAGCGCTGTTCAACCGCCTGTTCTACAGCACCGACACGTACGACCTGAGCCGTGTCGGCCGCATGAAGTTCAACGCGCGTGTCGGCCGTGACACGCCCGAAGGCAACATGAACCTGTCCAACGAGGACATCCTTGACGTCGTCAAGATCCTCGTCGAGCTGCGCAATGGCCGCGGCGAAGTGGACGACATCGACCACCTGGGCAACCGTCGCGTGCGTTGCGTGGGCGAACTGGCCGAAAACCAGTACCGCTCGGGCCTCGCCCGTATCGAGAAGGCCGTCAAGGAACGTCTGGGCCAGGCCGAGACCGAAGCCCTGATGCCGCACGACCTGATCAACTCCAAGCCGATCTCCGCGGCGCTGAAGGAGTTCTTCGGTGCGTCGCAGCTGTCGCAGTTCATGGACCAGACCAACCCGCTGTCGGAAATCACGCACAAGCGTCGCGTTTCCGCCCTGGGCCCGGGCGGTCTGACCCGCGAGCGCGCCGGCTTCGAGGTGCGCGACGTGCACCCGACCCACTACGGCCGCGTCTGCCCGATCGAAACGCCGGAAGGCCCGAACATCGGCCTGATCAACTCGCTGGCGCTGTTTGCTCAGCTCAACGAGTACGGCTTCCTGGAGACGCCGTACCGCCGCGTCGTTGACGGCCACGTCACCGATCAGATCGACTACCTGTCCGCCATCGAGGAAGGCAAGTACGTCATCGCCCAGGCCAATGCGACGCTGAACGCCAGCGGCCAGCTGACCGACGAACTGGTGTCTGCCCGTGAAAACGGCGAATCGGTGCTGACGTCTCCCGAGCGCATCCAGTACATGGACGTGGCGCCGACGCAGATCGTGTCGGTCGCGGCTTCGCTGGTGCCGTTCCTGGAGCACGACGACGCGAACCGCGCGCTGATGGGCGCCAACATGCAGCGCCAGGCCGTGCCGGTGCTGCGCCCCGAGAAGGCTTTCGTGGGTACGGGCGTCGAGCGCGTCGCCGCGAAGGACTCGGGCACCGTGGTGGCCGCACGTCGTGGTGGTGTCGTCGACTACGTCGACACGAACCGCATCGTGATCCGCGTGAACGATGACGAGACGGTGGCCGGTGAGGTCGGTGTCGACATCTACAACCTGATCAAGTACCAGCGTTCCAACCAGAACACCAACATCCACCAGCGCCCGATCGTGCGCCGTGGCGACAAGGTGGCGGCCGAGGACATCATTGCCGACGGCGCGTCCACCGACATCGGTGAACTGGCCCTGGGCCAGAACATGCTGGTCGCGTTCATGCCGTGGAACGGCTACAACTTCGAAGACTCGATCCTGATCTCGGAACGCGTCATCGCCGAAGACCGCTACACCTCGATCCACATCGAGGAACTGGTCGTCAACGCGCGTGACACCAAGCTGGGTTCGGAAGAAATCACCCGCGACATTCCCAACCTCTCCGAGCAGCAACTGGGCCGCCTGGACGAGTCGGGCATCGTCTACATCGGTGCCGAAGTGAACCCGGGCGACGTGCTGGTCGGCAAGGTCACGCCGAAGGGCGAGACGACGCTGACGCCGGAAGAGAAGCTGCTGCGCGCGATCTTCGGCGAGAAGGCTTCGGACGTGAAGGACACGTCGCTGCGTGTCGACCAGGGCACCAGCGGCACCGTCATCGACGTGCAGGTCTTCACCCGTGAAGGCATCCAGCGCGACAAGCGCGCCCAGCAGATCATCGACGACGAGCTGAAGCGCTACCGCCTGGACCTGAACGACCAGCTGCGCATCGTCGAGAGCGACGCCTTCGACCGTATCGAGAAGCTGCTGGTCGGCCGCGTTGCCAACGGCGGCCCGCAGAAGATCGCCAAGGGCACCGTCATCACCAAGGACTACCTCGCCTCCGTCGAGAAGTTCCACTGGTTCGACGTGCGTCCGGCCGAGGAAGAGGTCGCCAACCAGCTCGAGTCCATCAAGAACGCGCTGGACCAGACCCGCCACAGCTTCGACCTGTCCTTCGAAGAGAAGCGCAAGAAGCTGACGCAGGGCGACGAGCTGCCCGCCGGCGTGCTGAAGATGGTCAAGGTCTACCTGGCCGTCAAGCGTCGCCTGCAGCCTGGCGACAAGATGGCCGGCCGTCACGGCAACAAGGGTGTGGTGTCCAAGGTCACGCCGATCGAAGACATGCCCTACATGGCCGACGGCACGCCCGCCGACATCGTGCTGAACCCGCTGGGCGTCCCGTCGCGGATGAACGTGGGCCAGGTGCTGGAAGTGCACTTGGGCTGGGCCGGCAAGGGCATCGGCCAGCGCATCGGCGACATGCTGCAGCAGCACTCCAAGGTGGCCGAGCTGCGCAAGCTGTTCGACCAGCTCTACAACCAGAGCGGCGGCAAGACCGAGAACATCGACGAGCTGTCCGACACGGAAGTGCTGGAGATGGCCGAGAACCTCGCCAAGGGCGTGCCCTTTGCGACGCCGGTGTTCGACGGTGCCAAGGAAGAAGAAATCCGCGGCATGCTGAAGCTGGCCTACCCGGACGACATCGCCGCCAAGAAGGGCCTGACCGAGACGCGCACCCAGGCCTGGCTGTGCGACGGCCGCACCGGCGAGCAGTTCGAGCGCCCGGTCACGGTCGGCTACATGCACGTGCTGAAGCTGCACCACTTGGTGGACGACAAGATGCACGCCCGTTCGACCGGCCCGTACTCGCTGGTCACGCAGCAACCGCTGGGCGGCAAGGCCCAGTTCGGCGGCCAGCGTTTCGGCGAAATGGAAGTCTGGGCGCTGGAAGCCTATGGCGCGTCGTACATCCTGCAGGAAATGCTGACGGTCAAGTCCGACGACGTGAACGGCCGCACCAAGGTGTACGAGTCGATCGTCAAGGGCGAACACGCCATCGAAGCGGGCATGCCCGAATCGTTCAATGTGCTGGTCAAGGAAATCCGCTCCTTGGGCATCGACATTGAACTGGAACGCAATTAAGGAGCAGATGCATGAAGGGACTACTCGACCTTTTCAAGCAATTCACCCCCGATGAGCATTTCGATGCCATCAAGATCGGCCTGGCTTCCCCGGAGAAGATCCGCAGCTGGTCGTTCGGCGAGGTGAAGAAGCCCGAGACCATCAACTACCGCACCTTCAAGCCCGAGCGCGACGGCCTGTTCTGCGCCAAGATCTTTGGCCCGATCAAGGACTACGAGTGCCTGTGCGGCAAGTACAAGCGCCTGAAGCACCGCGGCGTCATCTGCGAGAAGTGCGGCGTTGAAGTCACGCAGACCAAGGTTCGCCGTGACCGCATGGGTCACATCGACCTGGCGGCGCCCTGCGCGCACATCTGGTTCCTGAAGTCGCTGCCCAGCCGTCTGGGCCTCGTGCTCGACATGACGCTGCGCGACATCGAACGCGTGCTGTACTTCGAGGCATATGTCGTCGTCGACAGCGGCATGACGCCGCTGAAGAAGTTCTCGATCATGAGCGAGGACGACTACGACGCGAAGCGCCTGGAGTACGGTGACGAGTTCATCGCGCTGATGGGTGCCGAGGGCGTCAAGAAGCTGCTGGAGGACATGGATCTCGACATCGAGATCGACAAGCTCCGCAACGACATGACCGGCTCGGAGCTCAAGGTCAAGAAGAACTCCAAGCGCCTCAAGGTCATGGAGGCCTTCAAGAAGTCCGGCATCAAGCCGAACTGGATGGTCATGGACGTGCTGCCCGTGCTGCCGCCGGACCTGCGTCCGCTGGTGCCGCTGGACGGCGGCCGCTTCGCGACCTCCGACCTGAACGACCTCTACCGTCGCGTCATCAACCGCAACAACCGCCTGGCCCGTCTGCTGGAGCTGAAGGCCCCTGAGATCATCGTGCGCAACGAAAAGCGCATGCTGCAGGAAGCCGTCGACTCGCTGCTGGACAACGGCCGCCGCGGCAAGGCGATGACCGGCGCGAACAAGCGTGCCCTCAAGTCGCTGGCCGACATGATCAAGGGCAAGAGCGGTCGCTTCCGTCAGAACTTGCTGGGCAAGCGCGTCGACTACTCCGGTCGTTCCGTCATTACCGTGGGCCCGACGCTCAAGCTGCACCAGTGCGGCCTGCCCAAGCTGATGGCGCTCGAACTCTTCAAGCCCTTCATCTTCAGCCGTCTCGAAGCCATGGGCATCGCGACGACGATCAAGGCTGCGAAGAAGGAAGTCGAATCCGGCACGCCGGTGGTCTGGGACATCCTTGAAGAAGTCATCAAGGAACACCCGGTCCTGCTGAACCGCGCCCCGACGCTGCACCGCCTCGGCATCCAGGCCTTCGAGCCCGTGCTGATCGAAGGCAAGGCCATCCAGCTGCACCCGCTCGTCTGCTCGGCCTTCAACGCCGACTTCGACGGTGACCAGATGGCCGTCCACGTGCCGCTGTCGATCGAAGCGCAGATGGAAGCCCGCACGCTGATGCTGGCCTCCAACAACGTGCTGTTCCCCGCGTCCGGCGAACCGTCCATCGTCCCGTCGCAAGACGTGGTGCTGGGTCTGTACTACGCCACCCGCGAGCGCACCAACGGCAAGGGCGAAGGCCTGATCTTCTCGGACATCCCCGAGATCATCCGCGCGCTGGAAAACGGCGCCGTGGAAATCACCGCCAAGATCAGCGTGCGCCTGACCGAGTGGACCAAGAACAAGGAAACGGGCGAATTCGAGCCCGAGACCAAGCTCGTGGACACCACCGTCGGCCGTGCCCTGCTGTCCGAGATCCTGCCCAAGGGCCTGCCGTTCTCGAACATCAACAAGGCGCTGAAGAAGAAGGAAATCTCGCGTCTCATCAACACGAGCTTCCGCAAGTGCGGCCTGAAGGAAACCGTTGTGCTGGCCGACAAGCTGCTGCAAAGCGGCTTCAAGCTCGCCACGCGCGCCGGCATCTCGATCGCCATCGACGACATGCTGGTGCCCGCGCAGAAGCACACGCTGATCGAGCGCGCCGAGAGCGAGGTCAAGGAGATCGAGCAGCAGTACGTCTCGGGTCTTGTGACCGCCGGCGAGCGCTACAACAAGGTGGTGGACATCTGGGGCAAGGCCGGTGACGAAATCGGCAAGAAGATGATGGAGCACCTGAAGGTCGAGAAGACGATCGATCGCCACGGCAAGACCGTCGATCAGGAGTCGTTCAACTCGATCTACATGATGGCCGACTCGGGCGCGCGGGGTTCCGCCGCCCAGATCCGCCAGCTGGCCGGCATGCGGGGCCTGATGGCCAAGCCTGACGGCTCCATCATCGAGACGCCCATCACGGCGAACTTCCGTGAAGGCCTGAACGTTCTGCAGTACTTCATCTCCACCCACGGCGCCCGTAAGGGCCTGGCGGACACGGCGCTGAAGACCGCGAACTCCGGCTACCTGACGCGTCGTCTGGTCGACGTGACGCAGGATCTGGTCGTCACCGAGGAAGACTGCGGTACCGACAACGGCATGGCCATGCGCGCGCTGGTCGAAGGCGGTGAAGTCATCGAATCGCTGCGTGACCGCGTCCTCGGCCGCGTCACCGCGATCGACGTCGTGCACCCCGAGACGCAGGCCCCGCTGCTGGGCGCCGGCAAGATGCTGGACGAAGACACGCTGGACGTGCTGGAACAAGCCGGCGTCGACGAGATCAAGGTCCGCACGCCGCTGACCTGCGCCACGCGCTTCGGCCTGTGCGCCAAGTGCTACGGCCGTGACCTCGGCCGCGGCGGTCTGGTCAACACCGGTGAAGCTGTGGGTGTCATCGCCGCGCAGTCCATCGGCGAACCGGGCACGCAGCTGACGATGCGGACCTTCCACATCGGCGGTGCCGCGTCGCGCGCTGCCGTCGCCTCGAGCGTGGAAGCCAAGTCGGACGGCATCATCGGCTTCAACGCCACGATGCGCTACGTCACGAACGGCAAGGGCGAGCTGGTGGTGATTTCCCGCTCCGGCGAGATCGTCATCTCCGACCCGCACGGCCGCGAGCGCGAGCGTCACAAGGTGCCTTACGGCGCGATCCTGAACATCAAGCCCAGCCAGGTCATCAAGGCCGGCCTGGTGCTGGCGAACTGGGACCCGCTGACCCGCCCGATCATCACGGAATTCGCTGGTCAGGCGAAGTTCGAGAACGTCGAGGAAGGCGTGACCGTCGCCAAGCAGGTGGACGAAGTGACCGGCCTGTCGACGCTGGTGGTCATCGACCCGAAGCGCCGTGGTGCGGCCAAGATCATCCGCCCGCAGGTCAAGCTGCTGGATGCGCAAGGCCACGAGGTCAAGATCCCCGGTACCGACCACTCGGTGGCCATCGGCTTCCAGGTCGGCGCGCTGATCCAGATCCGCGACGGCCAGGAACTGCTGCCTGGTGAAGTGCTCGCCCGTATCCCGGTCGAAGGCCAGAAGACCCGTGACATTACCGGCGGTCTGCCGCGTGTGGCCGAGCTCTTCGAAGCCCGTTCGCCCAAGGACGTCGGCGTGCTGGCCGAGCAGACTGGTACCGTGTCGTTCGGCAAGGAGACCAAGGGCAAGATCCGCCTGCAGATCACCGACCCGGACGGCAAGGCCCACGAGGAACTCGTGCCCAAGGAAAAGAACATCCTGGTGCACGAAGGCCAGGTGGTCAACCGCGGCGAACTGATCGTCGACGGCGCTGCAGACCCGCAGGACATCCTGCGCCTGCTGGGCATCGAGGAACTGGCGCGCTACATCGTCGACGAAGTCCAGGACGTGTACCGACTCCAGGGCGTGAAGATCAACGACAAGCACATCGAGGTGATCGTTCGCCAGATGCTGCGTCGCGTGGTCATCACCAACCCGGGTGACACGCACTACATCCTGAACGAGCAGGTCGAGCGCTCGGAGCTGCTGGACACCAACGACCGCATGCGCAAGGAAGGCAAGCTGATTGCCACCCATGCCGACGTGCTGCTGGGCATCACCAAGGCCTCGCTGTCGACGGACTCCTTCATCTCGGCCGCTTCCTTCCAGGAAACGACCCGCGTGCTCACCGAGGCTGCCATCATGGGCAAGCGCGACGAGCTGCGTGGCCTGAAGGAAAACGTCATCGTCGGCCGTCTGATCCCGGCCGGTACCGGCATGGCCTTCCACGACGCCCGTCGTGCCAAGGAAGCCATGGACGACGCCGAGCGCCGCGCCATCGCCCTGCAGGAAGCCGAGGAACTGGCTGCTGCGCAGATGGCGGACGTCGACGCCGGCCACGCGGCCGAATAAGCCACGGCGCCTCGCCCCTCAAGCCGCCCCGGCCTTGGCCGCGGGCGGCTTTTTCATGCGCGCGCCAGCCGCATGCCGACGGGGGGCGTCCCGCAGAAAGGGGACGGTCATCCCCAGGGTTGTGTAGGTCCACCCCATCAGTTTTTGCCGGTCGGTCATGAGCTTCTGGCTAACATCATTGAAGGCCGGCTCGTTGCGTTCTGTTTCTGGTATCGGCCGGCAAACAACGGACAAATGCGATGAAAAAAGCATGGCGCGGATGGCAGGGGGCGGGGCTGGTGTGGGCGTTGTCGGCGGCGGGCGTGCTGGCCGCGGGGCGCGTCCAGGCCGCCGATGGCGCACCCGTCTCGACACCCCCCGTCGTGCCACGGGCGACCGACCTGGCGCCCAAGCCGGCACCGCAGACCCAGGAGGCCGCGCTGCCCGAGCGGGCCGTCTCGCCTGAACTGCAGAAGCCCGAGGACGAGATCGTCCTGGACGTCACCGCCTACCGGCTGCCCGCCACGGCGCCCGAGAAGCTGCGCCAGGCGCTCGCCGCCATCACGGCGCCCTACGTCGGCAAGGGCAAGACCTGGGAAGACCTCGTCAACGCCAAGGACGCCGTGGCGCGCTACCTGCAAAGCGAGCTGGGCTACTACCTCGGCTACGCCTACATCCCGGCGCAGAAGGCCGCTGACGGCATCATCGACATCGCCATCCTGGAAGGCCGGCTGGACCGGGTCAGGCTGGTGTGGGGTGACAACCTCGCCATCGACCGCAGCATCGTCGAGGGCTACCTCGCGCAGCTGAAGCCGGGCGCCATCCTGACCGTGGCCGAGGTCGAGCGCGTGGTGTTCCTCGTCAATGACCTGCGCGGCGTCAATGCCCGCTTCGAGATCGAGCCCGGCGGCCAGCCCGGCACGGCCAACGTCATCGTGCGCGTGCAGCCCGAGCAGCGTTTCCAGTACCGCGTCGACGCCGACATCAACGGCTCCCGCTTCATCGGCCAGGAGCGGCTGGGCGTGCAGATGCTGATCGGCAACCCGCTGGGCAAGGGCGACAGCCTCTCGCTGAGCGCGCTGACCTCCTACAACAGCGGCATGCGCTTCTTCCTGGCGGGCTACAACCTGCCGGTGGGCGTCAGCGGCCTGCGGCTGGGCGGCGCGGTGTCCGCTGTGCGCTACGAGCTGGACCGCGAGGCCTTCCCCATCGGCCGGCACGGCACGGCGCTCAACGCCAACCTGTTCGGCCTCTACCCGGTCATCCGCTCCCGCAACCTCAACCTCTACGGCCTGCTGGCCTTCGACGAGAAGCGCTACGACGACCGCGAGGACGCGTCGCAGTCCAAGACCAAGAAGACCGTGCGCAGCCTGGGCCTGGCCTTCAACGGCGACGTGCGCGACAACCTGATGGGCGGCGGCGTCAACAGCTACGACGTGGGCGTCTCGGGCGGCTCGGTCAGCTATGACGGCGGCCGGCCGTCGGGCCTGCTGGACGCACCGAACTACACCAAGGTCAACGGCTCGTTCGCGCGCATCCAGAACGTGCTGACCGGCAACCTGCTGGGCTACGTGAGCTTGCGCGGCCAGTACGCCTTCAAGAACCTCGACACCACCGAGCAGTTCCGCCTTGGCGGCCCCGACGGCGTGCGTGCGTTCGCCAACGGCGAGGGCACTGGCGACGCCGGCTTCATCGTCACGGCCGAGTTGCGCGCCCCGCTGCCGGCCTCGGTGTTCGGCCGCTGGGGCCGTGAGACGGTCGTCGCGCTGTTCTACGACCACGGCACCATCTACTACCGGCACGACCGCGACCAGGACACCACGCTGGCCGGCCTCGAGAACCGGGCCCGCTACGCCGGCTACGGCGTGTCGATCGCTTGGTCGCGCCCGGGCGCCTATGCGCTGCGCGCCAGCCTGGCGTCGCCCACCATCGGCGAGCCCAAGAGCGACACCCGCAAGCCCAACCCGCGCGCCTACCTGCAGTTCAGCGCGTTCTTCTGAGCCGGCGCGGGCCGCCGTGCCCGCCACCAGAGTGCCTTTCAGGTCCCCGCCCACCCGGGGGCCGCAGCGAGATCCAAGGGACAGTCATGCAAGCCAGCCGCAACACCTCCGCCCAGCCGCTCACGCGCCACTACCTGACGGTGACGCCCATCTGCCTCGCCTGCCTGCTGGCCACCGGCGGCAGCCAGGTGGCCGTGGCGCTGCCCGAGGGCGCCAAGGTCACGCAGGGCACGGCCCAGATCACGCAGCCGGCCGGCAACAAGATGGAGATCCGCCAGGGCACGGACCGCGCCAGCATCGACTGGAACAGCTTCTCCATCGGCACCAACGAGAGCCTGCGCGTGCTGCAGCCGTCCAGCAGCTCGGTGCTGGTGAACCGCGTGACCGGCTCCGACCCCAGCCAGATCTTCGGCCGCCTGGATGCCAACGGCCGCGTGTTCCTGACCAACCCGCGCGGCATCGTGTTCGGCCGGGATGCGCAGGTCGACGTGGGCGGCCTGCTGGCCACCACGATGTCCATCACCGCCGACCCGTTCAACCCGGGCCGCTACGCGCTCAGCGGCGGTGACACCCAGCCCGGCGAGATCGTCGTGGACGGCCAGATCCGTTCCTCCGGCACGGTCGCCTTCGCCGGGCCGCAGATCAGCCTGAACGGCGTCATCGACGCCAAGCGCATCGCCGCCGCGGCGGCCAACCAGGTGCAGATCGACGTGGACGGCGACGGCCTCGTGTTCTTCAACCCGCGCAACGACGAGGGGCTGCAGGCCCGGCTGAAGGTGCTGGGCCGCCTGCAGGCCGACGGCGGCGTGGTGGACCTGCGCGCCGCGGCGCGGGCGGGGATTGCGGACACGGTGCTGAACGTGGACGGCATCGTGCAGGCCAAGTCCGTCGGCGCCGTGGTCGGCCAGGTCGTGGTCGACGGTGGTTCGCAGGGCGGGGTGCTGATCAGCGGCCAGATCAACGTCAGCGGCGCGCAGGCGGGCGAGCGTGGTGGCTCGGTCCAGGTCTATGGCGAAGGCGTCGGCCTGGTGGGGCAGGGCCGCATCGACGCCAGCGGCGCAGCTGGCGGCGGCACGGTGCTCTTCGGTGGCGACTACCTGGGCAGTGGTGCGCATGAGACCGCGCGGCGCGCGTTCGTGGGGGAGGACGCGTCGATCACGGCCAGTGCGACGGGCAAGGGCGATGGCGGCAAGGTCATCGTGTGGTCGGAGGAGGCCACCCGGTTCTTCGGGCAGGCCACGGCGGATGCCACGGCCGCGGGCGGCAACGGCGGCTTCATCGAGGTGTCGGGCAAGGACTACCTGGACTTCCGGGGGCAGTTCAGCGCGCTGGCCCCGGCAGGGCGTGCGGGTTCTCTGCTGCTGGACCCGGACACGGTCAACATCAGCAACGCGGCCAACGCCAACCTGGCCGGCGGCAACAGCAACCCGACACAGCCGTTCGAGAGCAGCAACAACAACACGGCCAACCTCTCCTGGGCCACCATCGGCAACGCGCTCAACGGCGGCAACGTGATCGTGAGATCCACGGGTGCCGGTGCCAACGCCGGCTCCGTCAACGTGACGGCGAACAGCGACGCCATCGCCGGCACGGTGAGCTTCTCTGCGAATCGCACGCTGACGTTCAATTCGGTCAGCGACATCAGCGTCGGCGGCAACATCCGCAACGAAGGCAGCGGTGCGCTGGACGTCTTCTTCAACGCACCCAGCGGCGCCATCACGCACTCGGCCGGCACGATCACCGCACGTGACCTGACGACGACGTCGAGCGGGGCCACCACGCTCGGCCCCCTCAGCCTGTCGCGCGACCTCAGCGTCACGAGCGGGGGCGACATTGCGCAGTCAGGCGCCTGGTCCGTCACGGGGGGCGCATCGCTCAGGATAGACACCAACACCAACCGCGACATTCTTCTCGCGACGCGGGACAACAACATTGCCGGCGCGGTCACCGTCTCCTCCGTGGGCGGCGGCAGCGTCCGTGACTTCGGCCTGAGGAATGTCAACGCGACGGCCAGCGTGCCCACGTTGCCGGCCTCGCTGCGTGATCTGGATCTGCAGCTGACCAACACCTCGCTCCAGTTGCCGGCGCTGACGCTGACGCGAGACCTGAACGTCGAGGCGGGCGGGGCCATCACGCAGGCGGCCGGCACGCTGTCGGTGGCAGGCGCGACGACGCTGACGTCCAACACCGCGACGATCAATGTGACGCTGGCCAATGCCAACAACGAGCTCAACGGCGTGACGTTGCTGGGCGCCAACGGCGGCAAGTTCGGCGCGGTGTCGCTGAACGACAAGGACACGGGCGCCAACGGCCTGAGCGTGGGCGGCACGGGCACGACGGCGGCGGACACCGACCTGACCGTCACCGCCGGCGGTGTGCTGGGCTTCACCGGCGGCAGCCTGAAGAGCCTGAGCGTCACAGCGCGTGGTGCGGTCGGTCAGTCGGCCCCCATCACTGTCGCCGGGTTGACCAGCGTGACCGCAGAGTCGGCCACGATCAATGTGGGGTTGGCGAGCGGCAACAACGAGCTCAACGGCGTGGCGCTGCTGAGCAGCGGCGGCGGCAAGTTCGGCACCGTCACGGTGAACGACAAGGACACGGCCGCCAACGGCCTGAGCGTGGGCGGCGCGGGCACGACGGCGGCGGACACCGACCTGACCGTCACCGCCGGCGGCGCGCTGGCCTTCAGCGGCGGCAGCCTCAAGAGCCTGGACGCAACCGCCAAGAGCGACATCACGCAGACCGGCGCGCTGGTCGTCGCGAACGCAGCGGCGTTCAAGATGGACACGGGCACCGGCAAGGACATCCTGCTGGCCAGCCAGAACAACGACTTCCAGGGCACGGTCACGGTGACCACGCCCAACGGCGGCACGCTGCGCGACTTCGGCTTCAAGAGCATCAACGCCGGCGCCACGGCGCCGACGCTGCCGGCCGTCACACTGCGCAACCTGGACCTGCGGCTGACCAACGCCGCGGTGCTGGTGCCCGCCGTCACGCTGACGGGCGCCCTCAACGTCGAAGCGGGCGGGGCCATCACGCAGGCGGCCGGCACGCTGTCGGTGGCGGGCACGACGACGCTGACGGCCAACACCGCGACGATCAACGCGACGCTGGCCAACGCCAACAACGAGCTCAACGGCGTGGCGCTACTGAGCAGCGGCGGCGGCAAGTTCGGCACCGTCACGGTGAACGACAAGGACACGGCCGCCAACGGCCTGAGCGTGGGCGGCGCGGGCACGACGGCGGCGGACACCGACCTGACCGTCACCGCCGGCGGCGCGCTGGCCTTCAGCGGCGGCAGCCTCAAGAGCCTGGACGCAACCGCCAAGAGCGACATCACGCAGACCGGCGCGCTGGTCGTCGCGAACGCAGCGGCGTTCAAGATGGACACGGGCACCGGCAAGGACATCCTGCTGGCCAGCCAGAACAACGACTTCCAGGGCACGGTCACGGTGGCCACGCCCAACGGCGGCACGCTGCGCGACTTCGGCTTCAAGAGCATCAACGCCGGCGCCACGGCGCCGACGCTGCCGGCCGTCACACTGCGCAACCTGGACCTGCGGCTGACCAACGCCGCGGTGCTGGTGCCCGCCGTCACGCTGACGGGCGCCCTCAACGTCGAAGCGGGCGGGGCCATCACGCAGGCGGCCGGCACGCTGTCGGTGGCGGGCACGACGACGCTGACGGCCAACACCGCGACGATCAACGCGACGCTGGCCAACGCCAACAACGAGCTCAACGGCGTGACGCTGCTGAGCACCGGCGGCGGCAAGTTTGGCACCGTCACGGTGAACGACAAGGACACGGCTGCCAACGGCCTGAGCGTGGGCGGCGCGGGCACGACGGCGGCGGACACCGACCTGACCGTCACCGCCGGCGGCGCGCTGGCCTTCAGCGGCGGCAGCCTCAAGAGCCTGGACGCAACCGCCAAGAGCGACATCACGCAGACCGGCGCGCTGGTCGTCGCGAACGCAGCGGCGTTCAAGATGGACACGGGCACCGGCAAGGACATCCTGCTGGCTAGCCAGAACAACGACTTCCAGGGCACGGTCACGGTGACCACGCCCAACGGCGGCACGCTGCGCGACTTCGGCTTCAAGAGCATCAACGCGGGCGCCACCGCGCCGACGCTGCCAGCCAGCACGTTGCGCAACCTGGACCTGCGGCTGACCAACGCCGCTGTGGCGCTGCCGGCCGTCACGCTGACGGGCGCCTTGAACGTCGAGGCAGGTGGGGCCATCACGTCCGGCGCACTGTCCGTCGCGGGCACCACGACGCTGACGGCCAACACCGCGACGATCAACGCGACGCTGGCCAACGCCAACAACGAGCTCAACGGCGTGACGCTGCTGAGCAGCGGCGGCGGCAAGTTCGGCACGGTGTCGTTGAACGACAAGGACACGGCTGCCAACGGCCTGAGCGTGGGCGGCGCGGGCACGACGGCGGCGGACACCGACCTGACCGTCACCGCCGGCGGCGCGCTGGCCTTCAGCGGCGGCAGCCTCAAGAGCCTGGACGCCACGGCCAAGGGCGCCATCAGCCAGACGGCCGCGCTGACGGTGGCCAACGCGGCCAGCCTCACGGCGGACACCAACACGCTGACCGTGGCGCTGAACGATGCCAACAACGAGCTCAAGAGCGTGTCGCTGCTGGCCAGCGGGGGCGGCCAGTTCAGCACCGTCACGCTGCGAGACAAGGACACGGCCGCCGATGGCCTCAGCGTGGGCGGCGCCGGCACGACGACGGCCAGCACGGATCTGACGCTGACCGCGGGCGGCACGCTGGCCTTCACCGGCGGCAGCCTGAAGAGCCTGGCCGCCACGGCCAAGGGCGATGTGTCGCAGACTGGCGCGCTGACGGTGGCCAACACCAGTACGCTGACGGCCGACACCAACCTGATCGCGGTGACGCTGGGCAATGCCAACAACGAGTTCGGCAGCGTCGCGCTGCTGCGCACCGGCGGCGGGCGGTTCGGTGCCGTGGCGCTGACCGACAAGGATGCGGCGACCAACGGCCTGACCGTGGGCGGCACGGGCACGACCGCGGCCGACACCGACCTGGTCGTCAACGCGGGCGGCGCGCTGACGCTGTCGGGGGGCAGCCTCAAGACGCTGGCGGTCACCGCCAAGGACAGCATCGACCAGACCGGCGCGTTGACCGTGGCGGGCACGGCCGGGTTCACGATGGATACCGGCGTCGGCAAGGACATCCAGCTGGCCAGCCAGAACAACAACGTGCAGGGCGCGGTCACGTTCGCGACCACGAACGGCGCGACGCTGCGGGATCTGGCGTTCAAGAACGTCAGCGCGACGGCACCGGGCCCGGTCTGGTCGAGCACGCCCGGCCGCAACTTCGAGATCCGTCTGCCGGCCGCGGCCGTGCAGCTGCCCGCCGCCGTGCTGACGGGCAACCTGACCGTCGAGGCGGCTGGCGCCATCACGCAGGCCGCCGGCGTGCTGTCGGTGGCGGGCACCACGGCGCTGACGGCCAACGGCAGCACGATCAGCGCCGTGCTGAACAACGTGGGCAACGAGTTCGGCAGCGTGCAGCTGTTGGGCAGCAGCGGTGGCCGCTTCGGCACGGTCACGCTGAATGACGCGGATGTGGCCAGCAATGGCCTGAGCGTTGGCGGCAGCGGCACCACGACCGCGAACACCGACCTGACGCTGACCGCCGGCGGTGCGCTGACCTTCACGGGCGGCAGCCTGAAGAGCCTGGCGGCCACGGCCAAGGGCGCCGTGGGCCAGACCGGCGCGTTGACGGTGGCGACGACCGCCAGCCTCACCGCCGACACGAACACGCTCAACGTCGTGCTGTCCAACGCCAACAACGAGCTGAACAGCGTGTCGCTGCTCAGCGCCAATGGCGGCAAGTTCGCCACGGTCACGTTGACGGACAAGGACACGGCGGCCAACGGCCTGGCCGTGGGCGGCGCCGGCACGACCGCCGCGGACACCGACCTCACGGTGGGCACCGGCGGCGCCCTGGCGTTCAGCGGCGGCAGCCAGAAGAGCCTCACCGCCACCGCCCGCAGCCACATCACGCAGACGGGGGCGCTCGTCGTCGCCAATGCCACGTCGCTGACCCTGGACACCGGTACCGATAAGGACATCCTGCTGGCAGGGCAGAGCAACGACTTCCAGGGCCCCTTCACGGTGGCTACGGTGAATGGCGCGACGCTGCGCGACTTCGGCTTCAGGAGCATCAATGCCGGCGGCTCCGCGCCGAGCCTGCCGGGCGGCGTGCTGCGCAACCTGGATCTCCGGCTGACGGGGGCGGTGCAGCTGCCTGCCGTGACGCTGACCGGCACGCTGAACGTGGAGGCGGGTGGCGCCATCACGCAGGCGGCCGGCACGCTGTCCGTCGCGGGCGCGACGACGCTGACGTCGACCGCCGGCACCATCAACGTGACGCTGAACGGCGCCAACGACGAGTTTGGCGGCGTGACGCTGGCCAGCACCGGCGGCGGCAAGTTCGGCACGGTGACGCTGAACGACAAGGACACGGCCGCCAACGGCCTGAGCGTCGGCGGCACGGGCACCACGTCGGCCGACACGGATCTGACCGTCAACACCGGCGGCGCCCTGACGCTGACGGGGGGCAGCCTCAAGAGCCTGGCGGCGACGGCCAAGGGCGCCATCGGCCAGACCGGCGCGCTGACGGTGGCGCAGGGCAGCAGCCTGACGGCGGACACCCAGACGATCACGGTCGCGCTCAGCGATGCCAACAACGAGTTGAACGGCGTGTCGCTGCTGGCCAGCGGCGGCGGGCGGTTCGCCGGCGTCACGTTGCGGGACAAGGACACCGCCGCCAACGGCCTGTCGGTGGGCGGCGCGGGCACGACGGCGGCCAACACCGACCTGGTCGTGGCCACCGGCGGCGCGCTCGACTTCACCGGCGGCAGCCTCAAGAGCCTGGGCGCGACGGCCAAGGGCGCCATCACCCAGAGCGGCGCGCTGACGGTGGCCAACGCCGCGCAGCTGACCGCCGACACCAACACCCTCGGCGTGGCGCTCAATCACGCCAACAACGAGTTCAAGAGCGTGACGCTGGTCAGCACGGCCGGCGGCAAGTTCGGCGTGGTGGGCGTGAATGACCGGGACACGGCCGCGGACGGCCTCAGCCTGGGCCTCGCGGCGACGACGCTGGCCGACACCGACCTGACCGTGGTGGCGGGCGGTGCGTTGGGCGTGAGCGGCGCCAACCTCAAGACCTTCACGGCCACCGCCCGGGATCACATCACGCAGACCGGCGCATTGACCGTGTCCGGCGCGGCGGCGTTCACGATCGACACGGCCACCAACAAGGACATCCTGCTCGCCGGCCAGGACAACGATTTCCGCAGCACCGTCTCGTTTGCCGCCACCAACGGCGGTTCCATCCGCGACCTGGGCCTGCGCAGCATCAACGCCGGGGCCAGCGTGCCGACGCTGCCGGCCACGCTGCGCAACCTGGACCTGCAATTCACCGCCACCGGCGTGGACCTGCCAGGCAGCACGCTGAGCGGCGCGCTGAACGTGGTGGCCGGCGGCGCGGTCACGCAGAGCGGCGCGCTGGTCGTTGGCGGCACGACGACGATCAACGCCGGCTCGTCCGCCGTGACGCTGACCCAGGCCGGCAACGACTTCAGCGGCAACGTGGCGGTGACGACGACGGGCGCTGCCAGCGTCCGCGACGCGACGGCGCTGGACGTGAGCTTCACCGGCACCGGGCAGACCACGGCGCAGGCGGGCGGCGCGCTGACGGCCGCGCTGTCGGGCACCGGCGCCACCAGCCTGACGGGCGGCAGCGTGGCCAGCAGCGGCACCAGCGGCGTGCTGACCCTGGCCAGCGCCGGCACGACGGACCTGGGCACCAGCACCGTGACAGGCAATCTCGGCATCACGAGTGCCGGTGCGGTGACGCAGAGCGGCGCCGTGGCGGTGACTGGCACGACCAACGTCAGCGCGGGCGCGGCGAGCGTGACGCTGGCCAATGCGGGCAACGATTTCCAGGGCGCGGTGACGGTGGCCAACACGGGCCTCGCCAGCGTGCGCGACGCCAACGCGCTGACCGCCAGCTTCACCGGCAGCAGCGGCGCCACGGCGCAGGCCGGCGCCGCGCTGGTCGCCAGCTTCACGAACACCGGTGGGGCCACCGCGCTGGCCGCCGGCACGCTGGACGCCACGCTGAGCAACAGCGGCACGACGGCGCTGACCGGCGGTGGCGTGGCCAGCCGCGGTTCGAGCGGCGGGCTGACGATCTCCAGCACGGGCACCACCACGCTGGGCGCCAGCACGGTGGGCGGCAGCCTGGGCGTGGTCGGTACGGGTGACGTCACGCAGACCGGCGACCTGACGGTGGCCGGATCGACCACGGTAGACGCCGGCGCGGCGGCGGTGACGCTGGCGCGCGCGGGCAACGACTTCCAGCAGGCGGTGAGCGTGACGACCACGGGCGCGGCCAGCGTGCGGGATGC
>NZ_JBXAGX010000014.1:89266-127724 GCF_058794515.1 Roseateles sp. GW823-FHT07B05
GGCGCTGACGGCGACGCTGACCGGGGCGGGCGCCACCAGCCTGACCGGCGCGGGCGTCACCAGCAGCGGCAGCAGCGCGGCGCTGAGCGTTGCCAGCACGGGGCCGACCCTGCTCGGCGCCAGCACTGTGACGGGCAGCCTGAGCCTGGACAGCACGGGCGCAGTGACGCAGAGCGGCGACGTGACGGTGACCGGCACGACGGCCATCAACGCGCACGCGGCAGCGGTGACGCTGGCCAACGCGGGCAACGACTTCCAGGGCGCGGTCGCGATTGCGACGACCGGCGCCGCCAGCGTCGGCGACAAGGACGCCCTGAACCTCACGCTGACCAACACCGGCGCCACGGCCGTCCAGGCCGGTGGCGTGCTGACGACCACGCTGGTCAACACCGGCGCCACGAGCCTGGCCGGCGCGGGCGTGGCCGTCAGCGGCTCAAGCGGCGCGCTCACGGTGGCCAGCACGGGCGCGACGGACCTGGGGGCGAGCGCGGTCGGCGGCAATCTGGGGATCACGAGCACCGGCGCGGTGACGCAGAGCGGCGATGTGACCGTGACCGGCACGACGACGGTCAACGCCAATGCCGCGGCCGTGACGCTGGCCAATGCCGGCAACGATTTCCGGAGCGCCGTTGCCGTCACCACCACGGCCGCCGCGCGTGTGCGCAATGCCGGCTCGCTGGCCGTGAGCTTCAACGACACCGGCAGCGCTACCGCGCAGGCCGGCGGGACGCTCTCGGCGACCTTGGCCAACAGTGGCGCCACCAGCCTCACCGGTGCCGGCGTGACCAGCAGCGGCAGCAGCGGCGCGCTCAGCATCGCTAGCAGCGGCACGGCCGGCCTGGGCGCCAGTGCCGTGAACGGCAGCCTGGACATCGCCAGCACGGGCGCGGTGACGCAGAGCGGCGACGTGACGGTGAGCGGTGCCACGACCCTCAATGCCGGCGCCTCGGCGGTGACGCTGGCCAACGCGGGCAACGATTTCCGCGGCGCGGTCACGGTGGCGACCACCGGCGCGGCCAGCGTGCGGGATGCCAACGACCTCGGCGTGAGCTTCAACGGCACCGCCGCGACCGCGGCCCAGGCTGGCGGGGCCCTGGAGGCCCGGCTCACGGGCACGGGGGCTTCCAGCCTCACCAGCGCGGGCAGCACCACGCTGACGGCGGTGTCCGCAAGCAGCCTGCTGGTGAACAGCGGCGGCGCGGTGACGCAGTCGGGCGCGCTGGACGTGCCGGTCCTGGAACTGCAGGGCGCAGGCGCCGTGGCGTTGCTCAACGTGGCCAATGCCGTGGGCAAGCTGGCCGTGGGTGCTGGCGACGGCACCATCCGCTTCGTGAACGGTGGCGCACTGTCGGTCGACACGGTCGGTGCCACCAGCGGCATCACGCGCAACGCCGATGTGCTGCTGCGCACCGAATCGGGCAACCTGTCGATTGCGCAGCCCATCCAGGTCGGCAGCCATGCGCTGCGGCTGACGGCCGCGAACGGCGCCGTCAGCCAGGCTGGCACCGGCGCGATCACCGCGGGCGGGCTGGCCGTCAGCGCGACGGGCACCATCGCGCTGGATGCGGCGACCAATGCGCTCAGCGGCCCGCTGTCCGCCGTGGCCGGCGACGCCATCGGCCTCAAGAGCTCGACCGGCTACACCGTCAGCGGGTTTGCCGCCGACTCGGTGGCAGCGCCTGCGTGGGCCGCCCAGGATGGCCTGACCGCGACCGGCAAAGTGGTCACGCTGGACACCGCCAGCGGCACCGTCAGGCAGGACGCCGGCAAGAATCTGGTTGCCGGTTCGCTCGTGCTCAAGGGTTCCGGCGCCGTGACGCTGGAGAACGCCGACAACGACGTCGCCAAGATCGCCGTGGCTCGTGGGGACGCTGCCGCGGACGGGGCCATCAGCTACCGCGACAAGGACGGCTTCGACATCACCGCCGTCGGCGCCGTCGACGGCGTCACGCGGGCCGGCAAGGTCACGCTGGGCAACAGCGCGGGCACTGCCGTGTTCGAGGGCCTGAACACCAGCGCGCCGCTGGTGCAGGTCAACGGCGGCAGCATCACGGTGGCCAGCCCCACGCTGACCGACGGCAAGGTCAGCGTGCCGGTGTTCTCGCTGGGCGGCGACATCAAGGTCAACCAGGGGGCTGTCACGCTGGCCGTGAACAAGCCCGCCGCCGTCGATGACGGCCTGCTGTCGACCTACCAGCAGTCCATCGGCATCGCCAAGGAGGTGGTGCTGAAGGACGCGCTGGGCAAGCAGATCCGCGTGCTGGCCGACGTCATCGTGCAGACCTCGGGGTCACTGGCGGTGGCGGCGCAAGGGCGGCTGAATCTCGTCGCCGACGCGGGCGGCTCTGCCAGCCTGATGCAGGCCGGCAACCAGTTCGTGGGCGGGCTGTCGGCCAAGCTGGCATCGGTGCCGGCCGCGGCGACGTCGAGCGACGCGCCGGCCCGGTCGCTGCTGCGCGTGACGGGCAAGCAGGTCAACGTGACCGGTGCCGGCGTGGAGGCCGACATGGCCTTCTTCAACGCCGATGCACTGGGCACGACCGACCCCGCGGTCATCAAGGCGCGCCTGAGCTACAGCAACACGCTGGGCACCAACGTCCAGCTGCCGGGGCTGGCCATCAGCATCGGCTCGACGGCCTTCGATGGCGGCGGTGCGCCGTTCGGCCAGGTGGCGGTCGACATCGGCCGCGGCGACGCCGCCGGCACGACGGCGGGCATCAACTCCGGCTACATCACCGTGCTGCCCAAGGTGGGCGGTGACCCGACCGGGACGGCGGCGCTCATCCGCAACAAGGCCGTCATCCTGCTCACCGGGCCGGAGACCGGCTCCGCGGGCTACCTGTTCTTCTACGACGGCGCGGGCAAGGAGTCGGCCATCCTCGTCAAGTACAACGGCTATGCGCCCAGCTCGCCTCAGGCGGACGGCGCGCTGTCGTCCATCGCGTCGGTGTCGGAGGCCGCGCGCCGCGACCGCTTCGAGGAGGCGGTGCGCACCGAGAACGTCGCTTCGCGCCTGCGTGGCGGCGTCATCACCGAGGTCGGCCCGGGCCGGCCGGCGACGGAGGGCAGCAGCGGCACGCAGCCGCCGCGGTCCTGCGCACCGGTGGGGGCGCAGTTGGGCTGCGCTGCCGGTGACGCCGGCGGTGACGGCAAGCCCTGAGTGATGACATCGGCGTCTGGCAAGATCGCCTCTCGCAGCAGGAAAGAGGGCAGTGACGTGAACGAGAGCTTGGGTCCGCGTGCACGCGCGCGGCGCGCATTGATGAAGCAGGGCGCGGCGCTGGGCGCGATGCCCGGCGCCTGGGTGGCGACGACGGCGGCCCACGCCCAGCTGTCGCGGCCCGACGGCGCGCCGGTGCGCCTGGCGCTGCTGCTGGGCAACCGTGACTACCCGGCCGACCAGGAGCTGCCGCCCATCCCGAAGAACCTGCGCGACCTGAAGGCCGCGCTGGAGGCCAAGGGCTTCGCGGTGACCGACGCGCTCAACCTCGACGTGGCGCGCTCCCGTGCCGCCATCGCGGCGTTCGGCAAGGTCGTCGCGGCCGCGCCGCCCGACGCGACCGTGTTTTTCTACTACAGCGGCCACGGCGTGCAGGACGAATCGCGCAACCTGCTGATCGCCGCCGGCGTGAACCCCGGCGTGGTTTCCGATGTGCAGAAGGGCAGCCTGGAACTCGCACAGGACGTGGTGGGGCCGCTCGCGCCGCGTGCCGCCGGCGCCACCTATGCCGTGCTCGACAGCTGCCGGGTCGCCATCCGCGCGGCCGTGCGCGACAAGGACGGCCTGAACCAGGTCGAGGCGCCGCCCGGCTGCCTCATCGCGTTCTCCACCGGTGCCGGCAAGCCCGCCATCTCGCCCGACTCCGAGAACCAGAACACCTTCTACACCGCGTCCCTGGTCAAGGTGCTGAACTCGGTGGGCGAGGAAACCAGCTTCGCCGACATGTTCCGGCTGGTGCGCCGCGACGTGCGCGAGACCATGCTCAACCACCCGGTCAACGCGGTGCGCGTGCTGGCGCAGGACCCGTTCATCGCCGACAACGTGCAGACGCACGCGCCGGTGCTGTGGCGCCCCCGGCCCGCCGAGGCCGCCGTGCCGGCGCCGAGCCAGCAGGACGAGGAAGAGCTGTGGGCGCAGATCCAGCAGAGCATCTGGCCGCCCGAGCTCGTGAAGCTGGCCAGCCGCTACCTGGAGCTCTTCCCGCAGGGGCGTCGCGCGCAGCCGGCGATGGTCGCGCTGGAAGGCTCCAGCGAAGCGGCCAAACTGCTGCAGCGCAGCGACGTCAAGCTCTACCGCAGCTCCTTCCAGCCGCCGGCCAGCGCCAGCGCGGCCATGCAGCGCGACTTCAAGCGCGCCGCCCGCGGCGACAAGGATGCGGCCAAGCGGCTGGGGCAAGCCTACCTGGACAGCGCCGTCGACCCCGCCCTGGATGTCAACAAGGCGCGCGGCCGCTACGAAGGCTGGCTGCAGTACGCGACGGCGCTGGGCAACGGCATCGCCAGCTACGACCTCGCCCTGCTGTACCGGGCGCGCGGCCAGGACGAACTGGCCACGCGCTACGAGCAGTCCGCCCGTTCGCTGGGCTTCACGCCGCCCCCCTCGCTCGACAATAAGCGAAAGTGATGAACCCGCCGGCACTGACCCGGGTGGCCGGCAATTGAGCCGACATGATCGCGGTGATAGGCTGCGCCGGCACAAGTTGATGCGCACTGCGCAGGGGGGATAGATTGGACGACGTGCGGGAACGCCAGGAACTGGTGGAACGCTGGCTGGGAGCATCGGCAGCCGATGGCACGCCCTGCGGGCCTAACCTCGAATATGCGGGCACCTTCCTGGCGCTGGAGCAGGCCGTTGCCGGCAAACCCGAGACCCAGCACAGCGCCGCCGAGCCGCCGGACTGGAGCGACGTCTACGCACGCGCCTCGGCGCTGATGGACGAGACCCGAGACCTGCGCGTGGTGGTGCCCTGGATCCGTGCGGCGGTGCGCCTGCACGGCGCGGCCGCGCTGCTCGACGGCCTGCAGCTGCTCAACGGCCTGGTCTCCAATCACTGGGAGGCGCTGCATCCCGAGCCCGATGACGGCGACCACTTCGCCCGCGTCAACGCGCTGAATGCGCTCGCCAGCCCCGAGTACCTGCTGGGCGACCTGCGCGCCAGCCCGGTCTACGCCGACCGGCGCGTCGGCGAGCTGCTGGGCCGCACCTTCGAGCTGGCCTGGGGCGGGCTGACGCCGCGCGATGACGAATCCCCGCCCAGCCGCGACTCGCTGGCGCTGATGCTGCAGGAGGCGTACGAGCAATCCCCGCAGCTGGCCGAGCTGCCGGCCCGGCTGCGCGCCGAGCTTGGCACGCTGACATCCGCGCTGGACGACCGGCTGGCCGGCACGCCGGGGCTGGATCTGGCACCGCTGAGCAAGTGGCTCTACCAGCTGGGCCAGCTCTTCCCGGCCACCGAGGCCGCGGCCGAGGGCGAGCCCACCGAAGGCGAGGCGCCGGCCGAAGCCGCCCCTGGAGGCGGTGGCCGCGCGGTGGCGCGCACGCCGGGCGCCATCCAGTCGCGGGCCGATGCCATCCAGGCCATCGACGCCATCTGCCGCTACCTGGACCAGCACGAACCCACCAACCCGGCCCAGCTGCTGTTGCGCCGCGCCAAGAGCCTCATCGGACATAACTTCCTGCAGCTGATGAAGGAACTGGCGCCGGATGCGCTGGCCGAGGTGGCCCGCGTCATGGGCGTGGACCCTGAAACCGTGACGACGCAGGACTCCTGAGACCGGCAACTTGGGAAACAATGACTCTTCAAACCACAGGCAGACACCATCATGAGTAGCAGCCAGAAATTCATCGCTCGCAACCGCGCCCCGCGCGTTCAGATCGAGTACGACGTGGAGTTGTACGGTTCGCAGAAGAAGGTGCAGCTGCCCTTCGTGATGGGCGTGCTGTCCGACCTGTCCGGCAAGCCCAAGTCCGATGAGCCGCTGGCGCCGGTGGCCGACCGCAAGTTCCTGGAGTTCGACGTCGACAACTTCGATGCGCGCATGAAGGCCATGAAGCCGCGTGCCGCCTTCCAGGTCGACAACGCGCTGACCGGCGAAGGCAGCCTGTCGGTGGAACTGACTTTCGAGAGCATGGACGACTTCTCGCCGGCCGCCGTGGCCCGCAAGGTCGACTCGCTGAACAAGTTGCTGGAGGCGCGCCAGCAGCTCTCCAACCTCATCACCTACATGGACGGCAAGTCCGGCGCCGAGGAACTCGTCGCCAAGCTGCTGGCCGACCCGGCGCTGCTGCAGGCCATGACGGCCAACGCCAAGCCCGCCGACGGCAACAGCTGATCGGGCGCCCGGCGCCCGGTTCCAGAGCAAGACAGAAAGGACCTCTCCGATGGCCGCAGAATCCTCCACCGCAGCATCCGCGCTGACCAGCGTTGCCTTCGAAGGCAGCGACCTGGCATCGCTGCTCCAGCGCGAATTCAAACCCAAGACCGACGACGCCAAGAATGCCGTCGAGCAGGCCGTGCAGACGCTGGCCATGCAGGCCCTGTCGCAGTCCAAGATCGTCGGCAAGGACGTCTTCGCGACGATCGAGCAGATGATCGCGGCGCTCGACGAGAAGCTGTCGGCCCAGGTCAACAAGATCATCCACCACGAGGACTTCCAGAAGCTCGAAAGCGCCTGGCGCGGCCTGAGCTACCTCGTCAACAACACCGAAACCGACGAGATGCTGAAGATCAAGGTCTTCAACATCTCCAAGAACGAGCTCGGCAAGTCCCTCAAGCGCTTCAAGGGCACGGCCTGGGACCAGAGCCCGCTGTTCAAGAAGATCTACGAGGAAGAGTTCGGCCAGTTCGGCGGCCACCCCTTCGGTTGCCTGGTGGGTGACTACCACTTCGACCAGACCCCGCCCGACGTCGAACTGCTGGGCGAGATTGCCAAGACCGCAGCCGCCTCGCACACGCCCTTCATCGCTGGCGCGTCGCCCACCATCCTGCAGATGGAGTCCTGGCAGGAGCTCGCCAACCCGCGCGACCTGAACAAGATGTTCACCAGCCCGGAATACGCCGCCTGGCGCTCGCTGCGCGAGTCGGAGGACTCCAAGTACATCGGCCTGGCCATGCCGCGCTTCCTGGCGCGCCTGCCCTACGGTGCCAAGGCGAACCCCGTCGAGGAGTTCAACTTCGAGGAAGACACGGGGGGGCAGGACCACAGCCGCTTCTCGTGGGCCAACGCGTCGTATGCGATGGCCGTCAACATCAACCGCGCATTCAAGGAATACGGCTGGTGCACGCGCATCCGCGGCATCGAGTCCGGTGGCGCCGTGCAGAACCTGCCGGCTCACACCTTCCCGACGGACGATGGCGGCGTGGACATGAAGTGCCCGACCGAGATCGCCATCTCCGACCGCCGCGAGGCCGAGCTGGCCCGTGCCGGCTTCATGCCGCTGGTGCACAAGAAGAACAGCGACTTCGCCGCCTTCATCGGTGCGCAGTCGCTGCACAAGCCGGCCGAGTACGACGACCCCGACGCGACCGCCAATGCGCGCCTGGCGGCCAATCTGCCGTACATCTTTGCAACCAGTCGTTTTGCGCACTACCTGAAACAGATGGCGCGAGACAAGATCGGGTCCTTCAAGGAGAGGGACGACATGCAGCTGTGGCTGCAGAACTGGATCATGAACTACGTGGACGGTGATCCGGCCCACTCCTCCGAAGTGACCAAGGCTATGCGCCCGCTGGCCGCTGCGGAGGTGGTCGTCGAGGAAGTCGAGGGAGCGCCGGGCTATTACCAGTCCAAGTTCTTCCTGCGGCCGCACTATCAACTTGAAGGATTGAGCGTTTCGTTGCGTCTGGTGTCGAAGCTACCATCGACCAAGGGCGCCTGAGGTTTTCCGCAAGCCGCTTGCCGGGCCGGCGTTTCATGATTGCCCGTTCACACACAGGAGAGCGATATGGCTGTAGACATGTTCATCAAGATCGGCGACATCAAGGGTGAGTCCGCCGACAAGGGTCACAAGGACGAGATCGATGTGCTGGCCTGGAGCTGGTCGCTGAGCAACAGCGGCACGACCCATGTGGGTGGTGGCGGCGGTGCCGGCAAGGTCAATGTGAATGACATCTCCATCACCAAGTACATCGACTCGGCCAGCCATGCGCTGATCCAGGCCGCCTGCTCGGGTAAGCACTTCAAGGAAGCCAAGCTGACCGTGCGCAAGGCCGGCGGCAAGCCGCTGGAGTACATCAAGATCAAGCTGGAAGAAGTGCTGGTCACCAGCGTGCAGGAAGGTGGCTCGGGTGGTGAGGACCGCCTGACCGAGAACATCACGCTGAACTTCGCCAAGTTCACCTACGAGTACACGCCGCAGGACACCGCAGGTGCCGCGGGCGCGGTCAAGACCGCCAAGTGGGACATCAAGCAGAACACTGAAGCTTGATGACCTGACCCAGGTGCTGTGATCGGCGCAACGCCGTTGCGTCTGCTAAAGCTGCGAGCAAGGCATGGCCAAGAGTGATATTTTTTTGCGCCTCAAGAGCCTGAAGGGCGGCGTCATCAAGGGCGAGAGCGCCGACGCACAGCACAAGGACGAGATGGACATTCGCTCCATCGCCTGGGGGATGAAGTCCACCACGGCGATGGGCGCGAAGGGGCCGTCCAACAAGACCTCGTTCGATTCCGTCAAGATCGTCAAGGACGTGGACCGCGCGTCCACGGCCCTGATGGGCGTGATGCGCAGCAACGATGCCGTCGTCGAGGCGGTCGTCACGGTGCGCAAGGCCAGCGGCGGCGCAACGCCGCTGGACTACATGCAGGTCAAGATCAAGGACGGCCGCATCACGGCCTACGACCTGCAGTCCGACCCGGCCCAGCCGGCGCTGCTGGTCGAGACGCTGAGCCTGACCTTCAAGGCCATCGAGATCCAGTACAAGTCACAGGACGCGGGCGGCTCGGGTGGCGGCGCGACGACCTTCAACGCGGAAGCCATCTAGTCCATGGGCAACCCGACTCCTTTCGAGCAGGCGCTCAAGGCCGGCACGCCCGAAGCGGCGCTGGCCCTGCTGCAGGCCGACGTGCGCGCGCAGCCTGGCAAGGCCGAGTTGCGTGTGGCGCTGTTCCAGCTGCTGTGCGTGCTCGGCCGCTGGGACAAGGCGCTGAGCCAGCTCGACGTGGCCGGTCAGCTCGACGCCGGCGCGCTGGCCATGGTGCAGACCTACCGCGAGGCCATCGCCTGCGAGCGGCTGCGCGGCGAGGTGTTCGCTGGCCGGCGCGTGCCGATGATCTTCGGCGAACCCGACCCCTGGCTGGCGATGCTGGTGGAGGCGCTGCTGCAGGACGGGCGCGGTGAGTTCGCACTCGCGGCCAGCCTGCGCGCCCAGGCTTTCGACGCCGCTCCGGCGAACGCCGGCCAGATGGACGGCCGCGCCTTCGACTGGCTGGCCGACGCCGACGGCCGGCTCGGCCCCGTGCTGGAGGCCATCGTCAACGGCCGCTACTACTGGGTGCCGTTCGCGCACCTGAGCGCCGTCAGCATCGAGGCGCCGGCGGACCTGCGCGACCTCGTCTGGGCGCCGGCCCAGCTGTCGTTCACCAACGGGGGCGAAGTGGTGGCGCTGCTGCCCAACCGCTACCCCGACCTGCCGGCCGACGCCGACGGCGCGCTGCTGATGGCCCGCCGCACCGAATGGCTGCCTGGCGCCGGCGACAGCTACCGTGGGCTGGGCCAGCGCATCCTCGTGACGCCCGAGGCCGAGACGGCGCTGCTCGAGATCCGCGAGCTGCGTTTCGATGCCCAGCACGCTGCCGACGAAGCCGAAGCCGCCACCGCTCCTGCAGCTGACGCCTGAGCGCCCGGGCCATGGCGCAGACCGCTCCGCGTGACCGGCTCCAGCCGTCCCTTCTCGACCGCCTCACCGACACCGACCCCGGCACGCAGGTGGAGGCGCGCGAGCAGCGCGTGCTCAATGCCCACGCGCTGCGCCAGGCGGTGCTGCGCGACCTGCGCTGGCTGTTCAACGCCGTCCGCCCCGAGGCGCCGTACTGGCTGCTCAACGAGCAGGGCGCGCACCTCGACAACGCCGAGGAAGAAGAGCGCCTGGGCCGCTTCCAGGACTGGGACGCGTTGCCGCTGACGCGCAACTCGGTGCTGTGCTTCGGCCTGCCCTGCCTGTCGGGGCTGACGGCCTCGACGCTGGATATCCCGCGGCTGGAGGCCACCATCCGCCGCGCCATCATCGATTTCGAGCCGCGCATCATTGCCGGCAGCCTCAGCGTGGAGGCGGAGTTCAGCGAGGACGTGCTGCACCACCACAACCTGGTGGCCATGCGCATCACCGCGCAGCTGTGGGCGCAGCCGGTGCCGCTGGAGCTGGTGCTGCGCACCGAGCTGGACCTGGAGTCCGGGCAGGTGCAGGTTCAGGAACTCAACCGCTAGCCGCCATGGACCCGCGCCTGCTGGAACTCTACGAACGCGAACTGGGCCACCTCAAGGAGATGGGCCAGGAGTTCGCGCGCCAGTACCCCAAGATCGCCGGCCGCCTCAGCATGGACGGCCTGCAGGTCACCGACCCCTACGTCGAGCGGCTGCTGGAGGGCTTCGCCTTCCTGGCGGCGCGCGTGCAGCTGCGGCTGGATGCCGAGTTCCCGCGCTTCACCGACCGGCTGCTGGAGATCTGCTACCCCAGCTTCCTCGCGCCGGTGCCGTCGATGGCCATCGTGCGGCTGCAGCCCAACCTGGCCGACCCGGCGCTTGCCGAGGGCCCCGAGGTGGCGCGCGGCACCGAGCTGCGCGGGCTGCTGGGCAAGGGCGAGGAGACGGCCTGCCGCTTCCGCACCGCGCACCCGGTGCGGCTGTGGCCGCTGGAGGTGCGCGAGGTGCAGTACCTCAGCCACGTCGCCGACGCCGGCCTGCCGCCGCAACTGAGCGGCAGCCGCGCGCGCGCCGGCATCCGCGTGCGGCTGGCCGCCGTCGGGGCGCTGGGGCTGCACCAACTCAAGCTGTCGCAGCTGGACCTGCATTTCAGCGGCCAGGCCGGCGTGGCCTTCAAGCTGCACGAGCGCGTGCTAGGCCACACGCTGGCAGTGCTGGTGCGCCCGGCCGGCAACGGGGGCAGTGGCGGTGCGTGGCAGTCGTGGATGGACGCGCGGCAGCTGCAGCCGCTGGGTTTCGAGACCGCCGAGGGCCTGCTGCCAGACGAGCCGCGCAGCTTCGAGGGCTACCGGCTGCTGCAGGAGTACTTTGCGCTGCCGGAGCGCTTCCTGTTCGCGCGGCTGCAGGGGCTGGACGCCGCCATCGCCGGCCGGCCGGCGCAGGAGGTGGAGCTGCTGTTCCTGCTGGACCAGGGCGACGCCCAGCTCGAAGGCGTGCTGGATGCCAACAGCGTCGGCCTGCACTGCACGCCGGCCATCAACCTGTTCCCGCACCGCTGCGACCGCATCGCCGTGCGCGAGGGCATGCACGAGTTCCACGTCGTGCCCGACGTCGCCCACCCCATGGACTACGAGGTGTTCGAGGTGCAGCAGGTGCACGGCTACGGCACCGGCAGCGACAGCGAGCAGGAGTTCCTGCCGCTGTACTCGGCCTTCCACACCGAAGGCCGCGGCCAGCAGGCCTACTACTGCCAGCAGCGCGAGCCGCGCGTGCTGTCGGAGCGCCAGCGCAAGCTCGGGCCGCGGTCCAGCTACGTCGGCGCCGAGGTCTTCCTCAGTCTCGTCGACCCTCGCGAGGCACCGCTGCCGGCCGGGCTGCGCCAGTTGGCCGTCAAGGCCTTGTGCACCAACCGTGACCTGCCGCTGCACCTGGCGGTGGGCGTCGGCCGCACGGACTTCATCCTCGAGGTGACGGCGCCGGTGGACAGCGTGCGCGTGCTGTCCGGCCCCAGCAAGCCGGCCCAGCGCGGGCGCGACGCCTCGCATGTGTGGCAGCTGGTCAACCACCTCAGCCTCAACCACCTGTCGCTCAGCGACACCGACCCCGACCAGGGCGCCGCCGCGCTGCGCACGCTGCTGGGGCTGTACGCGCAGAGCCAGGATGCCGGCGCGCAGCGCCAGATCGAGGGCATCCGCCACGTGCGCGTCACGCCGCGCGTGCGCCGGCTGCCCGAGGCCGAGGGCGGCGAGCGCGGCAAGTCCTTCCACAGCCGCATCACCTACGGGCGCACGCTGGAGGTGGAGGTGGAGGTGGACGAGCGCGCCTTCCAGGGCGGCAGCGCCTACCTGCTGGGCTGCGTGCTGGGGCGCTTCTTCCGGCGCTACGCGTCGATCAACACCGCGGTGCAGACCGTGCTGACCTCCAGTTCGCGCGGCGAGCTGATGCGCGACACGCTGCGCTGGGGCCGGGGGGCGGTGCTGTGACCGACGATCTGCCGCCCGACGGCGCCGAGCGCCCGCCGGGCGCGGCCACGCCGGCCGTGCAGGCACGCAAGGGGCCGGTGCCCGGCGCGCGCCCGGCCGAGCTGCAGGCGCTGCTGCAGCGGCTGGCCGACCAGCCCTGGGCCTACAACTTCTACGCGGCGCTGCGCCGCATCGACGCGCTGAACGCGCCCAACCCGCCACTGGGCCAGGCGGCCCGCCCGGCGGACGAGCCCATCCGGCTGGGCCAGCCGCCGTCCATGAGCTTCGCGCCGTCCGACCTCGTCGGCCTGGTGCGCGACCCGCGCGCCACGGCGCCGCGGCTGGATGTGCGCTTCTTCGGCCTGTTCGGCCCGCACGGCAGCCTGCCGGGCCACCTCAGCGACTACGCCCACGAGCGCCAGGGCAAGGGCGACACCACGCTCACCGCCTTCGCCAACGTCTTCCACCACCGGCTGCTGCTGCTGTTCTACCGGGCCTGGGCGCAGGCCCAGCCCACGGTGCAGCTGGACCGGCCTCAGGACGACCGCTTCGCGCGTTATGCCGCGTCGCTGGCCGGCTTCGGCGCGCCCGGCGCGGCGGCGGCCAACGTCACGCCGGCGCACCTGCGGCTGTTCTTCGCCGGCCGCTTCGCGCAGCAGGCGCGCAACGCCGACGGGCTGCAGGCCGTGCTGGCAACCTATTTCCGCGTGCCGGTGCAGATCGAGGAGTTCGTCGGCACCTGGCTGGCGCTGCCACGCGACGAGCGCAGCCAGCTCAAGCGCTGGCCCGACCGCGGCCAGCAGCTCGGCGCCGGCGTCGTGCTGGGGCGCAGCGTCTGGGACGTGCAGCACCAGTTCGGCATCGTCATCGGCCCGATCCGGTTCGAGCGCTTCGAGAGCCTGCTCAACCAGGCGCAGGAGCTGGCCGAGCTGCAGTCCATCGTGCGCGACTACGTGAACGACATGCTGGGCTGGCGGCTGACGCTGCGCCTGCTGCCGCAGGAGGTGCCGGCCGCGCGCCTGGGCGGCGCCCACCGGCTGGGCCGCTCCATGTGGCTGCAGCGCGCCACGCCGCGCAGCGAATGCGCGGACGTGCGCGTCGAGCCCGAGGCGCTGATGCGCCGCGCCAGGCGGCCTGCCGCCGGCCCAAGAACACCAACCCACTGATTCGGGAGATCAGCATGAGTGAGATCAGTCGCCTGTCCCTGTTCGGCAAGCTCAACCCCATGGCCTACAAGGCCGTGGAGGGCGCTACCGTGTTCTGCAAGCTGCGCGGCAACCCGTTCGTCGAGCTGGAGCACTGGATCGCGCAGATCGTGCAGTCGCCCGACAGCGACTGGCCCGTGCTGTTCAAGCACTACGGCATCGACAACGCCGTGCTGGCCAAGGACATCACCGCCGCGCTGGACCGCCTGCCGCGCGGCGCCACGGCCATCTCCGACATCTCCGACAACATCAGCAACGCCATCGAGCGGGGCTGGGTCTACGGCTCGCTGATGTACGGCGACAACGTCGTGCGCACCGGCTACCTGCTGCTGGGCATGCTCAAGACCACCTACCTGCGCAACGCGCTGTTCGCCATCTCGCGGCAGTTCGAGCGCATCGCCGGTGACGACCTCGCCGCCAAGCTGCGTGACCTGCTGGCCGGCTCGTCCGAGCAGAACGCGGTCGCCAGCAGCGCCGCCGCCGGCGAGCCGGGCGAGGCCAGCGGCGCCATCGCGCCGGCGGCGATGGGCAAGCAGGAGGCGCTCAAGCGCTTCACCACCGACCTGACCGCGCAGGCCCGCTCCGCGACGATGGACCCCATCGTCGGCCGCGACGAGGAGATCCGCCAGGTCGTCGACATCCTGATGCGCCGCCGCCAGAACAACCCCATCCTGGTGGGCGAGGCCGGCGTGGGCAAGACGGCCGTCGTCGAGGGCTTCGCGCAGCGCATCGTGCGCGGCGACGTGCCGCCGGCGCTGAAGGATGTCGAGCTGCGCGCGCTGGACGTGGGCCTGCTGCAGGCCGGCGCCAGCATGAAGGGCGAGTTCGAGCAGCGCCTGCGCGCCGTCATCGACGAGGTGCAGGCCAGCGAGAAGCCCATCATCCTGTTCATCGATGAGACCCACACGCTGGTGGGCGCCGGCGGCGCCGCCGGCACGGGCGACGCGGCCAACCTGCTCAAGCCGGCGCTGGCACGCGGCCAGCTGCGCACCATCGGCGCCACCACCTGGGCCGAGTACAAGAAGCACATCGAGAAGGACCCGGCGCTGACGCGGCGCTTCCAGACCGTGCTGGTCGACGAGCCCAGCGAGACCAAGGCGCTGCTGATGATGCGCGGCGTTGCCGCGACGATGGAGAAGCACCACAAGGTGCTGATCCTGGACGAGGCGCTGGAGGCCGCGGTCAAGTTCTCGCACCGCTACATCCCGGCGCGCCAGCTGCCCGACAAGTCCGTCAGCCTGCTGGACACCGCCTGCGCCCGCGTGGCCGTCAGCCTGCACGCCACACCGGCCGAGGTGGACGACAGCAGCCGGCGCATCGAGTCGCTGGAGACCGAGCTGGGCATCATCGGCCGCGAGGCCGAACTGGGCATCGACACCCGAGAGCGCCATGCCGCCGTGCAGCAGCAGCTCGACGACGAGCAGGTGCGCCTGGCGCAGCTGAACGCGCAGTGGGAGCGCGAGAAGGGCCTGGTCAAGCAACTGCTGGCACTGCGCCAGCAGCTCAGCGGCGCCGAGCGCCTGACCGACGAGGATGCGCTGGCCCAGGCCCAGCGCGACCTGGCCGCCACGCAGGCCGAGCTGGCCCAGGTGCAGGGCGAGCAGCCGCTGATCCTGCCCACCGTGGACCAGCAGGCCGTGGCCGCCGTCGTGGCGGACTGGACCGGCATCCCGGTCGGTCGCATGAATGCCGACGAAATCGAAACCGTGCTGCAGCTGCCCAAGCTGCTGGCCGAGCGCGTCATCGGCCAGGACCATGCGATGGAGATGATCGCCAAGCGCGTGCAGACCTCGCGCGTGGGGCTGGATAACCCCAGCAAGCCCATCGGCGTGTTCATGCTGGCCGGCACCTCCGGCGTCGGCAAGACCGAGACCGCGCTGGCGCTGGCCGAGACGCTGTACGGCGGCGAGCACAACCTCATCACCATCAACATGAGCGAGTACCAGGAGGCCCACACGGTCTCGTCGCTCAAGGGCGCGCCCCCCGGCTACGTGGGCTACGGCGAAGGCGGCGTGCTGACCGAGGCGGTGCGGCGCAAGCCCTACTCGGTGGTGCTGCTGGACGAGGTCGAGAAGGCCCACCCCGACGTGCACGAGCTGTTCTTCCAGGTCTTCGACAAGGGCTGGATGGAGGACGGCGAGGGCCGCCAGATCGACTTCAAGAACACGCTGATCCTGCTGACCACCAACGCCGGCACGGAGCTCATCGCCGGCCTGTGCAAGGACCCCGACCTGATGCCCGACGCCGAGGGCCTGGCCAAGGCGCTGCGCGACCCGTTGCTGAAGATCTTCCCGCCGGCGCTGCTGGGCCGGCTGGTCACCATCCCGTACTACCCGCTGTCTGACGAGATGCTGGGCCGCATCGTCAAGCTGCAGATCGAGCGCATCAGGAAGCGCGTCGAGGCGCGCCACAAGGTGCCGTTCGAATACGGCGACGATGTCATCAGACTTGTGGTGAGCCGCTGCACCGAGAGCGAGTCCGGCGGGCGCATGATCGACGCGATCCTGACCAACACCATGCTGCCCAGCATCGCGCGGGAGCTGCTCAACCGCATGGTGTCGGGCGTCGAGGTCAAGCGCATCGCCGTCAGCGTGGCTGAGGGCAACCTGGCCTACGCGTTCGACTGAATCAATGCGTCGCCCCGCCGGTAACCTGCCTTCTTGGAGAGTCACATGGGCTTTGTTGAAGAGAAACTGCTGGTGCGTGCGGCAGCCGTCCGCTCCGGAACCCACGACAAGTCGCTTCAGCAGAAGCGGTATGTCATCCAGGACGCCGTTCGCTTTGGCAAGGAAATGCTGAGCGAGATCTCCAGCAACCGCGAAAAGCTCACCCTGGTGGAGCTCGCTGGCGTCGTGTCGTGGACGACGGTCATCGTGACCGACATCATCGAAGACACCGTGACCGTCGAGCCCACCGGCAGGGCCAAGCTCGTGATGGACATCCTGAAGAAGGTCAAGGGGAAACTGCCGGACAAGTTCGAGGGCAACCGCTACGGCAAGGAACTCGAGCGCATCGACCAGGCCGCGAAGGTGCTGAAGGCGGCCAGCCCGAAGAAGCTGCAAAGCGTCGTCGACGTGTTCGCCAATCTGGCCAAGAACACCTACGGGCTGGCAGATTTCATGCAGTCGAGCGGTGAGCTGAAGGCGGCGAATGCGCAGCAGAAGAAGACCCTGGAGGACTCGTTGCGGAAGATGATCGGCAAGCTGCGCGAGATCGATGCTCGTATCGCCGATGACGCACTGAGCGACGACGGGCAAGGCAATGGCGGACCCGTCGTCCGGCAGTCCATGCAGCCGCCGCGTGCAGTCTTGCCTTGAGGTGTTGATGTCGCTTGCCACCCTGCCCGACAACGAAGCCGATGATGACTTCGAACTCCCCGAGGGCCTGAGCCTGCCCGAGACGCTGGCGTTCGCGTCGCGCCTGCACCAACTGGGCCAGCTGGCGCCGGCCGTCGCGCTGTACGAGCGCGTGCTGGAGATGGACGGCCAGCAGCCCGACGCGCTGGCCTTCCTGGGCATTGCCAGCCACCAGCAGGGCGACAGCGCCCGCGCCATCGCGCTGCTGCGCCGCAGCCTGGAGATCGCGCCGCGCGCCGGCGGCTGGAACAACCTCGGCAACGTGCTGCTGGCGCAGCGCCGCTTCGACGAGGCCGGCACCGCCTACGAGCAGTGCGTCGCGCTGGAGCCCGGCAACGTCGAGGTCTTCAACAACCTGGGCGTGCTGCGCCGCGCCCAGCGCCGCGACGCCGAGGCCGAGCAGGCCTACCTGCAGGCGCTGGCCATCGACGCGGAGAATCCCGACGTCCACAACAACCTGGGCAACCTGCGGCTTGACCAGGGCCGTGTTCCCGAGGCCGTGGCGCATTTCTGCCGCGCGCTGCTGGTGCTGCCGCTGAGCCCCAGCACGCGGCGCATGCTGGCCTCGGCCCACCTGCTGCTGGGTGAGCGCGACAAGGCCGCGCAGATCTTCCGCGACTGGCTGGCTGCCGAGCCCGACAGCGCCACTGCCCGCCACCACCTCGCCGCCTGCACGGGCGACGACGTGCCGGCGCGGGCCGACGATGCCTACGTCGAGGCCACGTTCGACAGCTTTGCCGACAGCTTCGAGAGCAAGCTGGCCTCGCTGACCTACCGTGCGCCCGCGCTGCTGTGCGACGCGCTGGCCCGGCGCTGCGGCGAGCCCGACGCGTCGCTCAGCGTGCTGGACGCCGGCTGCGGCACCGGCCTGTGCGGCCCGCTCATCAAGCCCTGGGCCGTGCGGCTGGAGGGCGTGGACCTGTCGGCGCGGATGCTGCAGTCGGCGGCGCAGAAGCAGGTCTACGACGGCCTGTACAAGTGCGAGCTGACCGAGTTCCTCGCCGCCACGCCGCCGCGCTGGGACGTCGTGCTGTCGGCGGACACACTGTGTTACTTCGGTGACCTCAGCGCCGTGCTGGCGGCCGCCCGCCAGACGCTGCGCCCGCCGGGGCTGCTGCTGTTCACCGTGGAGTCGCTGGACGCCGCCGCCGGCGAGGACTGGCGCCTCATGGGCCACGGCCGCTATGCCCACTCGGCAGCCTATGTGCGCCGCTGCCTGGGCGAGCTGGGCTACGTGGGCATCCACCTCGACCCCGTGGACCTGCGCACCGAGGCCGGCCGGCCCGTCGCGGGCCTGGTCGTCGAGGCCTTCCGCCCGGCCGAGGACACCCCCCGCTGACGGGCCGGGCCATAGACTTTCGACGAGCCCCCGCCGCACACTACGCCATGGCCACCCTCACTTCGCAGACCGGCACGGTCTATTCCCTGGACACCGTCTTCGGCAAGGACCTGCGGTTCCGCGCCTTCAGCGGGCAGGAGGCGTTGAGCGCCGGCTTCGAGTACGCCGTCGAAGCCGTCAGCCTGCGCCCCGACCTGGACCCGGCCAAGATCCTCGGCGAGCTGGCCAACGTGGCCGTCGAGCTGCCGGCCGGTGGCGAGCGCCACTTCAACGGCCATGTGGCCGAGTTCCTGTACGAAGGCCAGCGCGAGAACAGCCGCTTCCACCACTACCGGCTGGTGCTGCGCCCGTGGACCTGGCTGCTGTCGCGCAACAGCGATTGCCGCCTGTTCCAGGCCGAGAGCATCCCGGACATCATCAAGAAGGTGTTCACCAACTACGGTGATGCGCAGTTCAAGCTCAGCCTGACCGGCAGCTACGAACCACGCGAGTACTGCGTGCAGTACCGCGAGACCGACCTGAACTTCGTCATGCGGCTGATGGAGCAGGAGGGCATCACCTTCTTCTTCACGCACGAGGCCGACAAGCACACGCTGACGCTGGTGGACAGCCCCAGCGCCCACAAGCCGTTCGCCGGCTTCGAGACGCTGCAGTTCAACCCGTCGCACCAGGGCGGCGTCGACGGCGAGGCCGTGTCCAGCTGGCAGTTCGCGCAGCGCATCGAGCCGGCCTCCTACACGCTGCGCGACTTCAACTTCAAGCGCCCCAGCGACGACCTGCACAGCGTGCACCGCCAGCAGTTCAAGCACGCGGCCAGCGGCGGCGAGATGTACGACTACCCCGGCGAGTACGAGACCGGCGGCGACGGCAAGCGCTACGCCCGTGCGCGGCTGGAGGAACTGCAGGCCGGCCACGAGATCGTGCAGGGCAGCGCCAATGTGCGCGGCATCGTCACCGGCTGCGAGTTCAAGATCAAGGACCACCCGCGCAGCGACCAGAACGGCCAGGACTGGCTCGTCACCGGCACGCAGATCCACGGCGAGGACGACACCGGCGACGCCAGCGAAGGCGCCGCCGGGCTGAGCTTCCATTGCAGCTTCCAGGCCATGCCGGCGCGCCGGCCGTTCCGCCCGGCCCGTGTCACGCCGCGGCCCATCGTGCAGGGCCCGCAGACAGCCTTCGTCGTCGGCCCGCCCGGCGACGAAATCCATGTCGACGAGCACGGCCGCATCAAGGTCCACTTCCACTGGGACCGCCTGGGCGACGGCAAGGACAAGGACTCCTGCTGGATCCGCGTCGCGCAGATCTGGGCCGGCAATGCCTACGGCGCGCTGTCGCTGCCGCGCATCGGCCAGGAAGTCATCGTCGAGTTCCTGGAGGGCGACCCGGACCGCCCGCTGGTGACCGGCAGCCTCTACAACGGCACCAACCGCACGCCCTTCTCGCTGCCGGCCGAGAAGACCCGCTGGGGCTTCAAGAGCCGCAGCACCAAGGGCGGCGGCGCGTCCAACTTCAACGAATTCAGCTTCGAGGACAGCAAGGGCAAGGAAGAGGTCTACCTGCACGCCGAGAAGGACCAGACGCTGTTCTCCAAGAACAACCGCACCGAGTACATCGGCGGCGAGAGCCACCTGCAGGTCACCAAGGACACCAAGGCCAAGCACGGCGCCAACGTGCACACCGACATCACCGGCGACGACGTCAACAAGGTGGGCGGCAACTACCACCTGGCGGTGTCGCAGAACTGGGAGGTCAAGACCGGGCCCAAGTTCGCCGTCCAGGCCGGCAACGAGATCCACCTGAAGTCCGGCACCACGGTGATCATCGAGAGCGGCACGCAGATCTCGCTGAAGGTCGGCGGCAACTTCATCGACATCAACTCCGGCGGCGTCTTCATCAAGGGCAGCATGGTGATGGTGAACTCGGGCGGTGCCGCCGGCTCGGGCAGCGGCGCCTCGCCCGGTTCGCCGGACGCCGCCGACAAGGCGCGCGACTCCAAGGGCGGCACCGACAAGGCCATCCAGGTCAAGAAGGCCGAGGCCCGCAAGGCCAGCCCCAAGGCCGCGGCGCTGAAGTCGGCCCGCGCCAAGTCGGCGCCCTTCTGCGAAATCTGCGAGGGCTGAGCGCGCATGCAACGCTTCATCGAACTCTGGGGCGCGCTGCAGGTCGGCGCTGAGCGGCCCGTCTACCTGTTGCTGGACTGCGCCGGCTTCGAGCAAGGCTTCTCCGCCATCCCGCGGGACTTGTTCGACCGCCTGCAGAGCCTGGTGACCGGCGACCTGGGCGACGAACTGGCCGACACCGCCGGCTACCTCGGCCGCATCGTGAAGGCCGATGCCGCGACCGCCGCGCGCGTGGAGGAATTGCTGGACGCGCAGCTCGCGATGCTGCTGGTGCCGCGGCTGGCGCCGGCGGAACCGGGCGAGCCGGCCGCCGCGCCCGACTTTGCGGTGCTGCACCGCCACCTGCGCAAGTACAACGTCGTCTACTCGGCCGACGGCAAGCCGCTGTTCTTCCGCTACTACGACCCGCGCGTCGTCGACGACCTGCAGCGCGCCGGCCTCACTGAACTGACCGGCCCGGTTTTCGCGCCATTCGAGGCGCTGGTCTACCGTGATGCGATGGGGCAGTGGGCGCGCGTGGCAACGGTGGCGATGGCGCAGGCGTGACGCCCGTGCGCGACGCTGGCAGAGCTTTCTCAGCCAATTCGGTGCTGCATCGGAATTCCCATGCTGAATCTTTCTGACCGTCAGATGCGAAGGCTCGGACAGTCCCGCTTTGTCGAGCGGCTCAGGCCCATTCTGCGTGAGCACTGCACGATGGCCACCGAGGGGCAGGACGATGCTGCGCTGGACTCGCGCATCCTTGCGCTGGCGAGGCGGGCGGAGCGTTGGGGCCTCGTCGATGAGCAGTCCGCGGCGCTGTTTGTCGCCACTGGGTTCCAACTGGGCGATGGCTTCGATGAGCGCCTTCCTGCCATGCGTCAGGTGCTCGGCTCGGACCTGCCGGCACACAGCAAGGCGCAAGCCCTGCAGGACTTCAGCTTCACCGTGCTAGGCGCCTTGGCCGGTGGCATCGTCGACGAGGCGCGCCAACGGCAGCGGCCAATGCCATGAGCCAACCCGGCGACGAAACACCAAGCCTGCTCAAGGCGCTGTGGGACAAGAGCGGCGATGCCGCGCGCCAGAACTTGCAGCGGCTGGGTGATGCCGCCAGCACGGCCGCCGGCACGGCAGCGCGTTGGGGGAGTGCTGCCTGGGAAACGTCCACGGATTGGGCCGCTACCGGCGCACGCAAGGTTGCGGCGATGGGGCTGCTCGGCACCGAGGCAGCTGTTGTTGTCACCGCGAAGGTCGGAGGCGGCGCGGCACTTGCCGCCGTCGACACGGCGCAGAAGGTGATCGGCGGTGTCGCCAATGCGGGCAAGGCGATCAAGGAGACCTTCTCGCCCAGCATGCCAGTGAAAAAACCGTGTCTCCCCTGCATGGACAAGGAGCCTGGGGCAGAACGTATCGCCCGCATGAAACGTCGGCAGGCCCTTATCGACCAGGGCAAGGCCTCTGCCAGTCCGGGCGCAAAGGCCGCCGCACAGCAGCTGCAGGACGACATGAAGGCCGTCGAGTTGGGCAAGCTCTCGGCCAACACGTACGACCAGTATGACCCTGAGAAGCAGGGGAGCGACAAGTCGCCACCGGAGCCTTGGAAGGTCGCTACGCCGCAGCAACTCGACGAGATGGGGCTGGACCCGCAACAGGTAGCCAAGGCCAAGGCGGTCGTTTACCAAGCGCCATCCGATTTCCCTTTCACACCAAAGACGGTGGTGGCTTTTCGAGGAACCACCAGTGAGCCGGGCGACATACTTGCTGACCATGATCAGGCGCTGGGTCTGAGGAATGAGCAATATGACGCGGCCGTCCAACTCGGCAAGTCCATGCGACTGAACGACATCGACGCCGAGGTCACGGGCCATTCCCTTGGTGGCGGCAAGGCGCAGGCTTGCGGTGTGGCAGGCGGCTACAGCGGCCAGATGTTCAATTCCGCCGGCCTGCACCCCAACGTCGTGGGCCAGACGGCGCAGAGCCTGCAGCAGGAGTCCAGCAAGTTCATTCAGTACCGGGCTGAAGGTGGACTAAGCAAAGGGTATGGCGACCCGCTGACCGGCATGCAGAACTCACCGGCTATGCAGAAGGCGGTGCTCGGCGTGGTGAAAGGCGGGGCCGGCCTGATTGAGGCGAACACCTGGGCCGCGAAGGAGCTGGGCATGAGTGATCCTCAGGGCTGGGCCATCGGCAAGCTTCCACAGGAAGCGCAGGGTCTTGTGCGGGACATGACCGACCGGGTGCTCAACGTCACGACACAGGAGGCGCAGAACAACTTTCAACTCAGCGGCGGCAAGTGGTACATCCCGCCTGCGCTGGGTGAGGTGCGTGGCCTGACAAGCAAGAACCCCGATGGCAGCGATTCCAGCCTGAAGGATCAGCACAGCATCCTGCGCCTGAATGACGGTTTCGAGCACCGCAAGGCTGACAGCATCGAAACGCTAATCAGCGAAACCGCTGCACCCGGGCCCACCAGCCTCTACATCGGCCCTATGAAATGACGCGCTGTCTGCCAAGCTTGGCGCTATGTCTGGCCAGCTTGCTCATTGCCTGTGACCCTGGCAATGTCCAACCGTCCACCCCGCCCCAGAAAACCACCATGTCCGCCGTAGAAAAAACCTTCTCTGACCCGGCAGTACGGCAGCTAGCCCATGCCGTGGAGGCTGCTGATTTCGTGGCGATCGACCGGTTGCTGGCTCAGGGTGCGAATGTCCGCGCTGTCGGCGAGCAGGGCATGACGCTCACCCACTATGCGTTGCGCGCTCGCACGGGGCGCCCTGAAATCCTGCGCCGCCTGCTTCAAGCCGGGGCGGACCCGGTCTCCTTGGTCGCGAGCGGTGACAACGTGCCTCACTACGCCGTGGCCCGCGACAACGCGGACCCGGAGGTCGTCAAGGTGCTTTTCGACTTCGGCATTACGCCGAACTGGTTTTCTCCGGCGGACCCCGAACACCGGACGTCACTGTTGATGGATGCCATTCAGGGGCATAACTTTCCCATCGTCAAACTGCTGGTTGAGCGGGGCGCCAGGCTCAATCACGTCAATCCCATCGGTGGTTCGGCTTTGCACTATGCCTTGGGGACCCAGTTCGCGATCGCTGCGTATCTGGTCGACGCGGGCATCGACTTGTCCTTGACGTCGCACACGGGAAGCTTCATCAAGAACCCCAAACCCAAAACTGCGCTGGAGTGGTTTTGTGCCACCGAAGGCGGCAAGAGGGGGCGTGATCCTTTGCCCGGCTTGGTGGACGAATGGAAGCAACTGGTCGCAGCGCTTGCACGCCGTGGTGTGGCAATGCCCTGCAGCCTGTGAGATGGGACAGAGCCTTGCTTCTTCTCCGTGCGGCCTTTGCTGGCCGGCTGGCTGCGCCGCACCTCTCCTGCAAAGGCCCATCGGCTTCGCGGTGCGGGGGCTTATTGCCGCGTTGGCCGTTACCGGTCTGACGGGGGGCGGTATGGTGACGACGGCGGACTCCAGCTTTTCCGACCGCTACCTTGACATCGCCCGTGCGCTGCAGGCCCAGGACTTCGCACGTGTGCGTCAACTGGCGCAGGGTCTGCCGCTGGACGTTCCGGGCAACAAGCACATGACGCTGCTGTGGTTTGCCATCGCGAACAAGAATTTTGCGGGCGTGACGGTGCTGGTGGTGCTTGGCGCCAAGCCCGATGAGCAGCCCGTCGAGGGGCTGGGAACGCCGCTGGGCGCGGCCTTCGAGTCGCGCGAGCTCCAGCTGCTCACGGCCCTGCTCGATGGGGGCCTGTCACCCAACCACACCCGCGCCAACGAGAAGCCGATGCTGCAGCGTGCGGTGATGTCAGGCACGCCCGCTCACGTCAAGCTGCTGCTGGACCGGGGTGCCGACATCAACCAGCGCGACAGCATCGGCGGCACCGCGTTGTCCGAGGCTATCGCGTCCATGCAGCCAGATCTGGCGCTCTACCTCGTTGAGAGAGGCGCGGAGGTATCGCTGCCCACGCGCCGTGGCGTAACCCCGCCCTGGGCGGTCCAGCTGGCGCTGGAGGATCTGGCCGCTGGAACTGAGATGGCAGCCAAGTTCGGCCGGCTGAAGGAAGCGATGTCCAAACGCGGCGCCCGCTTCCCTGCCACGCCTCCGGTGCAGATGCGTCAACAGATGAAGGCGCAGGGCCTGCCCGTCGCGGAGTAGGCTGGCGCTGCCGCGCAGGAGATAGTCACCATGCCGCTGCAAATCGTCAGCACCGCCGAGCTCAAATGGCTCTATGGACTTGGCGTTCAGCATGCTGGGCGATCTGGCAGCCAGCCATCGGGTGTCGGGGTTCCAGCCAGTGCGAGCCGCCCTGAGGAGCCCGTCAAGAATCGTGTGAGTTCCCTTGTCGACGTCTTCGAAGCCGTCGACGGTCAAGTCACTCTTTGCAAATTCGCGCGGCCCTGCATGAGCCGTGTGCTTGAGCTCATGGAAATCAGCTTCGATGAAGACAGCAAGGCCTTGCGCGACTTCCTGCGAAAGTGCGGCTGATGACGATGCTGGGATTCCTTATCCATGGTGATGCAAAGCGCTGGTGTCCGTCGCCGAATCCTGCTCGGATTGGGCTGGGTGGGATTGGTCGATACCGTTAAGGCAGGGCGCGCTATGACTCAGACCCATTTCACAGACGCCAAGCTCGGACCACTCGAAGCGGCCATCAGCCGCGACGACGCCACGGCGGTGCGGCGCGCCTTGGACGCCGGCGCAGAAGTCAATGCGCGATCGCCCAAGGGCGTCACGCCGTTGATGATTGCTGTCGACGCCCGGCGCGCTGCAGCGGTGCAGGTCCTGCTGGGTGCTGGTGCCGATCCGAATCTGCGGGCTGCCGACGGCGCCAGCGCCGTGAGCCTGGCGGTCGAGAACTACCGTGACCCCGTGGGTGCTGCAATCATGCGTGCGGTGTTCAGCGCCAGCGGCAGCCCCAACACCAGACGCCCTGATAACGATCCGATCATCATGCGTTTCATGAATGACCGTGACTGCGAGCGGATCTGGTATCTGAAGTCCCTTGGCGCTGATCTCAATGCCAAGACCCGCGCCGGTGACGCCCTCGTATCAGACGCCGCCGTTGCTGGTGACTGGGACGTGGTGTGGTGTTTGCTGGACCTGGGGGCCGACCCTGACCAGGAGCGGACACGCTACCCGCTGACCCGCAGCCTCGCCAGGAAGGTTCCATCACCCGATTCGCCGATCTATCAATACAAGGTCAAGGTCTGGGGCCTGCTCAAGGACAGGGGATTTGCGGTGCCGGCCCTGCCAAGTCAACCTGCAACGAAGTAGCGCTTGGGCTTGATGAGGTCGTGTGATGCGCTCGAATGCCTTCAGTGTCCAGTGCGAGCTTGAGCCCGACGAAAGGGCGCGCTCGAACCGGCGCGCTGGCGACGGCGCCGCCCGTTCGTGCGCGTCGTGGATGGCCGCAGTTCTTGCCATCTTCAGCTCAACCAGTTTCAGCATGGCCGACGACATGGGGCAAATCTTTTCCGACCGCTATCTCGACGTCGCCCAGGCACTGCAGGCCCACGACTTCGGCCGTGTGCGCCAATTGGCGCAGGGACTGCCGTTGGACGTGCCGGGCAACAAGCAGACGACGCTGTTGTGGTTCGTGACTGCGAACAAGAACTTTCCCGCCGTTTCTGTGCTGATCGCGCTCGGCTCCCAGCCTGACGAGCAAGTGATTCAAGGCCTGGGCTCGCCGCTGAACGCCGCGTTCGAGTCGCGCGAGCTGCAGTTGCTGACGGCCATGCTGGATGGCGGCCTCTCGCCCAACCACACGCATCCCAGAGAGAACCTGATGCTGCAGCGCGCAGTCACGTCAGGCACACCCGCCCATGTCAAGCTGCTGCTGGACCGGGGCGCCGATGTGAACCAGCGAGATGGCATCGGAGGCACGGCCCTGACGGAGGCGATCTCCACGGCCCGACCGGACGTCGCGCTGTACCTTGTCGAGCGTGGCGCGGACGTCAACCTGCCGATGACCAACGGCGTGACGCCGGCCTGGGGTGTGCAGCGCGCGCTGGCACGGCAGCCACCGGGCTCCGAGCTGGCCGTCAAGTTCGAGCGCCTGCGCGACGCCATGGCAAAGCACGGCGCCCGCTTCCCCGCCACGCCCCCCGCGCAAATGCGCCAGCAGATGAAGGCGCAAGGCCTGCCCGTCGCCGAGTAGGCTGGCAGCGCCGCCAAGGAGAGTCACCATGCCCCTGCAAGTCGTCAACACCGCGCAGCTCCAGTGCTCCATGGGCATGGCGCCCAGCGTGATGGTCGTGCTGCCCGTGCACATGGCCATGTCCGGCAACCAGCCGGCGGCCAACATCATGGATCACGTCCCCATGCTCAACATCATGCCGTTCGGCATGTGCCAGAGCCTGGCCAACCCCACGGTGGCTGCAGCCACGTCGGCGGCCATGGGCGTGCTGACGCCCATGCCCTGCATCCCCAACACGCCCGCGCCATGGGTGCCGGGCTCGGCGACCGTCATGCTCGACAACGCGCCGGCCCTGAACAGCAACTGCAAGCTGAACTGCGTGTGGGCCGGTGTCATCCAGGTCGTGTCACCGGGGCAGACCACACACATCATTCCGTGACGGAGCGGCACGGCCTGCGTGCGATCATCCCGCGGCCATTCCCCGTGTCCGGTCGCGAGGCCTGCCGCGATCCACTCCGCTGGTTTGAATGATCACCCTCACCGTCACCCAGTTCAACGGCGCCGCCTATGCCGGTGCGCCCCTCTCCGCCAGCTTCGGCCCCGCCGGCGGCACCGTCGGCCGGGCCAACACCAACGCGCTGGTGTTGCCGGACCCAGAGAAGACCATCTCGCGCGTTCACGTCGAGGTGGTGTGCCGGGCCGGGCAGTTCCTGCTGATCGACCGCGGCAGCAACCCCGTCAGCATCAACGGCAACCTGCTCGCGCCGGGGCAGGAGGCGGTGGTGCGGGGCGGTGAGGAACTGCTGATCGGCGCCTACCTGCTGCGCGTCGACGCTACCGTGCAGGCTCCACCGCCGCCGGCGCCGCGTGACGATCCCTTCGCTGCGCTGTTCGGCGCCGGCGCGCTTGCCGGCGGCGCGCGCGACCCCTTCGCCAACCCCTTCGCTCCGCCACCGCCACCGGCCGCCCCCGCCGCACCCTGGAGCGCCCCCGCGCCGCGGGCGCCGGCCGCATCCGGGCCACCGGCCGGCGGGCAGATCCCGGACGACTGGGATCCCTTCGCCCCGCCAGGCGCACCGGCGCCGGCACCGCGTGACGTCGGCGGCCCCGCGCTCGGGCGCGCCGAGGCCTCGCTGGACGGCCTGTTCGGCCTGTCTCCCGCGGGCGGTGGCCGCGACCCGCTGTTCGGCTCGCCGCTGTCCGGCCCCGCGTCCGCCCCCAACACCATGGCCGACGCCGACCCGCTGCGCGCCTTCGGTCTGGCCGCACCCGTGCCGTCCGCCAGCGAGGCCGACCGCGGCTCCGATCTCTACTCGCCCATGCCTCTCCCGCGTACCGCTCCGGCGGCGCGCATGCACGCTACCAGCCCCGTGCCGCCGGCCCCGCCACCGGCCGACCTGGGCCTGGCCTGGGGCGACGACGCCAGCGCCAGCGGCGTGCGCACCATCGTGCGGCCGGTGGTGCCCCGGTCGCCGGCCGGGCCGTCGACGCCCGAAGCCGCCCGGCCGGTCGAGGCGCCCGTCGCGCGCGCGCCTGCCGTCGCCGAGGTCGGCGCGGGCGGGGCGGAACTGCTCGCCGCGCTGCGCCGTGGCCTGGGTGTGGACGAGTCGCTGGACCTGCAGCTCAGCCCCGTGCTGATGGAGTTGCTGGGCGGCCTGGTGCGCGAGTCGGTGCAGGGCAGCATCGACCTGCTGGTGGCCCGCGCCGCGCTCAAGCGCGAGGTCCGCGCTGAAGTGACCATCATCGCGGCCGCCGAGAACAACCCGCTCAAGTTCTCGCCCAGTGCCGATGTCGCGCTGCGCCACTTGCTGGGCCAGCCCACACGCGGCTTCATGCCGCCGCTGCCGGCGATGCGCGATGCCTTCGAGGACCTGCGCGCCCACCAGTTCGGCGTCATGGCCGGCATGAAGGCGGCGCTGGAGGGCGTGCTGGCGCGCTTCGAGCCGGCGCAGCTGGAATCCCGCCTCAGCCCGCCCGGCGTGCTGGGCAGCCTGCTGCCGGCCAGCCGCAAGGCGCGTCTGTGGGAACTGTTCAACGAACTCTTCCAGCAGCTGCGCGGCGAAGCGTCGGATGATTTCCAGGAACTCTTCGGCCGCGCCTTCCTGCGGGCCTACGAACAGTACATCGACGAGTTGCATCGGAGCGCGCCGTGACCGAAGCCCCCCAGCCTGAGGACCGTCCCATCCAGTTCGAACTCGGCATCCTGAGCCGGGTCGGCGGGCGCAGCAGCAACGAGGATGCCTGCGCCCACTGGAACGACGGCCACCGGCTGGCCTGCGTGGTCGCGGACGGCGCAGGGGGGCATGGCGGCGGCGACGTCGCCTCGCGGCTGGCCGTGCAATACCTCATCGAGCGTTACGCGCGCGGTGAACTGGACGAGGTGGGCGGCATCGAGCCGGCGCTGCGGGCGGCCAGCGAGGAGATCCGCCGCCGCCGCGCCGATGCGCCGGGGCAGGCGCAGATGCACACCACCGTCGTGGGGCTGTTCGTCGACATGGCCACGATGGCGGCGACCTGGGGCCACGTGGGCGATTCACGGCTGTACCTGTTCCGCTACGGCCAGCTGGCCCAGCGCACGCTGGACCACAGCACCGTGCAGGCGCTGATCGAGGCCGGGCGGCTGCAGGAGGACGAGGTCGATGGGCATCCCCAGCGCAGCGAGCTGTACTGCGCGCTGGGTTCGGCGCCCGAGGACCTGGTGGCCGGCGTGTCGGCCGCGCCCTGGCGCATCGAGGTGGGTGACGCCTTCCTGCTGTGCACCGACGGGTTCTGGGAGTACCTGTCGCCCGAGGTCCTGCAGCAGAGCCTGCAAGACGCCGACAACCCGCAGGAATGGCTGGACGGGCTGGAGCAGCAGTTGCTGGCTGCAGTGGCCGGCAAGCCGCGGCACGACAACTACAGCGCGATCACGCTGTGGGCCAGCCCGGCACCGCGCTGAGCGGCGCGCGCGGCCGGCGGAGCGCCGCTCAGCGGCCCAGCGTCACGCGGCGGTTGTCGGCGGAGGTGGGCGTGTCGGGCTTGAGCAGGTCCTTGGAACCCACGCCGGCCACGTCCAGCTTGCCGCCGTCCGCGCCCTTGGACACCAGGTAGCGGCGCACTTCCTCGGCGCGGCGCTGCGACAGCACGCGGTTGCCTTCCTCGGTGCCGGATGCGTCGGCGTGGCCGACGATGCGGATCGTGTAGGGCAGCGTGCGGTTGGCGCTCAGCACCTCGGCGAAGACATCCAGCTGGCGCATCAGCGACTGCGGCAGCACGGCCGAGCCGAAGGCGAACGCGACGGCGGGCAGCGAGAACGTGACCGTGGGTTTCACACCCATGCACTTGAAGCCGTTCTTGCGCAGCTCTTCGCAATGCTCCTGCGGGAACAGGCCTTCCTTGACGGTCTCGGCGTCCAGCACGCCGTTGCCGACGTCGACCACGCGGCCATCGGTGCCGGCCGACTGGGCCCAGGCTGCCGTGTTGCCGGCCAGAGCGAGCGCAGCGACGACGCCCGTGATCGCGAAAGTGCGGATGTTCTTGACCATTTCCAACCCCCAAAAGCCGGCCTGAACGGGCGGCGTACAGCAACTGCGGATGGCCGACGCGTCGTTACACTGAGCGCGCAGCATTTCACGGATTTTCGCACCCACGGGCCTGGATGCAAGGCCGGTCATCCCCGATTTTGGGGGCGAAGCCGGCCGGTGATTGATGTGTCATGCCGGGGTGGCCGGGAGGGGAGGCCGCACCTGCCGTCTTCGAGCGCTTATTTGCGGGACAACTATCCATGACGTGGAACAACAGGGTGGTCTGGTCGGAGGGCATGTTTCTCCAGCCGCAGCACTTCCAGCAGCACGATAGGCATCTGCAGTGGCAGATGCGCCAGCGGCAGACGGCCCAGGCGGGCCATGGCTGGGGCTTCCGGGCGCTGGAGGTGGACCAGGCGGCGCTGGCCATGGGCAAGCTGGCCCTGCGGGCCGCGAGCGGGCTGATGCCGGACGGCACGCCTTTCGTCATGCCGGGCGACGACCCGCTGCCGGCGGCCATCGATGTGCCGGCCGATGCGCGCTCCGAGCTGTTCGTGCTCGCGCTGCCGCTGCAGAGAGAGGGCCTGGCCGAGACCGATGCCGAGGACGAGCCGCCCGCGCCGGGGCCGCGCTTTCGCGTCGCGGAGGCCGACGTCAAGGACGGCAACACCATGGGCCGCGCCGCGCCGGTGCAGCTGGGGCGGTTGCAGCTGCGGCTGATGCGCGAGCGCGACGCCGGCGAGGCGTTCGCGACGCTGGGCGTGGTGCGCGTCATCGAGCGCCAGGCCGACAACCGCGTGGTGCTGGACGCGCAATACATCCCGCCGCTGCTGCATGCGCCGGCACATGGCGTGCCGGAGGGCTACCTGCGCGAGATCCTGGGGCTGCTGCACCAGCGCGGCGAGGCGCTGGCGGCGCTGATGGCGCAGCCGGGACGCGCGGGCCTGGGCGAAATCGCCGATTTCCTGCTGCTGCAGACGGTCAACCGCTGGGAGCCGGTGTTCGCCCACCTGACGCGGCTGACGCTGCTGCACCCCGAGCGGCTCTACGTGGCGCTGCTGGGCCTGGCGGGCGACCTGGCCACGTTCCGCGGCAAGCGCCGCCCGCCGGCGTTCGGCGACTATGTGCACGACGACCTGGCGCTGACGCTGCGCGGCGTCATCGATGAGCTGCGCCAGGCGCTGTCGGACGTGCTGGAGCGCAACGTGCTGCCCATCGAGCTGCAGGACCGCAACTACGGCGTGCGCGTGGCGCTGATCCCGGACGTGGAGCTGCAGCGCACGGCCAGCTTCGTGCTGGCCGTGGCGGCGCAGCTGCCGGGCGAGATCCTGCGCTCGCGCTTCCCGAACCAGATCAAGATCGGCCCGGTCGAGCGCATCCGCGACCTCGTCAACCTGCAGCTGCCGGGCGTCGCGCTGCGGGCGCTGCCGGTGGCGCCGCGCCAGATCCCGTACCACGCCGGCTACACCTACTTCGAGCTGGAGACGCGCCACAACGAGATGTGGAAGCTGCTGGAAAGCTCGGGCGGCCTGGCCATGCACATCGCCGGCGACTTCCCGGGGCTGGAGCTGGAGTTCTGGGCGATCCGCGGCCAGTAGGTCATCCGGGGTCATTAGCATCCGGCCCGCGCGAACGTGCGCGACTGGCCTGATTCGGGGGAGCAGAGATGTCAAACCAGGATGGGTTGCCCGACGATTCGTCGGAGAAGACCGTCATCAAGCCGTCGGCCGGGCGCATGGCGCGCGGCGGCGCGGCCCGGGCCCCGCTGCCGGAGTCGGCGGCCGAGCCGCTGGCGCTGGACGCCGTCATGCAGGCCGGGCTGGAGCCGCTGCTGGCCGCTGCCGCGCCGTTGCTGAACGCGGCGCCGGTCATCCGCAACACGGTCAGCCACGCCAACCCGCGTGCGCTGCGCCAGGGGCTGGCGGACGGCATCCGGCAGTTCGAGGCCCGCGCCCGCGCGGCCAGCGTGCCCAACGAGCAGGTCATCGCGGCGCGCTACGTGCTGTGCACGCTGCTGGACGAATCGGCGTCCAGCACGCCCTGGGGCGGCTCCGGCGTGTGGGCCGGGCAGAGCCTGCTGGTGGAGTTCCACAACGAGACCTTCGGCGGCGAGAAGGTGTTCCTGCTGATGTCCAAGCTGGCCGAGGACGTGCGCGGCAACCGGGCGCTGCTGGAGCTGATGTACGTCACGCTGGCCTTCGGCTTCGAGGGGCGCTACCGGCTGCTGCCCGACGGCCGCGGCCAGCTGGACACGGTGCGCCAGCGCCTGGCCGAGAAGCTGGCGCAGCCCGATGTGGCGCCCGGCAAGGACCTGAGCGCCCACTGGCAGCCCGCCGCCGGCGCGGCACAGGTGCTGCGCGGCGGCTGGCCCGTGTGGGTGGTGGCCGCGGTGGTGGCGGGGCTGCTGCTGCTGCTGTTCGCGGTGTTCCGCTTCGCGACCAACGCCAATTCCGACCCGGTCTTCGACGACCTGCGCGCGCTGGACGTGCCCAAGGTGGCTGCCGCGACGCCGCCTCCGCCCCCGCCACCGGCCCCCAAGCCGCGGCTGGCGACCTTCCTGGCCGCGGAGATCTCGCAGGGTCTGGTGGAGGTGCGCGACCTGGCTGACCGCTCCATCATCACGATCAAGGGCGATGGCTTCTTCGACCCGGGCAGTGCCGACGTCGCCAGCCGGGTGCGCCCGCTGCTGGACCGCATCACGGAAGCGCTGAACGACGTGCCCGGCCCGGTGCTGGTGACGGGCCACACCGACAGCCAGCCCATCCGCTCGCTGCAGTTCCCGTCCAACTGGCACCTGTCGCAGGCGCGGGCCCAGGCCGTCAAGGCGGTGCTGGACGCCAAGCTGGCCGCCGGCCGCGTGCGCGCCGAGGGGCGGGCCGATGCCGAGCCCGTCGACACCAACGAAGCCCCCGCCGGCCGCGCCCGCAACCGGCGCGTCGAGGTGACGCTGTTCGTCCCGGCCGCGTCCTGAGCTGAGAGGTTTTTGATGCAACCCCTGATCCGGTTCTTCCGACATCGCCTCACGCTGATGGTGCTGGGCCTGCTGTGCCTGAGCGCTGTCATCTGGTGGATAGGCCCGCTGGTGGCCATCGCCGACGTCCGGCCGCTGGCGCCCGCGTGGCTGCGGCTGCTGCTCATCCTGGGCGTCGTCGCCTTCTTCGCCGGCCGTGAGGGCTGGCGCGCCTGGCAGGCCCGCAAGGCCGAGCGCGCGCTGGCCGCCGCCCAGGAGCCGGCCGCGCCCGCCGCCACGCCGGCCGCCGACGCCGCCGAGCTGGCGGTGCTGAAGCAGCGCTTCGAGGAGGCCCTCAAGCTGCTGCGCCAGCGCCCGGGGCGCAGCTGGCTGGACCGCGGGCAGTCGGTCTACGACCTGCCCTGGTACATGTTCATCGGCGCGCCCGGCTCGGGCAAGACGACGGCGCTGCAGCATTCCGGCCTGACGTTCCCGCTCGCCGCCAAGCTGGGGCAGGGCGCGGTGCAGGGCGTGGGCGGCACGCGCAACTGCGACTGGTGGTTCACCGAGCAGGCCGTGCTCATCGACACGGCGGGCCGCTACACGACGCAGCAGTCCGACGCGGCCGCGGACGCCGCCGGCTGGCTGAACTTCCTGAAACTGCTGCGCCGCCATCGGCCGCGCCGGCCGCTCAACGGCGTGCTGCTGACGCTCAGCGTGCCCGAGCTGCTGCAGCGCAACGAGGCCGCCCGCGCCGCCCACGCCGCCCACCTGCGCGCGCGGTTGCAGGAGCTCAACGAGCAACTGGGCCTGCGGCTGCCGGTGTATGTGCTGGTCACCAAGGCCGACCTGATCGCCGGCTTCAACGAGACCTTCGGCCCGCTGGGTCGCGACGAGCGCGAGCAGGCGCTGGGCTTCACGGTGGACCTGGACCCGCAGGCCAAGGTGGCTGCAGCGCTGACCGCCGTCAATGCCGGCATCGGCGCGCTGACGCAGCGGCTGCAGGCGCAGGTCGTGCCGGTCATGCAGACCGAAGCGCAGCCGCTGCGGCGCGCGGCCATCTTCGCGTTCCCGCAGCAGTTCGACGGCGTGCGCAGCCTGTTGATGGAGACGCTGGGCCAGGTGTTCGACGGCGGCGGCGGCTTCGAGGAGCGCATGCTGCTGCGCGGCGTCTACTTCGCCAGCGGCACGCAGGAAGGCACGCCCATCGACCGCGTTATGGGCGCGCTGGCGCGCAGCTACGGCGTGGAGCGCCCGCTGCCGGCGCTGGCCGGCACGCCCAAGAGCTTCTTCCTGCTGCGCGTGCTGCGCGACGTGGTCTTCGCCGAGGCCGGCCTCGCCGGCCTGAACCGCCGTGCCGAGGCCACCCGGCGCCTGCTGCGCACCGGCAGCTTCGCGGCGCTGGGGCTGGTGGGCGTGGGCCTGGTGACCGGCTGGACCGTCAGCGCGCTGCACAACAAGAGCTACGCACTGGCAGTGGACGACAAGCTGCCGGCGCTGCGCCAGGCGCTGGCCGCCGTGCCGCCGCCGGGCAGTGCCGACCTGGGCGGTCTGCTGAATGCGCTCAACGCGCTGCGCGACGCGGCCCAGCCGCAGGGCTGGTCGCTGCAGGACCCGCCGCTGAGCCACGGCCTGGGCCTGTACCAGGGCGACAAGCTGGACGCCGGCGCCCGCATCGCCTACGAGCGCGTGCTGCAGAACGCGCTGCTGCCCCGCGTGGCACAGCGCACCGACGAACTGCTGCGCAGCGCCAGCCGCAGCAACCTGGAGTTCGCCTACGAGGCGCTGAAGGCCTACCTGGTGCTGCGCACGCCGCAGCGCTTCGACGCCGACACGCTGAAGGCTTGGATCGCGCTGGACTGGGAGCAGAACCAGGGCCGCCAGCTGTCCGCCGAGCAGCGCCAGCAGCTGGAGGCGCACCTGGACGCGCTGCTGGCGCTGGGCGCGCCGCTGCAGGCGCCCGCCAGCGACGCGGCGCTGGTGGGCTCGGTGCGCGACATGCTGGCGCAGATCCCGACCGAGGTGCGCCTGTACGGCCGCCTCAAGCGCCAGCGCATGGGCGAGGACATCCCCGACTTCAGCGTCGTCAGCGCCGCCGGCTCCACGGCCGCCCAGGTGTTCGAGCGCGCCAGCGGCGAGCCGCTGACCAAGGGCGTGCCGGGGCTGTTCACCCGCGACGGCTATCACAAGGGCTTCAAGGCCGCGCTGGCCCGCGCCGGCACGCAGCTGCAGGCCGAGGAGGTGTGGGTGCTGGGCCTGCCGCCGGAGCGCTCGCGGCTGAGCCTGCCGGGCGGTGTGGCCGGCATCGGCGGGCAGGATGCCGTGTCGCAGGCCGTGCGCCGGCTCTACCTGGAGGACTACATCAAGGTCTGGGACGCTTACTTGGCCGACGTGCGCCTGGTGCGCATGGGCGGGCTGGAGCGCAATGTGCAGATCGCGCGCACGCTGGCCGCGCCGGACTCGCCGCTGATGCGCTACGTGCGCGCGGCGGCCAAGGAGACTTCGCTGGTCGACTCCGGCGGCCCGGCGGCCAGCCTGGCGCAGAAGATCGACGAGAAGGCCGCCAGCGCCAAGAAGGAGATCGCCGCGCTGATCGGCGCCGGCGACGCCGCGCCCAGCGGCCCGACGGCCAAGCCCGAGCAGTTCGTCGACGACCACTTCGCGCCGCTGCGCCGCCTTGTCGAAGGTACGCCGCCGCCGCTGGACGAGGTGCAGAAGAAGTTCAACGAGGTCTATGTGCAGCTGGCCGCCGTGGAGGCTGCGCAGAAGAGCAAGTCGCCGCCGCCGCCAACCGGCACGGCCGAGCGGCTCAAGGCCGAGGCCGGGCTCAACCCCGAGCCCATCCGCTCCATGCTGGAGGCGCTGGCCGACGCCGGCGTGGCGCAGAGCCGCAACGCCGAGCGCCAGACGCTGACCAGCGACCTCAAGCCCATCACCGAGTTCTGCCAGCGCAGCGTGGCCGGCCGCTACCCGTTCGCGGCCGGCGCCCAGGGCGACGTGCCGGTCGAGGACTTCGCCCAGCTGTTCGGCCAGGGCGGGCAGCTGCAGGAGTTCTTCGACCGCCGCCTGGCCGCGCTGGTGGACACCGGCACCACGCCGTGGAGCTACCGCCCGCTGTCCGACGGCGCCAAGCCGGCCGCCGCCGCGGCGCTGGCCGACTTCCAGCGCGCCGCGCGCATCCGCGAGGTGTTCTTCCGCAGCGGCGGCAAGACGCCCGGCTTCCGGCTGGACATGCGCCTCGCGGAGGTGTCGGACGGCGTCAAGGAGGTGACGCTGGACTGGGACGGCCAGGTCAGCCGCTTTGCCGGCGCCGGCAGCTCGGCGCCGCTGAGCTGGCCCAGCAGCCGCGTGGCGTCCACGCTCAAGCTCAGCCTGGGCAGCGCGGTGGCCAGCTTCGAGGGGCCGTGGGCGCTGTTCCGCATGTTCGACCGCTTCGAGGTGCAGCCCGGCGCGCAGCCCGAGAAGTTCTCGGTCACCGTGAACCTGGACGGCAAGCGTGCCCGCTTCGAGGTGACGGCCAGCACGGTCTTCAACCCCTTCCGCCTGCGCGAGATGCAGCAGTTCCGCTGCCCCGGCGCGCTGTGACGGTGGCCGCATGACGACGCCGGCGCGCTGGCTGGGCTTCTTCGGCAAGCTGCCGGCCCAGGCCGATTTCGTCGGCCGCGGCCTGCCGCCCGACGTGCAGGCCGCCTTCGACGAGGCCATCAGCCAGTGGCTGGCCCGGCGCCGCGCCGACGACGCCGCCGGCTGGCTGCAGGCCTACCTGGACAGCCCGGCCTGGCGCTTCGTCTGGCCCGCCGGCAGCGGCCCCGGCGCGCTGGCCGGGCAGGACTGCGCCGGCGTGCTGCTGCCGTCGGTCGACGCCGTGGGGCGCTACTTCCCGCTGCTGCTGGCCGTGGGCCTGCCGCCGGGCAGCCTGCCGGCGCAGCCGCTGGGCGAGCTGCTGGAGCGGCTGGCCGCGCTGGAGGCGCTGGGTTTCCAGGCGCTGGACGAGGAATGGCAGCCCGACGCGCTGCAGGCGGCTCTGGCCGAGGTGCCGCTGGCCGGCTGGCCCGTCGTGCCTGAAGTGGCGGCAGGCGAGGGCGATCTCGCCGCCGACTGGCCGCCGGCCGACCTCGCGACGGGCCTGGACGCGCTCGCGCGGCGGGCCTGGCTGGCGCAGCAGGCCGGGCAGGCGTTCTGGTGGTCGCACACCGAGGCCTGGCGGCCGTGCCTGCTGAGCACGCCGGGCGTGCTGGGCGACGACCTGCCGGGCCGGCTGTTCGGCCTGCAGGGGCTGGCCGCGGCCGACCTGCCGTTAAGCTCTGCGCAATGACGCCCGCCGACCCCTTGTCGCCCGACGAAGAAGACAAGACCCGCATCCTGCCGGGCGGGCGCCCGCACCTGCCCGCCGCCGCCGACGCCACCCGGCTGGAGCCGCGCGAGGACCGCACCATCTACGAGCCGCGCGAGGATCAGACCGTCTTCGAGCCGCGCGTCAGCCTGCCACCGCCGCCCCCCCCGGCACCCGCGCCGGCGCGGGCTCCTGCGGCGACGCTGCCCAGCGGTGGCGGCGGCAATGCGCTGCCGCCGGGCACGCGGCTGGGCGAGTTCGAGCTGCAGCGCGTGCTGGGGGAGGGCGGCTTCGGCATCGTCTACCTGGCCTGGGACTCCATGCTGGAGCGGCGCGTCGCGGTCAAGGAATACATGCCCTCGTCGCTGGCCTCGCGCGCCGGCAGCAGCACCCAGGTCTACGTCAAGTCCGAGCGCTACCGCGAGACCTTCGAGCTGGGCCTGAAGAGCTTCATCAAGGAAGCCAAGACGCTGGCGCAGTTCGACCACCCGTCGCTGGTCAAGGTCTACCGCTACTGGGAGGCGCACGGCACCGCCTACATGGCCATGCCGTTCTACGAGGGCCGCACGCTCAAGGACGAGCTGATGGCCAACGGCCTGCCCAGCGAGGACTGGCTGATGGCCATGCTGGACCCGCTGACCGAGGCGCTGCGCGTCGTGCACGGCGAGCAGTGGTACCACCGCGACATCGCGCCCGACAACATCATGCTGCTGGCCGGCAGCGGGCGGCCGCTGCTGCTGGACTTCGGCGCCGCGCGGCGCGTCATCGGCGACATGACCCAGGCGCTGACGGTCATCCTCAAGCCCGGCTACGCGCCGCTGGAACAGTACGCCGAAGTGCCCGACATGCGCCAGGGCCCGTGGACCGACATCTACGCGCTGTGCGCGGTGCTGTACTACGCCATCGCCGGCAAGACGCCGCCGCCGGCCGTGGGCCGCATGCTCAACGACACGCTGGTGCCGCTGACGTCCATGGCCTCGCTGCCTGCCGGGCGCCACAGCCAGCGGCTGCTGCAGGCCGTCATGGCCGGCCTCAGCGTCAGGCCCGAGGACCGCACGCAGAACATCGACGAGTTCCGGCGCCAGATCGGGCTGGACGGCGGTGTGCCCGCCCCCGCACCGACGGCCTCCGCCGTGCGGCCCGCGCCGGCGCTCGGTGACGATCTCGAACGGCGGCGCCCAGGCCGGGTCGCGGGTGCAGTGGGC
>NZ_JBXAGX010000015.1:0-105992 GCF_058794515.1 Roseateles sp. GW823-FHT07B05
CATCCGAACATCATCCCGACGCCGCTGCTGCCTTGCCACCAGATCAACCCGGAAGGCAGACCTTAATCAGCGTAGCCCTAGACTGCCCTCGCGGATCGACGTTGCGCAACGCGAAGGGTCAGACATGAATACGGCGTTCCTCCTGATGGCCCAATACGACGGTCGGGCGGTCATCCCCGTCGACGTTGTCGCGCGGGACTACTTCCCGCACCTGAGTGCCGACAAGTTCCTCAGGAAGGCAGCCCTCGGCGAGATCAGGTTGCCCGTGGTGCGCATCGACCCTGGCACTCAGAAGAGCGCAAAGGGCGTCCACCTGGCTGACTTGGCCCAGTACATCGACGACCGTCGCGCCGCAGCGATCAAGGAGGCTGCGCAGCTGGCCTGCGCCGCACGCTCCTAGCGCCGCAGCAATAGGCCGATGACGCTCTGCCGCTTGGCCACTGCCGACGATGCCAAACGCGCGGCCAATAGGTGAGCCGCGCTGACCAACGCCACACGGGCATTAATCTACATTCGCGCGATTGTTTCGGCGGGGTCGGCGTGTTCGGCCGAAACGCCAAGTGCGCAGCGCAGCAGTGACCCGGCATGGCCAAAGTGAACAGGAGTAGACGAAACGGCGTGAATCAGGCAATCAGGCGCCGTTTTGTCCCCGCCTGTTTTCTAGCGGGGACAATAGGCGGGGACAATATCTCTCTTTTGAATCAATGGCTTGCAGAGCTTGTCCCCGTGTCCCCGCTGTCCCCGCGACTTTTGCAGCGGGCGGGCGATGTAGGTCTGAAGTCGCGCCGCGCCGCCTGTGGATAACTTGCGCGCACAATCTACATTGTGCGAAATAGCGGCGGGGTTAGAAGTGCTGCATTTGTGAGCATCGGCCGCGATGCCAATAGGCATGCGGGTTGCGAGCCGGTGGGGGTGTGGACAACACCTCTGCGCGAATGTCGACAACCGGCGTTATGTTAAATAAATGTAGATTAATCTGCTGTTTGATCTACTTTGAGTGATGCGCTACGCTGCTTGCAGCGTAGCGGTTGAAGCCCCAAGCGGGCAGGAAGGAAAGCGATGACACCGGAGCAGTTCGACACCGGCCTAGAGGAGCTGGGCTGGAAGGCGGTTGACTTCACCCGCCGCACGGGTCTCGTCCCCAACACGGCCTGGCGCTGGCGCAAGGGGCTGACGCCCATCCCTGAGTGGGTGCCGCAGTACCTCGCCGCGCTGCTTGAGCTGAAGTTGCTGCGGGCGACGCTGGACCTGGAGCGGCTTCACGGCGTGCTCGCATCGGTGGCGCGGCCGATGGGTGCTGAGCCGGCGCAGACTGGGGACGCGGACGCCTGATTTCGAGTCAGGTGCACGCGGCATGCGCGGGAGTCGCTTGGCAGAGTTACCCGGTTTCCAGCGCGCCAAGTTACCCGGTTTGGGCCAGTTACCCGGAAAGTTACCCGGTTGACCGCACGCCAGTGGGCGGCCCGCTCGATGCCCAGGAATCACAATCCTGGCACACCTGAAGTGCCCTGCAGCGAGGTCACGCGGCGCACTGACCGGGTAACTTTCCGGGTAACTCGTCAAGGCCATCAAGTGAAAACCCAATAGCCATGCGGGTTTGCGGGCAGGGTTCAAGTGACCCCGGCCCACCCAAAACGAAAGGCCCGTGTCGGTGACACGGGCCTTTTTCATTTCCATCGAACCGGGGTCAATTGAACCCTTGTCCACGAATCAGTCCGACGGCCAGGCCCTCGATGCTGAAATGCTCGTCCTCGCTGACGAGGATGGGCTGGAAATCGGCGTTCTCGGGCAGGAGTTCGATGCCCGCAGGCCCGCGCTTGAAGCGCTTCACGGTCACTTCCTCGCCGACGCGGGCGACGACGACCTGGCCGTTGCGGGCCTCCTTGGCGGACTGCACCGCCAGCAGGTCGCCGTCGAGGATGCCGATGTCTCGCATGCTCATGCCCTTGACCTTGAGCAGGTAGTCGGGCTTCTTGGCGAACAGGCTGGGCTCGACGGTGTAGGTCTGCTCGACATGCTCCTGCGCCAGGATGGGCGCGCCGGCGGCGACGCGGCCGATCAGCGGCAGCGTCAGCTGCGACAGGCTGGGGATGGGCAGGCTGAACTGGCGGGCGCGGTTGACGGCGCTGAGCGTGTCGGACTTGAGCCGGATGCCGCGGGACGTGCCGCCTACCAGTTCCAGCATGCCCTTGCGGGCCAGCGCCTGCAGATGCTCCTCGGCGGCGTTGGCGGACTTGAAGCCCAGCTCGGCGGCGATTTCGGCGCGCGTGGGCGGGGAGCCGGTGCTCTCGATCGCGTGGCGGACCAGGTCGAAGATCTGCTGCTGGCGGGCGGTAAGCTTGGGTTGGTCTTGCACGGGCGGCCTTTTTGTTGGGCTGGTTGTGTATCCAGTATCTGTATTTTTATCCAGGAATCGAAAATTGCAAACCCTTGAGCCCTTGATCGTCATTCTCGGCACGGGCGGCACCATCGCCGGTACCGCGCAGAGCGCCGCGGATGGCGTGGGCTACACGGCGGCGCAGCTGCGTGTGGAGGACTTGCTGGCCGCCGTGCCGACGCTGGCCGGGCGACGGCTGGAGGCGCACCAGGTGGCGCAGCTGGACAGCAAGGACATGGACATCGCCACCTGGCAGGCGCTGGCCGCCGCGGTGCAGGCGCAGCTGGACCGGCCCGACGTGGGCGGCATCGTCATCACCCACGGCACGGACACGCTGGAGGAAACCGCTTACCTGCTGCACCGCGTGCTGGCGCCCGCCAAACCGGTGGTGCTGACGGCGGCCATGCGGCCGGCGACGGCGCTGGTGCCGGACGGGCCGCAGAACCTTGCGGATGCCGTGCAAGTGGCGGCCACGCCGGGCGCTGCGGGCGTCGTCGTGGCGTTCGCAGGGCGTGTGCATGACGCGCTGCAGGTGCGCAAGACGCACAGCTACCGCGTCGATGCGTTCGAGTCGACGGACGGCGCGCTGGTGGCGCGCGTGGAGGAGGGCACCGTGCGCGTGCTGGGCCGCTGGCCCGCGGGCGAGGCGCTGGGCCTGGTGCGCATCGCCGTGCCGGCGGCGGACTGGCCGCGCGTGGACATCGTGCTGAACCACGCCGGCGCGGACGGCCGCATCGTGCGGGCGCTGCTGGCGGCGGGCGTGGACGGCATCGTGGCCGCCGGCACCGGCAACGGCACGCTGGCCCGACCGTTGGAGGCGGCGCTGCGCGACGCGCAGGCTGCCGGTGTGCGCGTGCTGCGCAGCACGCGCTGCGATGCCGGGCCGGTGATGGACCTGCCCGGCCTGCTGCCGTCGGCCGGCGCGCTGAGCCCGGTCAAGGCCCGCATCGAGCTGATGCTGGCCTTGCTGGCGCGCTGATCAGGCGCGGCGCTGGCGGCGGGCCCAAGCCAGCACGCCCAGGCCGGCCAGCAGCATCGCGTAGGTCTCGGGCTCGGGCACCGGCGCCGTGTAGCCGGCGATGTCGGCCGTGTAGCTGTGAAGCACGCCGGGCAGCAGCTGGTAGGCGCTGGTCAGCGTGGCGCCCAGCGAGGTGGCGGTGGAGAAGCAGCCGGTCGTCACGCCCACGGGGCATTGGATGGACGAGGCGAACGGGTCCGCCTTGGTCACGTCCAGGTAGACGTCGAACTGCGTGCCGGTGCCGTTCTGCGTGACGCTGTAGTCGTTGTCGGTGCCGGCCAGGATGACGTACTTGCCGTTGGCCAGCTGCGGGCCGATGGCCAGGCCTTCCCACTTCTCGGGCGACTTGTTGCCCAGCGCGGCCAGCGTGTTGGCGTCCAGGTCCATGACCTTGGCACCCTTGGCGGCGGCGATGACACCGGCCGGCAGCGCGCCGCTGGCGGGCAGGTTGAGGCCGGACACGTCGGTGGCGGTGCTCAGGTCCACCTCGAAGACGTTCTTGTCGGGGCTGGCCACCGTGGCGCCGATGCCGATGCCGCGGTTGTTGCGCTCCAGCACGAGGAAGCGGTTGGCGTCGATGGCCACCAACGCCGAGATGCCGCGGCCCTGGCCCGAGCTGTTGAGCTGGTAGGCGTACTGGCCGACGGCCTCGCCGGTGGCGGTGTCGTACTTGACGATGCGGGTGTACTGGCCGCGCGTGCCGGAGGCGGCGTCGTAGCCGTCGGTGACGGTGCCGTTCTGCAGCATCGCGAACGCGTAGCGGCCGTCGGGCGTGATGGCCAGCGCTTCCAGGCCGCGGTTGCCTTCGCGGCCGCTGGTCAGTTGCGGCGTGCTGCCGGCGGGCGCCAGCGCGTTGTAGTCGACGCTGCTGCCGGCCTTGGGCACGAGGTTGGCCGGTGTGGCGTACTGGCGCACCAGCTGGCCGCTGCGGTTGAACTCGTAGACCGAGGGGCCGTACTCGTCGCTGACCAGCAGGTTGCCGGTGACGGGGTTGACGACGATGCCCTCGGGATCGAAGGACTTGCCCAGCAGGCTGGGCGTGGCGGGCGCCTGGCCGTTCAGCGCGATGCCGGCGCTGGTGAACTTGAGGGTCTGCTGGATCTGGAAGTTGGAGATCGCACCGGTGTTGGCGTTGATGTCCAGCGTGAAGCGCTGCACGCGCGTCTCGTAGGGCAGCGTGCCGCCGCCGGGGCCGCGGTCGGACAGGCCCCACCACTCGTTGCGGGCGCGGTCGTAGTAGATGTCGGAGAAGAAGCCGACGCGGCGGTCGAAGTCACTGCCGCTGGACAGGTCCAGCGTGTTGCCGGCGATGGTGATGCCGTTGATGAAGCTGACGTTGCTGACCGACGTGGCCGCAGCGGCCGAGGCGCTGGCGATGGCGGTCAGCGTGAGCAGAGAAGCTCGGAAGAACATGGGGCCCCCAGGACGTTGCTTTGTTGAAGAGCGTCGGAGGCTAGGCAGGGCTTGTGAAAACCCCGTGACGACGCCCCGGGGCACCCCGCACTCGCGTGAGCGGGGGAACCCGGGGCCGCGCGATCAGACGATGGTCAGCGTGACGTCGACGTTGCCGCGGGTGGCGTTGGAGTAGGGGCAGACCTCGTGGGCCGTGGCCACCAGGGCTTCCAGCTGGGCGCGCTCCATGCCGGGCACGGAGATCTTCATGTCGACCTGGATGCCGAAGGCGCCGGGCTTGTTGGCGTGCGGGCCGATGGCGACGTCGCTGGTGATGGAGACCTCGGCGGGCAGGGCGATCTTCTGCTTGCCGGCGACGGCCTTCATCGCGCCGATGAAGCAGGCGGAGTAGCCGGCCGCGAACAGCTGCTCGGGGTTGGTGCCGAAGGCGCCGTCGCCGCCCAGTTGCTTGGGCGTGGTCAGCACGGCGTCCAGCGCGCCGTCGGAGGACTTGGCGGTGCCGGCGCGGCCGCCGGTGGCGGTGGCGGTGGCGGTGTAGAGGGCTTTTTCGATGGCCATGGTGGGCTCCTTGGGGGTGGGGGAACGGGAAGAGGTGAGGCGCTTCAGGCCGCCTCGGTGGCCGCAGTCAGCTGACTGCGCAACTCATGGAGGCGCTGCGTCAGCAGCGCGAGTTCGTGCAGGTCGCAGGCGCTGGCGCAGGCCAGCTGGCCGGGAATGTCCAGCGCCTGGCGGCGCAGCTTGCGCCCGGCGGGCGTCAGGAAGATGTCGACGCGGCGCTCGTCATCCCGGGCGCGGCGGCGTTCGATGTGGCCCAGCGTCTCCAGGCGCTTGAGCAGCGGCGTGAGGGTGCCGGAGTCCAGCGACAGCCGCTGCCCCAGCTGGCCGACGGCCAGGCCGTCGCTCTCCCACAGCACCAGCATCACGAGGTACTGCGGGTAGGTCAGGCCCAGCGGGGCCAGCAGCGGCTTGTAGAGCTTGGTCATCGCCAGCGAGCTGCTGTAGAGCGCGAAGCACAGCTGGCGGTCCAGCTGCAGCCACTGCTCCCGCGGGTCGGCGGCCGGAGCGGCGTCGGCAGCGGAGGCGGTGGTGGGCTTGTGGCGTGGCATGGGCGAGAATGTAGGCGGCAATTAAATTGCACACAATCAAAATGGTCTTTCTGGTGACAGCCGGCGCGCCGGCGGTCTGCGACCATGCGCGTCAAATCAACTTCAAGAGGAGAGGGCCATGCAGACCCTGGCTTTGGTGCTCGCAACGCTGCTCGCGCTGCTGCACGTCTACATCCTGGTGCTGGAGATGTTCTTCTGGACCAAGCCGCTGGGTCGCAAGGCCTTCGGGCTGAAGGCGGACTTCGCCGAGCAGAGCAAGGCGCTGGCGGCCAACCAGGGGCTGTACAACGGCTTCTTGGCGGCCGGCCTGGCGTGGGGCGTCATGCAGGGCGCGGTCGCGGGCCGGCCCTGGATGATCTTCTTCGCGGGCTGCGTGGTGGTGGCCGGCGTGTTCGGTGCGGCCACCGCGTCGCGCAAGATCCTGTTCGTGCAGGCGCTGCCCGGCGCGCTGACGCTGGCGGCCGCGCTGGCCGCCTGAGCGGCCTGATCGGCTGTCAGGCGCTCAAGCGGACAGCGCCTCGATCTGCTCGCCCAGCTCCAGCCAGCGCATCTCGTCGGCTTCGAGCTGGTCGGCAATCGCCTTCAGGCGCTTGCCCATCTCGGCGATGGCCGACGCGGCGGCGCCTTCGGCAAGCTGCGCCTCGATGCCCGCGCGCTCCTCGGCCAGCGCGTGCATGCGCTTGTCGATGGCGTCCATCTCCTTGCGCAGCGGCCGCGTCTGCTCGGCCAGCTTGGCGCGCGCCTGGCCCGAGGCCTTGCGGTCCACGGGCGCCGAAGGCGCCGGCGCGGGAGCGGCCGCCGCCTTGGGCTTGGGCGCCGGGGCCGACGCCTGCTTCTTGGCCGCGCGCGCGGCTTCCTTGCTCTGCTCCAGCAGCCAGCGCTGGTAGTCGTCCAGGTCGCCGTCGAAGGGCTTGACGACGCCGTCGGCCACCAGCCAGAACTCGTCGCAGACCTCGCGCAGCAGCGCGCGGTCATGGCTGACCAGCATGACGGTGCCCTCGAACTCGTTCAGCGCCATCGACAGCGCCTCGCGGGTGTTCAGGTCCAGGTGGTTGGTGGGTTCGTCCAGCAGCAGCAGGTTGGGGCGCTGCCACACGAGCATCGCCAGCACGAGGCGCGCCTTCTCGCCGCCGCTCAGGCTGCCGACCTGCTGGTTGACCATGTCGCCCGTGAAGCGGAACTGGCCGAGGAAGTCGCGCAGCTCCTGCTCACGGCCTTGCGGGCCGACCTCGCGCGCAAGCCGCACCATGTGCTCCAGCGGGCCTTCGTCCAGGCGCAGCACATCCAGCTCCTGCTGGGCGAAGTAGCCGATGGACAGGCCCTTGCCTTCGGTCAGCTTGCCGCCCATGGGCGCCTGCGCGCGGGCAATGGTCTTGACCAGCGTGGACTTGCCCTGGCCGTTGGCGCCCAGGATGCCGATGCGCTGGCCGGCCAGCACGGAGCGATCGACACCGCGGACGATGATCTTGTCGCCGTCGTCGGTCGCATAGCCGGCCGACAGTTCGTCGAACATCAGCATCGGGTTGGGCAGGTTCAGCGGCTCGCGGAACTCGAAGTTGAAGTCGGCGGACGCCAGCACCGGCGCGAGCTTCTCCATGCGCTCCAGCGCCTTCACGCGGCTCTGCGCCTGCTTGGCCTTGCTGGCCTTGGCCTTGAAGCGGTCGATGAACTTCTGCAGGTGGGCCACGCGGTCCTGCTGCTTGGCGAACGCGGCCTGCTGCAGCACCATGCGCTCGGCGCGCTGGGTTTCGAAGCTGGTGTAGTTGCCGCCGTAGCGCACCAGCTTGCCTTCGTCCAGGTGCAGCGTGACCTTGGTGATCGCGTCGAGGAACTCGCGGTCATGGCTGATGACGATCATGGTGCCGTCGTAGCGCAGCAGCCAGGCTTCCAGCCAGACGAGCGCGTCCAGGTCCAAGTGGTTGGTGGGCTCGTCCAGCAGCATCAGCTCGGCCGGGCACATCAGCGCGCGTGCCAACTGCAGGCGCATGCGCCAGCCGCCAGAGAAGCTGTTGACGGGCGCGTCGAGCTGGTCGGTCTTGAAGCCCAGGCCCATCAGCAGCGCCTGCGCGCGCGAGCGGGCGTCGAACGCGCCGGCGTCGGCCAGCGCGGCGTGCGCGTCGGCCATCGCGTGGCCGTCCTCGGCGGCCTCGGCCTCGGCCAGCGCCACGCGGGCGGCCACCAGCGTCAGGTCGCCCTGCAGCACGTAGTCGGTCGCGCCGTCGTCGGTCTCGGGCATGTTCTGGGCCACTTCGGAGCGGCGCCAGTGCTTGGGCACCTCGACCTCACCCTTGTCGTTGCCCAGGCGGTTCGTCAGCAGCGCGAACAGGCTGGACTTGCCGGCGCCGTTGCGGCCGACGAGGCCGATCTTTTCACCGGGTTGCAGCGTGGCGGACGCGTCGTCCAGCACCACCTTCACGCCGCGGCGCAGCGTGATGTTGCGAAGGGTAATCACAGCAAATTCTCTTTCGTCACCAGCAGCACCTGGTCGGCACCGGATGAGGTTTCCATCCACACGACATCGAGATCCGGGAAGGCGGCTTCGAAGTGCTCGCGCTCGTTGCCGATCTCCAGCACCAGCACGCCGTCGTCGTTCAGGGCGGCTGGCGCCGCGCGCAGCAGTTCGCGGATGAAGTCCATGCCGTCGCTGCCGCCGGCCAGTGCCAGCTCGGGCTCGGCCAGGTACTCGGCGGGGAGGGCGGCCATGCTGCCGCTGTTCACGTAGGGCGGGTTGCAGAGGATGAGGTCGTAGGTGCCCTCGGCACCGGCCAGCCCGTCGCCCTGCAGCAGGCGGATGCGCGACGCCAGGTCATGGCGCTCGACATTCAGTTTCGCCACGGCCAGCGCGTCGGCGCTGAGGTCCAGCGCGTCCACCGCCACGTCGGGCCAGGCCATCGCTGCCAGCACGGCCAGGCTGCCGTTGCCGGTGCACAGGTCCAGCACGCGGCGGCTGGCCGGGTTCAGCCAGGGGTCGATGCTGGCGTCGACGATCAGCTCGGCGATGAAGCTGCGCGGCACGATGGCGCGCTCGTCGATCGTGAACGGCACGCCCTGCAGCCAGGCCTCGCCGGTCAGGTAGGCGGCGGGCTTGCGGGTCGCGATGCGCTCGTCGACGAGCGCCGTGATGGCAGCCTCTTCGGCGCCGGTCAGCTCGCGGGCCTCGTGGTCGTCCAGCGCGTCCAGCGGCAGGCCCAGGCGCCACAACGCCAGCCACGCGGCCTCGTCGAACGCGTTCGTCGTGCCATGGCCAAAAAACAAGCCCGCCTGGGTCAGGCGGGCGGCTTGGGTGTCAATGCAGTCGATCAGCTTCAAGTGCCGCGGACGTCCAGGGTGATTTCGGTGAAGCTGGCTTCGTCGCCAGCCTTCTCTTCCTTGCGGGGGGCGGTTGCGAGGCGCGAGCCGGGCGCCTCGTTCTGCAGCCGCCACAGCAGGTTGGTGGGCGAGTCGGCGAAGGCCAGGCCTTCCTCGCGGGTGATGGTGCCGTCGGTGATGAGCTTGGCGAAATGCTCTTCGTAGGTCTGCGAACCCTCGGCGATGGACTTCTCCATCGCCTCCTTCACGCCGGTGAAGTCGCCCTGCTCGATGAGCTCGGCCACCAGTTTGGAGTTCAGCAGGATCTCCAGCACCGGCACGCGGCCGCCGGCCGTGGCGCGCACGAGGCGCTGCGACACGATGGCCTTCAGGCCCGCGGCCAGGTCGTTCAGCAGCGCCGGGCGGGACTCGGGCGTGTAGAACGACAGGATGCGGTTCAGCGCGTGGTAGGTGTTGTTGCCGTGCAGCGTGGCCAGCACGAGGTGGCCCGACAGCGCGTAGCTGATGGCCGCCGTCATCGTGTCGCGGTCGCGGATCTCGCCGATGAGGATGCAGTCCGGCGCCTGGCGCAGCGCGTTCTTCAGCGCGATCTGCAACGACGCGGTGTCGCGGCCGATCTCGCGCTGGTTGACAACCGAGCGCTTGTTGCTGAACAGGTATTCGATCGGGTCCTCGATGGTGAGGATGTGCCCGGTCATCGTCTGGTTGCGCAGCTCCAGCATGCTGGCCAGCGTCGTGCTCTTGCCGGTGCCGGTTGCGCCCACCATCAGGATCAGCCCGCGCTTCTCCTTGATCATGCCGCCCAGGATGGGCGGCAGGCCCAGGCTGTCCATCGTCGGGATGTCGTGCGGGATGTGCCGGAACACGCCCGCAATCGACCCGCGCTGGCGGAAGCCCGACAGCCGGAAGCTGCCCACGCCGCTGACCGACACGGCCATGTTCAGCTCGCCGGAGCTGTCCAGCTCCGACAGGCTGGCGGGGTCGATGACCTCGGAGATGAGCTGGCGCGGCTGCGGCGGCGTCAGGAGCTGGTCGGACAGCTGCACCGTCTGACCGTTGATGCGGATCAGCACCGGCATGTTGGCCGAGAGGTAGCAGTCCGACGCACCCTTGTCGGCCATCAGCCGCAGGATGCGCTCCATGTTGCCGCTGGTGGCCATGCTCAGGCGCGCAGCAGTTCGTTGATGCTCGTCTTCGAGCGGGTTTGCGCGTCCACGCGCTTCACGATGATCGCCGCGTACAGGCTGTAGCGGCCGCCGTCCTTGGGCAGCGAGCCCGAGATGACGACGGAGCCCGCCGGGATGCGGCCATAGCTGACGGTGTCGGTGGCGCGGTCGTAGATCGGCGTGCTCTGGCCGATGTAGACGCCCATCGAGATGACCGAGTTCTCTTCGACGATGACGCCTTCGACGACCTCGGAGCGGGCGCCGATGAAGCAGTTGTCTTCGATGATGGTCGGGTTGGCCTGCAGCGGCTCCAGCACGCCGCCGATGCCGACGCCGCCCGACAGGTGCACGTTCTTGCCGATCTGCGCGCAGGAGCCGACGGTGGCCCAGGTGTCGACCATGGCGCCTTCATCGACGTAGGCGCCGATGTTCACGTAGGACGGCATCAGCACCACGTTCCTCGCCTGGAAGCTGCCGCGGCGGGCGACGGCCGGCGGAACCACGCGCACGCCGGTGGCGCGCAGCTCGGCTTCGGTCATGCCGGCGAACTTGGTGGGCACCTTGTCGAAGAAGGTCAGTTCCTTGTCGCCCATGATGCGGTTGTCGTTCAGGCGGAACGACAGCAGCACGGCCTTCTTGATCCACTGGTGCACGGTCCATTGGCCCACGCCTTCACGGGTGGCCACGCGCAGGCGGCCGGCGTCCAGTTCGGCGATGACGTGGTCGACGGCCTGGCGCACTTCGGGCGCGTTGACGGGATCGAGCGAGGTGCGGTTGTCCCAGGCGAGGTCGATCGTGCTTTGGAGTTCGGCGATGTTCATGGGCGGGATTTCGTGAAGGAGACGATGCGGCGGGCGGCTTCCAGGCATTCGGCCTCGTCGGCCACGAGGGCCAGGCGGATGCGCCCGGCGCCGGGGTTGCTGCCGTGGGCCGGGCGGGCCAGCAGGCTGCCCGGCAGGACCGCGAGATTGTATTGAGCGAGCAGGCCCTGGGCGAAGGCGACGTCGTTACCACCTGGAACCGCGGCCCACAGGTAGAAGCCGGCGTCGGGCAGCGCCACGTCCAGCACCTCGGCCAGCAGCGGCGTCACTTCGGCGAACTTCTGCCGGTAACGCGCACGGTTGTCCACGACGTGCGCCTCGTCGTTCCAGGCCGCGATGCTGGCGGCCTGCACCAGCGGGCTCATCGCGCTGCCGTGGTAGGTGCGGTAGAGCAGGAACTTCTTCAGCAGTGCGGCGTCACCGGCCACGAAGCCCGAGCGCAGCCCCGGCACGTTGGAGCGCTTGGACAGCGACGTGAACGCGATGAGGTTCTTGAAGTCGCTGCGGCCCAGCCTGGCGGCGGCTTCCAGGCCGCCCAGCGGCGCCTCGTCACGGAAGTAGATCTCCGAGTAGCACTCGTCGGAGGCGATGACGAAGCCGTGCCGGTCGCTCAGCTCGAACAGCGTCCGCCACTCGGCGAGCGGCATCACCGCGCCGCTGGGGTTGCCGGGCGAGCAGACGTACAGCAGCTGCGTCCTGGCCCAGGTGGCGTCCTCGATCTGCGACCAGTCCACCGCGAAGTTGCGCGCCGGGTCGGCGTTGGCGTAGGCCACATCGGCACCGGCCAGCAGCGCGGCGCCTTCGTAGATTTGATAGAAGGGGTTGGGGCAGACCACCGTGGCGCCGGCGCGACTGCCGTCCACCACCGTCTGCGCGATGGCGAACAGCGCCTCGCGCGAGCCGTTGACCGGCAGCACCTGCGTGGCCGCGTTCAGCGCCAGCCCGTAGCGGCGCTGCAGCCAGCCGGCGATGGCCTCGCGCAGCGCGGGCGTGCCGGCCGTGGCCGGGTAGCCGGCCAGCTGCGGCATCGCGTCCTGGATGGCCTGGGCGATGAAGGCCGGCGCCGGGTGGCGGGGTTCGCCGATGCCCAGCGAGATCGGCGCGAAATCCGGGTTGGGCCGGATGTCGGCCGTCAGCTGCTTCAGGCGTTCAAACGGATAAGGGTGCAGCCGGTCGAGCAGCGGATTCATGCGCCCAGCATCCCCGACTCGAAGCCATGCGACGGCAGGTCCACGCGCGGCGCGGGCGTCCAGCCGGCCTTGCGGTGCTCGGCGACGACGTTGGTGTAGATGCCGCCGCGCACGTACCACTTGGCGGTGATGCGGATGAAGCGCGGGTCGGTGACCTTGACGATGTCGTCCAGGATCTTGTTGGTGACCTTCTCGTGGAACGAGCCCTCGTTGCGGTAGCTCCAGAAGTACATCTTCAGGCTCTTCAGCTCCACGCACAGCTCGTCCGCGATCATGTCGATCGTGAAGTGGGCGAAGTCGGGCTGGCCGGTCAGCGGGCAGTGGCAGGTGAACTCGGGCACCTGGAACTGGATGACGTAGTCGCGCTCGGGGTTGGGGTTCGGAAAGACCAGGATGTCCTTGCTGGGCTTGCTCGGCGGGTTCGGCGGCACCTCGCGCATCTTGGGCTTGTTCTTCTTGGCGGGGGCGGCGGCAGCGGACTTCTTGGTGGCCATGGCAGTGAGGCGTTCTGGGAGGGGGCGAATGCTATCATCCGGCCCCGTCGGAGCGCCCCTGCAGGGCGCTTTTCTTTAGCCAAATCAAGGGCTTACCTCGCGACCTCCATGCGGCTGAACTCGATCAAGCTCGCCGGCTTCAAGTCCTTCGCCGAACCCACCACCTTCCAGCTGCCGGGGCAGCTCGTCGGCGTCGTGGGCCCCAACGGCTGCGGCAAGTCCAACATCATGGACGCCGTGCGCTGGGTGCTGGGCGAGAGCAAGGCCAGCGAGCTGCGTGGCGAGTCCATGCAGGACGTCATCTTCAACGGCTCGGGCAACCGCAAGCCGGCGGGGCGCTCCAGCGTGGAGCTGGTGTTCGACAACAGTTCGGCGCGCGCCGGCGGGCCGTGGAACCAGTTCACCGAGATCGCCGTCAAGCGCGTGCTGACGCGCGACGGCACGAGCAGCTACTTCATCAACAACCAGCCGGTGCGCCGCCGCGACGTGCAGGACGTGTTCCTGGGCACGGGCCTGGGGCCGCGCGCCTACGCCATCATCGGCCAGGGCACCATCTCGCGCATCATCGAGAGCAAGCCCGAGGAGATGCGGCTGTTCCTCGAAGAGGCCGCGGGTGTCTCCAAGTACAAGGAACGACGCCGCGAGACCGAGAACCGGCTGAAGGACACGCGCGAGAACCTGACGCGTGTCGACGACATCCTGCGCGAGCTGAACGCCAACCTCGAGAAGCTGGAGCGCCAGGCCGAGGTGGCGGCGAGTTACCGCAGCCTGCAGGACAGCGGCACGCTGAAGTTGCACCAGCTGTGGTTCCTGAAAGCGCGCGACGCCGGCAACGAGGCCACGCGGGTGAAGCTCGCGCATGCCGAGGCGCTGAACGCGCTGGAGTCCCGCACGGCCGAGCTGCGCGCCGTGGAGGCCGAGCTGGAGGAAGTGCGCCAGCAGCACTACGCTGCCGGCGACGAGCTGCACGCGTCGCAAGGCCGTTATGCCGAAGCGCAGCTGGAGGTGAGCCGGCTGGAGGAGCGCATCCGCTTCGTCGTCGAGAGCCGCAACCGCGCTCAGGCGCGCCTGGCCGAGCTGCATGCGCAGGACCGGCAGTGGCGCGAGCGCGTCGAGCAGTCCAGCGCCGAGCTGGAAGGCATTGCCGAGCAGATTGCCGGCGCCGACGAGCAGAGCGAGATCCTCGCCGCGCAGGCCGAGGAACAGCAGGCCCAGCTTCCCACCAGCGAGGACGCCGTGCGAGCCGCGCAGGCCCGTGCCAACGAGCAGCGCGCGCTGGTGGCGCAGGTGCAGCAGCAGATCCAGGTGCTGGCGGCCGAAAGCCGCAGCGTGGACGAGCAGGTCAAGTCGCTGCGGCAGCGCGAGGACCGGCTGACGGCCGAGTCGCGCGCGCTGGGCGCACCCGACCACGACGCGCTGGAGGCCTTGAAGGCGCGCAGCGCCGAGGCCGACGAGGCGCGCGAGCTGTCGGAAGGCCGGCTTCAGGAGCTGGCCGAGCAGCTGCCGCAGCTGGAGGAGCAACGCCGCAACGCGCAGCAGGATGCCAACGCGCAGCTGGCCCGGCAGTCGGAGCTGACCGCCCGGCTGGAAGCGCTGAAGGCGTTGCAGGAGAAAGTGCAGACCGAGGGCAAGTTGAAGCCCTGGCTGGCCAAGCACGGCCTGGACGGCCTGCAGGGGCTGTGGACCAAGCTGCACATCACCTCCGGCTGGGAGAACGCGCTGGAGGCCGCGCTGCGCGAGCGGATGGGTGCACTCAGCGTGAGCCGGCTGGACACCGTGCGCGCCTTCGAGCGGGATGCCCCGCCGGCCCGCCTGGCGTTCTACTCCACGCCCGCCGGCGCCATCGCCAACACGCACGAGACGCTGCCCACGCTGACATCGCTGCTGAAGCTGGCTGACGCCGGCCTCGTGGCGCTGCTGAACGACTGGCTGGAAGGCGTCTACACGGCGCCCGACCTCGACGCGGCGCTGGCCGCTCGCGACCGGCTGACGCACGGCGAGCTGATCCTGACACCGCAAGGCCATGCGGTGGGCCAGTTCTCGGTGACCTTCTATGCGCCCGATTCCGAGCAGGCCGGCCTGCTGGCGCGCGCACAGGAGATCGAGCAGCTGACGACCGCGCAGCGCGCCCAGAACCTCGTTGCCGATGAGGCCCGCATCACGCTCACGCGGCTGGAGCACCAGTTCAACGACGCCAACGGCCGCCTGACGGCGCTGCGCCGCGAGGCCAGCGAGACGCAGACGCGCGCGCACCAGCTGCACGTCGAGCTGCTGCGCCTCACGCAGCAGGCCGAAGCCAGCCAGCAGCGCCGTAGCGCGCTCGATGCCGAGCTGGCCGAGATCGCCGAACAGCAGGAGGCGCTGCAGGAGCGCCGCGCGGTGGGCGAGGCGCGCTTCGAGGAGCTGGACATCCAGCTGGGCGACGCGCAACAGCGCCATGCCGAGCTGGAAGACGGCACCATCGCCGCTGAACGCAAGCTGGCCGACGCCCGAGAGCAGCTGCGCATGCTGGAGCGACGCGCGCAGGAAGCCCGCTTCGCGACACAGGCGCTGGCCGCCCGCCGCGGCGAGCTGCAACGTGGCATCGAGACCGCGCAGGCGCAGATCGCCACCGTTGCGACGTCTGCCGCCAGCCTGCAGGCGGAGCTGGACGGCTTCAACGATGCCGCCGCCGAGGCCGGCCTGCAGGATGCGCTGGCGCTGAAGGTCGAGCGCGAGGGGCAGCTTTCCGCCGTGCGCGCCAGCTACGACGACCTCAGCTTGCGCCTGCGCAAGGCCGACGAGCAGCGCCTGACGTTCGAGCGCAGCCTGGACCCGCTGCGCGAGGCCATCACCAAGCTGCAGCTGGAAGAACAGGCCGCGCAGCTGGGCGGCGCGCAGTACCGCGAGCAGCTGGAGGCGGCGGCTGTTGATCAGGAGGCGCTGGCCCGGTCCATCGAGGAAGGCGGCGTGAAGCTCTACGGCCTGCAGGGCGAGATCGACCGCATCAACCGCGAGATCGCCGCACTCGGTGCGGTCAACCTCGCGGCGCTGGACGAGCTGACCGCGGCGCGCGAGCGCAAGACCTTCCTGGACGCGCAGTGCGCCGACCTGAACGCCGCGATCAAGACGCTGGAAGACGCGATCCACAAGATCGACCTGGAGACGCGCGACCTGCTGGGTTCCACCTTCAACCAGGTCAACGAACACTTCGGCCGCATGTTCCCCGAGCTGTTCGGCGGCGGGCAGGCGCGGCTGGTGATGACGGGCGAGGAAATCCTGGACGCCGGCGTGCAGGTCATGGCGCAGCCGCCGGGCAAGAAGAACAGCACCATCCATCTGCTGTCCGGCGGCGAGAAGGCGCTGACCGCGATCGCGCTGGTGTTCGCGATCTTCCAGCTCAACCCGGCGCCGTTCTGCCTGCTGGACGAGGTGGACGCGCCGCTGGATGACGCCAACACCGAGCGCTACGCCAAGCTCGTCAGCAAGATGAGCAGCGGCACGCAATTCCTCTTCATCTCGCACAACAAGATTGCGATGGAAATGGCTGAACAACTGATTGGGGTGACGATGCAGGAGCAGGGCGTCTCGCGCATCGTCGCGGTGGACATGGACAAGGCCCTGGCCATGGCCGAGACGTGAGCCCCTCGCCCGGTCTTGCCGCGCTGAACGCGGGCAAGCCCGGTCGGTCCCCCGCGGGGACAGCGATGCCCGCCGGATCGACCGGCAGGTGCATCGCCAAAGCGGGCCGGCTTGGGAGCGGCCCTGCGCTCGGCCCGAATGCAGAATGGATCAATAGATGAGCGTCACCCTGACTGAACTTCTCGCGATGGCCGGGGGCGTCGTGCTCGCCGGTGTCGTCGCCCACGGCGCCTGGACGGCGCGCAAGGCCGGCCCCAAGCGCGCGCTGCCGCCGATGGAGGAGCCCAGCTTCGATGCGCCGCCGGCTGCCGCTGAGACTGACGCCGTGGTCGAGCCGGATGCCATGGATGTGAACCTGCCCGCCGTGGCCCGGCCCGTGCGCCGGCCGTCGGCCCGCATCGACGCGCTGATCGACGCCATCGCCACCATCACCGTCGAGTCGCCGGTGTCCGGCGAGCTGGCGCTGCAGCACCAGCCCGGCAGCCACCGCGCCGGTACCAAGCCCTTCCAGATCGAGGGCCTGAACGCTGGCAGCGGCGACTGGGAGCTGCCGTCGCCGGGGCGGCGCTACGGCGAGTTCCAGGCCGGCCTGAAGATGGCCAACCGCAGTGGCGCGATGACCGAGATCGAGTACTCGGAGTTCGTGCAGAAGATCCAGGCGTTTGCCGACGGCGTCGGCGGCTTCGTGCAGTTCCCCGACATGCTGGACGTCGTGGCACGCGCCCGTGAGCTGGACCAGTTCGCCGCCAGCCACGACGCGCAGCTGGCGCTGTTGCTGCGCGCCAGGGCCACCGCCTGGACGCCGGGCTTCGTGCAGCAGTCCGCCGCGCGGCATGGCTTCGTGGCGGGCGCGCTGCCGGGCCGGCTGGTGCTGCCGTCGGCCGAGGAGGGCGCGCCGCCGGTGCTGACGCTGCAGTTCGACGCCCAGGCCGCGCTGGCCGAGGACCCCGAGGCGCTGTCGCTGCGCGAGCTGACGCTGGCGCTGGACGTGCCGCAGACGCCCGCCGAGGCCGAGCCCTTCGCGGCCTGGCAGGAAGCTGCGCGTGCGCTGGCGCGCGACCTGGAGGCCGAGGTCTGCGACGACCGCGGCCAGGTGCTGGGCCTGCACGCGTTCGCGGCCATCGACGTCGAGCTGAAGAAGCTCTACGAGGCGCTGGCCGAGCGGGATCTGGCCGCCGGCTCCCCGGCGGCGCGACGGCTGTTCAGCTGATCCACCCTGCGCAAAAGTCACGGTAGACGCGCTGTGGCGACCGGCGCCACACGCGATCACCCCGTGAAGTGGGGGATATGACCGACTGACTTTTCGCCGATTGCCTCGACACTCAACCCCCTATAACTAGGGATAACGGAGCGAGGGGCACATGGCGATTTTGAAACTTTCGGCGACGGCGTTGGCGGTGGGTTCCGCGCTGGCCGCACAGGCATCACCGGTGACGGTCTCCCAGACCATGACCCTGGGGCAAGTGCTCAACGGCAATTCCGCAAGCTTCCAGTTCGACGTCAATGCTGCGCTGGCGGCGCAGGGCGTGGCGGGCGGCACCGCGCTGTCGGGCACGCTGGTCGTCTACGGCATCTCCGATGCCTCGTACAACAGCACGACCGGGCCTGTCTTTGGCAACTACGAGACGATCTCGTCCTACGGTTACACCTACTACGCCTACGGTGGTTGCTATTACTCGTGGTGGGGCGGCAGCAGCTGCTACTACTACCCCGTCTACGCGACCTACACGGAACAGCTCCGCTCCGGTGACGTGCAACACCGTGACACCGTGGCCGACAAGATGACCGTCGCCGCCGGCAACGCCACGGCCAGCGACGTCGTGGACCAGTGGATCACGTCGAGCACCGGCTACGGCGGCAACAACTACGAAGGCCAGTACAGCAACGGCAACGGCTACACGACCTACTACAACCGCCAGCGCGACGTGTACGAGGCTTTGCAAGGCGAGCTGCAGACGAGTCTCGGGCTGGACATGGCGGCCCTGGCCGACCTCCAGGGTGACGGCGTGCTGAGCTTCAACGTGGGCGCGTCGGTGGGGCAGTTCCGCGTGCTGTCGGCCTCGCTGAACCTGCTGGTGGAAGAGCCGCAGCGTGGCCTGCCGGAGCCTGGCACGGTGGCGCTGGTGGGCGCCGCTGCGCTGACAGGCGCCTGCTTCACGCGCCGCCGCCGCAAGTCCTGACTGCCCGGCCGTGCTGGAGCAGGTCTTTCGCCTCAACGCCGCGGCTGAGCTGCGGATCGAATCGGTCGGCGAGGACTGCCCCGTCCTCGTCGTCGACAACTTCTACGAAGACCCCGAGGCCGTCCGCCAGCTCGCGCTGCGCGGCAGCTACGACAGCTCGCTGGCCTACTACCCGGGCCTGCACAGCACCATCCCGCCGCAGGCGCTGACGCCGCTGTTCGAGCAGCTTGGCCGCCTGCTCGGCGCGCTGGGCACGCCGGGGCTGCGGCCCGAGCACTTCACGTCGGACTTCTCCATCGTCACGACGCCGGCCGCCGAGATGCTGGCCGACCAGAAGCACCCGCACATCGACGGCCAGCTCGTCGCCGGCATCGTCTACCTGAACCCGCACCTGGAAATCGGCACCTGCCTGTTTCGCCACGTGCCCACCGGCAAGGCCATGCTGCGCACGCAGGCCGAGACGGACGAGTACAACGCTTGGCTGCGCGAGCACGGTGCCAGCACCCAGCCGACCACCTATGCCATCGAGCAGGACGGCATCTGGGAGCGGCTGCACACGATGGCGGGGTGCTACAACCGGCTGGTCATGTATCCCGGCAATGCCTTCCATTCCATCGACATGCGCGACGTGCAGGCCAACCACACGATGGAGACGGCACGACTGACCCAGCGCCTGTTCGTGCGGCCGCCTGCCGTCGCTGCCTGACGCCCCTTTTCCGGAGCGCTCCATGTACACCCGCAACATCGTCATCGTCGGCGGCGGCACAGCCGGCTGGCTGGCGGCCTGCTACCTGCAACGCACGCTGGCCGGCAACCCCGAGGCCGGCGTACGCATCCGCCTCGTGGAGTCCCGCGAGATCGGCACCATCGGCGTCGGCGAAGCCACCGTCCCCACGCTGCGCGGCACGCTGGCCGCGCTGGGCATCGGCGAGTCCGCGTTGTTCACGGCCTGCGACGCGGGGTTGAAGAACGGCATCCGCTTCGTCGGCTGGCGCGAGGGCGGCGATGCGGGCAACGATCGCTACGACCACCCCTTCGACGGCATCACGCCGTACGACGGCTATTCGATGGCCGCGCACTGGATGAACCTGAAGCAGCGCGGCGCCAGCGTGCCCCCGCTGGCCGATGCCTGCCTGGCGCAGACGGCACTGTTCGATGTCAACGCGTCGCCCAAGCCCATGGCGGCGCCGGATTTCCAGGCCCCCGTCACCTATGCCTACCATCTCGACGCAATCAAGCTGGCCGCGCTGCTGAAGAAGACCGCCATCGAGCGCGGCGTCGAGCACATCGTCGGTGACGTGGTGGACGTGAAGCGCAACGCCGACGGCGTCGAGAGCCTGGGCCTGGCCGATGGCACGCGGCTGGCGGGCGATTTCTTCTTTGACTGCAGCGGCTTCCATTCGCTGCTGTTGGGCAAGTCGCTGGAGGTGCCGTGGGAGTCGTACGCCGACCTGCTGCCCTGCGACCGCGCCGTGGCCATGCCCTGGGCGTACGCCGAGGCGAACGCGCCGATGCGCTCCTACACGACGGCCACAGCCCAGGCGGCGGGATGGACGTGGGAGATCGACCTGCAATCACGCACCGGCGCGGGTTATGTGTATTCGTCGGCCGACTGCAGTGACGAAGAGGCGCTGGCCACGCTGAAGCGCCAGATGGCCGGGCGCGAGTCGCTGGCCGATCCACGTGTGCTGAAGATGCGGGTCGGCCGGCATCAGCGCAGCTGGCAAGGCAACTGTATGGCCCTGGGCCTGGCCGGCGGCTTCATCGAACCGCTGGAGTCCACGGCCATCTACCTGATCGAGTACGCGCTGCAACTGTTCGTCGACCACCTGCCCGCGCCCGCTGGGCTGGAGCGCTGCCGCGCCCGCGTGAACCAGCTGATGGCGGAGATCTACGAGGAGTTGCGCGACTTCGTCCTGCTGCACTACGTGCTCTCGCAGCGGCGCGACAGCACGTTCTGGCGGCGCATCACCGAGGAAGTGGCGCTGCCGGCGTCGCTGGTGTCCACGCTGCAGCTGTGGGAGGCCAAGCTCCCGTCGCCCAGTGACATGCGTCACCGCATCTCGCTGTTCGGCGCGCACAACTGGCTGTTCATCATGGCCGGGCTGCACTGGCTGCCCGAGCATGGCATCGGGCAGACGGCCTACATGCCGGTGGCCAGCAGTGTGGCGGCCATGAAGCATGTGCAGCAACTGCGCCAGCAGGCGGCCACGCATTCGCCCAGCCTGCGCGACTATGTGCGCAAGCTGCGCGCGGCCCACGACGGTCGGCCGCAGGCCTGAGCCGGCACCTGGCGCGCACCGCGTTGCGCTTGCCAACAACCGGGGTGAGGGCGTCTAGACTGGATGCCCGTCATTCCTCGGAGCCCGCTTGAGCTTCAGCCTGCTGCTGATTGCCCTCCTGATCGCCGCCAGCGCCTTCTTCTCGATGGCCGAGCTGTCGCTCGCGGCGTCGAGGCGGCTCAACCTGCAGCAGCGCGCCGACGGCGGCGACCCCCGCGCGGCCAGGGTACTGGCCGTGCAGGAGCACCCGGGCGACTACTTCACCGTCGTGCAGATCGGCGTCAACACGGTCGCCATCCTGGCCGGCATCGTCGGCGAGGGGGCGTTCACGCCGCATTTTGAGTCGGCGCTGCGTGTCGTCGTGGCGCCCGATCTGGCGGCTACGCTGGGTTTCGCGGCATCGTTCGTCAGCATCACGGCGCTGTTCATCGTCATGGCCGACCTCGTGCCCAAGCGGCTGTCCATGAACGAGCCCGAGCGCGTGGCGATGGCGCTGGTGGGGCCGATGCTGCTGCTGTGCCGGCTGCTGAAGCCGCTGGCCTGGTTCTTCAGCAGCATCACCGAGGGGCTGATCCGGCTGCTGGGCCTGCCGGCCAAGCGCGACGAGACCATCAGCCACCGCGACATCCTGGCGCTGACCGAGGCGGGTTACCAGGCCGGCGTCGTCGCCGACGAGGAGCAGCAGGTCATCGAGAACGTGTTCGAGCTGGACACGCGCACCGTCGAGACGGTGATGACCAACCGCGAGCGCATCGTGTTCTTCTCGCGCGACGACGATGACGCGCTGATCCGCAACCGCATCGCCGACGCGCCGCACTCGACCTACCTCGTCTGCGACGGCGACATCGACGAGGTGGTGGGCTACGTGGATGCGACCGACCTGTTCCAGCGCGTGCTGCGGGACGAGCCGCTGTCGCTGCGCACGGACAGCGGCGTGCTGGTCAAGAAGGTGCTCATCGTGCCGGACCGGCTGACGATGGCCGAGATGCTGACGCAGTTCCGCGAGGCGCACGAGGACTTTGCCGTCATCGTCAACGAGTACAGCCGCGTCGTCGGTGTCGTCACGTTGAACGACGTGATGAGCACCGTCATGGGCGCGCTGGTGGCGCCGCATGACGAGGAGCAGATCGTGCGCCGCGAGGATGGCTCCTTCCTGGCCGACGGCATCACGCCCATCCCCGACGTGGAGCGGTCGCTGGGCATCGATGGCTGGCCGCATGCCGGCACCTATGACACGCTGGCCGGCTTCCTGATGGTGATGCTGCGCCGCATTCCGCGGCGCACCGATGTCGTCGAGTGGGAGGGCTGGCGCTTCGAGGTGGTCGACGTGGACAGCTACCGCGTCGACCAGGTCATGATCACCCGACGACACATTGAATGAAGCGGCTGCACCACGTCGGAGCCTCGTCTCTCAAGGCTTGAAATTGCCGTCGCTGCGGGCCTGAGAGCCGCTGGCGCAGCTCGTGAACTCGCGGTTGCCGCTGCCGGTGGCCTGGTTGCTTTCCCAGACGGCGGTCGAGCCGTTCCACTTCACGTACTTGTACTGGATGGCCGTGCCGGCCGGCAGGCTGACGGTGCCGGTCCATGGCACGTTGGCGCCGGAGCCCTGGATGGTCAGCGCGAAGCCCGAGGCCGGCGCCCACGCCCCCAGGCCGCTGATGCTGCCGACGACGCGCAGGTTCTGGCCGAACGTGGTGTTGGCGTTGGCGATGGTGAACGTCACCGCGCAGTTGCCGGTGCCGCCGCCGCTGCCGGTCTTCTGGCCGGTGTAGATCGCGACGGCCGGGTTGCCGCCGCTGTTGTTGGCGGGCACCGTGAAGCTGGCGTTGCCGCTGGCGTCCACCGTCACCGTGTCGGCGGTGCAGCCGGTGCCAGCGGCGTTCTTGGTGCCGTTGATGACGTTGCAGTAGGTGCCGGCGGGCAGGCCGGTGGCGAACGTGCGCGTCCAGGCACTGCCGCTGTTGTTCAGCGCGACGAAACCGACGTTGCCGCGGCTGAACGCGACCTGGTTGCCGTTGTTGCCGACGATCCAGTTCTGCTGCGGTTGCCCCGTGGCGGCGTTGCGGAAGCCCACCATGTTGGCCAGCGGCGTCCAGCGGTGCGCGAAGTCCCACACCACGTTGATCTGCGGCACGCCGCCGTTGTAGGGGCTGGCGGTGGGGCGGTCGGCGTCGGTGTTGCTGAACTTGAAGCCCGAGTACAGCTGGCTCTCGCCGTAGCCCTGGGCCAGCATGAAGATGTTGGCCAGCGTGTAGCGCTGGTTGGCGCCGTCGTTGCCGGCGGCGTTGTTGATGTTCAGCGAGCCGCCGTTGCGCTCGGTGTCCCAGTTGGTGATGAAGACGGTGGCGTTCTGCGGCTGGATGAAGCCCCAGCTGCCGCCCCAGTTACCCCAGGTGCCCATCACGGACGGGATGCTGGCCAGGTTCAGGCCGTTGTTGTTGCGGAACACGTCGCGCATGGCCGATGTGAACTGGAACTCGTTGAGGGTGCCGATGGGGAAGTAGCTGGGCCGGTCCACCTCGCCGTCGTTGATGATCTCCTGCGTGACCCAGATGGGCTCGCCCTGCAGCGTCTGCGGGTAGGCCGCCTTCACGTTGGCCATGATGGCCGTCCAGGCGCTGGCGGGCATGTGCTTGGCCGCGTCGATGCGGAAGCCGTCGACGCCCATGGCCAGCAGTGCCTTCAGGTAGCTGGCGATCTGGCCCTGCACGTAGCTGCTCTCGGTGGCCAGGTCGGGCAGGCCGCCCAGGCGGCAGTTCTGCACGTTGCTGCGGCCCGCCGGCGTGTCGTAGTCGCTGTTGTTGATGTTGCAGTTGGCGTGGAAGTCGCTGGCGCTGAAGAAGGGGTAGCTCAGCGTCGCGGCGTTCCAGGTCGAGCCGTCGGTGGCGGTGCCGCTGCCATCGGCCATCTGGTTGACGACGATGTCGGCATAGACGCGTACGCCGGCGGCGTGGCAGGCGCTGATCATGCTTTGAAGCTGCGCGGGCGTGCCCATGCGGCTGGTGAGGTTCTTGTAGTTCACCGGCTGGTAGACGCCCCACCAGCCGTTGGCGTTCTTGGATGCGTGTGGCGGCGAGATCTGCACGCCGCCGAAGCCCTTGGGGCCCAGCCACTGCGTGCATTCGGTGGCGATGTCGGGCCAGCTCCACTCGAACATCTGCACAGACGTCGAGTTCGGGTTGAGCGCCTGTGCCGGCGAGGTAAGGGTGGCGAGGGCCGCCGCGGCGGTGGCCGTCAGGGCGTGGGCGAGCCGGCGGCTCGTGGGCAGCGTGTGCATGGTCTGTCTCCGGTGTGTTGCTGCCGCCCTCGGTGCGGGGCGGCTGTGGCCGGCCGATCGACTGCATGCCCTGGCCGCGTTGCCGGGGTCATCCCGGCAAGTGCTTGCACTCTAGGCAGAAGCTCAGGCGTAAGAAGTAGGAAAACTACTAACTATTTCCAATCACCCCTAGAAGATGGGCGTCTCCTTGTGTGACTCATGCGGATACCTTCTTCGTGAACAGTAAATGAAATGTAGTTTTGCAACGTTCATTGGCGTATTTGCGCAGCATGCGCTGACGAGGAACCACACGCGCTGCGCGCACGACGGCTTCTGTTGATGCGGATCAACGAGGCCGGGCACGCGCGCCGGCAGCATCCCGCCCCGACAAGCCGCCGCCATGCTCGCCCCCTTCAACATCCCCCAGTTCCTGCGCAGCCAGCCCCTGTTCGTCGATGTGGACGAGGCCGCGCTGCTGCGCCTGGCGGCCACGTGCCGGCTGGCGAGCGCCGCCCGCGGCGAGCCGGTGCTGTGGGCCGGCTCGCGCTGCGACGCGGTGTTCATCGTGGCCCGCGGTCAGGTGCGGCTGTACATGACGGCGCCCAACGGTCACGAGAAGGTCATCGAACTCGTCGGCCCCGGCCAAAGCTTTGCCGAGGCGCTGGTGTTCATGGAGCGGCCCTGCCCGGTGCATGCCCAGGCCCTGCAGGACACGCTGCTCGTGCAGGTGCCGCGGCAGGCGCTGCTGCAGGAGGTGCAGCGTGACGCGGCGTTCGCGATGGGCATGCTGGCCGGCCTGTCGCGCCGTCTGCACGGCCTGGTGCAGGACGTGCAGGCCAGCGCGTTGCAGTCGGGGCTGCAGCGCGTGGTGGGCTATCTGCTGCGCGACGTGAACCCCGATGAGCCGGGGCCCGCGGTGGTGAGCCTGCCGGCGGCCAAGGCGACGGTGGCGTCGCTGCTGTCGCTGACGCCCGAGTACTTCTCCCGCGTGCTGCACGAGCTGGAAAGCGCCGGCCTGCTGCGCGTCGACCGGCGCGACATCCACCTGCCCGACCCCGCGGCGCTCGCGCGCCACGTGGCCGGGGCGTAGTCAGCGCCTCACAGCGCCAACACCCACTCCAGCGCCGCCTTCAGGTCGGCATCGGCGATCTTGTCGGCGCCGTTGGGCGGCATCGGGATGGGCCCCCACGCGCCCTTGCCGCCCTTGCGCACCTTGTCGGCGAGCTGCGCGGCAGCGTCTTTCTGGCCGCGGTACTTGGCGGCGATGTCCTTGAAGGCCGGGCCGACGAGCTTCTTATCCTGCGCGTGGCAGGCCACGCAGCCGGCCTTGGTCAGGGCCTCGTCGGGGCCGGCCTGGGCGCCGCTGGCGAGGGCCAGCAGCGCGGTGATGAGCAGCGTCTTTCTCATGGTGCGACCTCAGTAGATGTCTTGCTGGGTGTTGTTGATGTTGAAGTGGCCGGTGGGCGTGATCAGGCGCGGGTCCTTGATGACGGCCTTCAGCTTCAGCGTCTTGTCGTCCACCACGACCAGTGCCGACTGCTTGTCCTTGGCCGACCAGACCGAGAACCACACCTCGTCACCCGCCTTGTTGAACTCCGGCTGCACGACGCGCTTGGCGCCGTCGTCCGTGAGGCCCGCCCACTGCGCGATGGGCAGCACCGTGTAGCCCTTGTCCAGCGCCTTCACGTCGAACACCGCCACCGATTGCGCCACCGCCGGATCGGGGTTGAGCGGCGTGTCCACGTACAGGTGCCGACTCTTGGGGTGGCTCTTCAGGAACAGCGAGCCGCCGCCCTGGCCCTTCAGCGTGGCCACCACCTTGAAGGCCTGGGCCGGGTGCTTGTCGGGGTCCGTGCCGATCAGCGAGATCGTGTCGTCGCCCAGGTGGCCGGTGCTCCACACCGGGCCGTACTGCGGATGCACGAAGTTGGCGCCGCGGCCCGGGTGCGGGATCTTGCCCACGTCGATGAGCTTGGCGAGCTTGCCTTCCTTCAGGTCCACTGCGGCGATCTTGTTGCTCTGGTTGGCTGCCACCATGAAGTAGCGGTGCGTGGAGTCCAGCCCGCCGTCGTGCAGGAAGCGCGCGGTGCCGATGGTGGTCACCTTCAGCGCGTCGACGTTGCTGTAGTCCACCAGCAGCGTCTGCCCGGTCTCCTTCACGTTGACGACGAACTCGGGCTTGTAGTGGCTGGCCACGATGGAGGCCACGCGGGGCTCGGGGTGGTACTCCTGCTTGTCCACCGTGTTGCCGCGGGTGGAGACGATCTTCAGCGGCTCCAGCGTGTCGCCCTTCATGATCGTGTACTGCGGCGGCCAGTAGCTGCCGGCGATGGCCAGCTTGTCCTCGAAGCCCTTGAACTTGCTCGTGTCCACCGAGCGCGCTTCCAGCCCCACGCGCACCTCGGCGACGTTGTCGGGCTTGGCCATCCACAGGTCGATCATGTTGATCTTGGCGTCGCGCCCGATCACGTAGAGGTAGCGCCCGGACGCCGACGTGCGCGAGATGTGCACCGCGTAGCCGGTCTTGACGATGTTGATGATCTGCTTGGTGTCGCCGTCGATCAGCGCCACCTCGCCGGTGTCGCGCAGCGTGGTGCTGAAGATGTTGGCGATGTTGAAGGCGTTCTCCTTCTTCTTCGGCCGCGCCTCGGGCGGCACGATGACCTTCCACGTCGCCTTCATGTCGGCCATCGAGAACTCGGGCGGCGTCGGCGGCTCGTGCTGGATGTAGCGGGCCATGATGTCGACCTGTTCCTCGGTCATCTCGCCACTCGTCTGCCAGTTGGGCATGCCGGCCGGGCTGCCGTAGGCGATGAACACCTTCAGGTAGTCGGTGCCTTTACCGATCGTGATGTCGGGCGTCAGCGGCTTGCCGGTGGCGCCCTTGCGCAGCACGCCGTGGCAGCCGGCGCAGCGCTCGAAGTAGATGCGGCGAGCCACGTCGAACTCGGCCTGCGTCATCGGCGGGGCCTTGGGGTTGCGGCTCTCCACCATGGGCACGGCGCCCACGGGCGAGGGGCCGGAGTGGTACTTCACCTCGGCGGGCAGCACGTCCTTCTTGGCGCCATCGGCCGCGGCCTGCGCCATCGTGGCGAGCGGCCAGGCGAACAGCAGGCTGGCGGCCAGCAGCGCGACGCGGGGAAGGTAGGGGAGGGGGGATCTCATCGGAACTCCTTGCAGTGGGAATGGCGCCATGCTCGAAGCAGCCGTGCGCGGCTTCCTTGACCGGGTTCAAGTTTTCGCCGCCGTTGCGGGCGTGTTGACGTGGATCAAGCCGCGCGCGGCGGGCGCCGTGCGTCTTGAACTCGGTCAAGGTCTGGCACATCGCCCGGCGCAATGCTGCGGGCCATGAACACCACACTGCACCTTCCCCGCCTGCCCCTGTCTGCGCTGGCGCTGCTGTCACTGGGTGGCGGCGCGGCGCTGGCCGCCGAGAGCCCCGAGGCGCTGCCGCGCATCGTCGTCAGCGCCACGCGCCACGCCATGCCGCTGGCCGACGCGCCGGCGGCCATCACCGTCGTCGACGCCGAGACCGTGGCCCAGCGCGGCACCGACAACCTGCTGCAGGCGCTGCGCGTGGAGCCCGGCGTCACCGCCTTCGGCCGGCCCACCGGCGGGCGCAAGTCGCTGTCGCTGCGCGGCATGGACCCGCGCCACGTGCTCGTGCTGGTGGACGGCCAGCGCATCTCGGCCAGCGACGGGCTGGTCGGCTCGTCCGACTTCCAGCTCGACTGGACCGGCGCCGTGGACATCGCCCGCATCGAGGTCGTGCGCGGGCCCATGTCGGTGCTGTACGGCGCCGAGGCGCTGGGCGGCGTCATCAACGTCATCACCGAACCGCTGACGGGCGAACTGCAGGCCCGCGCCTTCACCGAGGGGCGCCGCGGCCAGGGCGGCGGCAGCGGCCACCGGCTGGGCGCGGCGCTGCGCGGCAGCTTCGGCAGCGCGGTGGACTTCGGCCTGGCGCTGAGCGACGCGCGGCGCGAGGCCACGCCGACGGCGGCCGATGCGCACATCACCGCCGTCGAGGGGCGCCAGCCGCGCGAGGCTGCCCTCAAGCTGCAGTGGCACGCAGCCCCTGGCCAACGCCTCGCGCTGGACGCCCGCCATGGCGACGAGCAGCGCTGGCTGGACGCCCGCGAGCGCTCGGGCCAGAAGCGCTACCACCAGAGCCAGCACCACCTCGTGCGCGACCACACCGCGCTGCAGTGGGACGCCGACTGGGGCGCAGGCCGCGAGACGCTGCTGCGCGTCTACGAGAACCGCCTGGCGGTCAGCAACGTGAAGACCAACGGCGTCGCCTCGCTGCGCCCCAACTCGCTGACCGACCGCGTGCTGGAGGGCCAGGCCAGCGCGCCCATGGGCACCGCCCAGCTGCTGACGAGCGGCTTCGAGCTGCGCGACGAGCGGCTGACCAACGCCGGCCTGCCCGGCGGCCACGCCAGCGCCACGCACACCGGCGTGTACCTGCAGGACGAAGCCCGCCTGACGCCGGCGCTGAGCCTGACCGCCGGTGCGCGCGCCGACCACGCCAGCCGCTTCGGCACGGAGTTCAGCCCGCGGCTGTACGCCGTCTGGAAGCCCGTGGCCGGCTGGGTCGTCAAGGGCGGCGTGGGCCACGGTTTCAAGGCGCCCACGCTCAAGCAGATCAACCCCGACTACCGGGAAGACGAGGGCCCCAACACCTACGTCGGCCAGGCCGGCCTGCAGCCCGAAACCAACGACAACGCCGAGGCCACGGTGGCCTGGGACGCCCCGCAGGCCGGCGCCTCCGTCACGCTGTTCCGCAACCGTATCCGCCACCTCATCGTGCCCGTGCTGCTCAGCGGCTCGCCGGCCAGCGGCACCTACCAGTTCCGCAACATCGACACGGCCGTGCTGCAGGGGCTGGAGGCCGCTGCCGGCTGGCGCAGCGGCAGCTGGACGCTGCAGGCCCAGGCCGGCCTGCTGAGCGCCCACGACGGCCGCGGCGTGTGGCTGGAAAAGCGCGCCCGCACCACCTGGGGCCTGCGGGCCGACTGGCGGCGGGGCGCCTGGCAGGCCGGTGGCGACGTGACGACGCAGAGCGGCCTGCGCCTGGCCGCCACGGTAGCGGGCCAGCCGCCGCAGGCCGTGCCGCGGGTCACGCTGGCCAACCTGCATGCCAGCGTCGCGCTGGGGCATGGCCTGACCCTGCGCGCCGGTATTGATAACGTCACGAACACGCGGCTCGCCGCCAAGTCCAGCCTGTTCGCCTGGGAAGAATTGCCGCGCAGCTGTCGTATCGGTGTCGAAGGGCGCTGGTGACGCGCCCCGGCGCCTGACCCGGCCCCTAACATGGCCCGGTCGCCACGAAGGGGAGCGTGATGAGGACATCGGAGCAGGTGCTCAACCGCGCGGAGATCGAGCGCTCGGGCCTCGGCGAGCGCATCCGCAGCCTGCACAGCATCCTGCTGGCGCGCTACCCGTCCATCGGCCGCATCGCGCTGGCGCTGTACGACCCCGAGACCGACCTGCTCAAGACCTTTGCCAGCAGCAACGAAGGCGGCCCCACGCTGCAGCGCCACGAGGCCCGGTTGAGCGACGTCCCCTCGCTCATCGCGCTGCGCGACGGCCGCACGGCCCGCGTGGTGGACGACATCGACGAGGCCTTCCACGCCGCCAGCACGCACACCGGCTGGCTCAAGTCGCAGCACTACCGCAGCAGCTACACGCTGCCGATCTTCCGCGGTGCGGAGCTGTCGGCCTTCCTGTTCTTCGACTCGACGCAGCCCGCCGCCTTCACGCCGCCGGTGCGCGGCGTGCTGGACCAGTTCGCCGACATCATTTCGCAGCTCTACCTGCTGCGGCTCTCGGCCGTGCACCACCTGATCGGCGCGGTCGACATCGCCACCGGCCTGGCCCGCATCCGCGACGTGGAGACCGGCCGGCATCTGGAGCGCATGGCCAAGTACTCGCGCCTCATCGCGCGCGGCGTGGCTGACCGCTATGGCCTGACCGACGAGACCATCGAGTACCTGCACCTGTTCGCGCCGCTGCACGACATCGGCAAGGTGGGCATTCCCGATGCGATCCTGCTCAAGCCCGGCAAGCTCGATGCCGACGAGTGGCGGCTGATGCAGCAGCACGTCGCCATCGGCGAGCAGCTCATCGACCACATCGTGGCCGACCTCGGCCTGCAGGGCGACACGGCGGCCATCATCATGCGCGACGTCGTGGCGGGCCACCACGAACGCGGCGACGGCAGCGGCTATCCGCGCGGCCTGCAGATGGCCGAGATCCCGGTGCCTGCCCGCATCGTCGCCGTGGCCGACATGTACGACGCGCTGTCGTCCACCCGGCCCTACAAGCAGCCGTGGGACGAGGCGCGCTGCGCCGAGGAACTGCGCAGCCAGGCGGCGCGCGGGCTCATCGACGGCGCCTGCGTGGAGGCGCTGCTGGGCGACGACGCCGCGCGCCGGCAGATCCGCGAACGCTTCGCCGACTAGGCCCCGGGCGTCATCCGCGGCGCCGGGCCGCCATCTCGCTGCCCATCGCCGCCAGTGCATCGTCGGCGAGCCCCCGCGCCGCCAGCGGAAAGGCCTCGCCTTCCTCGGCGCGCATGTGCTCGGCGTACAGCGCGGCATAGGCCTGGCAGGCATCGGCGTCCAGCGGCGTCGCCTCACCCGCGGCGAGGCCGGCAAGGGCGGGGCGCAGCGCGGCCCACTGTCGCGTCATCTCGGCATGGTCGTCGGCCAGCCGCTGCGCCAGCGCCTCACGCCCGGCGGCGCGCAGCCGCGGCAGCACGTGGCGCTCCTCGTCCTCGTGGTGCTTGGGGCCGGCCAGGTCGAAGTAGCGCAGCACGTCGCGCGCAGCGTCGCGGGCCTGCGTGTCGGCGCCATGCCGGGCCGCGTGGGCCTGCAGGCGCAGCAGCAGGTCCAGGCTGCGCTGTACGCGCTCGTGGCAGGCCAGCAGCATGTCGAAGGGCTGGTCGAACCCGACCGCGGGGCCGGCGTGGAGCAGGGGGAACGTGGCCATGCTGCCGATTCTCGTCGCCGCGGCCCGCGACAATGCCGGCATGACCGACGCCTCCGCCACGCCCGCCCAACGCGCCGCCGAGTTGCGCGCCCAGCTCAACCACCACGCCCATCTCTACTACGTGCTCGACGCGCCCGCACTGCCGGACGCCGAGTACGACAAGCTGTTCGCCCAGCTGCAGGCCCTGGAGGCTGCGCACCCCGAGCTGCTAACGGCCGATTCGCCCACCCAGCGCGTCATCGGCGCGGTGCTGCCCGGGCTGACGCCGGTGCGCCACGTGGTGCCCATGCTGTCCATCACGACCGAGACCGACACCACCGAGGGCGGCGCCATCGCGTTCGACGCCCGCGTGCGCCGCGAGCTGGCGCTGACCGAGGCCGACGCGCCCGTCGAGTACGCCGCCGAGCTGAAGTTCGACGGCCTGGCCATGAGCCTGCGCTACGAGCACGGCGTGCTGGTGCAGGCCGCCACGCGCGGCGACGGCGAGACGGGGGAGGACGTCACGCAGAACGTGCGCACCATCGGCCAGATCCCGCTGCGCCTCCAGGGAGACGCGCCGGCCGTGCTGGAGGTGCGCGGCGAGGTCTACATGCGCCGCGACGACTTCGAGAAGCTCAACGAGCGCCAGCGCGAAAAGGGAGAGAAGACCTTCGTGAACCCGCGCAACACGGCGGCCGGCGCCATCCGCCAGCTGGACCCGGCGCTGGTGCGCCAGCGGCCGCTGTGCTTCTACGCCTACGGCCTGGGCGAAGTGCAGGGCTGGGACATCCCGGCCACGCATGCCGGCCTGCTGGATGCACTCGCCGGCTTTGGGCTGCCGGTCAACGGTGACCGCGTGGTGGCGCAGGGCCATGCCGGCCTCGTGCAGTTCCACCAGGCCATGGCCGCCAAGCGGGATGCTTTGCCGTTCGACATCGACGGCGTCGTCTACAAGGTCAATTCACGCGAGCTGCAGGCGCGGCTGGGCTTCAAGACCCGCGAACCGCGCTGGGCCGTCGCGCACAAGTACCCGGCGCAGGAGCAGGTCACGACGCTGCTGGCCATCGACATCCAGGTGGGCCGCACCGGCAAGCTGACGCCGGTGGCGCGGCTCGACCCGGTGTTCGTCGGCGGCACGACGGTCAGCAACGCGACGCTGCACAACCTGTTCGAGATGCGCCGCAAGGGCGTGCGCGTGGGCGACCAGGTCATCATCCGCCGCGCCGGTGACGTGATCCCCGAGGTCGTCGGCCGCGTGCCGGGCGAGCGCGCGCGCTACGTGCCCAACTTCCACATGCCGCGCGCCTGCCCCGTGTGCAACAGCGAGGCCGCACGCGAGCGCGGCGGCATGGACTACCGCTGCACCGGCGGCGTGTTCTGCCCGGCGCAGCGCAAGCAGGCCCTGCTGCACTTCGCCGGCCGCCGTGCGATGGACATCGAGGGGTTGGGCGACAAGCTGGTGGAGCAGCTGGTGGACAGCGGCATCGTGCTTAGCCTGCCGGGCCTCTACAAGCTGGGTGTGGCCAAGCTGGCGGCGCTGGACCGCATGGCCGAGAAGAGCGCGCAGAACATCGTCGATGCACTGGAGAAGAGCAAGACGCCGACGCTGGCGCGCTTCCTGTTCTCGCTGGGCATCCGGCAGGTGGGCGAGACGACGGCCAAGGACCTGGCGCGCCACTTCGGCACGCTGGACAAGCTGATGGGCGCCAGCGTCGAGCAACTGCTGGAGGTGCCCGACGTGGGCCCCATCGTCGCGGCCAGCATCCACACCTTCTTCGCGCAGCCGCACAACGTCGAGGTCGTCGAGCAGCTGCTGGCGGCCGGTGTTCAGCCGAAGGAAAGCGAAGGCGAGGGCGACGACCGGCCGCGCCCGCTGCTGGGCAAGACGCTGGTGCTGACCGGCACGCTGCCCACGCTGTCCCGCGACGAGGCGCAGGCGCTGATCGAGGACGCCGGCGGCAAGGTCAGCGGCTCGGTGTCCAAGAAGACCAGCTACGTCATCGCCGGCGAGGAGGCCGGCAGCAAGCTGGAGAAGGCACGCACGCTGGGTGTCACGGTGCTGGATGAGGCGGGGCTGCGAGCATTGCTGGCCGGCTGAGATCACCGGCCTGCCGGCCTCAACGGCGTTGCTGAACCCGCTCGGACAGCTGCTTCCCGGAAGCCATCGCCTCGGCAATCTGTGGGTCGCTCAACCCCTGCTTCAGCAGCGCGAATGTCTGCGGATCGGTAATGTCACGTCCGGGCCGCGGTGCCGTGCTGTCGCGGGTGAGTTCGACATAAGCCGTGAAGTACCGCAACGCCTGGGCGTGATCTGGCGCCGTGAACTGATGGAAGTTGCTCATGTTGAAGATGGCTTCCCGCTCCCCGTTCTCGGCGGCCTGCCGGACATAAGACCTGGAGCGCTGCATCCACTCGGCCACCCCCGGGCTGTCAGGCGCGGCATCCGCGTCCAACTCTGGCTGGCCCGTCGGCCCTTCCCGGAGAAACGCCATCGCGGCGCCCGCAAGCCCCGCCTTGGCAGCGGGTTCCAGGTAGCTCGCCCGGCTGGCGATCTGCCCCGGACTGATGTCGCCGCAGACGACGCCAGGCTTGGGCTCCTTGCGCATCCAGGTGCGTGTGATGCCGGGCGGCGTTGTTGGCAACTGCTCGGCGATCTTCCTCGCGCGAACGCAGGCGGCAAGCAGCTGGTAGGCCGCCCATGCGTCAGTCGGCGTGCCGGTTCGCACGAGGCGACTGACCTCGGCCGCCTTCGATGGGGGCGCCGTGTCTGCTAAAGCTGCCATTTGCACCGTCGATGCAGCGGCTACGACGCTCGCCGCAGGCTCGGGGCTCAGGGAGGCTCGCTCTGAAGAAACCGGTGCCTCATCCACCGCTCGGTCGGTGTTGCGAAGGCCAACCGCGGCAACGACGCCGAGCAATGCAAGCGCCGAAACGACGAACCTCCTCATGGCTTGCGCTCGACGAGCCCGGAAAACTTCGACGGCACCGCGAGAAATGGTCCCTTGGCCCACTCCGGCACCGTCTCGAACAGGTGGTCGATGAAGGCCCGCGTCTTGGCCGGCATCAGCCGCCGGCTGGCCGTCAGCAGGTGCACCGGCAGCGGCTCGTAGCGCCACTCCGGCAGCACCGGCACCAGCGTGCCGGCGGCCACGTCGGCGGCCACCATGCCGAACGGGAAGCTGGCGATGCCTCCGCCGGCGCGCGTCAGTGACAGCACCAGGCCGATGGAGTTGGCCTCCAGCGGCCCGCGCATCTGCACCTCGGCCGTCTGCTTGCCGTTCAGCAGCGTGCGGTACATGCCCTTGCCCTGCGTCAGCACGACGAAGTCATGGTCAGCCAGGTCGGCCGGCGTCTGCGGCGCGGGGCGGGCCTGCAGGTACACGGGGCTGGCGTACAGGCCGCGTTCCAGCAGCATGAACTGGCGCGCGACGAGGTCGGGTTCGTCCACCGGGCCCATGCGCACGGCCACGTCGTAGGGCTCGTTGAACAGGTCCACGCGGCGCGGCGTCGTGTCCAGCTCCAGCTCCACCTTCGGGTAGCGGCGCACGAAGCGCGCAAAGCTGTCGGCCAGCACCAGCATCGCGAACTCCGACGGCACCGACACGCGCACCTTGCCTTGCGGCGTCGCGTCGCGCGAGGCCAGCCAGTGGCGTGTCTCGGCGATGTCGTCGTCATGCCGCGCGGCGCGTTCGGCGAGCTGCTCGCCCAGCTCGGTCAGCGTCATGCGCGCCGCGCCGGGCACGAACAGCCGCGCGCCCACCGAGGTCTCCAGCGCCGTGAGGCGCCGGCTCAGCGTGGCCTTGGGCAGAGCCAGCTGCCGGGCCGCTTCGGACAGCGAGCCGGCCTTGTGCACCTGGGCCAGCAGCAGGAGGTCGTCGATCTTCATGTCTCGTTTTATTGCGTTTCGTTTCTGGAACGGTCCGTTTGAGTTTTGCGGCTATGCGCCGGAAATGGAACTCTCTACAGTCACGGCCATCATGTCAACCGCCCGCCTTCTGCAGCCGCAACGCCACCGCATCGGTGCCGGTTTCGAGGCCGACGGCTGGCGTGAGCCGCTGGCGCTGCTGGACCCGTTCATCATGGTGGACCACTTCCGCATGCGCGAGGCGGTGTTCGCGCCGCACCCGCACGCGGGCTTCTCGGCGGTGACCTACCTGTTCGACGATTCGGCCACCGGCCTCGTCAGCCGCGATTCGCTGGGCGGCGAGCATGCCGTGGTACCCGGCGGCCTGCACTGGACGCTGGCCGGCCGCGGTGTCATGCACGACGAATTCCCGGCCGAACCCGGCCGCGAGGCCCATGGTCTGCAGATCTTCGTGAACCTGCCGGCCGACCAGAAGCTGCGCGCGCCGGCCGTCATGGCGCTGGCGCCGGAGCAGATGCCGCACCGCGCCGGCCCCGGCTGGCGGGCGGTGCAGGTGTTCGGCGGCGCCGCGGGCCTGGCACTGCCGTGGCCGGCGGCGCTGTCCATCGTCGACGTTGACGCCGATGCCAGCTTCGAGCTGGCCCTGGACCACGGCGAGCAGGGCTTCGCGGTCGCCATTGCCGGCCGAGGGCAGGGCGCCGGGCTGCCGCTGTCGGCCGGCCGGGCACTGAGCCTGCCCGAAGGCGGCAGCGCGCGCCTCACCGCGATCGACCCGCTGCGCCTGGCCTGCTTCAGCGGCCGGCCGCTGCGTGAGCCGCTGGTGCGCCACGGCCCGTTCGCAATGAGCGACGAGGGCCAGGTGGTGGCCGCGCTGCAACGTTTCCAGACCGGCGGCATGGGCCGCCTCTGCCCCCGACAACAAACCTAACGATCCCGCACAAGGAACCCTGTCATGAACGCTCCGCAAGACAACGCCGCCGCGCCCAAGCCCGCCGCCCAGAACGGCAAGAAGAGCGGCCCACCCGTGCCGCTGCTCATCATCGGCGCGCTGCTGCTGATCGGCGGCATCGGCCTGGGCGGCCGCATGTGGTGGCGCAGCCAGCACCTCGTCGAGACCGAGAACGCCTTCATCGCCGGCCGCCTCCACCCGGTCGCCACGCGCGTGGCCGGCGTCGTCACCGAGATGCGCATGCAGGACAACGCGGTCGTGAAGGCCGGCGACGTGCTGCTGCGGCTGGACCCGGCCGACGCCGCCGTGCAGGTGGAGCGGCTGAAGGCGCAGATCGCGCAGGCCGACGCCGCCATTGCCACCAGCGCCGCGCAGATTGCCCAGGCCAAGGCCCAGGCGGCGGCGACGGGTTCGCAGGTCGCCCAGGCCGAGGCGGTGCTGGCCCGCACCGAGCTGGAAGCCAAGCGCAGCCAGGCGTTGTTCGGCGCCGAGCTGCGCGCCACCAGCAAGCAGGAGCTGGACGCCGCGCTGGCCGCCCGCGACGTGGCCCGCGCCGACCTGGCCGCCCGCAAGGCCAGTGCCAGCGCCGCCAAGGAAGCCGTGGCTGCCGCCGAGAGCGCGCGCCAGTCGGCCAACGCGCAGAAGGCCGCCACGCAGGCGCAGCTCAAGGACGCTCAGAACCAGCTCGGCTATGTGGAGCTGAAGGCGGCCAGCGACGGCCGCATCGGCAAGCGCACGGTGGAGGTGGGCCAGCGCGTGCAGGCGGGCCAGCAGCTGGCCGCCATCGTCGAGCCGGAGACCTGGATCGTCGCCAACTTCAAGGAAACCCAGCTCGCCCGGATGAAGCCGGGCCAGAAGGTGCACGTCAAGGTGGACGCCTTCCCGGGCCAGGACCTGCTGGCCCGCGTGGACAGCTTCGCGCCCGCGTCGGGCGCCAGCTTTGCGCTGCTGCCGCCGGACAACGCGACCGGCAACTTCACGAAGATCGTGCAGCGCGTGCCGGTCAAGGTTGTCTTCGAGCCCGAGAGCCTGAAGGCGCTGGGCGAGGCGGCCTCGCGCCTGGTGCCGGGCCTGTCCGTCCAGGTTGAAGTGGAAATCGGCGAGTAAGTCGGGGCCGGCATGGGCAACGAAAACCACCTCCCGCCACCGCCCGACCAGAAGGTCAGCGGCCGCACCTGGATCGCCGTGCTGGCGAGCCTGCTGGGCGCCTTCATGGCGGTGCTGGACATCGCCATCACCAACTCGTCGCTGCGCGACATCCTCGGCGCGCTGTCGGCCACGCAGGAAGAGGGCTCCTGGATCTCCAGCGCCTATCTGGTGTCCGAGATCATCGTCATCCCGCTGGCAGGCTTCCTGGCGATGGTGTTCTCCACGCGCCGCTATCTCATCGTCAACGTCGCGCTGTTCCTGATCTTCAGCACGCTGTGCGGCATGGCCTGGAGCCTGGAGTCCATGATCGCGTTCCGCGCGGCGCAGGGCTTCACGGGCGGCGTCATGATCCCGATGGCGATGACGCTGGTCACGCGCCGGCTGCCGCTGCACAAGCGGCCCATCGGCCTGGCGCTGTTCGGCATGACGGCCACGCTGGCGCCGACGCTGGGCCCCACCATCGGCGGCTACCTGACGGAGCTGTACGGCTGGCCCAGCATCTTCTACATCAACTGGGTGCCGGGCGCGCTGCTGATGCTGGGCGTGGGCTATGGGCTGGACAAGGAGCCCATGAACCTCAAGCTGCTGCGCGACGTGGACTGGTGGGGCATCTTCTTCATGGCGCTGGGCCTGGGCTCGCTGACGGCGATGCTGGAGGAGGGCAACGCCAAGGACTGGTTCCAGAGCCCGTTCATCATCGGCGCTGCCGTGCTGGCCGTGGGCGGCCTCTACGGCTGGGGCTGGCGCGGGCTGACGCGCAAGAACACCTTCATCGACCTGCACATCCTGGGCCGCCCCAGCTTCCTGATCGCCGGCGTCATCGCGTTCGCGACCGGCATGGGCCTCTACGGCTCGGCCTTCATCCTGCCGCTGTACCTGGGCCAGATCGCGCAGTACACGCCGATGCAGATCGGCCTGGTCATCATGTGGATGGGCCTGCCGCAGCTGTTCATCATGCCGTTCGCGGCCAAGCTGTCCACCAAGCTGGACAACCGCGTGATGATGAGCGTGGGTCTGGGCCTGTTCGCGCTGTCGTGCTTCATGAACACGCACATGAGCGCCGACACGGCGGGCCCCGAGCTCATCGCCGCGCAGGTGGTGCGGGCACTGGGCCAGCCGCTCATCATGATCACGCTGACCAACTTCGCGGTGAACGGCGTGCCGCCCCAGCTGCTGCCCAGCGCGTCCGGCATGTTCAACATGATGCGCAACCTGGGTGGTTCGGTGGGCATCGCGACGCTGGCCACGCTGCTGACCAACCGCGAGCACCTGCACAGCGCCCGCATCGGCGAGTCGGTCACGCTGTACGACACCGCCACGCAGGTCCGGCTGGACACGCTGGCGGCCAACTTCACCGCCAAGGGCTTCGACGCCGCAACGGCGCAGGACATGGCCATGAAGGCGCTGGACAACGTCGTGCGGCGCGACAGCTTCGTGATGGCCTACAACGACGCCTTCCTCATCCTCGGCATCGCGCTGCTGGCCTGCGTGGCCATCGTCTGGATGAGCAAGAAGGTGATGGGCGGCGCGGCTGGCGCCGAAGCCGCGCATTGAATACGGGAGATCGACCATGATCCAACTCAAGACTGTCCTCACCCTCGTCGCCACGGCCGCCCTGGCTGCCTGCACGACGCTGGGCCCCAACTACCAGGCGCCCGCCGCGAACGCGCCGGCCGCCTACCGCGCCGCCAGCCCGGCGGCCGGCGCCGAACTGCAGCGCGACTGGTGGCTGATGTTTGGCGACACCCAGCTCAACGCGCTGCAGGCACAGGCACTGCAGGCCAGCCCGACGCTGGCCGCGGCGGCCGCGCGCATCGAGCGGGCCCGCGCCGTGTTCGGCGCGACCAAGGCCGACGAGCTGCCGCGCGTGGACGTCGGCGCCAGTGCCGGCGGCCTGCGCACGTCGGCCAAGGCGACAACGACGCCGGTGCTGAACGGCCACGCCGTCACGTTCGAGGGCGAGAGCTTCGGGCTGTCGGCCAGCGTCGGCTGGGAGCTGGACCTGTGGGGCCGCGTGAAGCGCCAGCAGGAGGCCGCGCAGGCGCAGCTGGACGCGACGACGCTGGACGCCGCCGCCGCCCGTGTCGCGCTGACGGCCGACGTCGCCGCCGCCTACTGGCAGTGGCGCGCGCTGGCCGACGAGGTGGGCGCGCTGCAGCGCGTGCGCGACAGCCGCGCCAAGGCCTTCCAGGTCGCGCAGACGCGCTTCGACGCCGGCTCGTCGACGACGCAGGACCTGGAGCGCGTGCGCGCCGAGCTGGCCGCCGCCGAGGCCGACCTGGCCGACCTGCCGCGCCGCCAGTCGCTGCTGCTGAACCAGTTGGCCGCACTGACCGGCCAGGCCGCCGCCGACCTGAAGCTGACGGCGGCTCCGCTCGCCACGCCGCCGGCCCTGCGCGCCGGCCTGCCGTCGGAGCTGCTGCAGCGCCGGCCCGACCTGGCGCAGAGCCTCGCGCAGCTGCATGCCGCGACGGCCCAGGTGGGCATCGCCGAGGCAGCGTTCTACCCGTCCATCAAGCTGACCGGCAGCTTCGGCTACTCCAGCGAAGACCTGGGCGCGCTGATCTCGGCGCCCGCGCGGCTCTACAACGTCGGTCCCAGCATCTCGCTGCCGCTGTTCGAAGGCGGGCGCAACAAGGCCAACCTGGCGGCGTCCAAGGCGTCCGTCGATGAATCGCTGGCAGTCTTCCGCGGCCGCATGCTGCAGGCGCTGCGCGAGGTGGACGACGCGCTCGCCGAGCTGCAGGGCCGCACCGCGGTCGTCGATGCGCAGACCCTCACGCTGGCTTCCAGCAGCCAGGCGCTGAACGTGGCCCGCAGCCGCTACGACAAGGGTGCCGTCAGCTACCTGGACGTGACCGAGGCCGAACGCACGCCGCTGGCCACCGAGCGCGCGCTGGCCCAGTTGCGTGGCGCGCAATGGGCGGCGACGGCGCAGCTCGTCAAGGCGCTGGGCGGGGGCTGGGGCGGCTGACGCGCGGGTCGCCCCGTGATGGGCGATCCACCGGGACATGGCGGCTTTGGGCCGCCATGTCCGTTTGGGAGGGTGTACGCCTGACATCCGCAGCAAGGAGGCCCCCCATGACCGACAGCACCGCAGCCGCCGAGGCGCAGCAGCTGTTCTATCGCCAGCTCGGTCAGCAGGACGCCATCGCCCAGCAGCAGGCCACGAACCTGCTGCGGCTGGCCTTCGTCGCGCGGGCTGTCGCACTGCTCGACCAGGCGGGATTGGCCGCCGGCAGCGAAGCCATCGCCCGGCTGGTCGCCGACTTCAACCACGTCCTGGCCCAGGTCCAGGCGGTCCCCAGCGCGGCCGGTCCAGCGCCGCCCCCATCCTCTGACGCAAGGAGTCCTGCCATGCCCCTGAACGAAGAAGTCGTGAATGCCGTGAACAGCGGCAACGTGAAGGCTGCCGGCGAACAGCCGGCCATGCTCGACAACCTGGCCTACGCGAACCTGGTGGCCAACACCAACCTGGCGCAGCAGAACGCCGTGGCCCACCAGCAGGCCATGAACGAGCTGGGCATTGCCGTCGTGGCCAAGGCGGTCGACACCGTCACCAACCTGGGGCCGCTGGAAGCCCGCTCGGCGGTCGACGCGCTCAGCAACAACGAACTGGCGCAGACGGTGGCCGACCTGAAGGCCGCGGTCCAGGCCTTTACCCAGCCCGCCGACAACAAGCCCTGACCCGGGCGGGCCTCAGGCGCGCGCCTGGGGCAATGCCAGCAGCGCGTCGGCCATGCGGCCGGCCGCGCCGCGGTGCGTGGCCGAGAAGGCCAGCGCGTTCGCGCTCATCCCTGCGCGCGCCGGCTCGGCCCGGCACAGCGCGTCGCCGCGCGCCACCGCCGCCGCGAGCGATGCGCAGCGCTCGGCCGCGCCCGCGGCGATGGCCAGCTCGGCGGCTTCCGCGAAGTTGAACGTGTGCGGCCCCGCCAGCACCGGGCAGCCGCAGGCCGCGGCCTCGATGAGGTTCTGGCCGCCCAGCGGCTCGAAGCTGCCGCCCAGCAGCGCGACGCTGGCCAGGCCGTAGTACAGCGGCATCTCGCGCATGGAGTCGCCCAGCCAGACGTCGGCGGCCAGCGCGTCGGCGGGAGGCTCGTCACCCCAGCTGCCGCGCCGCGCCAGCGTGAAGCCGGCGGCCTGGATGAGACCGGCGATTTCGTCAAAGCGCTGCGGGTGCCGCGGCACGATGGCCAGCAGCGGGCGCGGCGCCGGACGCTTCGCCCACTCGTCCAGCAGCGCCTGCTCCTCGCCCTCGCGGCTGACGGCCAGCATCAGCACCGGCCGGCCCAGGCGTGCCGCCCAGGCCTGGCCGCGCGCGATCAGCGCCGGGTCCACGGCGATGTCGTACTTCAGGTTGCCCGCCACCTCGACGCGGGCCGTGCCCATCGCGCGGATGCGGGCCGCATCGGCCTCGGTCTGCGCCAGCGCCAGCGTCATGCGCCGTGCGGCCGGGCGCAGCAGCGCACCGAAGCGCCGGCCCTGGCGCAGGCTCTTCTCGGACAGCCGGGCGTTGGCCAGCACCATCGGCAGGCTGGCCCGCTCGGCCTCGCGCTGCAGCACGGGCCAGACTTCGGTCTCCATCAACACGCCCAGCCGCGGTTGCCAGTGGCGCAGGAAGCGGCGCACGGCGCCAGGGGTGTCGTAGGGCAGCCAGGTCAGCGCGTCACCGTCGCGCAACAGCGCCTGCGCGGCCTCGCGGCCGGTGGCGGTGGAGTGCGTCAGCAGAAACTTGAGCGTCGGGTCGCGGGCGCGCAGCGCGTCGATGAGGGCGCTGGCCGCGCGCGTCTCGCCCAACGAGACGGCGTGTATCCACAGCCGGCCCGATGTGGCCGTTCCAGCGTAGAAACCCAGCCGCTCACCCAGCGCGTGGCGGTACGGCGCCTCCTCGGCGCCGCGCCGCCACAGGCGCAGCAGGTAGGCGGGCGTCAGCAGCCGCAGCACGGCCGCGTAGAGCGCCAGCGCGACGCCCTCAGGCATCAGCCACCCTTGCGCGCCAGCTCGTGCGCGGCCTTCAGGCGGCGCATGACCGGTGCGTTCAGCTCGCGGCTGACGGGGTTCCACAGCTGCACCTGGCGATCGATCTCGGTCTGCAGCCGCGCGGCGGTGGCCGCATCGCCGCTGGCGAGCGCCCAGATCGAGTACTCCGCATGGGCTTCGAAGCTGCCGAACCGGCGCACGGCCGCCTCGAAGCTCTCGCGCGCCTCGGCCTGGCGGCCGGTGCCGGCCAGGCAGCGGGCCAGCAGCAGCAGGACCTGGTCGGAGCGGTACTCGGGCCGGTCGGCCTTGAGCACCTGCAGATGGCTGAGCGCGGCGTCGAAGCGCTGGCAGTCGACGTAGGCACGCACGGCGCCGAAGCGCAGGTCGGGGTCGTTGGCGAACGGCCCCTTGAGGGCGCCTTCGTACAGCTCGGCAGACTCCTTGGCCTCGCCGGCGTTCAGCAGCGCCTCGGCCAGCCGCATCTGGTTCTGCGCGGACGGCGACACGTCGTAGACGGCACGCGCTTCGCGCACGTCGCGACCGGGGTCCATGGCCCGCGCGGCGGCCGACACGGCCTTGCGGGCGCCACGGTCCAGCCGCGAGTTGGGCAGGTAGATGGCGAAGAAATAGACCACGCTGCCCAGCAGCGGGAACGCGAACAGGATGAACAGCCAGTACATCGGCTGGCCGCTGCGCACGGCATGCACCGCGCACAGCAGCGCGATCAGGATGTGCAGGCCTCCGATCAATGGCATGTCGTTCTCCCTGTGATTTGTTTTTCGGGCCGAGCGCCGGGCCGCTCCCAAGCCGGCCCCTCGGGGGACCGACCAGACTCGCTCGCGTTCAGCGCAGCGAGCCTGGGCGAGGGGCTTCAGTGCCCAGCGGCGAACTTCGCGTCCGGCTTCACGCGCTTGAGCTGCGCCAGCACGTCGTGCTGGATACGCTCCAGCGCCTCGGGCGTGTGGCCCTCGAAGCGCAGCACCAGCACCGGCGTCGTGTTGGACGGGCGGATCAGGCCGAAGCCGTCCGCGTACTCGAAGCGCATGCCGTCGATGGTGTTGATCTCCAGCACGCCCGGCAGGTCGGCCGGCGTCACCAGCTCCTTGAGCTTCTTGACGACCTCGTGGTGCTCGCCTTCGGCGCAGGGCACGTTGATCTCGGGCGTGTTGAAGCTGTTGGGCAGGCCCTTCAGCGTGGCGCTGGGGTCGGCGTCGCGGGACAGGATCTCCAGCATGCGCCCGGCCGTGTACATGGCGTCGTCGAAGCCGTACCAGCGCTCGCTGAAGAAGATGTGGCCCGACAGCTCGCCGGCCAGCGGTGCGCCGGTTTCCTTCAGCTTGGCCTTGGCCAGCGAGTGGCCCGTCATCCACATCAGCGGCTTGCCGCCGTGTTCCTTGATCCACGGCGCCAGGCGCTGCGTGCACTTGACGTCGAAGATGATCTCGGCGCCGGGCTGGCGCTTCAGGATGTCGGCGGCCAGCAGCATGATCTGGCGGTCCGGCATGATCATCTCGCCGTCCTTCGTGACGATGCCGAGGCGGTCACCGTCGCCGTCGAAGGCCAGGCCCAGTTCGGCGTCGGTGGCGTGGACGATCTTCTTCAGGTCTTCCAGGTTCTCGGGGCGGCTGGGATCGGGGTGGTGGTTGGGGAAGTCGCCGTCCACCTTGGAGAAGATGTCGATGACCTCGCAGCCCAGCGCGCGCAGGATGGCCGGAGCCGAGGCGCCGGGGATGCCGTTGCCGCTGTCGACGACGATCTTCATCGGGCGGGCCAGCTTGCAGTCCTTGACGACGCGGGCCGTGTACTCGGGCACGATGTTCATCTGGCCGACGCGGCCCTTGCCGGTGGCGTAGTCCTCGGCTTCGATCCGCTTTTTCAGGCCCTGGATCTGCTCGCCGTAGACGGCGGCACCCTTGAGCACCATCTTGAAGCCGTTGTAGTCCTTCGGGTTGTGGCTGCCAGTGACCATGATGCCGGAGTTGCAGCCATGCTTGCCGCGCGTGGCGGCCACGTAGTACAGCATCGGCGTCGTCACGGCGCCGATGTCGACGACGTCGAGGCCCGTGGACGCGATGCCGCGGATCAGCGCGGCAACCAGGCCGGGGCCCGACAGGCGGCCGTCACGGCCCACGGCCACGGCCTTCTCGCCCAGGGCCTTGGCCTCGGTGCCGAAGGACTTGCCCAGGTGTTCGGCGAGTGCCTCGTCCAAGGTCGTGCCGACGACGCCGCGGATGTCGTAGGCCTTGAAGATGGATGCGTTGACCTGCATGAATTCCCTCTTGAATACTGGGTTTGAAATCGCGGCGGATTGTAGGCACGGGGTGTGACTCGCCATCCATCGCACGGGCTGTCGATCCGTCACTCATGCAAGGGGCATGCCGCGCGGGCTTCCTACACTCGCGACCCATGAGCTTCCCCGAGGAATTCGCCCAGGCCTGGCGCCACCAGCGCACACTGATGAAGCACCGGCCCGACCGGCTGCGCGTGCGCATGCTGATTTATGTGCTGTGGCTCGCCGGCTTCGGGTTCTTCTTTGCCGTCATCCACGGCGTGCAGGGCCGGCAGCTGGGCACGGAGCGCTGGTGGCTGCGTGACGTGCCGGGCCACCTGATCGTCAGCGCCTGCGTGACGGCCTGCTTCTTCATCGTTTTCCGCGGCTTCGAGAAGCTCGCGCCGCAGCGCTGGATCGACACGATCGTCGGCTGGCGCGACTGGCGCGCCGGCCTGTTCTACACGGGCGTGTCGGTGGCCTGTTCCGCCATCGGCATTGTGTTCGGCCTGTCGGTGGTGGACCAGGTCTGGTTCGCCAAGGGCTGGCAGAGGGCGCTTGCACAGCCGGCCTTCTGGGGCCAGTTCCTGGGCATCTCGGCACTCGTCTCCATCGTCATCGGCGTGCGCTACCGCGCCCGCTGGAAGCAGGAGCAGCTGCAGGCGCGCGTCACCGAAGCCCAGCTGCGGCTGCTGCAGGGCCAGATCGAGCCGCATTTCCTGTTCAACACGCTGGCCAACGTGCAGAGCCTCATCGACTTCGACCCCGAGCGGGCCAAGCTGATGCTGGAGCGCTTCACCGACTACCTGCGCGCCAGCCTGGGCCAGCTGCGCGGCGAGGCGACGACGCTGGCGCAGGAGTTCGCCATGCTGGAGGCCTACCTGGGCCTGATGCAGCTGCGCATGGGCGAGCGGCTGCGCGTGCGGCTGGATCTGCCGGCCGAGCTGGCCGGTGTCGAGCTGCCGCCACTGCTGGTGCAGCCGCTGGTGGAGAACGCCATCCACCACGGTCTGGAGCCCAAGATCGGCGGCGGCGAGATCGCCGTCAGCGTGCGGCGCGGCGACGCGGGCGCCCTCGTCATCGACGTGGAGGACGACGGCCAGGGGCTGGGCGGACCGAAGCGCCGCGCCGGCAACGGCGTCGCCCTGGCCAACATCCGCGCCCGCCTGACCGCCCGCTGGGGCGTCTTCGCCACGCTGGAACTGCAGCCCCGCGACGGCGGCGGCACCCGCGCCCGCATCCACATTCCCTTGAACAGCCTGCCGACATGACCACCGCCCTGATCGCCGACGACGAACCCCACCTGGCCCAGTACCTGAAGGCCCAGCTCGCCCAGGCCTGGCCCGAGCTGCAGATCGTCAAGGTCGCCGCGCACGGCCTGGAGGCGGCGCAGGCCATCGCCGAGCTGCAGCCGGACATCGCCTTCCTGGACATCCAGATGCCCGGCCTGACCGGGCTGGAGGTGGCCCAGGGCATCGAGGGCGCGACACGCGTCGTCTTCGTGACGGCCTACGACCAGTACGCCGTCGACGCCTTCGAGGCGCGCGCGGTGGACTACCTGCTCAAGCCGCTCAAGGCCGAGCGCCTGGCAGCCTGCGTGCAGCGCCTGCGCGCGGCGGCCCCCGAGGGCGACGGTGCGCTGGCCGAGACGCTGCGGCGCCTGCTGCCCGCTGCCGTCGCCGCGCCCGCACGGCTGCGCTACATCCGCGCGGCCCAGGGTGAGCTGATGCACCAGGTGTCGGTGGACGACGTGCTGTTCTTCCACGCCGACGACAAGTACACCATCGTGCAGACGGCCACGGCCGAGCACCTCATCCGCACGCCCATCTTCGAGCTCGCCGGCCAGCTGGACCCCGACCGCTTCTGGCAGATCCACCGCTCCACCATCGTCAACCTGGCCCACCTCGACGGCACCCGGCGCGACGACCAGAGCAGGTTGTTCGTGCGCGTGCGGGGCCGCGACCGGGAGCTGCCCGTGAGCCGCGCCTACGTGCATCTGTTCAAGGCGATGTGAAGCCGGGCGGCTGCGGCTAGAGTCGGGCTTCCCCGCCTGCCGCCGACATGCTGCCCCGCCGCGCCATTCCTCTGACTCTCGCCAGCCTGCTTGCAGGCCTTGGCGGCGCTGCGCGTGCAGCGTCCGCGGTCTGGGTTGGCCACGACATCCCGCCCTACCTGTGGCGCGGCACCGCGGGGCCGGACGGTTATGCCTTCCACCTGTTCCAGCGCGTCGTCAGGCAGGCCCGGCTGGATGCCGTGCTGCACATCTACCCGTGGGCGCGGGCGCTGCGCATGCTGCAGGCCGGCCAGGCCCAGGCCGCGCTCGTGGTGACGCGCTCGCCCGAGCGCGAAACGCAGTTCCGCTGGCTGTTCCCGGTGGGGCGCTTCCGCTTCGCGGTGTTCACGCGGCCGACGCAGGGGCCGGTGGCCGGGGATCTGTCGGCGCTGAAGACGCTGCGCATCGGGGCGCTGCGCGCATCGGTCGGCCGCAGCCTGCTGGAGCCGGCCGGCATCGCTCACATCGTCGAGGGCAAGGACTTCGTCGAACTGCTGGCCTTGCTGGACCGCGGCATCGTGGACGCCGTCCTCGGCCCGGAGCCGGTGCTGCGCGCCATCGACACCCGTGCCGGCGGCGAGGGCCTGCGCATCACGCCGTTGAGCCAGGGCTATGACTTCTACGCCGCTGCCGGCGCCGCAATGAGCGACGACACCGTCCGCCGCGTGATCGCCGCCTATCAGCACCTCGTCGACAACGGTGTTGTCGCCCAGCTGCGCAAGAGCTACCCGGACGCGATGCAGGCCGACTAGGGGCATGTCCGAAAACTGCCAGACCCTGGCAGGAGCGCCACCTAGACTGGCCGCATGTTGACCGACACCCTGCCTCCCGACGCCGCCTACGCCGCGCTGCAGGCGCATGACGCGCGCTTCGACGGGCGGCTCTACGTGGGCGTCACGTCCACCGGCATCTACTGCCGGCCCGTCTGCCGCGTGCGGCTGCCGCGGCGCGAGAACTGCCGCTTCTTCTCGACGGCGGCGCAGGCCGAGGCCGAGCGCTTTCGCCCTTGCATGAAGTGCCGGCCCGAGCTGGCGCCGCGCGCGCTGCCGTGGACGACGATGGACGCGTCGCGCACGCTGGCCGCCCAGGCCGCCGCGTGGCTGGACGCGTGCGACGACGCCGAAGCCAGCGTCGAAGGCCTGGCCGCCCACCTGGGCATCACTAGCCGCCACCTGCGCCGCATCTTCCTGGCCGAGCATGGCGTGTCGCCGCTGCAATACCTGCAGACGCGCCGGCTGCTGCTGGCCAAGGCCTTGCTGACGGACAGCGCGCTGCCGGTCCAGGACGTCGCCTACGCCGCCGGCTTCGCGAGCCTGCGCCGCTTCAACGCGGCCTTCCTGGAGCACTACCGGCTGCAGCCGACGGCGCTGCGCCGCGCCGGGCGCGACGGCAGCGGCCACGCGCCCACGTCGCGGCTGCGGCTGGGCTACCGCGAGCCGTACGACGTCGCCGGCGTGCTGGCCTTCCTGGCGCCGCGTGCCGTCGCCGGCGTCGAGCGGGTGGAGGCCGGCGCCATCACGCGCTCGCTGGCCTTGACGCACGCCGGCCAGCGCCATGCCGGCTGGTTGCGCGTGGGCTTCCAGCGGCCGGGCGAGGTGGCCGTGGAGCTGTCGCCCACGCTGTGGCCGGCGGTGGGCTCACTGCTGCCGCTGCTGCGCCGCTGGCTGGACCTGGACGCCGACCCCTACGCCATCGCCACCGCTTTAGGCGACGCCAGCGTGCCGGGCCAGCGCCTGCCGGGCTGCCTGGACCGCTTCGAGCTGACCGTGCGCGCCGTGCTGGGCCAGCAGGTCACCGTGGCCGCTGCGCGCACGCTGGCGGGCCGCTTCGTCGAGCGCTTCGGCGAGGCGCTGGCCGACGCGCCCGACGGCTGCCAGCGCCTGTTCCCGACGCCCGAGCGCATCGCCGCCGCGACGCGCGACGACATCGCGTCGCTGGGCATCATCGGCCGCCGAGCTGACAGCCTCATCGCGCTGGCGCAGGCCTGGCCGGCGCTCGCGTTCGCGCGCCGCGAGGGCAGTGCGGAAGCCGCCGCGGCCGAGCTGACGCAGGTCCCCGGCATCGGCCCCTGGACGGCCGGCTACATGCTGATGCGCGGCTGGAGCTGGCCCGACGCCTTCCCGCCCGGCGACGTCGTGCTGCGCAAGGCGCTCAGCGGCGACGGCCCGCCGGTGTCGCCCAAGGCCTACCTTGAAGCCGCCGAGCGCTATCGCCCCTTTCGCAGCTACGCCGTGCTGCACCTCTGGAGACACGCATGACCCACCACATCCTGCAACGCCGCATCGACACGCCGCTGGGCCCACTGACCGCCGCCCGCAGCGCCGCCGGCCTGTCGGGCCTGTGGTTCGACGGCCAGAAACACCACCCCGGCCCGCTGGCCGTGCCCGAGGACGGCGGCCGCGACCCGGTGCTGACGGCCACCGCCACCGCGCTGACGGCCTACTTCAGCGGCAAGCCGTTCACGCTGCCGCCACTGGACCCGGCCGGCACGGCCTTCCAGCGCGAAGTCTGGCGGGCGCTGCTGGACATCCCGCCCGGCGCGCCGGACACCTACGGCCACCTGGCCGAACGGCTGGGCCGCGCCAGCGCCGCCCGCGCGCTGGGCGCCGCCGTGGGCCGCAACCCGATCTCGGTGCTGGTGCCTTGCCACCGCGTCGTCGGCGCCGACGGCTCGCTGACCGGCTATGCCGGTGGGCTGGACCGCAAGCAGGCCCTGCTGAGCCTGGAGGGCGCCACCGCATGAAGCCGTTCGACCTCGGCGAGCTGGTGCTGCTCGCGGCGCTGTGGGGCGCGTCCTTCCTGTTCATGCGCCTGGGCGCGCACGAGTTCGGGCCCGTCGCGCTGGCCTTCGTGCGTGTCGGGCTGGCCAGCGTCATGCTAATCCCGCTGCTGGCCTCGCGCGGGCAGCTGGCCGAGCTGCGCACGCACTGGAAGGGCCTGCTGCTCGTCGGCGCGCTGAACAGCGCCATCCCGTTCGCGCTGTTCTCGTTCGCGGCGCTGTCCATCACGGCGGGCCTGTCCAGCATCGTCAACGCGACGACGCCGCTGTGGACGGCCGTCGTCGCCTTCGTCTGGCTGCGCCAGGGCCTCACGCCGTGGCGCGCACTGGGCCTCGTCATCGGCTTTGCCGGCGTGGCCTTCCTGGCCTGGGACAAGGCCAGCTTCAAAGCTGGTGCCGACCACAGCGGCTTCTTCTCCGTGCTGGCCTGCGCGGGCGCCACGCTCTGCTACGGCGTGGCCGCCAACGCCACCAAGCGCTACCTGTCCGGCGTCTCGCCGCTGGCCGTGGCCACGGGCAGCCAGCTGGCTGCGGCGTTGATGCTGGCGCTGCCGGCCGCCGTGCTGTGGCCAGCGGCGCTGCCCAGCGGCACCGCGTGGGGCGCGGCGCTGGCGCTGGCGGGGCTGTGCACGGCGCTGGCCTACATCATGTACTTCCGCCTGATGAGCCGCGTGGGGCCGACGAACGCGGTGTCCGTCACCTTCCTGATCCCGCTGTTCGCCATGCTGTGGGGCGCGCTGTTCCTGCAGGAGGCCGTCACGGCGCAGATGGTGGCGGGCGGCGCCATCGTGCTGGTGGGCATCGCGCTGGCGCTGGGGCTGGTGGGGCCGAAACCGCGTTGATGCCCGCGGGGGAGGGCGGTGGCGCCAAGCCGTGGTAGCGTGCGGCCATAACGATTGGTAGCGCTACCGTTTGGCGCAGATGGAGACCGCATGACTTCCCCGACCCCCTCCCGTTCGCCGCTGGCGACGTTGCGCCGCTGGGCTGGCGCACTGGGCCTGCTGGCCCTCCAGGCGGTGGCGCCGGCCTGGGCGCAGCCGTCCGGCGGCCCCTACGGCCCCGTGCCGCAGCGCTACGCGGTGCCCAAGGCGGCGCACGTCTACTTCGTCGCTCCCGACGGCAAGGCCGACTCGGCCGGCGCATCGATCAGCGAGCCCACGACGATCGAGTCCGCCATCGCCCGCGTCGTCACCGGCGACGCCATCGTCATGCGCGGCGGCACCTACCGCACCGGCGGCCTGCAGCTGAACCAGGGCATCACCATCCAGCCCTACCTGGACGAGGTGCCGGTGCTCAAGGGCACGCGCGTCGCGGGCGAGTGGCAGGCGCTGCCCAACAACGTCTGGCGCACGACTTGGGCCACGCTGTTCCCGGCGGCGCCGCTGGGCTGGTGGCATGCCGACCGCGAGGCCATGCTGACGCCGCTGCACCGCTTCAACAACGACATGGTGTTCATCGACGGCGAGGCGCTGCAGTCCGCCGGCTGGCCGGGTGAGGTGACGGCAAAGAGCTACTACATCGACTACGCCAAGGGCCATGTCTACATCGGCGCCAGCCCCGCCGGTCGGCTGGTGGAGATCACGGCGCATGACGTCGCGTTGCACCGCCCGTCGCGCGAGGTGCACGGCAAGCCGTCCGACCGCCTGGGCCCGCAGATCCGCGGCATCACGTTCACGCAGTACGCCTATCGGGCCATCGACATCGAGGGCAAGAAGCCCGCGACCAAGGTGTCCGAGGAGCCCACCGACGATCCCGTCGGCCCGTCGCCCGAGAGCGAGCACGGCAAGGAGGTCGTCGGCACGCTGCTGGAGAACGTCACCATCACGCACTGCTCGCGCGTGGCCGGCTTCTTCCGCGGTGACAAGCTCGTCATCCGCAACTCGCTGATCAGCGACACCAGTACCGAGGGCATCTACGTCATCGGCTCGTCCGACGTGCTGCTGGAGCGCAACCTGATCCGGCGCAACAACGTCGAGCGGCTGACCGGCTACTACCCGGCCGCCGTCAAGATCTTCAACCAGTCGCACCGCGTCGTCGTGCGCGACAACCTCGTCATCGAGCAGCCGTATTCCAACGGCGTCTGGTGGGACGTCGGCAACAAGGATGGTGTGTTCGTCAACAACCATGTCGAAGGCACGATGGCCGGGGTCTTCTTCGAGATCTCCAAGGGCCTGACCGTGGCGGGCAACGTGTTCGTCAACAACCAGCAGGGCGCGCGCATTCTGAACAGCTCGGGCGCGAAGCTGCACCACAACACCTTCGTGAACTCGCCCGTGCTCATCGACCGCAACGAGCGCAGCGCGCAGGGCGACCACTTTGGCTGGCACCCGCAGACCGGGCCGGACGTCAACGAACGCGTGGGCCATGTCTTCGAGGGCAACCTGCTGGTGGCCGACGCCGGCGTGAAAGGCCCGCTGCTGCGCTTCGAGCAGGCGCCGGTCACCTGCGGCAAGGTCACCGCGCCGATGACGACGCGTGTCGACGGCAACGTCTACATCCGCCCCGCGGGCGCCCAGCCGCTCATCAGCTGGGCACCTGCCACGGGCACCTCGGGCGCGCCGTGCCAGGCGAGCTTCGCGACGCTGGGCGACTTCCGCCAGGCGGTGCCGGGCGTGGAAGCCAAGGGCAGGGCGCTCGCCACGCCCGATGGGGCCGTGTTCAGCAGCCCCGAGCTGCGCCGCTTCGAGCTGGCCCGCGTGCCGGACGGCGTGCAGCCGCTGCCGGTGCCGGCCGACGTGCGCAAGCTGCTGGGCTGGGCCGGCGCCACGCATCTGCCGGGCGCGCTGCCCGCGGCGTCGCGCTGACGCCGCGTCGCGCTACTTCGGCGCCGTGGTGGCGCCGTCCAGCCGGATCACGCGCCGCGAGCGGCTCTCGGTGTCGCTCAGCGACTCGCTGACCAGCCGGTTGTGCTGCTCCCAGTCCTCCGCGCTGCGGATGATGCTGGGCTTGATGAGCACCACCAGCTCGCGCTTGCGGCCGTTGTTGGCGCGGTTGCCGAACAGCAGCGACGTGACCGGGTTGCTGTCCGCGCCCGGCAGGCCGGAGCCGCGGCGCGTCGCCTCCATCTGCATCAGGCCGCCGATGGCGACGATGTGGCCGTCGGGGATGCGCACCACCGTGTCGGTCTCGTTGACGCTGGAGCTGGCCAGCGGCAGGCGGAAGTTGCCCACCGAGCCCAGGTCCACCTGCTTGACCTTCTCCGTCACGTTGGACACCGACGGGTGGATGTGCAGCGTGATCATGTCGGCCGCGTCGATCTGCGGCGTCACGTCCAGCGCGATGCCGCTGAAGAACGGCGTCAGCGTCAGCGTCGGGATCTGGTTGGTCGTCGTGCCGTTGGTGCCGGTCGTCGTGCCGCTGTTGCTGCCGCTGATGCCGGTGATGAAGTAGTCGTCCGTGCCGACCTTGAGCACGGCCTTCTGGTTGTTCAGCGTCGCGATGCGCGGGCTGGACAGGATCTGCGTGTCGCCGTGGCTCTCGATGAAGCTCAGCAGAGCCTGGAAGCCGCCGCGCGCCAGCGCCAGGCCGAAGGTGCCGCCGCCGGCCGACGGCAGCGGGATGAGGTCGGGCCAGCTGGGGCTTTGCGTGCCGCTGGACAGCGTGGGCAGCCCGCGCGTGTTGCTGACCAGCGGGTTGATGATGCCGTTGACGCCGCTCGGGATGGACGGGTTCGCGCTGGTCTGGCCGATGGCGCCACGGTCGCCCACGCGCGACCAGTCGATGCCGCTCTGGTAGCCCTCGCGCAGCTCCACCTCGACGATCTTGGCCTCCAGCATCACCTGGCGTTCCACCGCCACGCGCGTGGCCTTCAGCCACGCCTCCACGTGGCGCAGTTCCTCGGGCATGGCGCGCACGGCCAGCGTGCCGGTCTGCGGGCTGACGATGACGGTGCGGCCTTCGCCGCCGCCCACCAGCGCGCGCAGCGCCGTGCTCGTCTCGGCCCAGAAGTCGCTTGTGACCTTGGTGCTGAGCTGGCTGCTCTCCTGCTGCAGCACCGTGTTGGCGCCGCCGGCGCTGCCCGCGTTGCCCGTGCCCGTCGAGCCGCCGGCGTTGTTCGGGTTGCTGAGCGGCGCGGCGCCGGAGCTGACGCGCACCTCGCTGCGGCCGCTGCGCTGCAGCGCCAGCGCGTTGATCGAGAACACGCGCGTCTGCAGCGTGGGCGGGAAGACGGTGATGCGGCGGCCGTCGATGGCGTAGTCGAAGCCGTAGACCTCGCGGATCGCGTCCAGCGACTCGCGCAGCGTGACGCCCTTCAGCGTGACCGACAGCGTGCCCGCCACGCTGGGGTGCACCAGCATGCTGTAGCGCGTGTCGCTGACGAGGGACAGGAACACGTCGCGCGCCGGGGCGCCGTTGACGATGAGGTCGAAGCGCGGCTCGGGCGGCAGCGCCGGTGCGGGCGGGGGCACGGGCATGGCCTGCACCTCGGGCGCCGAGGCGGCCGGGGCCGGTGCTGCCGGGCGCTGCGCCTGCAGCTCCTCGCGCAGCGACTGGCTGGGCTGGGCCACGCGCAGCGGCTTGTCGGCACAGCCGGCCAGCAGCACGACGGCGGCACTCAACAGCAGAAGACGGGGACGACAGGGGACCGGGGCCTTCATGGCTGCTTCTCCTTGGATTTCCTGGCGGCCGGCGGCGGCGCGGGCGGACGCTTCTCGACACCGCCGTACAGCGGTTCGCGCCGAACCTGACCGGCCTCGCGCAGCCACACGGCCTGCTCACTGATGCGCTCGATGCGCGCGCCGTCCAGCTGCTCGCCGATGCCGTAGCGGCGCCCGCGCTGCACGACGTAGGCGCGGCCGTTGGTGAACACGACGTGGCGTATGCCTTCGCGCTCGGGCTCCACGCCCGAGGCCGGGCCGGAGGCCGCGACGGCGCTGCGCAGCGCCTCGGGCCAGGTGGTGGGGTCGCGCGGCGTGTCCTGGGCCTGGGCCGCCAGCGCGGCGGCCAGCAGCAACAGCAGCGCGGGTGGGGCTTTCATCGTCATGGCTGCACCCTCAGCAGGAAGAGCTGCGCGCGCAGCCGCGGCGCCGCGGTGGCACCGGGCACGCTGAGGTGCAGCTCGCCCCAGCGCAGGCCGGGCAGCTCGCGCTCCAGCGCCTGCAGGTAGCGCTGGATGTCGTGGTAGCCGCCCTGCACCTGCAGCTCCACGCCCTGCCAGCTGACGCCGGGCACGCCGGCGGGCGCCGATGCGGATGCTGGCGCCGGCGCGGCGGGGGCGTCGTCCAGCAGCGCGAGCTGCTCCAGCACCAGCCCCGGCTGGCGCGCCAGCAGGCGCTGCAGCACGGTGGCCAGGCCCTCGCCGCCGCTGACCGAGCCGGCTTTGCGCAGCTCGCCGTCCAGCCGCTCGCGCTCGACGCGCGCCTTGTCCAGCTGCGCCTGCAGCTGGCCGGCCGGGTCGCCGATGTTCTGGCTGGCCGCGACGAACTGCTGGCGCAGCTGCGCGACCTCGGCGGCCTGCACGGCCTGCACCTCGGCGCGCAGCCGGGCGCGGGCGGACAGCGGGCCCAGCACCAGCGTGTCGAACAGCGCCGCCAGCACGGCGACGATGCTGAGGAACAGGATGGCGCGCTCGCGCAGGCTCAGCGCGTCGATGCGCCGGGCCTGGCGCTCCCAGCCCGCGCGCAGCGGCGCCAGCGTGACGGGGGTGGAGGCCTTCATCGCGTGGCTCCCGAGGCTGCGGGCCGCGCGGGCGCGCTGACGACGCGGAAGGCCCACACCGGCAGCCGCGCCTGGCCCAGCGCGTCGCTGCCGGGCAGCAGCGGCTTGCCGGCGTCGCTGCTGGCCGCGCCGACGCGCTCCACGCGCAGTGCCGAGAGTTCCTGCCCCGCCAGCAGCGGATGCGCCGACAGCTGGCCCAGCCAGGGCCGCAGCGCGGCCGTGTTCAAGGTGCCGCCCACCAGCTCGACGCGGCCGGCGCTGTGGTGCAGCTCGCCCAGCCACACCGGCTCGGGCAGGCTGCGGGCGATCAGCGCGAGCAGGTCGGAGTGGCGCTGGCCCGCCCGTACGCCGTCCTCGCCGCCCTCGGCGCCCAAAGCCTGCAGCAGCGCGCGGCGCTCGGTGTTGCCGGTCTCCAGCAGCGCCAGCTGCTGCTGCAGCTGGGCGGCGTCCTGCGGGGCGGGCAGGTTGGCGCGTGCCACCGTCAGCCGCTGGCGCTCGGCGGTGTAGTTCGCCAGCATGGCCTGGTGTCCGGCCTCGGCGCTGCGGTCGCGCTGCTGCAGCCACAGCGCGGCAGCCAGGCCGGCCAGTAGCAGCAGCGCCGTGGCCTGCAGCAGCGCCAGCGCCGAGAAGTGGCGCCTGGGGGCCAGCAGGATGGGCGTGAGGAGGTTGATCTGCTGGGCCATCAGAGCTTCCTGGTGTCCGTGCGCAGCGCCGCACCCAGCAGCGGCAGGCAGGCGGCCAGCGCCTGGGCGGCATCGCCCTCGGGCGCAGGCGCTGGGGCAGCAAAGGCGGCGAGCGCGTCCAGCGCCACGGTGCGCTGCCCCAGCTCGCGCTGGATCAGCAGCGCCAGCTCGGGGGCATGCGCGGCGGTGATGACGTACAGCCGCGCCAGCGGCAGGTCGGGCCAGCTGCGCTCCCACACGTCGATGGAGCGTTGCAGCTCCACGACCAGCGGCGACTCCTGCGCGTCGCCGCCATCGAAGGTGCCGCCGGGCTGGTACTCGAAGCCCAGCGGCAGCTCGGCGGCGGGCGCGTCGGCCTGGTCGCCACGGGCCCGCGCCAGCAGCTTGGGGTCGCCCTCCAGGCGGCGCGTGTAGAACAGCTCGTCGCCGGCGCAGACCACCAGCAGGCAGTGCTGCGCGTCGATGAGCACGGCCGCGCAGGCGCGCGCGGCGAGGTCGTCGGCACGCGCCTGGCGGGCCAGCAGGTTGCGCAGTGCCGTCTCCCAGATGTCGACGATGCCGATCTGCTCGCTGATGCCGGCGGCGCCGTCGGTCAGTGCCTTGATCGCGCGGTTGCGCGCCGCGACGACGAACAGCTGCCGCGCACTCGTGGCGTTGGGGCGCTCGACGTCGCCGCCCACGTGCATGACGTCCAGCGTCAGCTCGGCGGCGTCCACGTCCACCAGCTCCTTGACCTGCCAGCGCGCCGCGGCCTTGAGTTCGTCCTGCGGCACCTGCGGCGTGTCGACCTTCAGCACCTGGTAGTCGGCCGGGTCCAGCAGCGCGATGGCCTCGCCGGCGGCGACAGGTCTTGCCTCGGGTAGCAGGCCCCAGCGCAGCAGCCGGGCCGGGGCGTCGCCGGGTGGGCCGTCGGTCAGCACGAAAGCGTGCTGGCCGCCGACGCGGCGCAGCAGCAGGCGCTGGCCGCTGCGGCGGGGTTGCCAGGGCCAGCGCATCAGTAGTTCTCCCGCTGGTAGACCACGCCGTCGGCGCCGCGGTAGGCGCCCCAGGTCGCGCGGGCGCTGGGGTCGCGGGTGGCGCTGCTGCCGCACCAGGCGCCGCGCAGCGCGTCGAGGTTGGCGCCGGCGGTCGCCGCGATGGCCGGTGTCCAGCCCAGGCAGGACGCGTCGGTGCTGTTGGCGCCCAGCGCGAGCGCCACGTCCAGGCTGCCCGCACGCCCGCCGCCCGGCGCCGCCAGCGTGACGTAGGCCGGCTGCGTGGGGTTGACCGTCACGCTGGCGGGACTCATCACCGCATCGGCGGTCGTCAGCCCCTTGCGGAGGTTGCCAAAGCTCAGGTTGGCGGCGGTGATCCGGGTGCAGGAATCCAAGTCGTTGGTCTTGTAGGTGGAGGTGGCACTGTCCCAGTACTGGGCCGTCAGCGGCAGGCGCAGCACGCGGTTGGCGGCGCCTATCGCATTCTGCAGGCGCAGGCGGCCGTAGCGCAGCGGCACTTGCCCCAGTAAGGCGCGGTCCGCCCCGTCGGCGGGGGCGTCGGTGTCCAGGTTCAGCGTCAGCATGGCCACGTTGTCGCTGTCCACCGGCGCGATGCCGAACTGTGCATTCGGGTGGGGGCCGTCGGGTGCGCTGCCGCGCTCGGCGGTGGCGGTCAGGCTGATGTTGGCGACGCCGTTGCTCCAGCTGCCGCCGGCGGACTTCGTCGTCATGCGGCCACCGGGCTTCCACAGCGTGCTGCCGGAGATGCCGGCGACGTTGAAGCCGGCCGTGTTGGTGGGCGAGAGCTTGGCGAAGCTGCCGGTGTAGTTCTGCGTGGTGGCGCCGGGGGCGTTGCGGGCGGTCAGCGTGAACGCGAAGGTCATGGCCTCGCCCTCGTAGCTGAACGCGGAGGCCGGCGTGCAGGCCAGCGCGTTGCGGTGCGTGACGGTGAAGCCGCTCACGTCGAAGCCGGCGGGGATGAAGCGGCCCACGCGTGGCTGCTGCGAACCGGCGGCGTTGAAGACGAGGGCGTCCAGGTTGACGCCGGCTGTGCCCAGGTAATTGCCGACGACCGCCGACGTGTTGAGCAGGAAGCTGCCGACCTCGCTGTAGCTGACATTGGCGGCCGTGACGGTGCCGCTGCTGAAGCCGCTCAGCACGTTGTTGGCCAGCGTGCCCAGCACGCCGCCGGCCGGTGTCTGCGAGCCCGCCAGCGGCGTCAGCGACACGCTGGCGCTGAAGCCCGTCGCCGCGCCGCCGGCCGACACCTGCGCCAGCGTCACGCCGGTGTCGGGCACGCCGTCGTTGTTGGCGTCGGCGCCGCTGCTCCAGCGGTAGGCGGTGACGGTGGCAGAGAACGGCGCGCCGGCCTTGGCGAACACGCTGCCGGTGTCGACGCTGGCGCCGGGGTTGGCGGTGCCGCTGGCGGTCAGGCCGGTGATGGCCAGCGTGAACGGGCGCACCGTCAGGTCGGTGCTGCTGCCGCTGACGGTGGTGGCGGCGTAGGCCAGCGAGTCGTCGTCGAGGCTGAACGCGTACTTGCCGACGTTGGTGGTCGCGAGATTGAAGTTGGCCACGCCGCTCGTGAAGGCCAGCGTCAGGTTGTTGGCGCCTGGCTTGCCGGCCGGCACGCTGAGCGCGGGGCTGACGACGCTGGGCGCCGTCCAGGGGCCGCCGTTGTCGGTGCGCCAGAGCTTGAGGTTGCGGTTGCCGGTGTAGTCGGTGGCGACGCTGCAGTTGCCGGTGCTCGCGTCCTTCTTCCACAGCGACACCCGCATGTCGTGGCTGCGGCCAGCCACGGCGACGAAGCTGCCGGTGACGAGGTTGCCGGTGTCCTCGGTCCAGACGAAGGCGTTGTCGCGGTAGGTGATGGCGGCCGACGTGCTGCTGGTGGCCGGCACCACGCTGTCGACGGCCGTGACGGTGACGTTCTGCGCCAGGCTGTGCGTGAGCCTGAGCCGGACAACGCCGGCGTCGCCGGCCGCGAAGGTGTAGCTGGCCAGGCCGCTGTTGGCGCTGCCGGCCAGCAGCGTGCCCGAGGGCGCGGGACCGGTGCCGGCGCTCCAGTCGCCGCCGCCCGAGCTGGTGCTGAGGTTGATGGTGCCGGTGTAGCCCGTCAGCGTCGCGCCGTTGCTGTCCTTGGCCGTGATGGTCAGCGTCTGCGGCGAGCAGGTGGACGCGCTGCCGGTGCCGCTGATCGTGAAGCTAGTGATGGCCGGCACCGGGCAGCTGCGCGAGCGCGACAGCTGCGCGCTGATGGCGCTGCTGCTCAGCAGCCCGGTGTAGACCTGCAGCTCGTCGATGTTGCCCAGGAAGTGGAAGCCGCTGGTCTGCCCTTCGCTGGAGCTGGCCGACTCGCCGCCGATGGCCGTGCCGCCGCTGCCGGCCACCCAGCTGCCGGTGAAGGCCGACGAGGCGCTGGCCAGCAGCGTGCCGCTGGTGTTGTAGATGAAGGTCTGCACCTGCTTGTTGACGGTGTCGACGGTGGCGGCGACGTAGTACCAGGTGTTGGCCGCGATGATGGGCGCGCTGTCCAGACAGAAGGTGCCGCCGCTGCAGGCGGCGGTGCTGGCGCCGGCCCCGCTGCTGCCACCGATCGTGACGCTGCCGCTGGCGTTCAGGTTGCGGTTGAACAGGCGCAGCGACGCGCTGCCGGCATCGCCCAGGCTCAGTGCCCAGCCGTTCTGGTTGTCGTCGTTGACGAGGATGCGCTGGCCCGACTGCGCCGGCGACGTGCTGCGTATCCAGGCCAGCACGGTGAAGTTGCCGGTCATGGACGGGAAACCGCCCGGCAGCTGCACGTAGGTGTAGGCCGCGTTGACGGGCGTGCTGCGGCTGAACAGGCCGTAGCCGCAGCTGCCGTTGCTGGTCGTGCCGTAGGCCGGCGAGCCGCTGGCCGTGGTGGCCACCGGCGTGCCGGCCGACGCCGTTGCGGACTGGCCGTGATAGCCGTTGCCGCTGGCGTCCTTCACCTCGGCGGCCGTGCCGTTCCAGGCGGTCGTCTCATCCATGCGGTAGTCGGCCACCAGCGCCGTGGCGCCCGCGCAGGCCGGCGGCATCGCGTAGGTGGAGTTGTTGGCCACGCAGCTGGTGCTGCAGCTGGCGCCGCAGCAGACGCTGTTGATGTTGCTCTGGTAGCCCAGCGTGATGCTGGCGCTGCCGGTGGACTTGACGCAGGCCGAGGCGGTGGCGGCCTGCTCGAAGTTGATGGTGCCGCTGCTGGTCGTCAGCGTGCCGACGACGGTGGCCGCGTAGCCCACCGACACGTTGCCGGCGCCGCCGGTGATGCTGCCGCCCACGTAGGACTCCTGGCCCGTCGTGATCGCGCCGGTGGTGCCCAGGTTGCCGTTCACGCGCGAGCGAAAGCCCAGGCTGACGCTGCCCGCGCCGGCGGCCACGTTGCCGGAGACGACGGCGCTCTGCACGACGCTGATGCTGCCGCTGCCCGTCACGCTGCCGGCCACGGTGCCGGCCTCGCTGATGCTGATGGCGCCGCTGCCGCCCGTCACGTTGCCGCCGATGCTGCCGCTCTGCGGGGTCGTGATGGTGCCGGTGCCGCTGGTGCTGACGTTGCCAGACACGGTCGTCTGGTAGGCCAGCGCGATGTTGCCGTTGGCCTTGGCCGTCAGGTTGCCGGTGATGACGACGTTGCCGCCGCCGGCGTCGTTGACGGCGTTGGCCGTGATGTTGGCCTTGATGCGCGCCTGGTAGCCCAGCGTCAGCGTGCCGTTGACGATCAGCGTCAAGTCGCTGGCGGTGCCGGCCTGGTTGATCTGCGAGGTGTCGGTGCTGAAGTTGCCGGTGATGGTGACGGTGGCGGGCTTGGGCGCGCTGACGGTGACGGTGTCGCCATAGGCGAGGCTGCCCGCCGGGCAGGTGTAGTTGCTGTTGCTGCGGGTGCAGCCCGGCGGCATGTTGTTCGGCAGGTCGTAGGCGACGGCGCGGGCCGCCGTGGGCAGCGCCAGCGCGGCCAGCGTGAGGAGGGGGGCGAGCCAGCGTCTCATTTGCTCAGGCTGCGGCTCAGCTGCCGCTCGGCGTAGGTGGGCTCGGCCGTGCCGGTGTTGGGGCAGGCGCCGCCGGTGGGGAGGTTGCAGGCCGTGGCCACCAGTGTGTAGAAGGCCATCGCGATGCCGTCGTCGGTGACGGTGCCGGCGGCGGGTGTGCGCGTGCAGGCGACGGTGACGGTGAAGTCGGCGAGCTGGTCGGGCAGCGTGAACGAGCGCGTCGTGAACGGGCAGGCCGGCTGGCCGGCGGCGCGCAGGATCTGCTGGCTGCCCAGCTCCAGCCCGGCGAACGCCGCCTGGTAGGCCTTGGCCGCGGCCAGCTCGCCGGCCGAGCCCAGCTGCTGGCGCTGGCTCAGCGACGCCAGCGCCGTGCCCAGCGCGGCCAGCACCACCAGGATGAAGAGCATGGACATCATCGTGAAGCCGCGCTGCGGGGAAGGCGAGGGCATGGTCACGGCAGGTTGTCCAGATGGACGGTGTGGTACAGCGTGACCGACTCCTTGTCGGCGAAGTCCCTCGCATCGTTGATGCCCAGCTGGAGCCTCAGCGTCACCAGCGCGTAGCGCGCCGCGATGGCCGGCACGTCGTAGCTGAAGCTGCAGCTCTGCACATGCCGCGCCAGCACGGCCGCCGTGCCGCCGCTGGGTGGGTCGGGCTGCGTGGCCAGGAAGCCGTAGCCCGTGTAGCGCGTCAGCGTGTTGACGCCGGCCGTCGTGTCGCAGCGGTAGGTCACCGGCTGCTCGATGGCGTAGACGCGGTAGGGCGCCGCCTGCAGCGACACCGGCAGCGCCGCACCGGCGATGGTCACGCTGTTGACGCTGCCGGCGGCGGTGGAGGCCACGCGGACGTTGGCCTGCGTGTAGGCGTCGGCGTCGGGCACGCCGGGACCGAGGTTGTACCAGGCCAGCCGCTGATTGCCGGCCGACAGCTTCAGCGCCGGGCCGACGATGGCGAAGCTGGTGTCGGCGGTGCCGAACAGCAGCGGGTCGGCCGCGTCGGTGCCCACCGCATAGCGCGCGGCGGCGCTGACGGGGATGAGCTCCAGGCTCTGCCCCGTGATGCGCGCGCTGTTGGGCAGCGCGCCGGCCAGGTCGCGGGCGATGCGGCGCAGCGCGGTGTCCGCCTCGTCGGTGAGCTGGGCGCGGGTGGCGCTGGCGAAGTAGGCCTGCGTGGCCGGCGCGATGAAGATGGACACCATCGCGATGACGACACCGGTGATGGCGATCACCATGACCGCCTCGATCAGCGTGAAACCGCGCTGCAATGTTGTGCCCCTCGCCCAACCTCGCATCGCTGAACGCGAGCGAGTCTGGTCGGTCCCCCGAGGGGACGGCGATGCTTGCCGGGTGGACCGGCAAGCACATCGCCATGGCGGGCCGGCTCGGGAGCGGCCCAGCGCTCGGCCCGCAACCGGAGATCGCTCAGAACGGCGAGTTGGGCGCATAGCGGGTTCGCCAGCCTTGCAGCACGACGGCGTCGGCGGCGCGGTTGCCGGGCGGCGTCACGGTGACGGTGATCTTCAGCGCATCGCCGCTGGCAGCGGTCAGCGTGTCCAGCGCCGCGGCGGCCACCGTGACGCTGGCCGAGTAACCCGCCAGGCCGCTGACCGCGTTGCCGGCGATGTCGCTGATGCCGGCCATCGAGAAGCCGTGGTAGTCGTTGACGTTGTTGAAGTAGGTGGTGGGGCCGTAGCGGGTCTCGCCGGCTTCCGGGCCGAGGGCCTCGACCGTGCCGCCGCATTCGGTGCTGGTGGCGGCCGTGGCGGTCGCGACGTTGGGCGTCGACGGATCGCACCACGTGAACGGCATCAGCTGCACCTCGCGCAGCAGCGATTCGGCGATGGCCAGCTGCTGGCGGCGGATGGCGGGGTCGGCGCTGCCCGCGGTGGCGGTCGTGAAGACCCGCAGCATCGCCGCCAGCGCGATGCCGACGATGGCGATGAACAGCAGCAGCTCGATCAGCGTGAGGCCCTGGGCCCGGCGGGGGAGGTGCATGCGGGTCATGCTAGCCCAGGCAGCGTGCCGCCGAAGCGTCAAGGAAGGGCGTAGATCAGGCCCGTGTCGGTCTCGACACGGTAGGCCTGGCTGTAGCTGCCGGAGGCGACCGTGACGGTCAGGCTGGTGGCCGTGCTGGTGGCGGTGGCGCCGCTGTTGGCGCTGTTGAACGTGACGGTGCGGCTGCCGCCTTCGGCGATGCAGGGCGACTCGGTGGCAGGGCAGGGCAGGCTGCCGAGGCTGGCGCCGCCCGCGTAAGCCCAGCTGACGCCGCTGCCGGTGATCGTCGCCACGATGGGCCGGCGCTGCTGCAGCGCGAGCCGCAGCATGCCGTGGTGGCGGGCGACGAGGTCGTCGCCAAACGAACGCAGCCGCCACAGCGTCGTGTCCACCACCTTGGGAAGGGCGAACACCGCCAGGGCGGCTGTGATCACGAGGACGAGGATGAGCTCGATCAGCGTGAAGCCACGCGAGATGCGTGGCCGTGGCTCGCGCATCAGGAGATGCCGGTGGCCGTGAAGTTGGCTTGCTTGCCGTTGCCGTTCACGACGCAGGTGGTGACGGTGGACTCGGCGGTGATGGCGGCAGCGGTGATGGTGTAGCCGCTGGGCAGGCCGGTGCCGGCGGTGCCGGTGTAGCTCTGCTGCGTCTTCTCGACGTCGCTGCAGTTGGCAATGGCCACGCCCTTGGTGCCGTTGGCCTTGCGCGAGGCGTAGTTGATGGCCGAGCCGGAGCTCAGCGCGCCGGCCACGCCGTTGACGGCGGCCTGCTTGGCATCGTCGTCCACGTTGACGAACTTGGGCAGTGCGACGGCGGCCAGCACGCCCAGGATGACGATGACCATCACCAGCTCGATGAGCGTGAAACCAGCTTGTTGAGACTTGTTCATGGAGAGTCCTTCCTGCGCGGTGCGCTGTCGTCCGGGAGTGGGCGAACTATCGGCCAGCCGGCGCCACGCCGGAAGTGAATTGCGCACAGCGCGCTGCACCCCCGCCGACGCCGGCCTGCAAACCGTTGCAAGGTTCACACGCCGGGCGTGGCGTCAGCGCCCCATGGCCGCCTGGCCGAGGTTCCACAGCGGCAGGAAGACGCCCAGCGCCAGCACCAGCACCAGCGCGCCGATGATGGCCAGCAGGATGGGTTCGATGGCGGCGGACAGGCCCTTGATGGCGTAGTCGGTCTCGCGCTCGTACATCTGCGCGATCTCGGTCATCAGCGTGTCCAGCTCGCCGGTCTCCTCGCCCACCGCAATCATTTGCAGCACGATGGGCGTGAAGACACCGGTGCCGGTCGCGCAGCGCGAGATGCTCTCACCGCGCTCCACGCCGTCGCGCATCTGCTCGATGCGGGCGCCGATGTAGGCGTTGTCCACCGTCTGCGCCACCACGGTCATGGCCTGGCTGATGGGCACGCCGGAGCTGCTGGCCAGCGCGAAGCTGCGCGCGAAGCGGGCCAGCGTGGCCTTCAGCACGATGTCGCCGGCGATGGGCAGGCGCAGCTTGAAGCGGTCCCAGGTGTAGCGGCCGCTGGCGGTGGCCAGCCAGTTGCGCCAGGCGAACACGGTGCCGATGCCCGCGGCCAGCACCAGGGGCCACCACTTGACGGTCCAGCCCGAGAAGCCCAGCAGGATGCGCGTCATCAGCGGCAGCTCGCTCCTGAAGTGCGCGAAGACCTCGGCGAACTTGGGCAGCACGAAGAGGTTGATGATGATCAGCGCGATGGCCATCGCGACGATCACCATCAGCGGGTAGCGCAGCGCCTGCTTGATGCGGGCGCGGATGTCCAGCTCGAACTCCAGGTGCTCGGACAGGCGCTGGAACACCTCGGTCAGCCGGCCCGTCAGCTCGCCCACGCGCGTCATCGCGATGTAGAAGGCGCTGAACACGGCCGGGTGGCGGGCGAAGGCGGTGGCCAGCTCGCGGCCCTGGTCCAGGCTCGCGCGCACGTCCTGCAGCAGGCTGATGATGCCGGGGTGGCTGGTGGACGCCTCCAGCCCGGCCAGCGCGCGCAGGATGGGCACGCCGGCCTTCTGCAGCGTGTAGAGCTGGCGCGTCAGCACCAGCGTGTCCTCGCCGGTGATGGGCCGGGCCAGCAGCGCCTGCAGCCAGCCGCCGCCGGTGGCCGCGCTGACGGCGTCCTGCGTCGGCTCGATGCTGACCGGCACGACACCGCCGGCCATCAGCTGCGCGGCGACGGCGTCGCTGCTGACGGCATCGACGATGCCTTCGACCAGCTCGCCGCGGCCGTTGCGGCCCTTGAACGCGAAGTTGCTCATTCAGGGTCGACGCTGATGCGAACGGCTTCGGCCAGCGACGTCTTGCCCTCGCGCACCAGCGCCAGGCTGCGGTCGGCCAGCGTCTTGCCCTTCAGCGACCGGCGCGCCGCGGCCAGGAAGGCGCCGGCGTCGCTCTTCTGGATGGCCAGCGCCATGTCGGGGTCCAGCTCCAGCATCTCGTAGATGCCGCGCCGGCCCTGGGTGCCGGTGCCGTGGCATTCCGCACAGCCGCGCCCCTTGACGCTGGCCACCGGCGCCGGCGCCTCGCCGTTGAGCGACAGCACCTCGTTGACCCAGGCCTGCTCCTGCGGCGTGGCGTGGTGCGGCTCGGCGCAGTGCTTGCAGACGCCGCGCAGCAGCCGCTGCGCCAGCACCGCCTGCAGCGAGGTGGCCACCATGAAGGGCGGCGCCGCCATGTCCAGCAGCCGGAACGGCGTGGAGACGGTGTCCTTGGTGTGCAGCGTGCTCAGCAGCAGGTGGCCGGTGATGGCGGCGCGCAGGCCGATCTCGGCGGTCTCGGCGTCGCGCATCTCGCCGACGAGGATGACGTCGGGGTCCTGCCGCAGCGCGGCGCGCAGCACCTTGGCGAAGTCCAGGTCGATCTTGTCGTTGACCTGCACCTGCGTGAGGCCCGGCAGCCGGTACTCGATGGGGTCCTCGGCCGTGATGATCTTGAGCTTTTCGGCGTCCAGCTCGGCCAGCGCGGCGTACAGCGTCGACGTCTTGCCTGAGCCCGTGGGACCGGTGACGAGGATCATCCCGGAGTCGCGCGCCAGCAGCTCGCGGAAGCGCTTGAGCATGTCGTCGGGCATGCCGATCTGGTCCAGCCGGCGCAGTGCCGAGCCCTGGCCCAGCAGCCGCATGACGACCGACTCGCCGTACTGGCTGGGCATGGTGGACAGGCGCACGTCCAGCGTGCGGTCGGAGAGGCGCAGCGTGAAGCGGCCGTCCTGCGGCAGGCGTTTCTCGGAGATGTCCAGGCCGGCCATCAGCTTGAGCCGCTGCGCCAGCGCCGGGGCGATGCGCTTGTCGGCCTGCGTCAGCGTCTGCAGGATGCCGTCAACGCGGGTGCGGATCAGCAGCTCGCCTTCCTGCGGCTCGATGTGCACGTCGGACGCGCCGGCACGCGTGGCGTCCTCGAACACGCTCTGCAGCAGCCGCACGACCGGCGCGCCCTCCTGGCCCACGCTGGCCTGCAGCGTGCCGAAGTCCACCGCGTCGCCGATGTCCTTCTCCAGCGCCTTGGCCAGGCCGGAGATCTCATCGCTGCGGCGGTAGTGCTTGTCGAAGACGGCGGCGAGCTGGCTGTCGGCCACCACCGCCATCGCGAGGCGGCGCTTCAGGATCTTGGCCAGTTCGTCAAAGCCGAACAGGTCCAGCGGGTCGGCCATGGCCACCAGCAGCGTGTCGCCGCGCTCCTCCAGCACCAGCGCGCGGAAGCGCCGTGCGGGCGTCTCGGGCAGCAGCCGCACCAGCTCGGTCTTCAGCGGGAAGGTCTTCAGGTTGACGAACGGCGCGCGCAACTGGCGGGCCAGCACGTGGGCCAGCGCCTCCTCGGTGATGAGGTTGGCCTCGATGAGGAGGCGGCCCAGCTTCTTGCCGGTGGCACGCTGCAGCTCCAGCGCCTGCGTCAGCTGGTCGGCCGAGATCAGCTGCTGCTCGACGAGGACGTCGCCCAGGCGCAGCTTGGGGCGGGGGGCGGCGGCGGCTTCTTCGGTCATGTGTTGCTGGTGGCGTGGACTTCAGCCAGGGTGGTCACGCCGTGCAGCACCTTGACGATGCCGTCCTGCCGCAGCGAGCGCATGCCCTCGGCCAGCGCGGCGTGGAAGAGTTCCTCGGCGCGGGCACCGGTCTGCACCATGCGGCGCAGGTTCTTGGAAACGGTCAGCAGTTCGTGCAGGCCGGCGCGGCCCTTGAAGCCGCTGTGGCCGCAGGCCGCGCAGCCGGGGCTGTGGAACTTCATCAGCCGGCCGTCCTTGCCGTGCTCGCGCGTCCACGCGGCGGCCAGCGCCGCGCGGTCGGGGCGCGCATCGGCAGGGAAGACGTGCAGGAAGTCGTCCAGCAGCTCGCCCAGCTCGGCCTCGCTCATGGGCTCGGCGACCTGGCACGCCGCGCAGCTGCGCCGCACCAGCCGCTGCGCCAGCACGGCCAGCAGCGAGTCGGCGAAGTTGAACGGGTCCATGCCCATGTCCAGCAGCCGCGTGATGGTCTCGGCGGCGCTGTTGGTGTGCAGCGTGGACAGCACCAGGTGGCCCGTCAGCGACGCCTCGATGGCGATCTCGGCGGTTTCCTGGTCGCGGATCTCGCCGACCATGATGACGTCGGGGTCGGCGCGCAGGAAGGCGCGCAGCGCCTTCGCGAAGGTCCAGTCGATGCGCGGGTTGACCTGCACCTGGCGCAGCCCGGCCTGGGTGATCTCGATGGGGTCCTCGGCCGTCCAGATCTTGCGTTCGGCGGTGTTGATGTGGCTGAGCGCCGAGTGCAGCGTCGTCGTCTTGCCCGAACCCGTGGGGCCCACGCACAGCACCATGCCGTAGGGGCGCGACACGGCCGTCTCCAGCGCCCGGCGGTTGGCCGGCGTGAGGCCGATGCGGTCCAGCGGGATGGGCCGGCTGGAGGCCAGCAGCCGCATGACGACGTCTTCCAGCCCGTTGTTGGTCGGGATGGTGGCCACGCGCAGCTCCAGCCGGTGCTGCGACGAGAAGCGGGCGAAGTTGATCTTGCCGTCCTGCGGCTTGCGGCGCTCGGAGATGTCCAGGTCGCACATGATCTTGATGCGCGCGATCATCGCGTTGCGGTAGGTGTGCGGCAGCTCCAGGTAGGGCTGCAGCTGGCCGTCGCGGCGGAAGCGGATCTTGAGCTTCTCGCGGCCCGGGTAGGTCTCGATGTGGATGTCGGACACGCCTTGGTTGTGCGCCTCGCTGATCATCGTGTTGATGAGGCGCACCAGCGAGTTGTCGCTCTGCTCGATGGCCGGCTCGTCCTCGCGGGCCGAGCGCTCGCTGCTGTCGCGCTCCAGGCTCTCGATGAGCTTGTTGGAACTCTCCAGCGTGAAGTCGGGCGTGAGGTCGGGCAGCGGGTCGATGCTGCTGCGCGACACGGCCTCGCTGCCGAAGCGGTCGAAGGTGGTCGGGATGGCGAACTGCAGCGTGCCCAGCCGGGTCAGCGTGGGCACGACCTTGAGCTGCGTGATGAACTCCACCTCGTCGATGGCGTCGCGGCGCGTCGGGTCTTCCATCGCGATGATGAGGCGGCCCTCGCGAAGCACCAGCGGCAGCATCTCCAGCCGCTTGGCGACGGCGAACGGCAGCTTGCGCACGGCGTCGGGCTCGATGGCGAAGTTCTCCACATCGACGACCGGGTAGCCCATCTTGCGGGCCAGCGCCGACTGCAGCTGCGCCCGGCTGATGACGCCCTTGCGCACCAGCAGCTCGCCCAGCGGCACGGAGCGGTCGTCGCGCTGCTGCACCAGCGCCGTCTCCAGCTGCTCGGGCGTCACCAGCTCCAGCGCCAGCAGCGCCTCGCCGATGCGCACCATGGGCATGCGCGCCTGCTGCTCGATGGCTCGCAGCAGCTGTTCGGCCGTGACGATCTGCTGCTCGACGAGGATGTCTCCGACGCGCTTCTGGCGCAGGCCGGTCTGCTCGACGGCGGCGGCCGCGAGCTGCTCCTGCGTGACGAGCTGGTCCTTGAGCAGCAGGTCGCCGATGCGCTCGCCGACCTCGAAATGCGCCAGCACCTCGCGCGGGATGAAGACGCGGCGCACCGAGTCATCGCTGTCGGACAGCGGCGGGAACAGGAACAGGCCCAGCTTGTCGTGCTGGTGGCCGATGGTGACGCCCTTGAGCTCGTCGCCGCCGTTGAAGACGAGGCGGAAGTCGCTGCGCGGGCGCTGGTCGACGCTGAGCGGCGCGGCCAGATCGCTGTCGTCGCGCGGCGGCACGGCGATGGCTCGCAGCAGCTTGATGGCGCGGAACTGGCTGAACTTCAGCGGCATGCTGTTGCGCGCCGGTGGCACGTTGATGCGCACGGTGCGCTCGACGGCGTCCAGCGCCAGCAGCTGGCCGTTGCTGCGGCTGTTGTTCAGGCCCAGGATCTCGCAGGCCTCGGGGCCTTGCTGAACCTGCGGCTGAGGGTAGGCCGCGTAAGGAGGGCTGGGCCAGAGGAAGCCCGGTGGCGGCTCGGCGCTGGCCGCGGCGTCGCCATGGGGCCAGGGCAGTGGCTCGGACGGGTCGGTCATGGCCGCTGATTATGGAGGCCCGGCGTTGCGGCGCCGGGCTCAAAAACGCCACGGTCGGGCGGCATTCCCGACAATGGTCGCATGAACATCCTGCTCACCGGCTTCGAGCCTTTCGGCGGCGAGGCGATCAATCCGTCCTGGGAAGTGGCGCGCGCGCTGCACGGCCAGCTCATCGCCGGCGCCACGGTGCAGGCACGCTGCCTGCCCACCACGTTTGCCGGCGCGCCCGAGGTGCTGGCGCGGGCGCTGGACGAACTGCGGCCCGTGATGGTGATCGCGCTGGGCCAGGCCAGCGGCCGCAGCGAGGTGTCGATCGAACGCGTGGCCGTCAACCTCATCGACGCGCGCATCGCCGACAACGCCGGCCAGCGCCCGCAGGACGTGCCGGTGCGCGCCGGCGCGCCCGCGGCCTACTTCTCGACGCTGCCCATCAAGCCCATGCGCGACGCGTTGCGGGCGGCGGGGCTGCCGGCGGGGCTGTCGCTGTCGGCTGGCGCCTTCGTCTGCAACCAGCTGTTCTTCGAGCTGCAGCACCAACTGGCGGGGCAGGGCGTGCCCAGCGGCTTCATCCACCTGCCGGCGCTGCCGGAGCAGGCGGCGCGCGCCTTGCCGTCGGTGCCCAGCATGGGGCTGGCGGCGCAGGTGGACGCTATCCGGCTGGCGCTGGCCGTCGCGCTGGCGCCGGGGGCGGCTGCGCAGACGCCCGACGAGGGCGCGCCCACGAGCTGATCAGTCTTCGCTGTAATGGCGCCAGCGCGCGCTGGCCTGGCGCATCAACGCCACCTGGCACGCAAAGCGCCGGCAGTTGCCGCATGCGCGCTGGTGCAGCCGCAACGACAGCCGCTCGGCCAGCGGCAGCACGCGGTCCTCGCCGCCCAACAGGATCTTGGTCGCCTCGCGGCAGGTGATCATCAGCTTGATCAAGTGGTGCTCCGCGTCGTGCCGAACCAGCCCATCTGCAGGCATTCCCGCAGCCTCAGGCGGGCGCGGTGCAGCATGACCCACAGGTTGGTCGGCGTGATCGCCAATTCCTTACAGATCTCGTCCGACTCCAGCTCCAGCCACTCGCGCATCATGAAGAGGCGCCCCTGCTGGCCCGGCAGCTTGTCCACGCAGGCCTCCAGCACCTTCATGAAGTCCAGCTGCCGCAGCGCATCCTCGGGGTTGCCCCAGTCGTGCTGGGTCTCGCGCCAGTGGCCGTCGGCGGCGAACAGCAGGTCGTCCAGGTCCTCGCCGTCGTCGCTGCTCGCTGTCGTCGACAGCTCGCGGCTGTTCTTGCGGATCTGGTCGATGAGCTTGTGCTTGAGGATGCCGATGAGCCAGGTCTTGAGCTGGCTCCCGCCCGCGAAGGCCTGCGGCTTCTCGAGCGCGGCGAGCACGGCCTCCGACACCGCGTCCTCGGCCCAGGCCGGGTTGCGCAGCTGCAGCCGCGCGTACTTCAGCAGCACGGGGCGCAGGGCTTCGATCTGGCTGCAGTAATCCGGCGTGGCGGTCATGGCGGCGCGCAGTGTAAGGAATCAACAGTGTCTTGCGACTTCAACCTCGCCGCCGCATCATCGGCCGCCTTTCACCCCCCAACCTTTTGGAGACCTGTCCCATGAAGAACCCCGCCCTCGTGTCCTCCGCCCTGGCCGCCGCACTGTCGCTGGGCCTCGTCGCCCACGCCCAGGCCGCCGACGCCGCCAAGGAAAAGTGCTACGGCATCGCCAAGGCCGGCCAGAACGACTGCGCCGCAGCCAACGGCAGCCACTCCTGCGCCGGCCAGGCCAAGACCGACAAGGACGCCAACGAATGGAAGTACGTCGCCAAGGGCACGTGCGAGAAGGAAGGCGGCTCGACCAAGCCGGCCGCCAAGAAGTAAGCATGGGCATGGCGCCAGAAGCCTGCGTCGGCATCGGCTGGCGCCAGCCCCACTACGAGACCTTGCTGGCCCGGCGCCCCGCGCTGGGCTTCATCGAGGTTCATTCGGAGAACTTCTTCGCCGACGGCGGCCTCACGCTGGCCGTGCTGGACGCCGGCCGCGCGGCCTACGACGTCAGCCTGCACGGCGTGGGCCTGGCGCTGGGCTCGGCCGCCGGGCTGGACGAGCGCCATCTGGCGCAGCTGGCCCGGCTCGTCGAGCGCGTGCAGCCGCGCTGGGTGTCGGACCATGCCTGCTTCGCGCGCGTCGGCTCGGGGTTGCACGCGGCGGACCTGCTGCCCATCCCGTTCAACGACGAATCACTGGCACTGATGGTTCGCCACGTCGAGCAGGTGCAGCAGCGCCTGCGCCGGCCCGTGCTGGTGGAGAACATCAGCGCCTATGCCGGCTGGGCGGGAGACACGCTGGCCGAGCCCGAGTTCTTCAACCTGCTGACGCAGCGCAGCGGCTGCGGCCTGCTGCTGGACGTCAACAACCTGTTCGTCAACGCGCGCAACGACGGGCTGGCTCCCGAGGCCGCCGCACGCGAGGCGATGCGCTGGGTGGATGCGATCCGGCCCGGCAGCGTCGGCGAGATCCACGTGGCCGGGCACTGCGAGCAGACCGACGGACTCGTCATCGACGACCACGGCAGCCGCGTGCGCGACGAGGTCTGGCAGGTCTACGCGCACGCGATCCGGCGCTTCGGCCCCACGCCGACGCTCATTGAATGGGACACGGCGGTGCCGGAGCTGGACGTGCTGCTGGACGAAGCTGGCCGGGCGAGGGCGGCGGCATGCTGACGCAGCAGCAGGCCTTCGTCGACGCGCTGCTGGGCCGTGGCGACGCGCCGGCCGGGCTGACCGGCGCCGAACGCGGCCTCGCGGCCTACCGCAACAACCTGAGGGCCTTGTCGGCCCAGGCGCTGGCCGTGGCCTTCGGCCGCCTGCACGACGCGCTGGGCGAGGACGAATTCGCGTCGCTGGCCTGGACGTTCTGGCGCCACCATCCGCCCGAGAGTGGCGACCTGGCGCAGTGGGGCGGGGCACTGGCGGCCTTCCTCATCGAACGCGCCGGCGAAGACTCGGGCCTGCCCGACCTGGCCCGGCTGGACTGGGCGTCGCACCGGGCCGAACGCGCGGCCGATGCGACGCTGGACGCCGAGTCCCTCGCGCTGCTGGGCACGACGCCGCCCGAGCAGCTGTGGCTGCAACTGCGGCCCGGTGTCGCGCTGCTGGCGCAGCACAGCGGGCCGGTGCTGGTGTGGCGCCAGGGCTGGCGCTCGGTGTCGCAGCCGCTGCCGCCGGCGGAGGCCGCGTTCATGCAGGCGCTGCTGGACGGCGTGAATCTTGCCGACGCGCTGGTGAAAGGTTCGGCGCCCGAGACCGACTTCGACTTCGGCGCCTGGCTGCAAGCCGCGCTGCAGAACGCCTGGCTGCAAGAGGTCAGGGCTGCCACCCCGAACCGGACACCCCCGCCATGAATGCTCTGATCTCCGCCGCGCTGCGCACCTTCACCGACCCGGGCGTGCCGCCCAGCCGCCTGCCGGCGCCGCTGGACACGGCCGTCAGCCACCTGCAGTCCGTCGCGCTGCTGGCGGCGCGGCTGTACGTGGCGCAGGTGTTCTTCCTGTCGGGCCTGACCAAGCTGCGCGACTGGTCGTCGACGCTGGCCTTGTTCAACGACATCTACCAGGTGCCGCTGCTGCCACCGGCGCTGGCCGCCTACCTGGGCACGGCCGGCGAGCTCGTGCTGCCGGTGCTGCTGGTGCTGGGCCTGGCCGGGCGCTTCGCCGGCGCGGGGCTGTTCGTCGTCAACCTGATGGCGGCGCTGTCGCTGATGGCCGACGACTTCACGCCGGCCGCCGAGGCACAGCACACGCTGTGGGGTGTGCTGGCCGTCGTCATCGCGCTGTGGGGCTCGGGGCGCTGGTCGGTCGACCGCTGGCTGGCTACTCGCGCGGCCTGAAGTTCAGGATGATGACCGGCGGCACGCGGCCGTCGGTATCGCGCGGCAGCGTCTCGGCCTTCTCGACGGCACGCAGCACGGCGCGGTCCCACTCGGGGTCGTTGCTGGACTTCAGGATCTTGCTGCCCAGGATGCGACCGTCCGGAGCCAGCGCCACCTGCACCTCCGCCGTCGGGTTGGCCGCACCATCGTCGGAGTAGATGATCAGCGGGCGGATCCTGCCCTTCACGCGGCCCACCCAGCCGGCCGACGGCGCGGCGTTCTGCGCCGCGTTGCCCGTGGACCCCGGCGTGCCGCCGGCCATGCCCTGGATGCGGCGCAGGAACTCCTGGCGCTGCGCCTCGCGCTTGGCGTCGGCGTCCTTGGCTTCCTTCGCCTCTTTGGCGTCCTTGGACGCCTTGTCCTTCTTGCGGTCGGCCTCTTCCTTGGCGGCCTTGTCCTTCGCCAGCTTGTCCTTGGCTTCCTTCTCCTTGACCGCCTTCTCGCGCTCGAGCTTGGCCGCGGCTTCTTCGCGGGCCTTCTCGTCCTTGCGCTTCTTCTCCTTGGCGATGGCGATCTCGGCCTCGCGTTGCTCGGCGGCGGCTTCCTCGGCCGCCTGCTGCTGGGCCTTCAGGTCGCGCTTGGGCGCCTCGGGCTCGGGCTCCGGCGGCACTTCCTCGCGCGGCGCGGCGATCTGCGGAATGGACGACCACAGCTCGGCCTCGAAGGCCGGCTCCGAGTCGCTGCGCCAGTGCAGGCCGTAGCTGAGCGCGAAGATCAGCAGGCCGTGCGCGATCAGCGCGAACAGCAGGCCGCGGCCGATGCCGGCGACCTCGGGGGGACGCAACGTCGCGGCAGCCGTCATGTCACTTCGCGGCGGCGCCGCTCTTCACGGCTAGGCCCACGCGCTGCACGCCGGCGCGCTGCAGCGTGTCCATCACCTGCACGACGGCCTCGTACTTGACGTTCTTGTCGGCGGAGATGACGACCGGGTTGCTGGCGTTGCTGCCCTGCGCCTTCTTCACGCGCTCGGCCAGCCGGTTGACCGGGATGCTCTCGGGCTCCAGCTGGTCGACCTTGATCTTCAGCCGCTCGTCGGTGCCGACGATGACCTGGATGACGTGCTCGGGCTGCTGCTTGCTCTTGCCCACGCTGGGCAGGTCCACGAGGCCGGTGGTGATCAGCGGCGCGCTGACCATGAAGATGATGAGCAGCACCAGCATCACGTCGATGAACGGGACCATGTTGATCTCGTTCATCGTGCGGCGCCGGCGGCCGCCGCGGGCGGAGACGGCGGCCATTTAGTTTTGCGTGGCGTTGCGTTGCAGGATGTTGGAGAACTCTTCGATGAAGGTCTCCAGCGTGATCGCGCTGCGGTCGATCTGGCGCGCGAAGCGGTTGTAGGCCAGCACGGCCGGGATGGCCGCGAACAGGCCGATGGCCGTCGCGACCAGCGCCTCGGCGATGCCCGGTGCCACCGTGGCCAGCGTCACCTGCGTCAGGTTGGACAGGCCGACGAACGCATGCATGATCCCCCAGATGGTGCCGAAAAGGCCCACGTACGGCGACACGGAGCCGACCGAGGCGAGGAAGGACAGGTTGCTCTCCATCGCGTCCAGCTCGCGCTGGAAGCTGGCGCGCATCGCGCGTCGGGCGGCGTCCAGCAGCGCGCCGGAGTCGGTCACGCGCTTCTCGCGCAGCTTCAGGAACTCGCGCATGCCGGACGCGAAGATGCGCTCCAGCGGCGCGCCGTCCTTGCGGTTGCCAACGGCCTGGTAGAGGTCGTTGAGGTTCTTGCCGCTCCAGAACTCGGCCTCGAAGGCATCGTTGCGGCGCTTGATCTGGCCCAGCCCGATGAGCTTGCCGAAGATGACGCTCCAGCTCGCGAGCGACACGAGCAGCAGGCCCGCGATGACGAGCTGCACGGCCAGGCTGGCGTGCAGGATCAGGGAGACGATGGAGAGGTCTTGGTTCATGAAGCGATCGCTGCGACAACAGCGTCAGGGAGGCGTTGGGGTTTCAGGTCAACGGCGCGCACGCAGCCGATGCGGATTTCGCCCTCGGCCAGCAGCGTGTCGCCCCGCAGCGCGCGCTGGCGCACGACGAGGCTGGCACGGCCCGCCGGCTCGGGTTGGACGGTGATGGTGAGCAGGTCGTCCAGCCGCGCCGGCGCCGCGTAGCGCAGGCTGGTGGCGGCGACGACGAACATGATGCCGGTGTCCTCGCGCAGCTGGTGCTGTTCGACACCGGCCGCGCGCAGCCACTCGGTGCGGGCGCGCTCGAAGAACTTCAGGTAGTTGGCGTAGAACACGATGCCGCCAGCATCGGTGTCTTCCCAGTACACGCGCACCGGCCACTGGAAACTCATGCGAGCACCTCGCGCAGGCGTGCAACGGCTTCCTGCAGATCGTCGAGTGACGACGCGAAGGACAGCCGCATCCAGCGCTGCGGGTCGGCCAGGCCGAAGTCGCGGCCGGGCGTCAGCGCGACCTGGGCGCTCTGCAGCAGCTCGTGCGCGAAGCCCCAGCTGTCGGCATGGAAGCGCGACACGTCCATCCACGCATAGAACGCGCCGTCGGGCGCGACGGGCACCGTCAGGCCCAGCGCGTTGAGCGCCGGCACGATGTAGTCCCGGCGTTCGCGCAACACGGCGCGGCGGCGTTCGAACTCGGCGATGGTCGCCGGCTCGAAGCAGGCCAGCGCCGCCTTCTGCGCCAGCGTGGACGGGCAGATGTAGAGGTTCTGCGCGAGCCGCTCGACGGCGGGCACGAGGGCCGGGGGCAGCACCAGCCAGCCCAGCCGCCAGCCGGTCATGCCGAAGTACTTGGAGAAGCTGTTGACGGAGACGATGTCGTCGCCCAGCCCATCCGGCAGCCCGAGCGCGCTGTGGCCGAAATGGTCTTCGTAGCTCAGCGGCAGGTAGATCTCGTCGACGACGGTGACGCCGCCGTGCTCGCGCACGAAGCCGGCCATTGTCGCCAGCACCTCGGGCGCGATGGACGTGCCGGTGGGGTTGCTTGGCGACGCCAGCAGCACGCCGCGCGTGGCTGGCGTCCAGGCGTCGCGCACTTGATCGGCATCCAGCTGGAAACGCCCGGCAGCGCTGGTGGGCAGCAACCGCGGCGTCGCGTCCGCGGCCGTCACGAAGTGGCGGTTGCACGGGTAGCAGGGGTCCGGCATCAGCACCTCGTCGCCGCGCTCGAAGAGCGCCAGGCAGGCGAGCTGCAAGCCGGCCGAGGCGCCGGCGGTGATGGCAATGCGCTCGGGCGCAATGGCCAGGCCGAAGCGCAGACCGTACCAGCGCGAGATGGCCTCACGCAGCGCCGGCAGCCCCAGCGCGTCGGTGTAGGGCGTGTCGCCCTGCGCGATGCGCGCGACGGCCTCGCGCACGGCGGGCGCGGCGCCGAAGTCGGGCTCGCCAATGTTGAGCCGGATCATGCGCCGGCCGCCCCGGACCGGGTCGCACAGCGGGCCAGCCGCGAGCTGCGCCGCGGTCTTGGCCAGCTCCATCACATAGAAGGGCTCGATGCGGTCCAGCCGCGCTGCCAGTCTCATCAGCGCTTGGCGGTGACCTCGAGGGGGCGCAAATCCACGGCCGCGCGGTCCAGCACGCCGTTGACGTACTTGTGGCCGTCGGTGCCGCCGAAGGACTTGGCCAGCTCCACCGCCTCGTTGATGGCGACCTTGTACGGAATGTCCAGGCAGTGCTTGAGCTCGTAGGCGCCGATCATCAGGATGCCGTGCTCGATGGGCGACAGCTCCGTCGTCTTGCGGTCCACGTGGCGGGACAGGATGGCGTCCAGGTCGGCCGCCTCGTGCACACAGCCGCCCAGCAGCGCCTCGTAGTGCTTGAGGTCGAGCTTGGCATAGCCTTCCTGCTCGCGGCCCAGCGCGACGATGACGCCGATGTCTTCGCCGGTCAGCAGCCACTGGTAGAGGCCTTGCAGCGCGGCCTCGCGCGAACGGCGGCGGGCCGACTTGACGGGCGCCTTCTTGCCGGCGGGCTTGTTGGCCGTCGTGTTGGCCGTCTTGGGGGCGGTCTTGTTGGGCGTGTTCACTCGATCTCTTTCAGCAGGTTGGCCATCTCGACGGCCACGCGGGCGGCGTCGCGGCCCTTGGGCTCGGCGCGGGCCCAGGCCTGGGCCTCGTTTTCGACGGTCAGGATGGCGTTGGCAATCGGGATGCCGTGGTCCAGCCCGACGCGCGTGACGGCCGAGCCGCTCTCGTTGGCGACCAGCTCGAAGTGGTAGGTCTCGCCGCGGATGATGCAGCCCAGCGCGATGAGGGCGTCGTAGTCGTTGGTCTCGGCCAGCGCCTGCAGCGCCAGCGGCACCTCCAGCGCACCGGGCACCGTCACGTGGCGGATGGCCTCCGCGGGCACGCCCAGCACCGACAGCTCGGCCAGACAGGCGCTGGCCAGCGCGGAGGTGAGGGCGTCGTTGAAGCGGGCCTGCACGATGGCGACGCTCAGGTCGCTGCCGTCGAGGGCGCCTTCGAAGCCGGGCAGGCCTTGGTCGGAGTCTTGCATCGCGGGTCTCTCGGGTTCAGCAGGAAGGGGGAGCGACGAAGCCAGTCACTTCCAGCCCGTAGCCGGTCATGCTGGGCATGCGGCGCGGGCTGCCGAGCAGCTTCATGTGGTGCACGCCCAGCGCCTTCAGGATCTGGGCGCCGACGCCGTAGGTGCGCAGGTCCATCGCGCTGCGGACGGGCGCGGCAGGCTTTGCGTCGCGGGCGCGGGACAGCACGCCGGCGGCGTCTTCGCCGCAGTTCAGCAGCACGACGACCCCGGCCGGGCTGGCCTTGACGGCCGCCAGCGAGGCGGGCAGACCCCAGGAGTGGCCGCAGGAACCGGCTTCCAGCAGGTCCATGACCGACAGCGGCTCGTGCACGCGTACCAGCACCTCGTCGCTGCCGCTCCAGGCGCCGTGTGTCAGCGCGAGGTGGGTGCCGCCGGTACGGTCGGTGAAGACATGGCAGTCGAACTCGCCCTGGGCCGTCGCCAGCGGACGCTCGGCGACGCGGTTGACCAGGCTCTCGTTGCGGCTGCGGTACTCGATGAGGTCGGCGATGGTGCCGATCTTCAGGCCGTGTTCGGCGGCGAAGATCTCCAGGTCCGGCAGGCGCGCCATCGTGCCGTCGTCCTTCATGATCTCGCAGATCACCGACGTGGCCGACAGCCCGGCCATGCGGGCCAGGTCGCAGCCGGCCTCGGTATGGCCGGCGCGCATCAGCACGCCGCCGTCCTGGGCCTGCAGCGGGAAGATGTGGCCGGGCTGGACGAGATCCTTCGCGGTCGCATCCGGCGCGACGGCGGCCTGCACGGTGCGGGCGCGGTCGGCGGCGGAGATGCCTGTCGTGACGCCGGTGGCGGCCTCGATGGACACCGTGAACGCCGTACCGTGCTGTGTGCCGTTGCGGCGCGTCATCGGCGGCAGCTGCAGGCGCTCGCAATGCTCGCGCGGCAGCGTCAGGCAGATCAGGCCGCGGCCATGCTTGGCCATGAAGTTGATGGCCTCGGGCGTGACGAGGTCGGCGGCGAGGACGAGATCGCCCTCGTTCTCACGATCTTCTTCGTCGACGAGGATGACCATGCGGCCGGCCGCCAGCTCGGCGACCAGCTCGGGGATGGGGGAGATGGGCATAGCCGGCGATTGTAGGTGGCGACCCTAGGTTGGGCGCAGCCGAAGGCGAAGATCTGCACCGATGGGCAGGGCTTCGAGGAGGCGCCAGCGGCGGGCCTGGTCCAGCCCGGCCAGCGGTTGCAGCGCCGCCAGCGGTCGCCCCTCGCCGATCAGCAGAGGGGCCTGATAGATCAGCAGCTCGTCGACCAGGCCCGCATCGAGGAAGGCGCCGGACAGCGTCGGGCCGGCTTCCACGTGCAGCTCGTTGATGCCTTCGCGGCCCAACTCGGCCAGCAGCGCCGGCAGGTCGGCACGGCCGGGGCCGATGGTGCGGGCCTCGCCAGGCGGCTGCAGGATGCGCGCGCCGGGCGGCAGGCGGCCCTGCGGATCCAGCACCAGGCGCAGCGGCTGCCTTGCGGTCGGCACGAGCCTGACGTCCAGCCGCGGGTTGTCCGCGAGTACCGTGCCGATGCCGGTCAGCACCGCACCGGCGCGCCGCCGCCAGGCATGGCCGTCGGCGCGGGCCGCCTCGCCAGTGATCCACTGGCTGCGCCCGTCGGGCAGCGCGGTGCGGCCGTCCAGCGAGACGGCCGACTTCAGCCGCACGAAGGGGCGGCCGCGTTGCATGCGGGAGAAGAAGCCGATGTTCAATTCCCGGGCGACATCGGCCGTGGCGGCGTCGGCCAGTTCCACCGCGATGCCGGCTGCCCGCAGCCGGGTGATGCCCTGGCCGGCCACCTGCGGGTTGGGGTCCTGCACGGCGACGACGACGCGCGCGATGCCGGCAGCAATGAGGGCGTCGCAGCAGGGTGGCGTGCGGCCGTGGTGGGAGCAGGGTTCCAGCGTGACGATGGCGATGGCGCCGCGCACGTCGTGGCCGCGTGCGGCTGCATCGCGCAGCGCCATGACCTCGGCATGGGCCTGGCCCGCAGGCTGGGTGTGCCCCGCGCCGAGCTCGCGGCCGTCAGCGGCCAGCAGCACGCAGCCTACGCGCGGGTTGGGGTCGGTCAAGCCGATGGCCTCGGCGGCCAGGGCAAGGGCGCGCGTCAGCGCGGCGGCAATGTCGGGAGCGGGCATGCGCCCAGTCTAGCCAGCCACCGGATCAGGGCTGGATCTGCACCGTGGAGTAGTCCAGGAAGATGCCGTTGGCCGGGTCCGGCGCGGGCGCCGTCGGGCAGGACACATCCCCCCGCACGACGAGGAAGTTCTGCCGCGCCAGCGAGTAGGTCACGCGCTGGTAGGTCGCGGGATGCTCTTCGTTGTCGATCTTGTCGAGTTCGTCGACCTTCGTGGCGGGGACGTAGGTGTAGCCGTTGCCGTTGTAGTCGGCGCTGTAACGGCAGACCTTGTGATCGGTGGCGGATTTGCCGATGTCCAGCCCCGTCAGCAGCAACTGGCCCCACCAGTTGCGCGGCGTTTGCGTGTTGGGGAACACGATGCAGTAGTAGTTGACCGAAGTGCGGGTGGTGAGGCCCGGCTGCGGCGCGTCGCTGAAGCAGATGTGGTTGGGCGACTCCGGGTAGTCGCCGCCCGGTGCCAGCGAGTAGGCACCTTCGCTGTCGCGGACCTTGAACTGGCTGGGCGTCAGGTTCAGATAGGCGGTCAGCGGGTAGGGCAGGGCCGTCGCCTCGGGCCGTGCCGGGTCGGGCGCGTCCGCGTTCGAGAAGCGGATGCTGCCGCTCACCAGATAGCCCACCGTGTTGTTCTTGCAGGAATCGACCGCGTCGGCCGTCAACGTCGTGCCCTCGGCGATCTCGCACTTGCCGGTGATGACGCCGGTGAGGTTGTTGAACACCCACACCGCCCCGTCGCCGTTGGGCGGGCGGAACGCGCTGCGGCCGTTGCCCAGGTCTTGCGCCGTGGGCGGGATGACTGGGTTGCGGTTGTTCGGCAGCCGCACACCATCACTGCCCGGCGTGACACCCAACGCGAGGGTGAAGACCGGATCGGCGCGGGAGATGATGGTGTTCAACGTCAGGCTCTGCCCGGTGCCGCTGCGGTCCTTCCAGTCAACCGTCACGCTGACGGTCTGAGCCCGGATCGTCTGCGGTTCGATCTCGCTGGTGGCCAGCGTCGCACCGCGGATCAGTGGCCTGACGACCCGCGTCAATGTGAACGTCGTGTTGGAGTTCTCGCCACTGATATCCTGGGACGGCACGTCTGCAAGCAGATCCGTCTCGTAGTCCCTGATCGCGGACGCTGCGCCTGCCGGCTTCTTCAGCATCGAGTAGGCGCGCAGCTTCTCGATCTCGGTCTGGGCCAGGTGCATGGCCTCGCTGCGCTGCTTGGCGACGTCGCCGCTGTAGCGCAGGTTGCTCAGCAGGCCCACCAGCGCCACCATGCCGAACGACATGACGACGAGCGCCACCAGCGCCTCGATCAGCGTGACGCCACGCTGGGCAGTGCCACGTGGGCGAAGGGGGAGGCGATGCGACTTCATGGTCGTCATTGATTCACGTAGGTCCAACTGCCGGGCACACGGACATAGCTGCCCATGCGGTTTCGCAACTGATCGGCCACTTGCTGTTGGTAGACGATGTCCACGCGTCCGGTGGTCGTCATGGAACCACCCACCAGCACGATGCCGTTCACGAGCGAAGGCATGGCGCTGCCGTTTGTCCAGCCCAGGCTGCCCGTCGTGACGAGCATGCCGTTGAGCTGGAAGGGGCCGGTCAGCTGGGCCGCGCCGTTGACGACGATCAGCATCGGGTCGTTCACGGCGCCCAGCGTCTTGTTGGTGGACAGGGCGAGGTTGCCATTCACCCAGACGATGCGCTGGCCGGCGTCGTAGGCGGCCTCCAGGGCCGAACTGCAGTCTCCGCTGCAGGTGAGCTTGCGCGCGGCCGGATGGTCCGGGTACTTGGACACGCTGGTGCCCATGAACATCCTGAACACCGCGCCGGCATCGGCGCGCGACAGGGTGTCGTCCGTTTCGGTCACGGTCTGGCTGGCGCCGCTACCGGGCACGCTTTCCAGTCGTTCATCCACGAGACCCGAGGCGCTGCCACCCAGGACCGCCAGCATGCCGGCCGAGCGGGGGTCGGTGTTGTGCAGGCCGAGGCGGTCGCTGCCGCTGGCTTGCAGATTGCCCTTGACGACCAGCGGGGCAGCCGGCGGGTTACGAACTGCGCTGACCAGGCTCAGCAGCACCGACAAACGCGACCTCGCCAGTTGTGCTTTGCTGATGTCGGCCAGTTCCCCGGGCTTGCTGCACGCACCCGGCTGGCTGCCGCTGCAGCCAGTGGCGCTCAGAGTGAGCGTTCCCGCGCGTGGGCCACCGCCCAGAGCGACGCTGAAACTCGGGATCACGTCCGTTCCGGCGACTCCTTCGCGGTCCGCATAGGCGGCGTCTGCGGCGGGGCAGCGGCAGGACCACCCCTGGTTGGAAGCATCGCGGACGCAGTCCACCAGGTCGCCGTCCGCCACGACCTTGCTCGTGAAGACGCGCTCCGTCGCGTTGACCTGCAGGTACTTGTCCGCAAAGCGCTGCCCGCCGGTGTCCCGCGGCTTGCAGGCCGCATCCACCGCGGTGCCGTTCAGTTGCGCCAGCGTCCATTCGATGCTGGCTTCGGCGGCTTCCTGCGACAGGTTGCCGCGGAAGTAACTTGACGCCACGCGCTGCTCGAACAGCATGCTGCGGTTGGCGTAGGCCGCCAGCAAGGCCATGACGAGGAACAACACCATGACGACGACAAGCGTCGCCGCGCCTCGCTCGCGCTGCGCAAAACGGTAGGGCGTGTGCGTCATGCCGGGCAGCTTCCGATGATGGCATCCGAGCGCAGGCGCTCGACCCCTGACAACGTGCGCTTGACCAGGGGGTCGTGCTTGGCCTCACCGACGATGGTGAAGCGCACCTCGCGCACCTCGTGCTTGGGGCAGGCCGACAGCGGGGCGGCCCCGCAAGGTTTGTCGCAGAAGTCGCCGACGTCGGTGGCCTGCACGGTCACCTCGACGGGAAAGTCCGTGATCTTGACGAGGTCCGGGTCGGTGATGGGCTGCCAGTTATCACGCCCGTTGACGATGCCGACGCGCGCGTACAGGACCTTGCTGCTCTTGTCCCACTTGAAGCCGAACCGCTCGCCATCGCGAGGCGCCGAGGCCCCCAACTTGCCACCGATCGGGCGCGCATAGGTGTAGGTGATGGAGCGCTGCGAGCCGTCATCCGTCCGCACCATCTCGCTGTAGGGGTTGGCTGTGGCAACCTGGGCCGCTGTTTCCGACGCCGTGCCCACGCCCGTCGGAGGCGCCCATACGCCCAGTTCTGCCTGCCCGCGGTATCCCGCACGGCGCAGGTCCTGCTGCAGCAGGTCGGCCGCCACGCGCAGGTCCTGCTGGAGCTGGGTTTCCAGCATCAGCCGGCGGTGCTCATTGATCTGGTTGACGGCCACCATGGAGGCTCCGGCAGCAACGATCAGGCCGACGGTGATGCCCACCATCAGCTCGACCAAACCCAGACCGCGCTGGTGGAAAGACTTCATCCGCATGCCGGGAACCCGCCGATGCTGCCGTCGGGAGAGCAGGTGCGCACCCGTCCGGCGGTGTTGAATTCGACGCGAAGCTCAGCGTTCGTCTTCACGCCCTTCACGATGATCTTCACGCCCTTCACGTCCGTCGGGTAAGTGCCTCGCTTGAAGGTCACCACGTACTTGTCGAAGGCCCATTGGGCGGTAGGGTCGACGTCGAAGCGCACGGAACTGCTGCGGGGCAGCAGGAACTCGCGCAGCAGACGCGCCTCGCCGACGGAGCACAAATCGTTGCCCTTGCGGCTGCAGGTGCAGGTGTCGACGTCGTCGTGGGTACTTAGGCGCAGGCAGCTGTAGTCACCGACAGACGCTTTGACGGGCTCCATGTGCAGCGACACCTTGTAGTCGGTGATGGCTGACTCGGTGCGCGCCTGCGCAAAGAAACTGGCAATCTCGCCCGCGGCGGCCACAACGCGGCGCCGCTCCATCATGGCCGTCAGCGACGGCACGGCCACGGCGAGAAGCACCCCCAGCACGGCGACGCCGATCAGCATCTCGACCAGGGTCACGCCGGAGCGCTGCTTGTAGAGGGTGGCGCGCAGCATGGTCAGCGGCCCCAGCAGTTTTGGTCGGCAGTGGTGTCGGTGCCCGAACCGTCCGCGGACATGTACTTGAACATCGCGCCTTCCAGCTTCACACGCAGGATCTGGCAGTTCTTGTCGTTGTTTTGCGGGCTGCCGCGCTTGGGCGTGGCGCTGACGACATATCCGTTCGTGAAACTGAGCGACTCACCAACGCCTTCAAGGCTCAAGTCGTAATACTTTGAAACCGCGGCGAGCTGCTCTTCCATCTTGAGCCCGTCCGAGCCCAGAGAGTCTGCATAACTCGTCCGGTTGGAGCGATACCGCTCCTGCGCTTGCACGACGCTGGTCAGTGCCGCCATCGCATCGGCCCGGCGGCCGCGGGCGATGAAGGACGTCATGGAGGGGTAGGCCACCGCCGCCAGGATGCCGGCCACGACGACGGCAATCATCAGCTCCATGAGCGTGAACCCGCGGGAGCTGTGGCAGGCGGAAGGACTCATGGCGTGAATTCTGAACAGTGGCATGAAGACAAAAGGTTACAGGATGACCGCTCATCCCCGGAGCCTGACCGCCGGTCGCCAGCCACCATGAACAAGGGATCAGGTCACGCGCACTTGGGAATGCCGCTGAGCTTGGCACCCGTGTAGCAGTTGCGGACACGGCCGGTGATGGCGATGACCTGGCGGATGCCGGTGCCGCTCTGCAGCGCCACGTCGATGCTGCCGGTCTGCGTGACCAGGCCCTGGCGGTGCTGGAACTCCAGCGTCTCGGCGTTGCTGCGCAATTGCAGGCCCTTGGCTGCGGGCAGCCATTCGGCCTTGATGACGTAGCTGCCCGGCGCCTTGCAGACGGCCTGGCCGCCGGCGCAGTCACAGTCGTTGCGGGTGCCGGCGTACAGCACATAGCAGGCGTTGGCGCCCTTGCCACTGACGCGGAAGTAGACCGAATCGCTCATGCGCGCCGCCTCCGCGCGGGCGAAGCGCAGGTCATCGGCCAGCGCCCCGGAGGCTGCACGCAGCGCCCGTTCCTGGCGCATCTTGCTGAGGTTGGGCACGGCCTGGCTCAGCAGCGTGGCGCCGACGCTCACGCAGACGCACATTTCGACCAGCGTGAAACCGAGGCTGAGGCGGCGGGTGGCGGTGCGGTTCATGGCGGCTCCGAGAGGTTCGTTGGCGATGAACGAACTCTAGAAACCAGCCCCGCGGACGTCTTTCCCCCTTAAGGCGGAACGGAGGGGGAGATAGGGGGAGATGGAGGAGGGGCATCCCCCGGCACCCCCTCCGAAGAGGGACAGGGAAAGCCCGGATTAAATTTCTCGAATCAGCTGACGGAACTCGTCGACATCTTCGAAGCTGCGGTAGACCGACGCGAAGCGCACGTAGGCGACCTTGTCGATGCGCTTCAACTCGCGCATGACCAGTTCGCCCAACCGCGTGGACGCGATCTCGCGGGCGCCGCTGGCGAGCAGCTTTTCCTCGATGCGGTTGATGGCCGCGTCGATCTGCTCGACGCTGACCGGCCGCTTGCGCAGTGCGAGCTGCATGGAGGCGCGCAGCTTGGTGGCGTCGAAATCGGCGCGCCGCCCGTCCTTCTTGACGACCGACGGCAGCGCGATGTCCGGCCGCTCATAGGTCGTGAAGCGCTTGTCGCAGGACAGGCAGCGGCGCCGGCGCCGGACGACGTCGCCCTCATCCGATTCCCGGGTCTCGGCAACCTGGGTCTCGGCGTGAGAGCAGAACGGGCAGCGCATTCGGTCGCTTTAGCCGCGGTAGACCGGGAAGGCAGCCGTCAGCGCGGCGACCTTCTCGCGCACGGCGGCCAGGTTGGCCTCGTCGTGCGGCTTGTCCAGCACGTCGGCGATCAGGTGGGCCGTGGCGCGCACCTGTTCTTCCTTGAAGCCGCGCGTCGTCATGGCCGGCGTGCCCAGGCGGATGCCGCTGGTCACCATGGGCTTCTGCGGGTCGTTGGGGATGCCGTTCTTGTTGCAGGTCATGTGGGCGGCGCCCAGGATGGCCTCGGCTTCCTTGCCGGTCAGGTTCTTGGGGCGCAGGTCCACCAGCATGACGTGGCTTTCCGTGCCGCCGGAGACGATGCGCAGGCCGCGCTCGATCAGCGTCTCGGCCAGCACCTTGGCGTTCTTGACGACCTGCTCCTGGTAGGCCTTGAACTCGGGCGACAGCGCTTCCTTGAAGGCCACGGCCTTGCCGGCGATGACGTGCATCAGCGGGCCGCCCTGGATGCCGGGGAAGATCGCCGAGTTGATCTTCTTGGCGATGTCTTCCTTGTTCGTCAGGATGATGCCGCCGCGCGGGCCGCGCAGGCTCTTGTGCGTGGTGGACGTGACGACGTCGGCATGCGGCAGCGGGTTCGGGTAGACGCCCGCAGCGATCAGGCCGGCGTAATGGGCCATGTCGACCATGAAGTACGCGCCGATTTCCTTGGCGATCTTGCCAAAGCGCTCGAAGTCGATGCGCAGCGAGTACGCCGACGCACCGGCAATGATGAGCTTGGGCTTCTTCTCGCGGGCCAGGGCTTCCATCGCGTCGTAGTCGATGGCTTCGTTCGCGTCCAGGCCATAGCTGATGACGTTGAACCACTTGCCGCTCATGTTCAGCGGCATGCCGTGCGTCAGGTGGCCGCCCTCGGCCAGGCTCATGCCCATGATGGTGTCGCCGGGCTGCAGCAGCGCGAAGAACACGCCCTGGTTGGCCTGCGAACCGGAGTTGGGCTGCACGTTGGCGAACTCGGCGCCGAACAGCTGCTTCAGGCGATCGATGGCCAGTTGCTCGGCCACGTCGACGTACTCGCAGCCACCGTAGTAGCGCTTGCCGGGGTAGCCCTCGGCGTACTTGTTGGTCAGCTGGCTGCCCTGGGCTTCCATGACGGCCGGCGAGGTGTAGTTCTCGCTGGCGATCAGCTCGATGTGGTCTTCCTGGCGGCGCGTCTCGTTCTGGACGGCGGTCCAGAGCTCGGGGTCGACCAGGGCGAGGGTGGAGGTGGTGCGGTCAAACATGGCAGGTGTTCCGAAGGTCAGGCGGTGAATCCCCGGCGGTCACGGAGGACGTGAAGCTCAGGGCTGCCCAGGCGAACGGCTGAAAGCGGTGAGGCATCAACCTCGGCCGCCTCACGCTCCCCGGTGGTGTCCCACCTCAGGGCAGCTCGTGCCCCTGATCGCCAGTCGCGTGAGCGGCCAGTGTAATTCAGCGCAGCAGCGCAATCTGGGCGGAATCGCCACCCGTGGACGGCGCCGACGCCGCCTCACGCAGCGGGCGCAGCGCCGGGGCGGTGTTGGGCGCCACGGTGCGGCCCGAGATGACGGCCTTCAGCAGGTCGTGCTCGGCCAGCACGCGCGCCGTGTAGCCGGTGTCCTCGGCCAGGTTGGCGGCGCCCACGTAGTAGCGCAGGCCCTCTTCCAGGCTGCCGGCGCGCAGGATGCATTCCTTGAGCACCTGCACGCCGACGCGCAGGTTGGTCACCGGGTCGAACGCGGCCAGCGTGCCGCCGAAGGCTTCGTACTTGTCGTCGTGCACGCGGGTCATGACCTGCATCAGGCCCTGCGCGCCGACGGCGCTCTGCGCGAACGGGTTGAAGCGCGACTCGATGGCCATGATGGCCAGGATCAGCGTCGGCTCGACCTTGGCGCGGTTGCCCACGGCCCAGGCTTCCTGCACGAGGCGGCTGATTGGCTCCGGCGCCACGCTGTAGCGGCGCGCCAGCCAGTGGGCCACGGCAGCCTGCTGGCGGCTCAGCTCCTTGGGGTCGGTGGCGGTGGCGCGGGCGATGGCGTCCGGCTCGGCGGCGGCCAGCAGCGTGTTGCCCTCAGCCTCGGCGCGCGCTTCCTGGCGGGCGCTCAGCCAGCCCAACGCGGACGATTCCAGCTTCTCGCGCAGGCCGGCCTGGCTGGAAAACACCATCAGCACGGCCACCACCGCCAGGCCCACCAGGGCCAGCGTGTTGTGGCTCACCACGAGCAGGCCGTTGCCGATGTCCTTCACGAACAGCGACGCCGAATCCCGCGTCAGGCGAGCCAGGCTGATGAGATCTTGACGTGTCGTCATGCGACTCCTTGGTGTCGCGGCCCGCCACAGGCTGCCGGGGGAGCGGCGGTCTGGGTGAGGCGACGGTGATAATTTCCCGGCCGTTGAAGCTTGGTCTGTGGCATCTGCGTGCCCGGTGGACCTGGCCGGTTGGGTTCCGTAGAAACCCGAAGCGGGCGAATTCTAGGGTTTGAAGATAACCCGTCAAGGCTGTTTTGGCCGATCAAAACTACTTTCAGTTATGAAATACAGCGACCTGCGGGACTTCATCGCCGGCTTGGAGGGCTTGGGCGAACTCAAGCGCGTGCGTGAAAAAGTCTCGCCCGTGCTGGAGATGACAGCCCTCAGCGACCGCGTGCTGCGGGCCGGCGGACCGGCCCTGTTGTTCGAGAACCCGGCGGGGCATGCCACCCCCGCCTTGACCAATCTTTTCGGGACAACGCGTCGCGTCGCATTGGGCATGGGCGCTGACTCTCTGGCCGATTTGAGGGATGTGGGGCGGGTGTTGGCCAGCCTCAAGGAACCCGAGCCGCCCAAGGGGTTGAAGGACGCCGGAAAACTGCTGCAGATGGCCAAGGCGCTGTGGGACATGAAGCCCGCCGTGCAGCGCAAGGCGCCGTGCCAGGAGGAGGTGTTCGAAGGCGCCGACATCGACCTCGGCCGCCTGCCCATCCAGCATTGCTGGCCGGACGACGCAGCCCCCCTGATCACGTGGGGTCTGGTCATCACGCGCGGCCCGACGCGCACGCGCCAGAACCTCGGCATCTACCGCCAGCAGCTCATCGGGCCGCGCCAGGTGATCATGCGCTGGCTCGCGCACCGAGGTGGTGCGCTGGACTTCCGCGACTTCGCGCTGGCGAACCCGGGCCAGCCGTTTCCCATCGCCGTGGCGCTGGGCGCGGACCCGGCCACCATCCTCGGCGCCGTCACGCCGGTGCCGGACAGCCTGTCCGAGTACCAGTTCGCCGGCCTGCTGCGCGGCTCACGGACGGAACTGGTCAACACAGGCGTCGGCGGCGACAAGCCGTTGCAGGCGCCGGCGTCGGCCGAAATCGTGCTGGAAGGCCACATCCCGCCCGCGCCCCCCGGCTACACCGGTGTCAGCGAGCGCGGCGTGCCGCTGAAAGAGAAGGGCGGCTACCTGCACGCGCTGGAAGGCCCGTTCGGCGACCACACCGGCTATTACAACGAGCAGGACTGGTTCCCCGTCTTCGAGATCTCGCGCCAGACCCAGCGCGCCAACCCGATCTACCACTCCACCTACACTGGCAAGCCGCCGGACGAACCGGCCATCCTGGGCGTGGCGCTGAACGAAGTCTTCGTCCCCATCCTGCAGAAGCAGTTCCCGGAGATCGTCGACTTCTACCTGCCGCCCGAGGGCTGCAGCTACCGCATGGCCGTCGTCTCCATCAAGAAGAGCTACCCCGGCCACGCCAAGCGGCTGATGTTCGGCATCTGGAGCTTCCTGCGCCAGTTCATGTACACGAAGTTCATCGTCGTCGTGGACGATGACATCGACACGCGCAACTGGCAGGAGGTGATCTGGGCCATCACGACCCGCATGGACCCGGTGCGCGACACGACGCTGGTGGACAACACGCCCATCGACTACCTGGACTTCGCGTCGCCCGTCAGCGGCCTGGGCGGCAAGATGGGGCTGGACGCCACCAACAAGTGGCCCGGCGAGACGGACCGCGAATGGGGCCGTTGCATCACGCTGCCGCCCGAGGTCACCGCGCGGGCCGAAGCGCTATTCGGGCAACTCTTCTTGAAGGCCTGACGCCGCTCGCCTACTGTTGTCAGGCCTTTTCAGGCAAACCCTCTGGCGCAATCTTTGCGCGCCAGGAGCCCAGTGGCAGATCGCCTCTGAGCCCCAAGGTGGCCTCGCCACCCCACCCCGCCCGGCCTTCAAGCCCGGCGGGGTTTCTATTTCTAGCGACCGCCAGCGCGGGCCATGGCCTCGTAGACGACATAGCGCACCCGCTCGAAGCCGCTGCGGCTGGGGCACCAGTCGTCGAACGACGTCTCTCCGTTGTCGGCGCGCAGGCCCACCGGCGCGGGCACGATGCGCATTCCCAGCGGCCCGGCCTGGGCCTCGAAGGCCCGCAGCGCACGCGTCATGTGCTCCTCGTGCGTGACGAGCAACACCTGCTTGATGCCGGCCTGCGCCAGCAGCGGCAGCGTATTGGCGGCGTTCTCGCGCGTGTCCCGCGAGTTGCCCTCGGCCCAGCGCAGCGGCAGGCCATAGTCCTGCGCCGCCACGCGGCCGATGATGCTGGCCTCGGACTGATGCAGCTCCCTGGCCGTCCAGCCGATGCCGCCCGAGAACCCCAGCGGCCAGCCGGTCCGGCGCGCCAGCCAGACGCCGTAGGCCAGGCGCTCGGCGGTGATGTCGTTGGGTGTGCCGCCGCCGTACTCCGGCGCGTGGCGGCGCACGCCGCCGCCCAGCACCAGCACGGCGCCGTCGGCTTGCCCCTTCAGCGCGTCGACCTGGGCCGGCGCCAGCAGCGGTGGCTGGCCGGCCAGCCGGCTCAAGGCCTCGCCCGCCACTTCGGTCGCCGACAGCCACGCCAGGGCCAGCGCCACGCCCAGCACCCAGCCGCCGCCACGTCGGCGCCGCCGCAGCCGCCAGCCGCCCCAGGCGGCCAGCAGCAGCAACGGGGCCGGCGGCAGTGCAAGCGCCAGCAGCAGGGTCTTGAAACCTGAATAGTCGAGGGGGAAGCTCACGAAGCCATCATCGTCGACATCAATAATGCGTCCGCCGTGATGACCGCTCCCCGTTCCCAACTTCGTATCGCCCTCTGGACCCTGGTCGCGCTGTCGGCCCTGGTCTCGCTGGTCCTGTTGATCGTCACGCTCGCGCTGCCGGGCTGGATGGCCGGCCGCGGCATGGCGCTGGCCAGCGATGCGCTGGGCCGCCCGGTCAGCCTGCAGCAGGCGCATTTCCAGCCGTGGCGCCTGGCCATCGTGCTGGACGGCCTGCAGATCGACGCCGCCGCGCCGGGCCAGCCGCCACTGTTCAAGCTCGCCAAGCTCGACGCCGCGCTGTCGCTGCGCTCGCTGCTGCGCGGGCATCTCGTCGTCGAATCGCTGGCGCTGACCCAGCCGGAGCTGCGCATCGCCCGCACGGCCGAGGGCCGCTACGACATCGATGACCTGATCACTCGCTTTGCCGCCAAGCCCGGCGCGCCGCCGAGCGATGACCCCGAGTTCGCCGTCTACAACATCGAGCTCAGCGACGGCCGCGTCGTGTTCGACGACCGCCCGGTGCAACGCACGCACGAACTGGCCGCCTTGCACCTGGCGCTGCCGTTCGTGTCGACGCTGGCCTCCGATGTCAAGGTCAAGGTGCTGCCGCACCTGAGCGGTCAGCTGGACGGCGTTGCCTTCGACAGCCGTGCCGAGGCACTGCCCTTTGAAGATGACGCCAGCGGGCGCCTGTCGTTCAAGCTGGCCGGGCTGGACCTGGCACCGCTGGCCGCCTACCTGCCGGCCAGCCTGCCGTTGCGCCTCACCACGGGGCGCCTGGACGTGGACCTGGCGCTGGACTTCGCCGAGCGCCCCAGGCAGCCGCCGGGCGTCAAACTCAGCGGCGGCGTGCAACTGCACGAGCTGGCGCTGACGATGCCTGATGGCCAGCCGCTGCTGGGCTTCAAGCGCCTGAGCGTGCCACTGGCCGACGTGCAGCCGCTGCGCCGCCAGCTTGGCTTCGGCCGGATCGTGCTGGAGTCACCCCATGCCTGGGTGCGGCCGTTGCCCGCGTCGACCAGCGGCAGCGGCGGGACGGCAGCGCCGTGGCAGGTCAGCGTGGCGGGGCTGGAGGTCACGGACGGCCAGCTGACGGTGCGCGACCTGGCGCTGGACGCGATCCAGCTGAAGCTGGGCGCCGCCGCCTGGCCGCTGAAGGCGCCGGCCCAGCTCGACGCCAGCCTGCAGCTGGGCGAAGGCCGGTTGAGCGCCAGCGCCAGGCTGGCGCCCGAATGGCTGGACGCGCAGGCCGAGCTCAACGACCTCGCCGTCGAACGGCTGGCCGCATGGCTGCCGCCGCCGACGGGTGCCCGGCTGGTGGCCGGCGTGTCGGCCAAGGCGGCGCTCGGCGTCAAGGACCCGCTTGCCGACGGCGCGGCCGATCGCGCCCAGCTGACCTTGCGCGAGGTCCAACTGGCGGACGCGCGCCTCAGCCTCGCGGCCAAGCCGGTGCTGTCGCTGGCCGCGGCGCGGCTGGACCAGGCCGACATCGACCCCGCCAGGCGCACGCTGCGCCTGGGCACCCTCAAGCTCGACGCGCCCCGCGCGCTCCTGGCCCGTGATGCGCAGGGCCAGCTCAACATCGCGGCGCTGCTGCCGCCCGAGCCTGCCGCGCCGGCCAACGGCCCGGCGTGGACGCTGCAGCTGGCCGGCCTGCAGGTGGAGCGCGGCGCGCTGCGCTGGCGCGATGCCGCCGTGCCTGCCGGCGTGGCGCCGGTGGCGCTGACCGTCGAGCCGTTGCGGCTGCAGCTCGGCGCGCTGGCCTGGCCGGCAGCCGCGCCGGTGCAGACGCAGCTGAGCACGCAGCTCGCCGCGCTGGGTGCCAACGACCAGCCCGTGGCCGCCAGCGCCGGCAGCCTGCAATGGCAGGGCCGTGTGGGCCTGGCGCCGCTGTCCGCGGCCGGCAGCCTGCAGGCCCAGGCCTTGCCGCTGCGCCTGCTGGACGCCTACCTCGACCCCGCCTGGGGCGTGCAGATCGAGCGCGCCGAAATGGGCCTGAAGACCACGCTGGAGGCCGCGCAGCAGGGCGACGGCGCCTGGCGGGCCGCGCTGGCGGGCGACGTGCGCATCGGGCCGCTGGCGCTGGCGCAGACGCGGATCGTCGACGGCCAGCGTGTCAGCGGCGAGGACCTGCTCAGCTGGCAGCTGCTGCAGCTGGACGGCGTCCAGCTGGCGCTGGCGCCCGGCGCGCCGCCGCGGCTGGCGGTGCGCGACGCGCTGCTGGACGACGCCTATGCCCGCCTCATCGTCAGCGAGCAGGGGCGCTTCAACCTGCGCGACCTGGGCCCCGCGGGAGCGGCCCCGGCAGCGGCATCGGCGCCTGCCTCCGCGCCGGCACCGGCCCCCGCCGCGTCGGCGCCCGAGATCGCCGTCGAGCGCATCGTCGTGAACCGCGCCACGGTGGACTTCAACGACCGCTTCGTGAAGCCCAGCTACAGCGCGCGGCTGACCGAGCTGCAGGGCTCGCTGGGCGCTTTCTCCACGGCCGGCACGGCAATGGCGCCGCTGACGCTGCGCGGCAAGGTGGCCGGCACCGGCGTGCTGGACATTGCCGGCCAGCTCAAGCCCGGCAGCCCGCCGGCCATGGACATCCAGGCCAACGCGACGGACATCGAGCTGGCGCCGCTGTCCACCTACGCCGGCAAGTACGCGGGCTACGCCATCGAGCGCGGCAAGCTGTCGGCGCGGCTGGCCTACAAGGTGGACGCGGGCGGCCAGCTCGTCGCCACCAACCAGATCATCCTGAACCAGCTGACCTTTGGCGACCGCGTGGACAGCCCCGACGCGACCTCGCTGCCGGTGCGCTTCGCCGTGGCGCTGCTGAAGGACAGCAACGGCGTCATCGACGTGAACCTGCCGGTCAGCGGCTCGCTGACCGACCCGGAGTTCAGCGTCGGCGGGCTGGTGTGGAAGCTGCTGCTCAATCTGGTCGGCAAGGCGCTGACGTCGCCGTTCTCGCTGTTCACCGGCAGCGATGCGCCCGAGGAGGCCGAGATCGCCTTCGCGCCGGCCAGCGCCGAGCCGGCCGCCACCGACAAGCTGGACCGCATCGCCCGGCTGCTGGCCGACAAGCCCGGCGTGCAGCTCACGCTGACCGGCTGGGCCGACGCCGAGAGCGAGATTCCCGCGTTGCGCGAGCAGCGCCTGGACGCCGCACTGAAGGCCGAGAACGCCGCCACGCCCGACGCCGCGCTGAAGCGCCTGTACACCGCCACCAAGCTGCCCAACAAACCGCGCAACGTGCTGGGCCTGGCCCAGGACCTGCCGCCCGCGCAGATGCGCGGCCTGCTGATGGCCAGCTACGCGGTGGACGACGAGGCGCTGCGCCAGCTGGCCGTCGCCCGCGCGGTGGCCGTGCGGGACGCGCTGCTGGCCCGCGGCGCGCCCAATGCCCGCGTCTTCCTGGCCGCGCCCAAGCTCTGCGACGGGGCTTGTGCGAGCGGCTGGCGCCCCCATGTCGAGCTGTCGCTCGCAGCCCATTGAAAGTCACGTCATGACCCACGAACGAATCACGCTGGCCGGCGGTTGCTTCTGGTGCACGGAGGCCGTCTACGAACAGGTGCGCGGTGTGCACCGCGTCGAGAGCGGCTACAGCAACGGCCAGCACCCCAGCCCCAACTACGAACAGGTCTGCAGCGGCACCACCGGCCATGCCGAGGTCGTGCGGCTGGACTTCGACCCCGCCGTCGTGTCGCTGCGCGAGCTGCTGGAGGTGTTCTTCACCATCCACGACCCGACGACGCTGAACCGCCAGGGCGCCGACGTCGGCACGCAGTACCGCTCGGCCGTCTACTGGCACACCGAGGCGCAGCGTGAGCTGGCGGCCGAGGTCATCCGCGAGGCCAACGAGCACCACGGCGGCCGCGTCGTCACGGAGCTGCTGCCCGAGACCAACTACCACCCGGCCGAGGCCTACCACCAGCACTACTACGCCCGCAACCCGGAGCAGGGCTATTGCGCGTTCGTCGTGGCCGGCAAGGTGGACAAGTTCCTCGCCAGCTTCAAGCGCCTCGTCAAGTGATGCTGGCGTGGGGCGGGCTGCGCCACCGCTACGCGGGCGGCGCCGAGATGGCCTATGCGGACTTCATGCTGCCCGGCGGCCGGCACCTGCTGCTGCGCGGCGCGTCGGGCTCGGGCAAGTCGACGCTGCTGGCGCTGCTGGCCGGCCTGCTGCGCGTGCAGCAGGGCCTGCTCAGCGTGGCCGGCACCGAGCTGCAGGCCATGCCCCCCCGCGCGCTGGACGCGTGGCGCGGCGCGACGCTGGGCGTCGTGCCGCAGCGGCTGCATCTGAGTGACGCGCTGACCGTGGCCGAGAACCTGGCGCTGCCCGCGCTGGCGGCGGGGCAGGGCGCCGACACGGCCCGCGCCGCGGAGCTGCTGGCGGCGCTGGACATCGCCGACCTGGCCGGCCGCCGGCCGCACCAGCTCAGCGTGGGCCAGGCGCAGCGCGTGGCACTGGCCCGCGCGTTGATGCGCCGCCCGCGGCTGCTGCTGGCTGACGAGCCCAGCGCCAGCCTGGACGACGAGCACGCGCTGCACATGCTGGCGCTGCTGCTGAGCACGGCCGAGCGCGAGGGCTGCACGCTGATCGTCGCCAGCCACGACAGCCGCGTCATCGATGCGCTCGGCGAGCGGGATGACGTGACGGAGCTGGTGCTGCCGGGCCGTTCGGCCGACAGGCATGGCGGCGCGAACGCGTCGTCGGACCGCACGACGTTCTGGTCCAGCGGGGTGACGCGATGATCCGCCTGGCCTGGCGCTATCTCTGGTCCAGCCCGTTGACGACGGCGCTGAACCTGCTGCTGCTGACCCTGGGCCTCGCGGCCGTGACCTTCGTGCTGCGCGCCAGCGCCCAGGTGGAGGCCGGGCTGCGGCGCGACCTGGCCGGCATCGACCTCGTCGTCGGCGCCAAGGGCAGCCCGATGCAGATCATGCTGGCCGGCGTGTTCCACCTCGATGCGCCCACCGGCAACATCCCGCTGGCCACGCTGGAGCTGCTGAAGCGCCAGCCGCTGGTGGCCCAGGCGGTGCCGCTGTCGCTGGGCGATTCGTTCCGCGGCTTTCGCGTCGTCGGCACGACGCCCGACTACCTCGACCTCTACGGCACGAAGCTGGGGCAGGGCGCCTTGTGGACCAAGCCCATGCAGGCGGTGCTGGGCGCCGAGGTGGCGCGCGCCAGCGGGCTGAAGCCGGGCGACCATTTCGCCGGCAGCCATGGCCTGGCCGGCGGCGATGCCCATGCTGACCACCAGTTCGAGGTCGTCGGCGTGCTGGCCGATTCGGGCAGCGTGCTGGACCGGCTGGTGCTGACCGACCTCGCCTCGGTCTGGGAAGTGCATGGCGACCATCACGACGCGAACGACGCCCATGACGGCGACGACGCTGCCCGGGAGATCACGCTGGCGCTGGTGCGCTACCGCAGCCCGCTGGGCGCCGCGATGCTGCCGCGCTGGGTCAATGCGCAGGAGGGCCTGCAGTCCGCCGCGCCGGCGCTGGAGACGGCCCGGCTGATGCGGCTGGTGGGGGCGGGCACCGAGGTGCTGCGCGGCTTCGGCATCGTGCTGCTGATCGCCGCGGGGCTGTCCGTCTGGGTTGCCTTGCTGCACGCGGTGCGCGCCCGCCAGGGCGACCTGGCCATGCTGCGCATGCTGGGTGCGCCGGCCCGGCGCATCGCCACACTCATCGCGCTGGAAGCGCTGCTGCTGGCCGGCCTGGCCACGGTGCTGGGGCTGGCGGCGGGGCATGGCCTCGTCGCCGGGCTGGAGCACCTGCTGGCCGAGCGGCAGTCGCTGCGGCTGGGCCCGCTGGGCGTCAGCGAGGCCGAATGGCTGGTGCCGCTGCTGGCCGGCGGCCTGGCCCTGCTGGCTGCGGCGTGGCCGGCGTGGCGGGCCTACCGGCTGGACGTCACGACGCTGCTGCAGGCGCCGCGCTGACGTTGATGACCCAGGTCACGCCGAACCTGTCCTTCAGCATGCCGTAGAGCGGCGCCCACGGCGCCGGTGCCAGAGGCTGCACGACGGTGGCGCCGTCGGCCAGCCCGGCCCAGCGCTGGGCGGCCTGCTGCGCGGTGCCGCAGCCCACGCAGATGAAGTAGGCGTTCTCGCCGGGCTGCCAGGCGGTGCCGGTGGGCACGTCGTAGGCCATCACCTGGAAGCCATCGGCGGCGCGCACTTGGCCCCACATGAGGCGGTCGGCGTCCTGCGGGTCGCGCACGCTGCGGGCGTCCTGGTAGGTCATCAGCGTGATGTCACCGCCGAAGGCGGCTTGGTAGAACTGCAAGGCCTCGCGGGCCTGGCCGCACAGGTTGATGTGAGGGACGACGGAGACGGTCATGGGTGGTTTTCGTGAGAGTGGAGGAGGCGTCGTCATCGCCCCGGAGGAGGGCGCCCGGCAATGAACCGACGACTGCTACTCTAGGCAGGCCTCCTGCCAGTTTTCGTCAGTTGCAGATTGCCCGCCATGTCCCGCCCCGAACGCCTGTTCCGGCTGCTCCAAGCCCTGCGCACGCTGCCGTTGCCCGTCACGGCGCAGCAGCTGGCGGCCGAGACCGGCGTGTCGGTGCGCTCCATCTACCGCGACATCGAGAGCCTGCGCATGTCCGGCGCCGAGATCGGCGGCGAGCGCGGCCTGGGCTACTGCCTGATCGAGGACGGCACGCTGCCGCCGCAGACCTTCACGCGGCTGGAGATCGAGGCGCTGGTGCTGGGGCTGGCCGAGGTGCGCCACCTCGGCGACCCGGCGCTGGCCCAGGCCGCGGCGTCGGTGCTGGGCAAGGTGGTGGCCACGCTGCCGTCAGTGGGGCAGCAGCACATCCAGCATGCGGTATCGCAGGTGCACCGCTTCTCCGCGCGCCCGCCGCTGGCGACCGACATGCAGCAGATCCGCGAGGCCTGCTGGCGCGAGGAGGCGCTGCAGCTGGACTATGTCGACCGCGACGGCGCGGCGACCGCCCGCAAGGTCTGGCCGCTGGGCATCGTCTACGTCGACCGGCTGCTGGTGCTGCTGGCCTGGTGCTGCCTGCGGCAGGACTTCCGCATGTTCCGCCCGGAGCGCATCCAGCAGGTCGAGCGCCTCGGCGAGAGCTTTCGCCCACGGCGCGCGGCGCTGCTGCGCCAGTACCTGCAGCAGCTGAAGCCCTTGTCAGAGGTGCGCCATGCCGCGGCGGCACAATGACGCCCTTGCCCGCCAGCGTCTCGCCGTCACCATGAAGTTCCTCCTCGCCGCAGCCCTGTTTGCCGCCACCGCCGCGTTCGCACAGACCGCGCCCACGATGGGCCAGGGCCCGGGCTATCACGACCCGCGCAGCCCCTTCAAGCCGCTGGAAGAGCGCGCCGACATCGTGTCGTGGAAGCTGCTGTCCCAGGTCACCGCCAAGGCCGAGAAGAAGAAGCTCGTGCCGACCTTCCCGGCCGCCGTGCAGGCGCTGGACCGCAAGACGGTGAAGGTGCAGGGCTTCATGACGCCGCTGGAGGCGGGCGACAAGCAGCAGCACTTCCTGCTGTCGTCGGTGCCGACGAGCTGCTCCTTCTGCGTGCCGGCCGGCCCCGAGGGCATGGTGGAGGTGCGCACCAGGAAGCCCGTGCGCTACACGCTGGAGCCGGTCGTCGTCGAGGGCACGCTAGCCGTGCTGATGGACGACCCCTACGGCCTGTACTACCGCGTCGAAGACGGCGCTGCCGTCAACTGATCACGGCGCGAGCCGGTCGCGGCGCCAAGCGCCGTCGTCCAGCGTGAACACCAGCCGGTCGTGCAGCCTCGAGCGGCGGCCCTGCCAGAACTCGTAGCGCTCCGGCACCAGCCGGTAGCCACCCCAGTGCGGCGGGCGCTCCGGGTTGAGCCCGTGCTGCACGGCGGCCTTGGCTGCGTTGGTGACCAGCACCGCCCGCGAGCTGATGACGCGGCTCTGCGGCGACGCCCAGGCACCCAGGCGTGAGTCCAGCGGGCGGCTCTTGAAGTAGTCGTCCGACTCCTGCGCCGACGTCTTCTCGACACGGCCCTCGATGCGCACGACACGCTCCATCTCCACCCAGTGGAACTGCAGCGCCGCGAACGGGTTGAGGGCTAACTCCTCACCTTTGCGGCTTTCGTAGTTCGTGAACCAGACCATGCCGCGCGCGTCCGCCCCCTTCAGAAGCACCACGCGCGTGGACGGGCGGCCATTGGCGCCGACGGTGGCCACCGTCATCGCGGTGGGCTCCGACACGTCGTGCGCGATGGCCTCGTCCATCCAGCGGTTGAACAGCGCCAGCGGGCCGTCGGCGGCCTCGGCCTCGTCCAGCTCCCCTAGTTCGTAGCTCTTTCGGAAGTCACTGAGTTTGCTCATGGCGGGAAGTCATCGGGCTTCGGCTTGGGCCCGCTTTGGATCGGAAAGGCTGCCCAGTCTAGGCGCAAGGCACAGCGATGCCCGGAGGCATCGCGAGCACTTGCAACAACGACGGGGTAGCCTTTCCGATCCAACCCGAAGGGCCGGGGCCGAAGCCCGATGACCTCCCAAGTATGCAGACCTTCCCTTAGGTGAACGTCCCAGTTGGTCAATATCGAACACGCCCGGCATGCTTGTGGCACTGCAGCAATGAACTCACCTCCGATGATGAAACGACGCCCCGCCGTCGTCGTGCTCGCAGCAGGACGCGGTTCACGCTTTCGCGGCCCGGGACACAAGCTGGAACAGCGGCTGGGCGGCGCGCCCGGTGCCGACACCTTGCTGACGCGCACGCTGCGGCACGCCATCTCCACGCAGCTGCCCGTGGTCGTCGTGACGACCGCCAGCTTCGCCGCCACCGCGCACCGCTTCGTAGCGGCCCGCGACGTCGTGACGCTGCCCGAGCACGATGCCGACGGCCGGCCGCACCCCATCGGCATGGGGCATTCCATCGTGGCCGGCGTCAGCGCCACGGGGGACGCCGACGGCTGGCTCATCCTGCCGGCCGACATGCCGCTGGTGCAGCCCGCCACCATCATGGCCGTGGCGCAGGGGCTGGAGCGCTACCCCGTCTGCTTCGCGCAGTACCGCGGCATGCAGGGGCATCCGGTGGGCTTCGGCACGGAGCTCTACTCGGAGCTGATGGCCCTGCATGGCGACGAGGGCGCGCGGCGCATCGTCGCGCGCTACGCGGCCCAGCCCATCGCCGTCGACGACCCCGGCGTGCACGTCGACGTGGACACCGCCGAAGACCTCGCCCGCCTGCTCGGGTGACTCACAGCGGCGCGCACAGCCCGTGCCGCGCCGCCAGGTGAGCCTGCCGCTCCAGTTCCATGTCCCGGATGCCGTGCTCACGCAAACCCTGCACGGTGCGCAGCAGGTAGTCCAGCGTCGTGCCGTAGCGGCCGCTGGCGTGCCGGAAGATGTGCAGCAGCTCGGGCTCGTGCAGCGGCCCGGTCCAGTTGGGGCTTTGGCGCGAGAGCGTGAACGCCAGCGCGCGCAACCGGCCGGCATCCGTGTCGCAGTTCAGCCAGCGCGGCTCGTAGACGCCGTTGGGCATCTCGCGCGCCCACAGCCGGGTCAGCACCGCCTCGCCGGCTTCGCGCGGGATGCGGTAGACCAGGCCGCGGCAACTGCCGCCGGACAGCAGCGCCAGCACCAGCCCGGGCTCCTGCGGCGAGCCGCGGTTCACGCGCGAGCGCATGCGCAGCACGCGGTGAAAGCCCAGCACGCGCGCGGGCAGGGCCTGCGTGAAGTCAAATTCGGGCCGCCAGATCAGTGAGCCGTAGGCGAACAGCAGCAGGTCGTCGCCGCTGGCGCGCCATTCGGCCGCCGTGCGCTGCAGCAGATGCTGGCTGCGTTCGGGGCCATGAGGAATGTGGATTGCCTGTGACGCCATCGCCCGCCATCTTGTCACGGCGGAAAGCCGAAGGTACCCAGCCCGTAACCCGCAAGTCCTCGTGGGCAAGTAATATGGTTACCTAAATTCTCAACGTCCGGTTACGAAGCCGAGGCGCAAGGAGACCCCAGAGATGAACACCACCCTGAACGAAGTCACCGCCCGCATCCGCGAGCGCAGCGCCAAGCTGCGCGGTGACTACCTGGCCCGCATCGCCCAGCTGAACAACCGCCAGCGCGGTTTCGAACGCATGGGCTGCGCCAACGTGGCGCACGCCGTGGCGGCGCTGCCGGCCAACGACAAGCTGCGCATCGTGGCCGAGAAGGCGCCGCACCTCGGCGTCGTCACGGCCTACAACGACATGCTGTCGGCCCACCAGCCCTACGAGGACTACCCGGCGCAGATCCGCGCCGAGGCCCATCGCCTGGGCGCCACGGTGCAGGTGGCCGGCGGCGTGCCGGCCATGTGCGACGGCGTCACGCAGGGCCTGCCGGGCATGGAGCTGAGCCTGTTCTCGCGCGACACCATCGCGATGAGCACCGCCATCGCGCTGACGCACGACGTGTTCGACGCGGCGCTGCTGCTGGGCATCTGCGACAAGATCGTGCCGGGCCTGCTGATCGGCGCGCTGCACTTCGGCCACCTGCCCACCGTGTTCGTGCCGGCCGGCCCCATGGGTACCGGCATTTCCAACAGCGACAAGGCCAAGGTGCGCGAGCTGTACGCGCAGGGCAAGGTCGGCCGCGACGAGCTGCTGAAGAGCGAGTCCGCCGCGTATCACAGCGCCGGCACCTGCACGTTCTACGGCACCGCCAACAGCAACCAGATGCTGCTGGAAGCGATGGGCCTGCACGTGCCCGGCAGCGCCTTCGTGCATCCGCACGACGACCTGCGCACCGCGCTGACGCGTGAGGCCGTCGCCACGGCGTTGAATATCTCCGGCCGCGTGGCCGGCAAGGCCGCCAAGCCCATCGGCCATGTCGTCGACGAGCGCTGCATCGTCAACGCGATGGTGGCGCTGCTGGCCACCGGTGGCTCCACCAATCACCTGATCCACTGGGTCGCCGTCGCGCGCTCGGCCGGCATCCTGATCAACTGGACGGATTTCTCCGACCTGTCGGGCGTCGTGCCGCTGCTGGCCCGCGTCTACCCCAACGGCAGCGCCGACGTGAACCAGTTCCAGGCCGCGGGCGGCCCGAGCTTCGTCATCCGTGAGCTGCTGGACGCCGGCCTGATGCACGAGGACGTGCTGAGCGTCGGCGGCGACAACCTGCGCCCCTACACCACCGTGCCGCGCGCGGTGGGGCAGGGCGGCGAGGTCGTTCGCGAGGCGCTGCCGGCCGCTCCCATCGACGACAGCGTCGTGCGCACCGCCGCCGCGCCGTTCAGCGCCAGCGGCGGCCTGAAGCTGCTGGACGGCAACCTGGGCCGCGCCGTCATCAAGTCCTCCGCCGTGCCGGAAGACCGCCACACCATCGAGGCACCCTGCCGCATCTTCACGACGCAGGAGGCCATGCTGGCCGCGTTCAAGAACGGCGAGCTGGAGAAGGACGTCGTCGTCGTCGTGCGCTTCCAGGGCCCGCACGCCAATGGCATGCCCGAGCTGCACAAGCTGACGCCGCCGCTGGCCGTGCTGCAGGGCAAGGGCTTCCGCGTTGCGCTGGTCACCGACGGCCGCATGAGCGGCGCGTCGGGCAAGGTGCCTGCGGCCATCCACGTCAGCCCCGAGGCGCTGGCCGGCGGCCCGCTGGCCAAGCTGCGCGACGGCGACGTCGTGCGCGTCTGCGCCGTCAACGGCGTGCTGGCCGCACTGGTCGACGAGGCCGACTGGGCCGCTCGCGAGAACGTGAAGCTGGCGCCCGCCGAGGCCGACGTCAACGCGCACGGCCTGGGCCGCGAACTCTTCGCGGGTCTGCGACGCAACGTGCTGAGTGCCGAAGAGGGCGCTGTCACCTGGTTATGAACAATTGCGTGCCAGACCGATCGAGCGAAGCGAGTAGCTCTGGCACCACTGACTAAAGAAAAATGCTTGAAACCCTGAGCCTGGCCAGCCACGGCCCCGTCATCCCCGTCATCGTCATCCAGCGCCTGGAGGACGCCGTTCCGCTCGCCGAGGCGCTGGTCGCCGGCGGCGTGCGTGTGCTCGAAGTGACGCTGCGCACGCCCGTCGCACTGCAGGCCATGGAAGCCATGGCCAAGGTGCCCGGCGCCATCGTCGGCGCCGGCACGCTGCGCACGCCGCAAGACGTCACCAACGCGAAGAACGCCGGCTGCGTGTTCGGTGTCAGCCCCGGCTACACCGACGCGCTGGCGTCCGCCTGCAAGGCCGAGGGCCTGCCGCTGCTGCCCGGCGTGTCCACCGCGTCGGAAGTGATGCAGGCCAACTCGGCCGGCTTCAACTTCCTGAAGCTGTTCCCGGCCACGGCCGTGGGCGGCGTCAACCTGCTGAAGGCGCTGGCCGGCCCGTTCGCGGACGTCGCCTTCTGCCCCACCGGCGGCATCTCGCTGCAGACCGCGCCCGACTTCCTGAAGCTGCCCAACGTCAAGGTCTGCGGCGGCTCCTGGCTGACGCCGCAGGACGCGGTGGACGCCAAGGACTGGGCGCGCATCACGAAACTGGCTGCAGAGGCGTCAGCGCTGCGGTAAGTCGAACAGCAGGCAGGTTGTGCTCGCATGCGCGTACAACTTGCCATCGTGGCCGACGAGTTCGGCCTCCGACGTCGTCACCTGCCGGCCGCGGTGCACCACGCGGCCGATGGCGCGCACCAGCGGCACACGGTCGGTCAGCGCGCGCACCAGGTTCACCTTGAACTCCAGCGTCGTGTAGGCCCGGCCGATCGGCAGCGTCGTGTGCACGGAGCAACCCAGCGCCGAATCCAGCAGCGTCGCGAACCAGCCGCCATGCACGCTGCCCAGCGGGTTGTAGTGCTTGAACTGCGGCCGCCCCTGGAACACGGCTTCGCCGTCCGCGACCGAGATCAGCGTGAAGTCCAGCGTGTCGCTGATGGGCGGGCGCGGCGCCAGGCCGTCCAGCATGGCCTGCATCTGCTGCAGCCCGGTCTTGCCGGCCAGCATGGCGGGTGACGCCAGGCCGACCTCCTGTTGCACACGGGCCAGCACGGCCGCCTCATCGGCGCGCCACTGGGCGAGCAGGTCGTCGGGAGAAGGATCAGCAGTCATGTCGGCGGCCCGGAAGTTGAGCCGCCGATTCTGCGCAAGCGCGCCCGAAGCCGCTGTCGCCTGGGTTCAGGCCGCCAGCCGCATGGGCGCCTGGGCCGGCGCGCGCCGCTGCGGCTCCACCAGCCGCAGCTCGTCCAGCACGGCGCCCTGCCACGGCAGCAGGTAGACCAGCGTCGCCAGCGTCGTGCGGCGGCGCGACGACAGCAGCGGGCGGCCGCGGTCGTCCAGCAGCAGCACGTTGGAGCGCACGTTCAGCGGGTCCGCCTGTACAACGGTGCCTTCGTCGATCTCCACCCAGTCCCATTCCAGCCAGGCGCTGACGTCGGCATAGCGGCGCTCCCAGCGGGTCGTGCCGCCCACGGAGCGCTCCGCGGAAGGGGCGCGCAGCACGCGGGTGTGGGCGTGGCGGACGTCCGCGGCGGCGCTCGACAGCGCGGCGGCGGGCCAGCAGACGCTGCCCTCGGGCAGCCGGATCAAGGTGGACATGAGCAATACCTCACGGTCGTGGAATTCGAACGAGGGGCAGTCTCTGGTCACCAAGGGGGTGGCAACAAGCTGGCAGACTTGGCAGGTATGGTCACCCCGGAAATGAACTATCAGCAGCTGATCGACGTCGGCATGAGCGAGGACTTCGAGAGCTTCGAGCGTCGGCTTGTGTCCACGGCACATGCCATGGGCTTCTCGCTCATCTCCGGGGGGCTGATGCGCGGCACGCTGAAGGAGTCAGGCGTGCAAGGGCGCAGTTTTGGCAACAGGCCCGATGCCTACGTCGATGCGCACAACGACATTACCGACGCCATGCGAGACCCGGTTCTTGAGCGGCTGATGTCCCAGCCGCTCCCGGTGATCTACGACCGGCAGACCTACATCGACGCTGGCGTCGGGGAGCTCTGGGAACTGCAGGCGCCCCATGGCTACAAGACCGGCATCGGCATGAAGCTTCACCTGCCGGGGGACAAGCTGTTCCTGCTGGGAGTCGACCGCGAGGAAGCGCTGCCCGAACCCGGCGCCGACCTGATGCGGCTGATTGCCGGCCTGCAGCTGCTGGGCGCCCACGCCATGACCGCCGCGGACAGGCTGCTCGGCCCCGACCTCGATCTGGGTGACATGCCCAAGTTCACCAAGCGGGAGATGGACGTTTTGAGGTGGACCGGCCAGGGCAAGACCGCCTGGGAGGTCAGCGTCATTCTCGGCATGAGCGAGAAGACCGTGAACTTCCATCTGGGCAACGTGATGCGCAAGTTGGAGGTCAATTCCAAGCATCAGGCAGTCTTGAAATGCGTCGCCGCGGGCATTCTTTGAGGCGGACAACCTAGCAGACTTGCCAGGTTTCTAGGGGGGCGAAAACGGGGACAGTCCGGGTCAGCGATTTCCCGCCACACCCCTCTGGAGCCCCACATGAGCCTCATCGACATCTTCTTCGAAGTTCTCGGCCTTCCCCGTACGGGCTTCTGATCGATACGCGCAGCGAGGCTCTTTCCCAACGATGCTGCGCCCCTCCGAATTCAGCCAAGAGTTCCGCAGTACTGGCAATGGCCAGCTTGAACTCGACGACACCGTGTCCATCTCCTCTGAAACCTATGCCCGGCTGCTGAGCCTCGCCGACCAGGCCCCGCTCGAATGCCTGCCGCTGACCGAGCGCACGCTGGAACGGGCCAAGACACTGGGCTACAACCAGATCGGCCAGATCCGCACGACGCCGGCAAGCCGGCTGGTGGGCGACCTGGGCGAGGATCGCGCCGAGGAACTGCATCGCGCGCTCGACGACTTCGGCATGCGGCAGACGAGCACCGCCGACTGACGGCCCGGCTCGAACACCGCGTTTGCGCAACCCAGGCGCCGCCAGGCGGCCTGGGTTTTTTTGAGGCGTCGGCGTGCGAGCATGTCGGCATGCAAGACCGCGACATTCCCCTGGACGCCTGGCCGCGCCGCGCGGCGCTGGCCCATTTCCGCCACATGGCCCAGCCGGCCTTCAGCGTCACCGTGCCGGTGGACGTGACCGGCCTGCGCGAACGCGCCGCCGCCCACGGCGCCACACCCTGGCTGGCCTACCACCACGCCGCGCTGGAGGCGGCCAACACGGTGGACGGCATGCGCCAGACGCTGCTGGCCGAGGGCCTCGGCGTGCGCGAGTTCGCCGCCATCCATGCCAGCACCACGGTGCTGCGCGATGACGGCAGCTTCGGCTTCGTCACGCTGCCACGCGACCCGTCGCTGGAAGCGTTTGCGGCGCGGGCCCGCCCCCATGTGGAGCGCGTGCGCCGCGCCAGCGGCGACCTGTTCGCCGCCGACGAGCCCGGCGACGTACGCGAGGAAACGCTGGTGCACATGACCGCGCTGCCCTGGCTGGCCTTCACCGCCTTCACGCATGCCCGCGGCCAGGGCGACGACCGGCCCAAGATCGCCTTCGGCCGCTTCAAGGAAGAAGGCGGCCGGCTGCTGATGCCGGTGGCCGTGGACGTGCACCACGCGCTGTGCGACGGCGTGCATGTGGGGCGCTTCTTCGAGCGCCTGCAGGCCGGGCTCGACGCCATCTAGCTGTGACGTTCCGATAGGTTGTTCATCCGTCCCTGATTTGGGAAGCTGGGGTTGTCGAGACCTCCCGCAACCC
>NZ_JBXAGX010000016.1:0-103379 GCF_058794515.1 Roseateles sp. GW823-FHT07B05
TGTTTGGGTTGCGGGAGGTCTCGACAACCCCAGCTTCCCAAATCAGGGACGGATGAACAACCTATCGGAACGTCACAACTAGCTGGAACAGCGGCCGCTGACCGTGGCCAGATGCTTACCTGCCGACCGGCGCCGCTCAACCTTGGCGCCGGATCACAGCGATCTTCAACAGCCTGCCAGCGGCCTCAAGACCGGCCGCTCGAAGATCAAAAGGGGATCACGGTCGCTCATTGCGCGGCCGCGGTCTTGAACTCTTCAGCATTCCACCCGCCGCCAAGCGACTTGAATGCGCTCACGCTCGCTCGGGCGGCGTCCGTGCGAGCGACGGCCTGCGCGTCTGCCGCGCGAAGGAGTGACTTGTCCGCCTGCAGCAGTTCAATCTGGCTTGCGATGCCTCGCTGAAACGCAGCCTCGGTGTGTGACCTTGCCTGGCGCAGTGATGAAACGGCCGCCGTGATGGCAAGCGCCTGTTCGGCACGGCGTGTCATGGTGAAGACCGAGGTTTCCACGTCTTCCGTGGCTTTGAGTGCGGCCAGTCGGAAGGCAGCAAGTGCCTCCGCTTCTTGACCTCTTGCCTGATCGATCTGGGCGTTGATGCGGCCAAAGTCGAAGAGCCGCCAGCGCAGGCCCACGGCGGCTGCAGCTTGATTGGCGCCGCTGGAGAAGAGGTCGCCACCGCTGATGGTCGTGGCGCTGCCCACCAAGCCGTTGAGCGAGAGCTTCGGGTAGTACTCGGCGACGGCGACACCAATCCGAGCCGAAGAGGCGGCCAAGCGGCGCTCCGCCACGATCACGTCAGGGCGCCGGCGCAGCAACTCTGCCGGGGTGCCCATTGCCGACAGCGCAGGCGGTGCCGGAATGTCCCCTGCGGTGGACAGTTCGGCATGATGCGTCCCTGGCGCCGAACCCAGCGCGATGTCCATCGCGTTGAGTGCGCCCTCGAGCGCCGCTTCGAGCGCGGGTACGGATGCGAGGGCCTCGGCCACGCTCGCCTCTGCCTGGCGCACCGTCATTGCGGGCGCGAGACCCTTCAGTTGAAGAAGCGAGACCTTGGCGAGCAGGGCCTCTTCCGTTCGAACCTGATCCTTGGCGATAGCCAGTCGCGCCTGCAGGCCACGGATCTGCACATAGATGTCTGCGGTGGCCGCGGCCACCGTCAGCCGTGCGGCAGCGATGCCGGCTTCGGACGCCTGGTAGTCCGCCAACGCGGCCTCCTTGCCGCGACGCAGCCCTCCTGCGAGGTCGAGCTCCCAGCTGACGCCAAGGCTGATGTCATACGAACTGCCAGCGCGATCAAAGTTCGGGAACGTACTGAGCACTCGCCCCAGTGACGTCTCAGCAGACTGGTAGGACCTCGCGGCCTGGCCGGCCACCGCGCCGATCGGGAGCAGGGTTGCGCCAGCTGCGGCGACGCCGGCACGTGCTTGGCTTGCTCGGGCGACAGCTTGGGCGAGGTCCAGGTTCTGATTCAGGGCTTGACCCACCAGCCTCGAAAGCAGCGGATCGTGAAACCCTGCCCACCAGGTGGCCAGTTCTTTAGCGTCTACCGCCGTTGAGCGTTCTGATGCCTTTCCGTGGAAAGCGTCCGGCACCACGCCAGGCGGTCTGACGTAGTCGGGGCCGACGGCGCACCCGGCCAGGAAGAAGCTGACGGCGGCTGAAGTCGCGAGCAGAGCGTGGCGTGGCATCTCAAGGCATCCATTGGATTTGATGGTGACTATAGTACCAAATGGTCACTAGTTGTCCAGCTCTGGCCGGTGGCGTAAGCTGTCGGCATGAGCAAAACGAGTGCATATCCAGTCTCGGCACGCGGCCCTGCAGACCACGAGGTGCGCGGCCAGATCGTCACGGCCGCCACGGAACATTTCAGCCGGTACGGTTACGAGAAGACCACCGTCTCCGACCTGGCCAAGGCCATCGGCTTCTCCAAGGCTTACATCTACAAGTTCTTCGAGTCCAAGCAGGCGATCGGGGAGGTGATCTGCTCCAACTGCCTGAAGGAGATCGAGGGGGACATCAGTGCTGCGATTGCGGCTGCCGACACGCCCGCCGAGAAGTTGCGTCGCATGTTCAAGGCCAGCACAGAGTCCAGCCTGCGTCTCTTCTTCCAGGACCGCAAGCTCTACGAAATTGCGACGTCTGCCGCCACGGAGCGCTGGCAGTCAGTGGTTGCCTATGAAGAGCGTGTTCAACAGCTCATCAGCGACGTGCTCCAACTGGGGCGCCAGAGTGGCGACTTCGAGCGCAAGACACCGCTGGACGAGACGGTCATGGCCATCCATCTCGTGATGCGGCCCTATCTCAATCCCTTGCTGCTTCAGCACAGCTTCGACTACACGGCGCATGCCCCGGCGCTGCTCGCAGGCCTCGTGTTGAGAAGTCTTTCACCTTGATTGTTGTCGTGACCATTGACTAATTTGGTCACAAGTCTCAGAATGAAAGCCTCGAACTTTCATTCAAGGGACTTCCATGTCGCGGCGCCGCCTCGCAACGTCTGCTGTTCTTTCGCTGCTGCCCTGGGGGCTGGTTGCCTGTGGTGACCAGGCGCCGGCCGATCCCCGAACCGAAGCTCCGGTCGTTCGGGTCGCAACGCTTTCTCCGGCCATCCAGGATGGCCGTACGTTCACCGGCACGGTCGCCGCGCGGGTCCAGAGCGACCTCGGCTTCCGCGTCGGTGGCAAGGTGCTGGAGCGCCTGGTGGAGACCGGGCAGACGGTTCGCCGCGGGCAGCCGCTCATGCGGCTTGACCCGGTCGATCTCAAGCTGGCGGTGCTGGCGCAGCAGGAGGCCGTTGCTGCTGCCCGTGCGCGCGCGCAGCAGACGTCAGAGGATGAGGCCCGCTATCGCGACCTGAAAGGAACCGGTGCGGTGTCCGCATCGGCTTACGACCAGGCGAAGGCGGCAGCCGATGCGGCCAAGGCTCAGCTGCGCGCCGCCGAGGCGCAGGCAGATGTGGCGCGCAACGCCACTCGCTACGCTGAACTGCTTGCCGATGTTGACGGCGTGGTCGTCGACACCCTGGCCGAGCCGGGCCAGGTGGTGGCAGCCGGTCAACCGGTTGTGCGTCTGGCGCAGGCCGGGTCCCGGGAAGCGGTGGTGCAGTTGCCCGAGACGCTGCGACCGGCCGTGGGATCGATGGGGGTTGCCAGCCTCTTCGGACGCGAGGACGTGACCGTCCCAGCGAAGCTGCGGCAGCTGTCTGGTGCGGCCGACCGCCTGACACGCACTTTCGAAGCTCGCTTCCAGCTTGAGGGGGCACTCGCCAATGCCCCGCTGGGTGCGACGGTCGCGGTGAAGATCCCGGAAGGGTCTCCCAAGGTGGCGGGGCAGCTCAGTGTTCCGGTCGCTGCCCTGCTGGACAAAGGCAACGGCACCGGTGTCTGGGTGATCAGTGGCGAGCCGGCCAAGGTGTCGTGGCGGCCTGTCGTGGTCCATGGCGTCGATGACGACACCGCTCGGATCACCGGGCGTGTGCAGAGCGGCGAGAAGGTCGTTGCGCTGGGCGCTCATCTGATGACCGACGGGTCTGCCGTGCGCTTGGCAGCCAGGCCGAATGCAGCGCCGGCAGCGGAGGGGCGGCCGTGAGCGAAGGTCGATTCAACCTGTCTGCGCTCGCGGTGCGCGAGCGCGCCATCACGCTGTTCCTGATCCTGCTGATCTCGTTGGGCGGCGTGCTGTCCTTCTTCAAGCTCGGCCGCGCCGAGGATCCGGCGTTCACGATCAAGGTGATGACCATCATCACCGCGTGGCCCGGTGCAACGGCTCAGGAGATGCAGGACCAGGTCGCCGAGAAGATTGAAAAGCGCCTGCAGGAACTGCGCTGGTACGACCGGAGCGAGACCTACACGCGCCCCGGCTTGGCGTTCACGACGCTCACGCTGCTGGACAAGACACCGCCTTCAGAAGTCCAGGACGAGTTCTATCAGGCCCGCAAGAAGATCGGGGACGAAGCCCGCAACCTGCCGCCGGGCGTGATCGGGCCGTTCGTCAACGACGAGTACTCCGACGTGACCTTCGCGCTCTTCGCGTTGAAGGCCAAGGGTGAGCCGCAGCGCCTGCTGGTGCGGGATGCCGAGTCGCTGCGTCAGCGGCTGCTGCATGTGCCGGGCGTGAAGAAGGTCAACATCGTTGGCGAGCAGTCCGAGCGCATCTATGTCGAGTTCTCGCATGACCGACTGGCCACGCTCGGCGTCAGCCCGCAGGACGTCTTCGCGGCCTTGGCCAGCCAGAACGCGCTGACGCCCGCGGGCTCCATCGAAACCAAGGGCCCCGAAGTCTTCGTGCGTGTCGACGGTGCGTTCGACAACCTGCAGAAGATGCGGGACACGCCCGTCGTGGCGCAAGGGCGCACCCTCAAGCTGTCAGACGTGGCGAAGGTCACGCGTGGCTACGAAGACCCCGCCACGCTGCTGATCCGCAACGGTGGTGAGCCGGCCCTGCTGCTGGGTGTGGTGATGCGCGAAGGCTGGAACGGCCTTGACCTGGGCAAGGCGCTGGATGCGGAGCTGAAAGCCATCAACGGCGAGCTGCCGGCGGGCATCAGCCTCAGCAAGGTGACGGACCAGGCGGTGAACATCAGCGCGTCGGTCGACGAGTTCATGGTGAAGTTCTTCGCCGCGCTGCTCGTGGTGATGCTTGTCAGCTTTGTCAGCATGGGCTGGCGCGTGGGCATCGTGGTGGCGGCGGCCGTGCCGCTGACGCTGGCCGTCGTGTTCATGGTGATGCTCGCCACCGGCAAGAACTTCGACCGCATCACGCTGGGCTCGCTGATCCTGGCGCTGGGCCTGTTGGTCGACGACGCCATCATCGCCATCGAGATGATGGTGGTGAAGATGGAGGAGGGCTACAGCCGCGTTGCCGCCTCCGCCTATGCCTGGAGCCACACGGCAGCCCCCATGCTGTCCGGCACGTTGGTGACGGCCGTGGGCTTCATGCCCAACGGATTCGCACGGTCCACGGCCGGCGAGTACACGAGCAACATGTTCTGGATCGTCGGCATCGCGCTGATCGCGTCCTGGGTCGTTGCGGTCGTGTTCACGCCCTACCTTGGCGTGAAGCTGCTGCCGGAGTTCAAGAAGGTCGCGGGCGGGCATGACGCGATCTACGACACGCCTCGCTACAACCGCTTCCGGGGTGCTCTGACGAAGGTCATCGAGCGCAAGTGGCTGGTTGCCGGCACGGTCATCGGGCTGTTCGTGCTGTCCGTGGTGGGCATGTCGGCCGTGAAGAAGCAGTTCTTCCCAATCTCCGATCGACCGGAAGTGCTGGTGGAAGTGCAGATGCCCTATGGCACGGCCATCTCGGCGACGAGTGCTGCGACGGCCAAGGTCGAAGCCTGGCTGGCCAAGCAGCCGGAATCCAAGATCGTCACGGCCTATGTGGGTCAGGGCGCACCGCGCTTCTACTTCGCGATGGGGCCTGAGCTGCCGGACCCGTCATTCGCCAAGGTGGTCGTGCGCACGGACAACCAGGATGAGCGTGAGGCCCTGAAGCTGCGACTGCGCCAGGCCATCTCCGAGGGCTTGGCACCGGAGGCGCGACTGCGCGTCACCCAGCTCGTGTTCGGTCCGTACTCGCCGTACCCGGTCGCGTATCGCGTCTCCGGGCCTGACGCCGCCGTGCTGCGCAAGATCTCGGACGACGTGCTGCAGGTCATGAACGGCAGCCCCATGATGCGGACCGCCAACACGGACTCCGGTGTCCGCGCGCCGACGCTGCATTTCACGCTGCAGCAGGATCGTCTCAACGCCGTGGGCCTGACGTCGGCATCGGTTGCCCAGCAGTTGCAGTTTCTGCTGACCGGCATTCCGTTGACGACGGTTCGCGAAGACATCCGGACGGTTCAGGTCGTCGCTCGCACCGGTGGTTCGGTGCGGCTGGATCCCGCCAAGGTCGGTGATTTCACGCTGGTCGGCGCCGCTGGCCAGCGCATCCCCCTGACCCAGGTCGGCACCGTGGACGTGCGCATGGAAGAGCCGGTGGTGCGTCGCCGTGACCGCGTGCCGACGATCACCGTGCGTGGCGATATCGCGGAGGGCCTGCAGCCGCCCGACGTGTCCACCGCGATCACCAGGCAGCTCCGGCCCATCATCGACAAGCTGCCGGCGGGCTACAGCATCGTGGAAGCGGGTTCGATCGAGGAGTCCGGCAAGGCGACGGTCGCAATGCTGCCGATCTTCCCGATCATGCTGGCAGTCACGCTGCTGATCATCATCCTGCAGGTCCGTTCGATGTCGGCCATGGTGATGGTGTTCCTCACCAGCCCGCTGGGCCTGATCGGTGTCGTGCCGACGCTGCTTGCCTTCCAGCAGCCGTTCGGCATCAACGCGCTGGTCGGCCTCATCGCGCTGTCCGGCATCCTGATGCGCAACACGCTCATCCTGATTGGTCAGATCCACCAGAACGAGCAAGCCGGCCTGGACCCTTTCAAGGCCGTCGTCGAGGCCACGGTGCAGCGTGCGCGCCCGGTGATCCTGACCGCGCTCGCCGCCATCCTCGCCTTCATCCCCCTCACGCACTCGGTGTTCTGGGGAACGCTGGCCTACACGCTGATTGGTGGAACGTTTGCCGGAACGGTCCTGACGCTGATGTTCCTGCCGGCGATGTATTCGATCTGGTTCCGTATCAAGGCGACGAAGTAGCCCGTCAGCGGAACCCAACAACCCAAACCAGGAATTCCATGCAAAACGCAAAAGTCGTCATCGTCACGGGCGTGTCGTCGGGTATCGGTCAGGCGACCGCTGCACTCTTCGCCAAGCGGGGCTGCCGCGTGTTCGGCACGGTGCGCAATCTGGCCAAGAGCCAAGCCATCAATGGCGTGACGCTGATCGAGATGGACATTCGCGACGACGAGTCGGTCCGGAAGGCTATCGCGCAGATCCACTTCCATACGCAGCGAATCGATGTGCTGGTCAACAGCGCCGGCATCACGCTGGTCGGCGCCACGGAAGAGACCTCCATCGACGAAGCGAAGACCCTGTTCGACACCAACCTGTTCGGCATGCTGCGTGTGACGCAAGCGGTGCTGCCGCACATGCGCGAACAGCACGCCGGCCGCATCGTCAACGTCAGCTCGGTGCTTGGCTTCCTGCCGGCGCCGTTCATGGGCCTGTACTCGGCAAGCAAGCACGCGGTGGAAGGCATGTCCGAGACGATGGATCACGAGGTGCGCCGATTCGGCGTCCGGGTGACGCTGGTGGAGCCGTCGTTCACCCGTACCAATCTGGACCTGAACGCACCCGAGGCCGCGTCCCGCATCCCCGCCTACGACGCAGACCGTGCAGGCGTTGTGGCCGCCATTCAGAAGAGCGTCAAAGCGGCGCCTGCGCCGGATGGCGTGGCCGCAACGGTGGTTGATGCCGCCCTGGGGTCCTGGAAGATGCGCAAGACCCCGAAGGGGGAGGCCTCACTGCTCAGCAAGCTGCGCCGCTTCATGCCTGCAGCGCCGGTCGATTCCAGCCTGCGCAAGACGTTCGGCCTGTCATGAGCGAGCGTGCCGTGAACGACTGGGGCGCGCAGCACGACGAGACGCGTCGGACGCTCCTGAGCAAGGGCGGCGCCCCAGGCCTGGCGAAAGCCGAGCAGCTGGCGGGCCTCAGCGGCCTGGAGGTACTGCGGAGCATGATGCAGGGGCGGCTGCCTTACCCGCCGATGAATGACACCATGGACATCGTGCTGCTCGAGGCGGATGCCGGTCGGGTGGTGTTTCAGGGCAGGCCGGCGCTGGCGCACTACAACCCGCTGGGCACCGTGCACGGTGGCTGGTTCGCCTCGCTGCTGGACTCCGCCCTGGGCTGCGCCGTACAGACCATGCTGCCGGCCGGCCGGTCGTACACGACGGCCGAGATCAGCCTGAACATCGAGCGCCCTGCAACCCTGCGCACGGGGCCATTGCGGGCGACCGGAGTCGCCATCCACACCGGCAGGCAGATGAGCACGGCCGAAGCCCGCGTCGTTGATGAGTCGGGCAAGCTCTACGCGCACGCGACGACCACCTGCTTCGTTTTTGATATTCCATGACCGTACGCGGCCATTCAAAACGGGAAAGCTGGGCGCTGAACTTATAGGGATCCATGCGTGCACATTGAAACCCCTCGGCCGATACGGGTGCAGGGGTGGATTGTCTATTGTCTGGAGATATTTGATTGTCAGGAAATTTATTCGATCGATGAGCTGTTCGCTTGACTTTGTGTGACCAATGCCGAAAATGGTCACACGTCACGGATGCGGCTAAGAAGGGCGGCTCCTGCTGGCGCCTCCCAGTCCACAAAATCATCGAGGCATCTATGTTCACCAAGGCAATCTACGCAGTTACTGCAGTTCTCGTCCTGGCAGCGCCGCTGTGCGTTGCCCAGCAGCCAACGCAGGAAGGCAATGCCGCGGACGGCAAGCCCGCCCTTGCGACCAATGTGCAGAAAAACTGTCGCAGCATCAGCGCCGATATTCGCTCGGGCGCTCCGCTTACTCGCGAAATCGTTGTCGCTGAAATGGTGCGTGCTCGCGCTGAGGGGGAAATGGATTTCCATATCAGCTCAACGCCGCCGGCCGTGTATCGGCCGATGTGCGAGTTGCCGCCCCAATCGGCCCGCCAGCCGGCGAGCCAGAAGGCCAAGGGCTGAACTGATTTGCCAGGCGCTGGCGCGGCTTGTCGGCGGCGCTGGCTGCGCCATGAATTGCACGATCTGACCGCTTCACATCGACCGGCGGCCACTGAGCCGCCGTCTTCAGGTGGCCAGCGCGATCACCAGGCGGCCCGTCCTGGCGCGGGAGCAGCAGGGCAGGAACTGGTCGTTGGCGGCCTGTTCCTCGGGCGTCAGGTACTGGTCGCGATGCTCGGGCTCGCCGGCCACCACCCGGGTCAGGCAGGTGCCGCACACGCCTTGCTCGCAGGAGGTCAGCAGCGGCACACCCGCCGCCTGCAGCGCCTGTGCCGCCGTGCAGCCCGCCGGCACGTGGATGACCTGGCCGCTGCCGTCGAGCTCGATGTCGAAGGACTGGTCTTCGCCGTCCACCTCGCGCGGCGCGGCGGCGAACAGCTCGCGGTGCAGGTGGCTCTCGGGCCAGCCATGCCGGCGGGCGGTCGAGAGCGCGGCGTCGATGAAGCCGGCCGGGCCGCAGACGTAGAGCTCGCTCCCCGGCGGCTGGGCGGCCAGCACGGCGTCCATGTCCAGGCTGCCGTTCTCGTCGCCGATGTGCAGCTGCGTGCGGGCCGCGAGCGGGGTGTCGGCCAGCGCGTCGAGGAAGGCCATGCGCGCGCGGCTGCGCCCGGCGTAGTGCAGCGCGAAGGGCTGCCCGGCCGCGGCGAGCTGCCGGGCCATGCTCAGGATGGGCGTGATGCCGATGCCGCCAGCCAGCAGCAACTTGTGGGCCGGCGTGTTGCGCAGCGCGAAGTTGTTCTTGGGCGCACCCACGGTGAGCACCTGGCCCACCTGCAGTTGGTCGTGCACGGCGACCGAGCCGCCGCGGGACTGCGGCTCGCGCAGCACGCCCAGCACGTAACGGTTCTTCTGGCCAGGGACATCGCACAGCGAGTAGGGCCTGACCATGCCACCGGGCAGGTGCAGCTCCACATGGGCGCCAGCCTCGGCGGCGGGCAGCGCGGCACCGTCCAGCGGCTCCAGCGTCAGCTCCACGACGTCCTGCGCCGCCGGGCGCTTGGCCGCCAGTCGCAATTGCAGCAACGCGCTCATGCGCCGGCCTCCGCGGCCAGCAGCCGGTCGATGACCTTGCGCGACTGCACGCCGCCGCCGTCGATGTTCAGCATCAGCAGCTTGCGGTCGGGATAGGCCAGCAGGTTGGCCTGCTGGCGCTCCAGCATCTCCTGGTCCTCCGCAAAGATCTTGCCCTGCCCGTCGCGGATCTGCGCGGTCAGCGCGTCGTCCTGCGGCTTGAACTTGCGGGCCATGCCCCAGAAGTAATGGATGGACGTGTCGGTCTCGGGCGTGATGAAGTCCACTACCCAGCTCGCCGCCTTGAACTCGTCGGGCGCCGCGTAGCCGCCGTGGCCCTGCAGCGCCACGCCCACCTCGATCATGATGTGGCTCGGCGGCGTGAAGTGGCAGATCTGCCAGCGGTCCACCGGCTGGTCGTCGGGCAGGCCGTTCATGCGCAGGGCCAGCTTCCAGAACGGCGGCGCCTCGATGCCATTCATGAATCGCTCGGTGACGATGTGGTCGCCTTCGACGCGCGTCTGGCAGGGCACTTCGTCGATCTCCTTCTGGCCGATGCTCGTCGAATGCACATAGGTCTCGTGCGTCAGGTCCATCAGGTTGTCGATCATCAGCCGGTAGTCGCAGCCGATGCGGTAGAGCCCGCCGCCGTAGCCGAAGGCCGGGTTGCCCAGCCACTCGAAGGTGGGCAGCAGGGCCAGGTCGGCCTTGGCGGCGTCGCCGGGCCAGACCCAGATGAAGCCGTGCGCCTCGTGCACCGGAAAGCTGCGGACCGCGGGGAAGCCGCGCACGCGCTGGCAGGGCATGGACACCGTCTTGCCGTCGCAGCCCATGGCCAGCCCGTGGTAGCCGCAGACGAGCGTCTCGCCCTCCACGCGGCCCAGGCTCAGTGGCGCGCCGCGGTGCGGGCAGAAGTCCTCCACGGCGGCGATCTGGCCCGCCGCGGTGCGGAACAGGGCCATGGGCAGGTTGCAGATGCGGCGGCCCAGCGGCTTGCCCTGCGGGATCTCATCGCTGCGGGCGGCGACGTACCAGGTGTTGAGCGGGACATCGTTGTCTCCTCCATCGTGTTTCAGGGGGGCAGCGCGGGGCCATGCGCAGCGCGCCGTCCAGCCGGATGACTTCGCCGTTCAGGTGGCCGTTGGTCGCGATGTGCAAGGCCAGCGCCGCGAACTCGGCTGGGTCGCCCAGCCGCTTGGGGAAGGGGATGGACTGGGCCAGTGACTGCTGCACCGCCTCCGGCAGTTCCTTGAGCAGCGGCCTGGCGCGAGTCGGGCCGTGCCGGCCACCCGGCGCTGCCGGCCGAGAGCCGCGGGCTCGGCTGACCGATGTGCAGGCGCTGGTCATGGTCGGTGCTGTGCCTGCTGTGCCTGGCCTGGGTGGCCCCCGTCCGCGCCGCTGAGGCCGCCCTGCGCTGGTCGGTCTGGGAGGACCGCAGCGGCAACCTGACCCTGGCCGACGTGCAGGCGCGCGACGCCGAGTTCCGCCCGGCCACGCTGCGGCTGCTGAACCCGGGCTACAGCACCTCGGCCTGGTGGCTGCGGCTGGATGTCGATGTGCCTGCCGGCGACCCCTGGGTGCGCTGGGTGGTGCTGGAGTCGGCGCGGCTGCCCGAGGTGCGGCTGTGGACCCGGACGGTGCAGGGGTGGCAAAGCCAGGACGCCGGCACGACCGTGCCGCACGCGCGCTGGCCGCTCGATACGCCGACCGCGAGTTTTGCCGTCGAGCTGCCGGCCGGGCAGCCCGGCGCCATCTACCTCCGCATGGCCGGGCCCACGGCGCTGGTGCTGGGGGCGTCGGTCTGCGAGCCCCGTGACTGCCAGCGCGCGCAGGTGGGGCGGCTGGCCTTGGGCAGCGCGATCACGACCTTCCTCGGGGTGGTGGCCCTGGGTTGCCTGGCGCTGGCCTTGATGCTGCGCCAGCCCGCCGCGCTGACGGTGGCCGGCTTCTCGCTGGTCTACGGGCTCTACGAGCTGACCGAGCAGGGGCTGGCGTTCCAGTACCTGTGGCCCGAGTCGCCCGCGTGGGCCACCCGTGCATTGCTCCCGCTGATCGCCTTGACCCACATGATGCGTGCGCTGGTGCTGTATGCCCTGGTCGCAGGTGACCTGCGGCAGCGCTGGCTGAGCCGGATGTTTCCGGCGCTGATCGCCCTGTACCCGCCCATCATCGCGATGGCCTGCCTGTTCGAGCCTCGGGACGTCGGGCCGGTGGTGTTGCCGGTGATGGTGGTCGGCGTGCTGCTGGGCCCCGTGCTGGCCTGGATGGCCTGGTGGCGCGGGGCCCGCCACGGCCTGCCGGTCGCCCTGCTGCTGACACTGACGCTGCTGGCGAGCCTGACGCGCTTTGCCGAGGCGACCGAGCTGCTGCCCTCATCGCTGTTCACGCTGTATCTCGTGCCGGCGGTCAGCGTGTTCAGCGGCCTGGCGATGCTGGCCATCCTGCTGTCGCACATGCGAAAGCTTGACCGCGAAGGCGCTGCAACGCTGGTGATGCTTGAGGAGACACGCAAGAACCAGGCGCAGCGGGCGCGCCTGCTGGCCTACATCGGCCACGACCTGCGCGCGCCGCTGGTCACCACGCTGACCCATCTGCGCGATCTGGAGCCAGCGCGTGACACGCCGCAGCGGGCCGCACGCAGCAGCATTGAACGCAGCGTCGCGCACCAGCTCGAACTGATCGATGAACTGGTGGCCCACGCCCGCGGCGAGACCGATCAACTGGACCTGGTGCCGGCGGCCTGCTTTCTCCACGGGCTGCTGCAGGAGGTGGCCGAGCAGGGGCGCGGGCTGGCCGGCCTGCGCGGCAACCGCTTCGAGGCCCGCATCGCTGCCGAACTGCCGGACGTCGTGGCGGTGGATGCCAAGCGGCTGCGCCAGCTGCTGCTGAACCTGCTCTCCAACGCCGCCAAGTACACCGACGGCGGGCACATTCGCCTGTCCGCCGCCCTGGAACGCGGCCGCCCTGGCGCGTCGGACCGGCTTTGCTGCGAGGTGGTCGATGACGGCCCCGGCATCGCCGCAGCCGACCTGCCGCGCATCTTCGAGCCGTTCTGGCGCGCGCCCGACCAGGCTGGCAAGCCCGGCACCGGCCTGGGCCTGGCCATCGCGCGGCAACTGGCGCAGGCGCTGGGCGGCACGCTGGAGGTCAGCAGCCAGCCCGGCAAGGGCAGCCGCTTCCAGCTGACCCTGCCGCTCAGCCCGGCGTCGGCCAGCGAGGTGGCCTGGCCCAGCCTGGCGGCCGAAGCGCCCAGCCCGCTGGGGCGCGGCCGCATGGCCTTGCTGATCGATCCCGATGCCGGTTGCACCGAGCATCTGGCGGAGCTGTTGTATGCCGCCGAATTTGAGCTGCAGTCCAGCGCAGAGGCGGCGCAGGCGGCAGCGCTGCTTGCCGAGCTGCAGCCGCAGTTCGTGATCGTGGGCGATGTCGGGGCCGAGGCAGCCGGCAGGCTGCTGCGGGCCTGCCGGGCGCAGCCCCAGCCGCCTGCCGTCGTGCTCTACACCGGCCGCCCGCAGCCTGCGGCCCGGCCTGGTGAACCCGACTTCGCCGCGCGCTGTCTCAAGCCCATGACGGGGCCGGCGTGGTGGTCGCTGCTGGGCGATCTGATGCCGCCGCCGACTTCGGCAAGTGCTCGTGGAGGCGCGGCCCAGAGCATCCTGTAGGGAAGGTGCCTTCCCGCGCGCTCGGATGCGTCTGGACGCGAGCCAGCACGTCGCGCAGGTGGCCCCATCGATCCAGGTTGGGGATGTCTGCTCTGGCAAGCATGAGATTGGGCCGACGAGGAAGTTAGTCCCGATCAAGAGTACATATTCCAAGACGTCCCTGAACGGCTCGCCAAGGACCCTGGAAGCCCGTTCTCCCCAGTGCAGCCGGACTCGTCTCTAGACGTTCGCGGGCGTTCGTTGACAGCCCACGCTTTCTGCTGTTTGACCGAAGCTGCACGCTACTCCGGCGCGACTCCTGTCATGGGTGGCCCGCCAGTTCTCGGGCTCACACCGGACCGCGGTGGGCGGCTCGCACAGCCCACCACCTGAAGGCCTTTCGACAAGCTCGGCGCGCCGCAAGCCGCAGGTGGAAGTACAGCAGCATGCTGGCCAGCATGCTGGCGACCATGCCGTCGGCAGCCCAGGGAATCCTCGCTGCCAGCGCCAGGGCGCCGGCGGCTTCCATCAGCGCGCTCATCAGGGCCAGCATCGCGCCGAACTCGACGAGAACCCTCGCCGCCAGTCGCGCGAGCCCAGCGCCGCGCGGCGCCCGGGCGACCCCGGGCGCCGCGCGCCAGTGTTCCAGCGCCAGCGTGAACAGCATCGCCACCGCCGTCCATGGGAACCAGCGCAGGTGCGCCTCCAGCATCGCGACGCCGGCATAAGGCCATTCGCCGCTGGTGCGGCAGATGCTCGCCAGCGTCAGCGGCGACACGCCTGCCAGGTCGACGGCCATGCCGAGGCTGACCGCGGCCATGCAGGCGATCCAGCTGTCTCTCGCACACGAGCGATGCGGCGCCGCGGGCAGCGTGGCGCCCGCCAGGCCGCCCACCATCGCGCAGGCCAGGCTCCAGATGGCCTGCGGCGCTGCGCCGTGCGGCAGGCCGGGCAGCTCGCCCGCCAGCAGGCCGAGCAGGGCGAACCCGAGCGCGCGTCGGGCCGGTCCTCCGCGTGGGCGCGGAGCCGCGGTGGCGGTCGTCGCGACCGGGGGCGCATGTCGCCAGACGGGAACCATGGCCGGGCCGATGTGGCGGCAGCGCTCAGGTGCCGCGGTCCGTCATGACCGCGTACCAGGAGCAGACGACCCCGACCGGCGCCACCCCGCCGGTGCCGCTGGCGTGCGGCACGGTTCGGACGATCGATCCGGCCAGCGCCGGGCGCTGCGCGTTGCCTGCGGGCCAGGGCGGGCTGAGATACCCGACGTAGTCGTAGACCCACTCTTCGCCGCCGACCACGCCGCGCCCCTGGAAGCGCACGCCGCAGGGGTTGCCGTAGCTGATCGAGCCGTTGAGCCGCAGCTCCCAGCCCGGCCCGTAGATACGGCCTCTGAACACGCCCATGGGCGCGTCCTCGATCTCGATGTGGCCGCGGCCGAACTCCAGGTCGTTGAAGGCGGTCCCCATGTCGGGGTCGTTCAGGAGGCTGCGGTAGGTCCAGAGGCCTGCCAGGCTCCCGGTCTCGGGTGAATAGCTCATGGGTTCACTCCTCGTCGGGTGCAGGGGCTCAGGCGCGCACGGCGGTCGTGAACCTGAGCTTGGCGGGCAGGGCGGCCAGACGCCGCCCCGTAGGCGCCGACGACAGGAGGTTCACGGAGGCGCCGCCGGTCAGCTGCTTCGTGCTGCCGCGGTGCTGGATGGCGATGGTGAACTGCGCCTTGTCGACATCGGCGGCCGGCACGCCGTCCAGCGGGAAATGCGCGATGACCTCAAGATGCGTCAGGCAGTTGGCGCACTTCACGACGTTGCGCCGGCTCAGGACCGAGTGGCTGCCGAGGTAGTAGTCGGTGGCTTCACCGGCGTCCGACGTCACCTTGGCGTGGGCGCTGACGACAAAAGACCCCTCGAAGAGCGCGCGGTCGATGCCGCGCACCGTGAGCTTCCTGCCATCGGTGTCCGTGGCGCTGGCTTGCACGTGCCCATCGTCGAACGACCCGGGGCCATAGGTGTAGTGCAGCTGCGTCTCGATGTTGGTGCAGTCCATCGACGTGCAGATGCTGCCGAACTCGTCTTTGACAAACGGGTTGAGCGGCGTGGTCAGGTCCAGCGCCGTGCCGGGCGGGATGCCCGGCGTCGGCCCTTGGGAGTCGCTGGAGTTCGTGCCGGGGTAGCCGGTGATGACGCTCAGCTGATCGGTCGCGCCATGCCGCTTCTGCCAGATCCAGAACATCCGGTCGATGTTGCTGTGGTGGAAGAAGAAGATCGGGTCCAGCCCGGCCGTGTTGTTCTCGCCCATGTCGCCGTTGGCGTCGGCGATCTGCCCGGACTCGAACTGCCCGGGGAGGTCGAAGCCACCCACGGAGAGGTGGATGTCGTTGTGCGGCTGTTCGAGCGGCACCACGGTGCCCGGGTGGTCCAGCCCCCATTGCGCGGCCGAGGTCGTGTTCGAGAACACGGTGTAGTTCGGCGCCTTCAGGCAGTTGCTGAACATCGCCGCCACGCCCTTGCCCGTGGGGTTCGGATTCTTGGGCGTCGGGTTGCCGCCCTGCAGCCAGGCCACGACGTTGTCGTTCAGCAGCTGGACGTTCTTCACGGTATCGGGGAACTGCCGGTTGTGGGCCTCGGTGGCCGCCCGGGCTTCGGGCGTGCCCACGAGGCCGGACAAGGGGTAGCGCACGGTCTCGTAGCCGGCCGGCTTGACGTAGACCTGGTTGTCGCCGGGCAGGTCGTCGCTCAGCGGCTGTGGCAGGGTGAAGGAACGCAGCGGGTTCTTGATGACGACGCCGTCCAGCTCGAAGGTCTCCTGCGTCAGCACCCTGGGAATGCCGTTCTTGAGCGCATCCGCGCTGGTCTCGTCCCAGTACGGCAGGGCGACGTCCGGGACGATGGTCCGCAGGGCCTCCTCGAGCTTGTAGAGGTACATGCGGTGCCACGTCGGGAAGAGCACGTTGCCGTGGTTGCACCACCCGCCCCAGTACGTGTAGATGTCGGTCGGCGACAGTGCATCCACGGCGCTGCGGTAGTTGAAGGGTTCGCCGTGGTATCCGCCGAGGATGAAGAACGACCGCTTGTCGGTGGGTGGCAGCGCCTGGATGCCCTTCCAGGCGCGGATCACGTCTTCCAACGGCTTCTTGTTGCCGCGGTCGTACTCGTTTTGCAGGTCCAGGATGGACCGGCGGACTCTGACTGTCGGGGCGTTCGTCATGAGACTCTCCGTGTTGAGGGGACCAGGAACCGGTTTCGATGGCTTGCTTGCAGATCGGGCGCCGTCGACGGCGTGGCCGCCGGGGCGCTACGCCTGCCGGGGGCGGTGCACGTCCAGAGGGCAACTGGTCGCGCCTTGGATCACCTGATCGAAAGGTGGCTTCGGGAAGTACTGCGTGTTCATCTGGACCTGCTTGGCGATGTCTTCGCCAGCGAGGATCTCGATGACTTTCAAGGCCTCGTCCAGCCCTGAAGAGATGCCGCCGCCGGTGATGCGGTTGCCGTCGACGACCCAGCGTGGGTAGCCCTCGGCGACCTTGATCGCGGGGAAGGCCTGGAAGCAGGGGACGAAGGCCCAGTGCGTCGTCGCGCGAAAGCCATCCAGCAGCCCGGCGGCTGCCAACAGGAAGGCGCCTTCGCAGACCGAACACACATGGCCTGCCGCTCGGCTCTGCTGCTTCAGGAAGTCGATCAGCGGGCCGCCCTTCATCAGCGCGTTCAGCGCGGCGGGGTTGCCGCCGGGTACCCAGAGCAGCTGTGCCTGCCGCTTCCCGCTGCCGTAGTCGCCGAACTGGCGCTGCGGCGTCAGGATCAGGCCGTCTCGCGTCCCGAGCGGGTGCAGGTCCTGCGCCACCAGGGAGATCGTGACCGCCCGCTCAGGCCAGAGCGTGGCCATCCAGCTGAACATCTCCACGGGTGCCGCGACGTCCATCAGGTCGACGCCCTCGTAGATGGGAATGACGATGTCGAACTGCGGTGCTGCAGGTGTCATGCGGTGCTCCCGTGGGCTGCGCTGGGCACAGAACATTCGCGAGCGCCACGGTCCCCGGGATTGATCACCGCGGACGTGGCCCCTGATCGATAAAACGGGCGGCCACGTCGAAACCCGACATGCCCCTGTTGCCGCAGCGGGCTCCGATGGCCCCTGCGCGTTCAGCGAGCCCTGTCGTGACGAATTGATTGATTTCGAATCAGATCTGCTGTATTTCGATCTGATCGGTTATTTATGATCGATTCGTGCGGGTCGGGAATCGAAGTCGTTGGGGGCAATCTGTGGGCGTGCTGCTGGCACTGGCCGGTCTTTCATGGGCCGGGGCGGGGGCGGCGGGGCTTGAGCCTGCGCCGGCGCCACGGCCCGAGGCCGCGGTGCGGATGTACGTGCCGTTCAGCGCCGGTGGCGAGGCAGACGCCTCGGCGCGCAACTTCCTGCAGGCCGCCACCCGGCTGGGTGGCGGCCTGGTGTTCGAGACCGTCCACCTGACCGCCGAGTCCGGCGCCGCCGCCGGCCGCGCCGTGCGGGACGCGCCGCCGGACGGCAGCACGCTGCTGCTGGGGCGCGTGGGCAGCATCGCCATCCAGCCGGCGCTGTCGCCGCACACGGCGGTGGCGCCGGGCGAATTCACGGCGCTGGCGGTGCTGGAGCAGTCGCCGCTGGTGTGTGCAGTCCGCGCCGGCTCGGCGATCACGTCCATGCGCGAGCTGCAGGCCGCCATCGCCGCGGCGCCCGGCCGGCTGCGCTACAGCACCGCAGGCGCGGGCACGCTGCAGAACCTGGCGGTGCGCTACCTGCTGGCGCTCAGCGGGCTGCCGGGTGATGCGGCGCGGCCCGTGCATTTCGCGCAGGGCTCGCTGGCCACGCAGGCCTTGCTGGACGGCGAGGCCGATTTCAGCTGCAACAACGCCCGCAGCGTGGTGCCGCTGGTGCAGTCCGGCGTGCTGCGCGGGTTGATGACGACCGCGCAGGGGCGGCTCAAGGCCTTGCCGCAGCTGCACAACGCGGCCGAGGTCGGCCTGCGCGACATGCAGCAGCTGCAGGGCTGGTCGGCGCTGCTGGGGCCGCCGGGCATGGCAGCGCCCGCCGTGGCGCGCTGGCGCGAGCTGCTCGCGCGGGTGGCGGCCGATCCGCAGTGGCAGGCCGGCACCGAGGCGCTGTGGGCGGTGCCGCGCATCCGCGCCGTGCCCGACCCCGCCCAGTTCCTGCGTCAGCAGGCCCAGTTCTACGAGCGGCTGGTGACGATGCTGGGGGACCGGCCGTGACAGGCCCATCCCCGCACCACCCGCCGCGCCGCTGGTGGGCTGTCGTCACCGACGTCGGCCTGGTCGTGCTGCTGATGACACTGGGCCTGGCCACCACGCTGGGCGCCTACCGTGCGCTGGCGCAGAAGGCGGACGCGCAGCAGCGCGAGCTGCTGAACGCGATGGGCCAGAGCGTCGTCGGCGCGTTCGACCTGCAGCTGGTGCGCGTGGTGGAGGCGCTGCAGGTCAGCAGCCAGATGTTCTCGGCGCAGGGGCTGCCCACGCGCGAGCAGTTCGCGCGCTTCGGCGCCGGCCTGCTGGCGGAGTCGTCCACGCTCACGCTGCTGGAGTGGCAGCCGCTGGTGCCCGCCGCGCAACTGGCCGAGTTCGAGCGCAGCGCGGCACGGGAGCAGCCGGGCTACCGCGTCGTCGAGCCGGCCGCGGCCGGGCAGGGCGACGGCTTCGTGCCGGCCACGCCGCGCGAGCTGCATGTGCCGGTGCTGTACTCCTGGCCCGAATCGGGCGCGGCGCTGGGTGTGGACATGGCGTTCGACCCGCGCCGCATGCGCTCCAAGTGGGTGGCGCGGGACGCCGGCTCGCCGGTGGCGTCGGAGACCTTCGCGATGATCCGGCGCGGCCAGGGCGGGCCGGCGGCGAGCGGCTTCGCCGTGTCGGCACCGGTCTACCGCGGGCCGCGCCCGACCGGCGTGGACGCCCGGCGGGCGGCGCTGGCCGGCTTCGTCGCCGGCGTCATCGAGGTACCCGAGCTGATGCGCGAAGCCGCGCTGCGCGCCGACGCCAACGAGCTGGACCTGTTCGTGTTCGACCAGGATGGCCAGCGCCGGCTCATCTACGCGTCGGCAGGCGGCGAGTCCTTCCATGCCGACGAGCGCGACACGACGCTCAGCGTGGACGTGGGCGGCCGGCCGTGGCAGCTGCTGCTGCGGCCGCGGGCCGGCTTCGTCGGCGGCGGCCGCGACGAGGCGCCGCTGCTGGCGGCCGTGGCCGGCAGCGTGGCGACGCTGCTGGTGGCGGTGGCCGTGTCGCGCAGCCTCATCGTCCGGCGGCGGCTGGAGCGCACCGAGGCCGTGCTGGCCGAGGACCGCCAGCACCTGACCAACGTGCTGGACGGCACCGCCGCCGGCACCTGGGACTGGCACATCGACAGCGGCCGCCTGGTCGTCAACGAGCGCTGGGCGCAGATGCTGGGCCGCACGCCGGACGAGCTGGCGCCCGTCAGCATCCGCACCTGGGAGCGGCTGTGCCATGCCGGCGACCTGCAGGCGGCCAACGCCGCGCTGCAGCGCCACTTCAGCGGCGAGGACGAGCGCTACGCGGCCGAGCTGCGCGTGCGCCACGCGGCGGGCCACTGGGTGTGGATCCAGAGCACGGGCCGCGTCTTCGAGCGCGACGCCGACGGCCAGCCGCGCCGCATCGCCGGCACGCACATGGACATCTCGCGCCGCAAGGCCGACGAGCAGCGCCTGCATGACGACGCCCGCGCGCTGGAGGCGGCCAACCGCCAGCTGCGCGACCTGGCCATCGTCGACGCGCTGACCGGCGCCTTCAACCGCCGCCATTTCAACGACGTGTGCCTTGCCGCGCTGGCCGGCGCGCAGCGCGGCCAGGCCGTGGCGCTGTGCATGCTGGACGTGGATTTCTTCAAGGCCTACAACGACCACTACGGCCACCAGGCCGGTGACGCCGTGCTCAAGGCGCTGGCGCAGACGCTGCGCGACGGCCTGCGACGCTCCACCGACGCGGTGTTCCGGCTGGGCGGCGAGGAGTTCGGCGTCATCTTCTCGGCCCATTCGGCCGAGGCCGCGCAGCAGTTCGCGGGCCAGCTCGCCGCGGCGCTGCACGCGCTGGCGCTGCCACACGCGCACAGCCCGTTCGGCATCGTCACGGCCAGCTTCGGGCTGGCGTGGTGGGCGGCGCCGACGTCGCGGCTGACGCCGGAGCTGATGTACGCGATGGCGGACGAGGCCTTGTACGAGGCCAAGCGCGGCGGGCGCGACCAGGTGGCCGCGCGCTGCTTCCAGGCCGGCGAGGGTGAGCCGCCGCCGGCGGCCGACTGAACTCAGGCGTAGCGCGTCGCGCGGCCCTCGCGCACGAAGGCCCACAGCTGCAGGCCCACGCCGCGCGCGGTCGCGATGGCCAGGCTGCTGGGCGCCGACATGCAGGCCAGCAGGCCCACGCCGGCCATGGCCGCCTTGTGCACCAGCTCGTGGCTGGCGCGGCTGGACATCAGCACGAAGCCGTCGCCCGTGTCCACGCCGCGGCGGGCGAGGGCGCCGGTCAGCTTGTCCAGCGCGTTGTGGCGGCCGATGTCCTCGCGGGCCAGCAGCAGCTCGCCGTCCGGCCGGCACCAGGCCGCGCCGTGCAGGCCGCCGCAACGGGCGTTCAGCGGCTGGGCGGCCGGCAGCGCGGCCAACGCGCGGGCCAGTGCGCCATCGGCCAGTTCTGGCGCCGTGACGGCGGCGGGCCGCACGGCGCCCAGCTGGGCCAGGCTCTCCACGCCGCACAGGCCGCAGCCGGTGCGGCCCGCCAGCGTGCGGCGGCGCTGCTTCAGGCGCTGTTCGCAGCCGGCCGTCACGGTCAGCGCCAGCTCGATGCCGTCCGGCTGCGTCGTGGGCTCCACGTCCAGCAGCTCGCGCGGCGACGTGAACCAGCCCTCGGCGATGCCGAAGCCCAGCGCGAAGTCGTCCAGGTCGGCCGGCGTGGCCAGCATGACGGCCTGGGAGATGCCGTTGACCGTCAGCGCCACGGGCGTCTCGACGGCCACTTCTTCGTCTGCCGCGGCGCCGACGGGCCGCAGCCGGTACAGGGCGCTGGTGGACATGGCCGCCATGATAGGAGGCCGGCGGGCCGCCTCCGACCCTCTCAGGGCGCGGGCAGCGCCGCGGTGGCGGCGGGCGCGATGCCGACGTGGGCCCACAGGTCCTCGGCCGGCAGCAGCGTCAGCATGCCGTGGCTGGACGCCTCGGCGCCGCGCACCAGCCGCGCCCGCGTGCCGGGGCTCGGCAGGGCCAGCGCCGCCGGGATGGTGAACACCGGTCCCAGCGCGTCCACGCGCACGGCCATCCCCTGGCCGCGCTCGTTGCGGCAGATGATGACGGGGCCGTCCGGCGCCGCAGGCGCGCGGCCGTAGAGCGCCAGGCTGAGGTCCAGCACCGGCAGCATGCGGCCCTCGTGCTGCAGCATGCCCACCAGCGCGCGCGGCGCGTTGGGCAGGGCCGTCAGCCGCGGCGTCTCGACGGCCTCGACCAGCTGGCCGGCCGGCAGGCCCAGCCACTGGCCCGCCACGCTGAAGGCGGCGATGTCCAGGCTCTCGGCCGTGGGCTGGCGCGCCGGCGGCGGCGCAAAGCCGGCCTCGGCCGCGCTGGTCTGAGCCGGCAGGCGCGGCCCCAGCGGCAGCAGCAGTACGGCGGCCACGTCCTCGGGCGACGCGGCCTGGCCCCGGCGGTACTCGCGGTAGCCCTGGGACATCGCGATGCCGGCGGCGTAGACCAGGCCGTCGATCTCCAGCTCGGTGCGCAGCACGCCGCCGGCGGCGAGGCCCGCCAGCGCGGCCAGCGTGGCGGGCGGCAAGGGGGCCGCCGCGCCGGCGGGCCAGCGCGCGTCGGTGCTGCTGACGATGCGGCCGTCGCGCGCGACGAACAGGCCGGTCGCTGCGTCGCCCGACGCGGCGGGCAGCGCGTCGCGCAGCATGGCGGCGAACTGCGGCGCGCCGTCGAACACGATGGCGATGCCGCCGACGACCTGGCCCTCGTGCTGCAGCGAGGTGGCGTAGACGTAGGTGGGGCGGCCGTCGCCGTACAGCGCCGTGGCCTCGTGGGGCGAGACGACGCAGCGCTCGGGGTCGCGCAGCGCCAGCGCCGCGTTCACCCACGGGCCGCTCAGGCGCTGGCCGACCTGCGCCTCCTGGGCAGGATCGGACACGGCGACGACGCGGCCCTGCGTGTCGAACACCAGCAGCAGCGCATAGACCGTGTACAGGCCGTGGATGTGCTGCAGCACCTGCCGCGCCTCGGCGGCGGCGGCCCGGGCCTGCGGCGTGCCGGGGCCGCCCCGCTGCGCGGCCAGCGCGCGCTGCAGGCGCACGTCCAGCGCCCACCAGCGGCAGTCGTTGGCGCGCTCGTAGAGGTTGCGGTCCATGATGTCGATGGCCAGGCGGGCCTGGAACAGCGCGGCGTCGAACACGGCCGCCAGCGCGTGCGTCTGCAGCTGGGCGATGGCCTGCTCGAACACCTCGCGCAGCTGGCCGCCGGTGCGCTGCACCTCGTTGAGCAGCGTCGTCGCGAAGCCGGCGCCGCCCTGGCCGACGTCGCCCGCGTGGCTGCGCAGCTTGCCGTTCCACAGCGTGCGCGCCAGGTTGCGCTGGATGCGCCGCGCCTCCAGCGGGATGCCCTGCAGCTCGGCGTCGAACAGCTGGCGCGTGTCCAGCGTGGCGCCCAGCCGGCGCAGTTCGTCGCCGGCGGCGTGGCCCTCGGCGGCCTCGAAGGCCCACTCCAGCGGCGTCAGCACGCAGGCCTGCCAGCCCGGCGGGCCCCCGTAGCCCTCGTAGCCGCTGGCGGTGGCGCAGGCGCACAGGTAGTCGCGGCCGGCGAACACCAAGCGCTCGCCGCTCGGCGCCAGCTGCGCGCCGGGCGGCACCTGCCAGGCGTCGGAGCTCTGCAGCACGCGCCGGTCGGCATCGAGCAGGCAGATGACCGAGCGCTCGTCGGCGCCGGACAGCAGCTGGCGGAACACCGCCGCCATCTCGTCCTCCAGCCGGAACGACAGGCACAGCAGCCCCGTCACGGCGCCGGCACCGTCCGGCCCGCGCAGCGCGCGGGCGTACATCAGCCCCGCACGGCCGCCCAGCAGCGCGCTGGGGCCGTGGCGTTCAACGTAGGGCGCGTCGGACGCCAACGCGGCGGCGACCCAGGGCTCGTCGCAGTGCTGCACGTCACCGCCGCCGTTGCGGCGCGCCAGCACCTCGCCCTGCGGCGACAGCAGGAGGACGTCGTCGTAGACCGAGTACTTGGCCGTGTAGGCGGCGAAGCGGGCCTGCAGCGCGGCGCGGCTGGCGTCGCGTGCCGGGTCGGCCGGGTCCAGCGCGGCATGGGCGCACAGCGGGCCGTCCACGGCGAGGAAGCCCACGTCGGCCGTGCGCTCGAACAGGTTGCGCACGAGGATGTCGATGGCCACGCGGGCCTTGCCGTCCATGCGCTGCAGTGCGTGGTGGCGCAGGCGCCGGGCCAGGCTGTCCAGCAGCGTGGCCGTGAGCTCCTGGAAGGCGGTGCGCGTCTGCGCGATGTCGGTGGCCGTGCCGCTCATCTGGCCCAGCAGCGCCAGGCTGTCCCACACGCCCTGCAGGCGCAGCAAAGCCTCGCGGTGCTCATCCACCAGCACCATGCGGCGCAGATAGGGCACGACCTCGGGGCTGAAAGGGAGGCCTTTGTGCCAGACCTTGTTCATCGCGCCGCTCTTTGTCTGTGGGTTGGACTGGGGCGGCAGCATGCAGCAACCGTGCCGCAGGCCTGCCGGACTGACGACACCGTGCGTGAACTCGTCACGCAATTGAGATCTGCCGCGAACGTCACTCTTTGGTGCGCGATGATGCGGCTTCGTCGCCATTCACGCTCCCGACCCGCCGTGTACCTGCCCAAGCACTTTGCCTCGTCCGATCTCGACCATGCGCTGCGCCTCGCCACCGAGCACCCGCTGGCGTTGCTGGTGGGGCCGGACGCGGCCGGCGCGAGCTTCGGCAGCCATCTGCCGCTGGTGGTGGCATCCACCGACGGCGGCCTGGTGCTGGAGGGCCACATGGCCCGCGCCAACCCGCACTGGGGCTGGCTGTCGCATCAGAAATCGCTGCTGGCCGTGTTCAGCGGCCCCAGTGCCTACGTCAGCCCCAGCCACTACGAGTCGCTGCAGAACGTGCCGACGTGGAACTACGCGGCCCTGCATGCTTACGGCGACATCGAGCTGATCGACGGCGCCGCCGACAAGGACGCGCTGCTGAAGCGGCTGATCGGGCAGTTCGAGCCCGGGTACGCCGAGCAGTGGCGCGGCCTGCCCGAGGACTACCAGCACAAGCTGCTGGGCGCCATCGTCGGCTTTCGCATCCGCGTGACGCGCTGGGAGCTCAAGCTCAAGCTGAGCCAGAACCGCGCGGCCGTCGAGCGGCAGCGCATCCGCGAGGCGCTGGCGGCGTCGGAGTCGGCCGACGACCGCCTGGTGGCGGCCTGGATGGCGCGGCTGGCGGGCTGACCCGCCGCGGCAGTGCGGGCTGGGGGGTGAATATCCCCGGCCAAACGCGCAAGCGCTTGATCCGGTGTTGCAGCGCTGCGGCGCTACCGTCCGGCCGGTTTCAGGCCCGACGAGAACGCCTCATGAACGAGACAAGCCGCGCGAAGACCCCGCCCCGCCTGGTGGCCGTGGTGCTTGCCCTGGCGCTGCCCCTGCTGGCGCCGCAGGCGCTGGCCGACGGGGCCGTCACCGAGCCCGCTGTCCGCGCGCTGGCTGCGACGGGGCCGCAGTGGGGTTTCGAGATGTCCGGGCGCACGCCCGACCCGGCCGTGCGCTTTGGCCGCCTGCCCAACGGGCTGCGCTACGCCCTGCAGCACAACGACACGCCCAGGGACGGCGTGGCCATGCGCCTGCGCATCGGCTCGGGCTCGCTGCAGGAGCGTGACGAGGAGCGGGGGCTGTCCCACTTCCTGGAGCACATGGCCTTCCGGGGCAGTGCCAAGGTGGCGGACGGGGAAGTCGTCCGCATGCTGGAGCGCCAGGGCCTGCGCTTCGGGGCCGACACCAACGCCACGACCGGGCTGGACCAGACGATCTATCACTTCAACTTCCCCAAGGCCGACGCTGCCGCGCTGGACACGGGGCTGATGCTGTTCCGCGAAATCGGCGAGCGGCTGACGCTGGACCCGCAGCTCATCGAGCAGGAGAAGGGCGTCATCCTGTCCGAGGAGCGCGTACGCGACCTGCCGTCGCGGCGAGCCGGCGTGGCGCAGTTGCAGCAGCAGCTGGAGGGCACGCGGGTGGTCCAGCGCCTGCCGATCGGCCGCACCGAAACCGTCCGTGCCGCCACGGCCGAGCGCCTGCGCCGCTACTACACGGCCAACTACCGGCCGGACAACGCCACGGTGATCGTCGTGGGCAACATCGACGTGGACGCCGTGGAGCGCCAGATCCGCGAGCGCTTTGGCGACTGGCGCAACAACGCATCGCCCGACACGGCCGAGCTGGGCGTGGCCAGGCCGACGCGGCCCATCGTCGAGCTCGTGACCCCGGACGCCCCGAGCGCGCTCGCGCTCACCTGGCTGCGGCCGGTGGATGTCCGCCCGCACACGCCGGCGGTCTCTCGTGAGTTCCTGGTGCAGGGCTTGGCCGTCGGCGCACTCAACCAGCGGCTGAGGGACCGTGCGCAGCAGCCGGGCAGCCCCATGCTCGGCGCCACGGCCAGCGTGCAGGCCTCGGTGTACGGCGTGGCCGGGCTGGCGCAGCTGACGATGCAGGCCCAACCGGGGCGATGGGCCGACGCGCTCGACGCCACGGTGGCCGAGTTGCGGCAGTTGCTGGTGCATGGCCTGACCGAGGCCGACATGCAGCGCTTGTTGCCGGGCGTGCGCAGCCAGATGCAGGCGCGCCTGGCCCAGGAGTCCACGCGGCCGCATGCGGCGATTGCGGACCGGTTGGTCAACGCGGTCCACCCCCACGCTCCCTACCTGAGCGCGCAACAGGCGTTGACCGAAACCGAGCCGCTGCTGGCCAGCCTGCGGCCCGAAGAGCTGACCGCCGCGCTGCGCGACTGCTTCGGAAGCCCGCAGCCGCTGCTGTTCCGCAGCACGCAGTCCGGTGCCGTCGGTGTCGAGGCGCTGGCGCAGAAGCTGGCCGACGCGATGGCGCGGCCGGTGGCCGAGCCGGTGGCCGTTGCGCCGGCGGACTGGCCCTACACCGACTTCGGCCTGCCCAGCGCCATCGTCGCCCGCACGCAGGACGCCGAGCTGGGCACGACGAATGTCCAGTTCGCCAACGGCACGCGCCTCGTCATCAAGAGCACAGCGCTGCAGAAGGACAGCGTGAGCGTGCGCGTCCAGCTGGGCAATGGGCGGGCCGGCATCGCCCCCCGGCATTGGCATGCCATCTGGGCGCTGGGCTCTGCCGTCATCACGGGCGGCACCGGCCAGCGCTCGGCGGCGGAAATCCAGCAGTGGCGGCAGCGCAGCGGCAAGCGCATCGGGCTCGGCTTCGGCGTGGGCATGCAGGCGTTCACGCTGTCGGGCACGACCCGCCCCGCCGACCTGCTGGCCCAGCTGCAACTGCTGGCGGCCCATGCACGCGATCCCGGCTTCCGCCCCGAGTTCGGCGAGAAGCTGGCCGCGCTGGGCGGCAGCCAGGTGGGTTCGCTGGAGTCGCGGCCGGTCGCCGTCCACGATCGGGAGGTCGCGCGTGTCATGAACCGCGGCGATGCTCGACTGGGCCTGCCGATCAGCGCGGCCGACGTGAGAGCCACGCGGGCCGACGAGCTCCCGGTCATCCTGAAGCCGGCGCTGGCCAGCGCTCCGGACATCTTCATCGTCGGCGACGTGACCGAAGAAGCCGCCATCGCGGCGGTGCAGGCCACCTTCGGCGCCGGCGCCGAGCGGCCTCGCCAGCCGCGCGCCGAGCTGAAGCTCGAGCCCGTGGCAGGCGGCGGTGCTCCCCATGTGGTCTACCACCGCGGTCGGGCGGACCAGGCGGTGCTGGGCTGGTACTGGTCCATGCCCGACCACTGGACGGACCCGGCGCTGTCCTTCACCGGCCGGGTGGCCGGCGCGGTGCTGCGGGCCCGCCTGACGGACACGGTGCGGGCGACGCTGGGCATCACCTATTCGCCGCAGGCAGGGGCGGGCGGCGCGATGGACGTGCCGGGCTCGGGGCGCCTGTTCGTGACCATCGAAACGCCGCCCGAGAAGTTCGAGGTCGTCCGTGAGTTGCTGCGCACGCAGCTGCGCGAACTGGCCGACCAGCCGGTCAGCGCCGACGAGCTGGCTCGTGCCAGGCAGCCGCGCGTGGAGAGTGCGTTGAAGGGGCCCGAGAGCGCCGCCTATTGGTTGGTGTGGCTGCCGCGCATCCAGGCGGACCCGCGCATGAGAGCCGCCATGCAGGCCGAAGTCGCCGGCTTGCAGGCGGTGACCGCGGAGGGCGTGCAGGCCTATTTCCGCGACCACATCGCGGCGCGTGCGCCCATCGAGGTGGTCGCGCGCGCGGCGGAGCCGGTGGCCACGGCGAAGTAGAGCTTGGCGGGCTCAGGCCGGGACCGTCTCGCCCAGCGCCCGCCGCAGCGCCATTGCGGCATGCGGCGCGCGCTCCTTGGCGCCGCTGATGAAGAAGACGAACACGTCGCGCGGCGCGGCGGCCGGCGCGGGCGGTTCGATGCGCGGCACGCCGTCGGGTTCGCCGCCCTGCGCCCAGGTGTGCGCGGCGCGGGCCAGCGCCGGGAAGACCTCGGGCCGGCAGCCCAGCGGCTCGTCGGCCTGCGTGCGCATGATGCGGGCGTAGACGAAGTCGCCCGTGGGCTCGGCGATGGCGGGGTAGTCGTCGGACTCGGTGAACACCGTCGCCGCCCGGTATTGCCGTGCCAGCGCCAGGTACTCGGGGCACTGGAAGCTGGCGTGCCGCACGTCCAGCGCGTGGCGCAGCGGCAGGCCGTCGACGCTGGCCGGCAGCAGTTCCAGGAAGGCCGTCAGGTCGGCCGCGTCGAACCGGTGCGTCGGCGCCAGTTGCCAGACGATGGGGCCCAGCTTGTCGCCCAGCTCGGCGATGCCCGAGTCGATGAAGCGCTTGATGGAGTCGGCGCCATCGGCCAGCACGCGGCGCTGCGTCGCGAAGCGGATGGCCTTCAGCGAGAACTGGAAGCCGTCGGGCGATTCCTGGCGCCACTTGGCGAAGGTGGCCGGCTTCTGCGCGCCGTAGTAGGTGCTGTTGATCTCGATGGCCGTGAGCCGGCGGCTGGCGTATTCCAGCTCGCGGGCCTGTGGCCAGCCCTTGGGATAGAAGTTGTCGCGCCAGGGCTCGAAGTTCCAGCCGCCGATGCCGACCCTGATCTTTCCTTCGCTCACGCTGCCTCCGCGCCGATGCCTGTATGGAAAACCAGTCTATCGGCGCGCCGCGCTGCCGGCAACAAAAAAGCCGGCGTGTTGCCGGCTTCGAGTTGGGGGCTTACATGCCCGCGTAGTTGGGGCCGCCGCCGCCTTCGGGCGTGACCCAGACGATGTTCTGCGTCGGGTCCTTGATGTCGCAGGTCTTGCAGTGCACGCAGTTCTGCGCGTTGATCTGCAGGCGCTGGCCCGCGCCCGCCTCGTTCGGCACGAACTCGTAGACGCCGGCCGGGCAGTAGCGGCTCTCGGGGCCGGCGTAGGTGGCGAGGTTGACCTGCACCGGCACCGCGTCGCTCTTCAGCGTCAGGTGGGCGGGCTGGTTTTCCTCGTGGTTGGTGTTGGAGATGAACACCGACGACAGGCGGTCGAAGGTCAGCTTGCCGTCCGGCTTGGGGTAGGCGATGGGCTGGCACTGGGCTGCCGGGCGCAGCGCCTGGTGGTCGGCCTTGTGGTTGTGCAGCGTCCACGGCGGGGTGGCGACGCCCAGCTTGGGCAGCAGCCACTGCTCGATGCCGGTCATCAGCTTGCCGACGGTCTGGCCCTTCTTGAACCAGAGCTTGAAGTTGCGGCTCTGCTGCAACTCGTCGTTCAGCCAGCTCTTCTCGAAGGCCGCGGGGTAGGCCGTCAGCTCGTCCTGCGCGCGTCCGGCGTCCAGTGCCGGGGCCAGGGCCTCGGCGGCCAGCATGCCGCTCTTGATGGCTGCGTGGCTGCCCTTGATGCGGGCGGCGTTCAGGTAGCCGGCGTCGCAGCCGATCAGGCAGCCGCCGGGGAACACCGTCTTGGGCAGCGCCTGCGGCGTGCCGTTGTTGATGGCGCGCGCGCCGTAGCCGATGCGCTTGCCGCCTTCGATGTGCGCGCGGATGGCCGGGTGGGTCTTCCAGCGCTGCATCTCCTCGAACGGGCTCAGGTAGGGGTTGTCGTAGTCCAGCCCGATGACGAAGCCCAGCGTGACCTTGTTGCCGTCCAGGTGGTACAGGAAGCCGCCGCCGAAGGTGTCGCCCTCCATCGGCCAGCCGGCCGTGTGCACGACCTTGCCCGGCTGCGCCTTGTCGGCCGGGATCTCCCACAGCTCCTTGATGCCGATGGCAAAGGTCTGCGTGTCCTTGCCTTCGGTCAGCTGGTACTTGGCCAGCAACTGCTTGCCCAGGTGGCCGCGCGCACCCTCGGCGAAGACCGTGTACTTGCCCAGCAGTTCCATGCCCAGCTGGAAGTGGTCGGTGGGCTCGCCGTCCTTGCCCAGGCCCATGTTGCCCGTGGCCACACCCTTCACGCGGCCCTGCTCGTCGTACAGCACCTCGGCCGCGGCGAAGCCCGGGAAGATCTCGACGCCCAGCGCCTCGGCCTGCGTGGCGAGCCACTTAACGACGTCGCTCAGGCTGATGACGTAGCAGCCGTCGTTGTGGAAGTTGCGTGGCACCAGCGCGTCGGGCGTGCGCGTGCTGCCGGTCTCGCTGAGCAGCAGCACGTCGTCACCGGTGACGGCCTGGTTCAGCGGCGCGCCCAGCTCCTTCCAGTTCGGGAACAGCTCGGTGATGGCGCGCGGGTCCATGACGGCGCCGGACAGGATGTGCGCGCCGGGCTCCGAGCCCTTCTCCAGCACGACGATGTTGGCGTCGGGCTTGATCTGCTTGAGGCGGATGGCCGTGGCCAGGCCGCCCGGGCCGCCGCCGACGACGACCACGTCGTACTCCATGGACTCGCGCGGGCCGAACTGGGCGAGGATTTCTTCTGAGGTCATGCCAAGTCTCCGGACTTTGAATTGGGCGCGATTCTAAGGACGTGGAACCGAAAATAGAACGACCGTGCTTTTCTAGTGCCGCGCCTCTAGCCCGGTAGGATCGGCGACGCATCACGAAGAGGCAGTCCCATGAGTTACTCCATCAATCTCGAAGGCCGCGTGGCCCTCGTCACCGGCGCTTCCAGCGGGCTGGGCGCGCAGTTCGCGCGCACGCTGTCGCAGGCCGGCGCCTGCGTCGTGCTGGCCGGCCGCCGCATCGAACGGCTGAAGGATCTGCGCGCCGAGATCGAAGGCAACGGCGGCGACGCCCACGTCGTGCAGCTGGACGTCACCGACGTCGCCAGCATCAAGGCCGCCGTGGCACACGCCGAGACCGAGGTCGGCACGCTGGACATCCTCATCAACAACTCCGGCGTCAGCACCACGCAGCGCCTGACCGACGTCACCGAGAACGACTACGACTTCGTGATGGACACCAACACGCGCGGCGCGTTCTTCGTCGCGCAGGAGGTGGGCAAGCGCATGCTGGCCCGCGCGCGCGGCGCGGCGCCGGGAGCTTTTGTCGGCGGGCGCATCGTCAACGTCGCGTCGATGGCCGGCCTGCGCGTGCTGGGCCAGATCGGCGTCTACGCGATGAGCAAGGCCGCCGTCATCCACATGACGCGCGCGATGGCGCTGGAGTGGGGCAAGTACGGCATCAACGTGAACGCGATCTGCCCTGGCTACATCGACACCGAGATCAACCATCACCACTGGAGCACCGAGCAGGGCAAGAAGCTCGTCGAGCTGCTGCCGCGCAAGCGCGTGGGCCAGCCCCAGGACCTGGACACGGCGCTGCTGATGCTGTGCGCCAACGAGAGCCATTTCATCAACGGTGCCGTCATCCAGGCTGACGATGGCTTCGGAGTCTGAATGCTGAAGCGAGACCTGACCCCACTCGAAGCCCGCGTCCTCGCCGTTCTCGTCGAGAAGGAATCCACCGTGCCGGACAGCTACCCGCTGTCGGCCAACGCGCTGACCGCCGGTTGCAACCAGAAGACGGCACGTGACCCGGTCATGGACGTGTCCGAGGCCGAGGTGCTGGCCACCGTGGAGGAGCTGAAGACGCTGTCGCTGGTCAACACCGTCAGTGGCAGCCGCGTGCTGCGCTACGAGCACAACTTCGCGCGCGGCATGGGCGTGCCCGGCGCGGCAATGGCGTTGCTGACGCAGCTGATGCTGCGCGGCCCGCAGACGGCGGCCGAGCTGCGCCAGAACACCGAGCGGCTGCACCGCTTTGCCGACGTGTCGTCGGTGGAGGGCTTTCTGGAAGAGCTGGCCGAGCGCGAGCCGCCGTTCGCCATCAAGCTGCCGAAGGCGCCGGGGGCCCGCGAGGCGCGCTGGGCGCACCTGCTGTGCGGGCCGGTCGCGTCGGTGGACCATGCCGTGGCCGCCGCGCAGCCGCGCGATGAGGAGGTGGCCGTGCAGAAGGCGGAGCTGGCCGCGCTGCGCGCCGAGGTCGCGTCGCTGCGCCAGCTCGTCCACCGCATGGCCGCCGAGCTCGGCATAGCACCATGAGATACACCGTCCCGGCGGCCAAGAAGCTGACCTTCGAGTTGCGCATCCAGATGCGCTGGGGCGACATGGACGCGATGGGCCACGTCAACAACACGCTGTACTTCCGCTACCTGGAGATGGCGCGCGTGGACTGGCTGACCAGCATCGGCGCGCCGCCCAACCCGGGCGGGCAGGGGCCGGTCATCGTCAACGCGTTCTGCAACTTCTACCGGCAGCTCAAGTGCCCGGGCGAGGTGCTGGCGAAGCACTACGTCAGCGACCCCGGCCGCACCAGCTTCGAGACCTGGATCACGCTGGAACGCGTCGACGAGCCCGGTGTCATTTACGCCGAGGGCGGTGCGACGACGCTGTGGTTCGACGCGCAGACCGACAAGGCCATCGCGCTGCCGGACCGGGTGCGCGAACTCGTCAGCTGAGCGGCGCGTGGACCGGCTGCAGGCCATGGGCATCTTCGTCGCCGTGGTGGACCACGGCGGCTTCGCCAGCGCGGCGCGCCAGCTGTCGCTGTCGCCGCCCGTCGTCACGCGCGCCGTGGCCGACCTGGAGCAGCACCTCGGCCAGCGGCTGCTGACGCGCACCACGCGCGTCGTGCGCGTGACCGAGGCCGGCGAGCGCTACGCCGCGGAGTGCCGGCGCATCCTGGCCGACATCGCCCGCGCCGAAGCCGAGGCCGGCGCGCAGAACCTGCAGCCACGCGGCACGCTGAGCCTGACGGCGCCGGTGCTGTTCGGCCAGTACTACGTGACGCCGGTGCTGGTGGACTACCTGAAGCGCCACCCGGAGGTGGACGCGCAGTGCGTGTTCGTCGACCGCATCGTCAACCTCGTCGAGGAGGGGCTGGATGTGGCGGTGCGCATCGGCGAGCTGCCCGACTCGTCGCTGCAGGCGCGCCGCGTGGGCCAGGTGCGGCGCGTCGTTGTTGCATCGCCGGCCTACCTGCAGGCGCATGGCGAGCCGACCACGCCGGCCGAGCTGGACAGCCACCGGCTGATCGCGTCAACCGGTGCCAGCCCGGCCCCGGAATGGCGCTTTGCCGGCCCGCGTGGCAAGCCGCTGGTGCAGCGCATCGCGGCGCGGTTGCGCTCGACGTCGGTGGGCGCGGCCATCACCGCGGCCGAGGCCGGCCTGGGGCTGACACGGCTGCTCAGCTACCAGGCCGCACCGCTGCTGCGCGATGGCCGGCTGGTGCGTGTGCTGCAGGGCTTCGAACCCGCGCCGCTGCCCATCCACCTCGTGCACCACGAGGGCCGGCACACGACGCCCAAGCTGCGCGCGTTTATCGACCTGGCCGCTGAACGCTTCAGCGCGGACCCGGAGCTTCGCTAGTCCAGCTGCCGGTTTCGAGGCTGCGCGGCGACCAGCTCTTGAAGTCGAAGCCCAGCGGCAGCGCGTCGCGCAGCCACAGCCCCTCGTCCAGCTCGAAACGCCAGGCGCGCTCGGCGCCGTCCAGCCGCTCGACGTCGGGGCCGTCGAACACCAGCTCGACGCGGCCGGTCAGGCTCAGCAGGTCGCCACGCTCGAAGTCGATGAACAGCAGGCCGGCGCGCGGGTGGCTGACGAAGTTGCCCAGCGTCATGAAGAACAGGTTGCCGCTGAAGTCGGGCACCAGCAGCCGGCCCGGGCCGTCCACCCGCACGAAGCCGGCGCGGCCGCCGCGGTGCGACACGTCGCTGCGGCCATGCGCATGGCTGGCGACGAACAAGGTGTCGGCCCCAGCTATCAGCGCCTGCGCCTCGGCGTCCAGCGCCGCCAGCGGCTGCACGGCGCGCGGCTGCTGGTCGGCCGGGTCACGGCGCCAGGTCAGCTCGCGCTGCTGGATGTACTGCGGGCAGTTGCCGGTCGTCTCTTCCACGTCCAGCAGCCAGCCGCCGCCGTCGACGCGCGCCACATGCCCGTTGACGCGGTTGCGCCGGCGCGTGGGTAGCTCGATGCCCAGCAGGCCCACTGCCGCGCCGGGCGCGAGGTGGCGGGCCAGCGGGTCGCCGGGCATCGGCAGCGCCGTGCTGGCAAGGTGCTGCGCGTTCGGTGTGCCGAGGAAACCCGGCTCGCCCACCAGCAGCGACGCCCAGGGGCGCAGCGCGTCGTCCACCGAGCCGACGAGCACGAAGGGCAGCTGCGCGTAGAACTGGCGGTGCTGGTCGGGCATGTGGTCGCGGATGACGCGCGGGCCGATCTCGCCCATGCGCTGAGCAATGCCCAGCCGCTCGTGCATGGCCCGTTCGCCGGCGTGGAAGGCGCCCATGGCTCAGGCCGCCCGCAGGCCCACGGGGCTCTGCGCAAAGGGCACGAAGCCGGGTAGCGCCTCGATGCGGGCCAGCCAGCCCTGCAGCGCCGGGTAGCCGGCCAGGTCGACGTTGCCTTCCGGTGCGTTGGCGATGTAGCTGTACGCCGCCACGTCGGCGAAGCTGGGGCGCTCGCCGATGAGGAAGGGGTGGCGCTGCAACTCGCTCTCGACGACGGCCAGTAGCGCGTGGGCGCGCGGGATGACCTCGTCCGGGTTGAAGCGGGCCGACACGACATGGATGAGCCGCGCCGCCGACACGCCGTAGGCGATGGGGCCGGCAGCGGCCGACAGCCAGGCCTGCACGCGGGCGCGGCCCACGGCGTCGCGCGGAATCCACTGGCCGTCGGCGTCGTAGCGCTCGGCCAGGTAGACCAGGATGGCGCCGCTGTCCGGCACGATGACGCCGTCGTCGTCCAGCACCGGGATCTGGCCGAACGGGTTCATCGCGATGAACGCGGGCGTCTTGTGCGCGCGGCCGGCGAGGTCGACGTGGATCAGCTCGTGCGGCAGGCCCAGCAGGCTCAGCGCCAGTTGCGCGCGGTGGGCGTGGCCGGAGATGGGGTGGTGATACAGCTTGATCGGGCGGCGCGTTGTCATGGCGGGGCAGGGCAGTGAAGCGAGGCCTTCACTGTGCCCATGCCGCCGCGCCGCGTGAATCCGCGCGGTCCGAAAGTCAGACTTTCGTCGTGAGCAACAAACCGGGGGTCACTGCATCGTCCACCTGGCGCTGACGTAGGCGTAGCGGCCGCGCGTGTCCGTGTAGCTCGGGTCATAGCCCGAGATGAAGAAATAGGCCTGCTGCGAGAACGGCGGCGCCTTGTCGAACAGGTTCTGCACGCCGGCACGCACGGTCAGCGACTTCGTGGCCGCCCAGGCCCCGGACAGGTTCCACAGCGAATAGGCGGCTACCTTGCGGTCCGGCTTGCCGATGACGTGCTGGTCGTCGTAGCCCTTCAGATAGCTGTTGGACAGCGTGAACGATAGTGCGCCGAGGTCGTAGTCGATGCTGGCCGTGTGCCGCCAGCGCTGCACGACGCCGTCGTTGATGAAAACGCCCAGGTTGCTGACGAAGGGATCGCCGTTGCCGGTCTGCTGCTCTGACTTCAGGGTCAGCGTGCCGTTCAAGCGCAGGCCGAACTGGCCGATGCCGGTCTTGAGCTCGCTGAGCGCGACGCCAAAGTCCAGCCCTGAAATACGCTGTTTGCCGCGGTTGTCCTTGATCAGGTCGATGGCGTCGATGGTGCCGCTGGCTCGGCGATGAACCAGCGCACCGTACTTGTCCAGGTTGCCCAGGATGACGTCCACGCCCAGCGTGCTGATCAGATTGCTCTTCTCGATGTTCCAGTAGTCAACGTTGACGGTGACGCCAGGTTTGGGCTCGAACACGACCCCGGCGGAGAACTGGCGTGACTTCTCGGGCTTGAGCTTGGCGTTGCTGTAGTTCAGCGTGGTCCAGATGTCGGAGCAGTCAGTGACCGTGTTGCTCGGGTCGTCTGCCAGGCAGACCGGGTCTACCAGCGTGGCTGACGAGCCCTCGGTGACGGGCCGATAGAGGTCGGACAGGCTGGGCGCACGGAAGCCCTTGCCGACCGAAGCGCGCAGCAGCAGCTCGCGCGCCGGCGTGTACTTCAGGCCCAGCTTGGGGCTGGCGGCGCCGCCACTGACCTGGTAGTGCTCGTAGCGCAGCGCGGCCTGCAGTTCAAGCTCCTTCGTGATGGGCGCACTGATCTCGCTGAACGCCGCCGCCACCCGGCGCGACTTGCCGAAGTCGGAGTCCGGGCCTTGCGAGGTCTCGCCGAGGATGAGGTCCTGCTTGAGTGCGTCGGACTGGTGGTAGTTCTGCTTCTCGCGACGCAGCTCGCCGCCCACCGCCAGCGCCAGCTCGCCGCCTGCCAACGTTGCCAGCGCCTTGGACATCTTGAAGTCCAGGCTGTCCATGGTGCCGGTGGCGCGGCGTACTTCGCCGCGGATCTGGGCCTTTTCATACAGTGCTTGCCCCGCGGCGGCCGACGGCCCGAAGGCGTTCAGCGTGCCGGCGGCGAAGCCGTCCATGACCATTTGCTCGTTGAGGTAGCCCTGCGAGTCGCGGTCCGAGACCTTGCTGGTGCTGTGGTTCAGCGCCCATTCATAGTCCCAGCCGGCCAGCAGGCCGTTGGTGCCCAGCACATAGCGGTTGGTGGACGACACGAGCTCGCTGGTACGCAGGCCCGCCTCGGTCAGCCGCGTGCGGACGACCAGGATGCGGCGCTCGTCGCCGGCGGGGAAGGCAGCGATGCTGCTGCTCTTCAGCGCCGGCACCAGTGAGACGTCCATCTCGGCATCCACGCGGTTGGGCGTGCCGGTGTAGAAGGTGCGCGCCCGAGCCATCGAGGCCTCGGCGAAGAGCTGGTGGCCGCCGCCCAGGTTGAACACGCCGCGGGTGAACAGGCTGCTCTTCCTGGACTTCGGATACAGCTCGATGTCGCGCATGTAGTCGAAGGTGCAGCCGTCCACGCCGCCGATGCCGTCGGGCAGGTACAGGCTGCCGTTCGCCGGGTTGCAGCCGGTCGCGGCGGACGGGTTGATGCGGTAGGTGCTGATGACGTCCTTGCCGTTGGCCTTGTAGCCGTCGGCGATGAGCGCGTCACGCTGGTCGGAGTCCGGCAGGTTCTGGTCCAGCAGGATGTTGCCGGGGAAGGGCGCGCTGGACAGCAGGTCCGGCAGCCGGCCCGGGATGTCGAGGTCCTTGATGAACTTGCGGTTGCTGGCATTCAGGCTGCTGGTCTTTTGCACGTCCAGCACGGCCATTACGTTGAAGCCGTCGCGCGCGAAGCTGCCGAAGCCGCCGGCCAGCGTCGCCGAGCGCTTGTTGCCGCCGCCCTCGCTGGTGTTGCCCACCAGCGCGCTGATCTCGGCGCCGGTGAAGTCCTTGCGCGTGATGAAGTTGATGACGCCGCCGATGGCGTCCGAGCCGTACAGCGACGACGCGCCGTCCAGCAGCACCTCCACGCGCTGGATGGCGGCGGCGGGGATGCTGTTCAGGTCGACGCCGGCCGCATCGCCGGGCGAGGCGAAGTTGGCCATGCGCCGGCCGTTCAGCAGCACCAGCGTCGACGACACGCCCAGGCCGCGCAGGTTGGCGGCGTTCAGGCCCATCTGGTCGCGAAAGCCGCCGTAGCCGATGCTGCCGCCGTCCGTCAGGTTGTTGGCGCCGGCGCTGAGGCGGGCGACGATTTCCGCCGCCGTCGTCACACCGGCCTTGTCGATCTCGGCCCGCGTGATGACCTGCACCGGCAGCGCTGTCTCGCCCTCGATGCGCTTAATGGCCGTGCCCGTGACCTCCACGCGCTCCAGCTTGTCCTGGGCCTGTGCGGCCAGCGACAGGCCCAGCAGCGTGGCGGCCAGTGCGATGCGGGAGGGACAAGGCTTGTTCATCTGCGGGCTCCGGTAGGCTGTGACGTTTGGCGCGAGTCTAGGCACGGGTTCGCGCGCTGCCGGTCTCCGGGGTGAGATTCGTCTCGCGCACGCCACGCCGTTTATCGTTCGGATTAGGGGCCGACGGTCACGAACCGTCTGTCATCATGGGTGCGACCAAGCAAGGAGGATGTTGGGCATGAGGGCATGGATCTGGGCCGGGTTGGCCGCAATGGCACTGACCGCCGGCGTTCACGCGGCACCGCCGACTCCCGCCGCGCCGGCCAGCGCGGGGCAGGGGTTCCGGCTGTTCCGCCCGGCGACGCCGGCCCCCGCGCCGGCGCCGCGTGCAGTGGCGCCCAAGCCGGCGCCCGCGCCCGCCGCGGCGGCGCCGGCCCCCGTCGTCGTCGACACCGAGCCGCCCATCCGCGGCTACGCGGTGCCCATCGGCGGCGCGCTGAAGGCCGACAACGACGAGGTCTGGCAGCGCATCGTGCAGCTGGCCGGCGGCAAGGGCGCACGCTTCGTCGTTTTCGGCACCGCCAGCGAAGATCCCGAAGCCAGCGCCAAGCAGGTCGTGGACCTGCTGCAGCGCCGCGGCGCCGTGGCTGAGGCGCTGCCGGTGGCGCCCAAGTTCCTGTGGGTGGACCTGAGCAAGGTCGTGCGCGACCCGGCGCTGATCGCCAAGGTCAAGGCCGCCAAGGGCATCTTCTTCACCGGCGGCGTGCAGGAGCGCATCGTCGACGTGCTGCAGCCCAACGGGCAGAGCACGCCCATGCTGGAGGCCATCTGGGACGTCTACCGCAAGGGCGGCGTCGTCGCCGGCACGTCGGCCGGCGCGGCCATCATGAGCACCATCATGTTCCGCGACGCGCCCAGCGTCATCAACGTGCTGAAAGGCCGCTTCGCCGATGGCAAGCAGGTGGACCGCGGCCTGGGCTTCGTCGGCCCGCACCTGTTCGTGGACCAGCACTTCCTGAAGCGCGGCCGCTTCGGCCGCATGATCCCGCTGATGATGGCCAAGGGCTACAAGCTGGGCCTGGGGGTGGACGAGAACACCGCGGCCATCATCCGGGGGGACGAGATCGAGGTCATCGGCGACCGCGGCTGCCTGGTGGTGGACCTGACCGAGGCCCGCACCGACGCGACGCTGGGCGCGTTCAACGTGCAGGGCGCCCGCATCTCCTACCTGGAGCATGGCGACCGTTACCACATGCGCGCGCGCTCGACGACGCCGTCGGCGCCCAAGCTGCGCGGCGAAGTGCACGACGCCGAGTCGCCCAACTTCAAGCCCTACTACACGGACGACGTCTTCCACCTCGACATGCTGGGTGACTCGACCATCTCCGGCGCCATGAGCCGCCTCATCGACAGCGTGCGCAAGGAGGTCAAGGGCCTGGCCTTCGACGTGCTGCCGCGCACCAACGACCCGCTGGCCGAGCTGGGCTTCCTGTTCCGCGTCTACAAGGGCTCGGACTCGATGGGCTGGAGCACCGAGGAGTTCGGTGGCGAGCAATTCACCGTGACCAACCTCTACCTGGACATCAGCCCGGTGCGGCTGCCCATGCCGCTGTATGGCGGCTGGGGCGGGGCACCCAAGGTGCCGCCGCTGCCTGAGCCGGCTCAGCCGGCCTCGGCGCCGTCGGGTCAATAGGGCAAATCCTGGCGGCGTGCAGCATCCGGTCACAGGCGTTGCGTTTCGCGGAGCTTGCACGGCCGCGCCGGAGGCCGCGGGGGCTGCGATCATGACGGGTTCGTGAATCCCGTCCGCCCGGCCCGTGCACCGGGCGCCCCGCGCTCATCTTGCAGACCTCTTCCCAGCCCGGCACCGTCGTCGTCATCGGCGGTGCACTGAAAGCCGGCAGCGACGCCGTCTGGCAGCGCATCGTCGACGAGGCCGGCGGCCCGGGCGCGGCCATCGCCGTCTTCCCGACCGCGGCCTACGAGCCCGAGCGCATCGCCGCGCAGATCGTCGCTGCGCTGAGCCGCTGTGGCGCGCGGCCCGAGGTCATCCCCGTCGCGCCGCACCTGGACGGCGTGGACCTGCAGGCGCGGTTGAATGACCCGGCGCTGATCGCCCGCGTGGCCGCCTGCCGCGCGGTGTTCTTCTCGGGCGGCGCCCAGGAGTACATCGTCGACACGCTGCGGCCCGGCGGCGCGGCCACGCCGATGCTGGACGCCATCCGTGCCGTGTTCGCGGCCGGCGGCGTCATTGCTGGCACCAGTGCCGGTGCTGCCGTCATGAGCCAGTTCATGTTCCGCGACGCGATGGACAACCTGGCGGTGTTGCGCGGCCGGTGGCGCGAGGGGCAGGAGTACGACCGCGGCCTGGGCGTCCTGGCGCCGGGCCTGCTCGTCGACCAGCATTTCCTGAAGCGCGGCCGCATCGGCCGCATGCTGCCGGCGTTGCAGCGCCTGGGCTGCCGGCTGGGCCTGGGTGTGGACGAGAACGCCGCCGTCGTCATCCAGGGCACGGTGCTGGAGGTCATCGGCGGCAGCGGTGCGGTGCTGGTGGACCTCGGGCAGGCGACGCACGACCCCGCGTTGCCCGCCTTCAACCTGGCGGGGGCGCGGCTGTCCTATCTTGACCACGGCGACCGCCACGATCTCGCTACCGGCCAGACCACGCCGGCCGAACGCAAGCGCCGCGACCGCCGCATCGACCCGACCGCCGCCGGCTTTCGGCCCGGGCTGGACAGCCACCGCTACTACCTCGACATGCTGGGCGACGGCTGCCTGCTGGCCGCGCTGGCGCAGCTGCTGGACGGCCCCGCGGACGAGGTGCGCGGGCTGGCCTACCGCGCGAACGCGCAGCCGGGCGAGCTGCTGCCTGACATCGGTTTCGAGTTCCGGCTGCACCGCGGGCCGGGGCTGGCCGGCTGGCGCGATGCCGGCAACGGGAGCGACGGCTACACCGTGCTGGGTGCCCGGCTGGACGTCGTGCCGGTGCGCATGGCCAACCCGCTGTTCACGCCGCTGGCGGCCGAGCCTCGCCGCGTGGTCGAATCGTTGGCAGGGAGCCAGAAGAAGAAAACCCCAGGAGACGCATCATGAAACTGATCCCTTTGGCCCTCACGGCCCTGCTGACCGCCGGGGCGGCGCATGCCACCGACGTGGGCGTGTCCGTGCAGATCGGACAACCCGGCTTCTACGGCCGCATCGACATCGGCAACACCGCGCCGCCGCCCGTCGTGCTGCGCGAGCCGGTCTGGGTGCAGCGCCGGCCGGTGCATGTCGAGCCGGTCTACATGCGCATCCCGCCGGGCCACCAGAAGAACTGGAGCAAGCACTGCGCGCGCTACAACGCCTGCGGCATGCCCGTGTACTTCGTGCGCGAGGACTGGTACCAGGAGCGCTACGAGCGCCGCGACGGCGACCGCGGCCATGACGACGACCATGGCAAGGGCAAGCACGGCAAGGGGCATGGCCACGGCAAGGGCAAAGACCGCGACTGAGCGCGACACAATCGGGGCATGGCCGAGACCGACACCCGCCCCGAAGGCTTCCAACGCGTCAGCGCCGCGCTGCTGGCGCGGCAGCACCCCCACCCGCCGCTGTGGCTGGACGTCGCCGCACGCACCGCCCAGGAGGCCGCCGATGCGCTGGGCGTCACGCTGGGGCAGATCGCCAAGTCCGTCGTGTTCCGCCGCAAGGCCGACGAGTCTGCCGTGCTGGTCATCACCTCGGGCGACAAGCGCGTCGACGAGAGCAAGCTCAAGCCGCACGCCGGCGCGCTGGGCCGCGCTGATGCCGACTTCGTGAAGGCCCGCACCGGGTTCTCCATCGGCGGCGTGTCCCCCACCGGTTTCGCGCCCGCCGACGGCGCCGCGCCGCCCCAGCTGTTCATCGACCGCGAGCTGTTCCGCTTCGACATCATCTGGGCCGCGGCCGGGCACCCGAACGGCGTGTTCAAGCTGACGCCGGCCGACCTGGAGAAGATCACCGGCGCGCCGGTCATCGACGTGGTGCAGGCATGACGCGGACCGGGCGCCGGGTCGCCCCAAGCCGGGCCGCGATCCCCTCGGGCGAGGGGCAGGCATGAAGCCGGCCGTCAGCTCGCCCTGCGTCAACGTCTGCCAGATGGACGCCGCCAGCGGCTGGTGCCGTGGCTGCGCGCGCAGCCTCAACGAGATTGCCGGCTGGGGCGGGGCGCCCGAGGCTCGCCAACGCCACATCCTGGACCAGTTGCCTGCGCGACGCGTCGAGCTGCACCGCCACGGCCTGTGGTTGGGCCCCTGGCCGCCGAGTGAGGAACAAGACCGATGAAGCGCCTGACCTTCTACTTCGACCCCATCTCGCCCTACGCGGCGCTGGCCTTCGAGGCCTTGCCCGAGGCGCTCGCGGGGCACAGCGTGGAGGTGGTTTACCGGCCCATCCTGTTCGCCGCGCTGCTGCAGGCGCTGGGGCAGAAGGGACCGGCCGAGATCGAGGCCAAGCGGCGCTGGACCTTCCGCCAGGTGGCGTGGCTGGCGCACCGCCAGGGCGTCGTGCTGGACCCGCCCGCGCAGCATCCGTTCAACCCGCTGCCGCTGCTGCGGCTGGCCTGGGCCTGCGCGGCGCCTGAAGGCCAGCCCGGCGACACGCCGGGGCGCTGGGTCGTGGAGCAGCTGTTCCACCACGTCTGGCGCGGCGCCGGCGCCGATGCCAACGACGCGACCCGGCTGGCAGCGCTGACCGAGCGCCTCGCGCCCGCGCAGGACCCGGCCGGCGAGGCCGTCAAGCAGCGGCTGCGCAGCGAGACCGAGGCCGCGCTGGCGCTGGGTGTGTTCGGCGTGCCCACGGTCGAGCTGGATGGCCGGCTGTTCTGGGGCCAGGACGCGCTGCCCATGCTGCGCGCCGCGCTGGACGGCGACCCGTGGTTCCGCAGCGGCATCTGGGAGTCGGCCGCGCAGCCGCGGCCGGGGCTGGCGCGGCGCCACTGACGATCTCGGGACTTACCCGGGACGGGGCTTGATTCCCGCATTGAGAAACGCGAGCTGCGGGTTCCTGCGGGGTTTGTCAGCCTCGATTCAGACTGGCGTCAGAACACGGTCAGAGGCCGTGGCAATAGTCACGCCGCAAGGACCACCCCGCCGTGGGGCGGCCCGACTACACGGAGACTTTTCAACATGGCAACTGCAGCAGCATCCGCCGCGGCGCCGATGACCAAAGAGGAAAAGAAGGTCATCTTCGCTTCCTCGCTGGGCACGGTGTTCGAGTGGTACGACTTCTACCTCTACGGCTCGCTGGCCCCGATCATCGCGAAGCAGTTCTTCGCCGGCCTCGATCCGCAAGCCGCCTTCATCGCGTCGCTGATGGCGTTTGCTGCCGGCTTCATCGTGCGCCCGTTCGGCGCGCTGGTGTTCGGCCGCCTCGGCGACATGATCGGCCGCAAGTACACCTTCCTGGTCACCATCCTGATCATGGGCCTGTCGACGTTCATCGTCGGCGTGCTGCCCACCTACGCCACCATCGGCGCCGCGGCGCCGGTCATCCTGGTCGGCCTGCGGCTGCTGCAGGGCCTGGCGCTGGGCGGTGAGTACGGCGGCGCGGCCACCTATGTGGCCGAGCACGCCCCGCACGGCAAGCGCGGCGCTTACACGTCGTGGATCCAGACGACCGCGACGCTGGGCCTGTTCCTGTCGCTGATGGTCATCCTCGGCACCCGCACCGCGCTGGGCGAGAAGGACTTCGGCGACTGGGGCTGGCGCATTCCCTTCATCGTCTCCATCCTGCTGCTGGGCATCTCGGTGTGGATTCGTCTGTCGATGAACGAATCGCCCGCCTTCCAGAAGATGAAGGCCGAGGGCAAGACCTCCAAGGCACCGCTGTCCGAGTCCTTCGGCCAGTGGAAGAACCTGAAGATCGTGTTGCTGGCCCTCTTCGGCCTGGTCGCCGGCCAGGGCGTGGTCTGGTATTCGGGCCAGTTCTACGCGCTGTTCTTCCTGACGTCGGTGCTCAAGGTCGACGCCTCCAGCGCCAACATCTGGATCGCCATCTCGCTGATCCTGGGCACGCCGTTCTTCGTCGTCTTCGGCACGCTGTCGGACAAGATCGGCCGCAAGCCCATCATCATGGCCGGCCTGCTGCTCGCCGCGGTGACCTACTTCCCGCTGTTCAAGGCGCTGACCAGTGCGGCCAACCCCGACCTGGCCCGTGCGCAGGAGACCTCCAAGGTCACGCTGACCACCAACATGGCCAGCTGCTCCTTCCAGGGCAGCCCGCTGGCACGTGAGGTGGACTTCACGAGCGCGTGCGACATCGCCAAGCGTGCGCTGGCCGTGTCTTCGGCCAGCTCCGAGACCCTTGAGGCCGCCCCCGGCGCGCCGACCGTGGTCAAGGTGGGTGAGAAGGAAATCGCCGTCCCGACCGCCAGCAAGCTGACCGAGCACAAGTTCGACGAAGCCAGCACCAAGGCCATCGCCGCCTTCAAGAAGGACCTGGGCGAAGCGATGAAGGCCGCCGGCTACCCGGCCAAGGCCGACCTCGCCAAGGCCAATGTGCCGATGGTCATCGCCATCCTGTTCGTGCTGGTGCTGTACGTGACCATGGTCTACGGCCCGATCGCGGCGATGCTGGTGGAAATGTTCCCGACCCGCATCCGCTACACGTCGATGAGCCTGCCGTACCACATCGGCAATGGCTGGTTCGGTGGTCTGCTGCCCTCCATCACGTTCGCGATGGTGGCCCAGAACGGCAACATCTATCACGGCCTGTGGTACCCCATCGTCATCGCGGCGGTCACGTTCGTCATCGGCGTGCTGTTCGTGCGTGAGACGAAGGACGTGGACATCTACGCGAAGGATTGAAGCCCCTCGTCTGGTCACGCCGCGCTGAACGCGGGCGTGTCCAGCCGGTCCCCCGAGGGGACGGCGATGCTAGCGGCGTTGAGCCGCTCGCACATCGCCAGACGGGCCCGCTTGGGAGCGGCCCGGCGCTGGGCCCGCAGACCAGACGAATCCGAAGGCCGGCATCCGCCGGCCTTTTCGTTTTCCGGGAAGGTGCTGCTTGTCGATTGCACTCGCCCCTGCGACGATGCCGGCGATGCCCAAGTCCAAGGATTCCCCCGATGGCAGCGCCAGCGAACAGCGGCGACTGCAGATGGTCGACATCGCCCGGCTGGCCGGCGTGTCGGTGTCCACCGTGTCGCGTGCGCTGAACGGCAGCGAGCTCGTCAACGCCGAGACGCGCCAGCGCGTGGCCGACCTGGCCCGCTCGCTGAACTACTCGATCAACTTCGGCGCCCGCAACCTGCGGCTGCAGGAGAACAAGACCGTCGCCGTCGTCGTGCCCTACGACGCCAGTTCGCGTCAGCACATCTCCGACCCGTTCTTCCTGTCCATCGTCGGCTCCATCGCCGACGCGCTGACCGACCGCGGCTACGACATGCTGCTGTCGCGCGTGGATGCCGAGCACCTGGACCTGGCCTCGCACTGGTTCGACTCCGGCAAGGCCATCGGCGTGGTCCTCATCGGCCAGTGGCGCCACCACGACCAGCTCAACGAGATGGCCGCCCGCAAGCTGCCGCTGGTGGTGTGGGGTGGCGAGATGCCGCAGCAGCTGTACTGCAGCGTCGGCGGCGACAACGTGCTGGGCGGCACGCTGGCCACGCGCCACCTGCTGCAGCTCGGGCGGCGCCGCATCGCCTTCGTTGGCGACGCGCAGCTGCCCGAGGTCTGGCTGCGCCGCCAGGGCTATGCGCAGGCGCTGCGCGAGGCCGGGCTGGACGTGGACCCGGCGCTGGAGCTGCCAGCCCCGTTCGAGCCCGGCGTGGCCACCGGCGTGCTGCGCGACTTCTGCGCCCGCGAGCGTGGCTTCGACGCCGTCGTCTGCTGCAGCGACGTGCTGGCGCTGCTGACCATCCAGGCCTTGCGCGCCACCGGCCGCAGCGTGCCGGGCGACGTGGCCGTGATCGGCTACGACGACATGCCGCTGGCCGCCTACTGCGATCCACCGCTGACGACGGTGCACCAGCCGGTGGCCGAGGCCGGTGCACAACTGGTGGAAGCCTTGCTGGGGCAGCTGCGCGGCGAACGTGCGGGCCCGCGCACGATGCCGGTCTACCTGAAGCTGCGGGAAAGCGCGCCGGGCGCCTGACGACGGGCCGCCAGCCGCGGCGCGGCAGCCATCGTCGGCCTCGGGTGGTGTGGATTGACGATCGATTTCATTTGCGTGCCTAGCAACTCTTTTCTGAAACGACCAATCCGTGTTTCTACTGAAATGCAATCGATTGCAAAACGAAGGGGGCGGTCGCAGAATGACGGCACGGATCGACACCGCCGCTGGCGGTCCAGACCGACGTCCGCCCCGCAGAGGGCGCTCGAATACCGACAACCAGGAGACACCATGACCAGCTCTCGCGTCCTCTCTCGCCGTCCCGCCGTCCAGCCCCTGTCTGCCGCCATCGCGCTGGCCCTGTTGAGCGCCGCGGCGCATGCGCAGCAGGCCGCCGCCACCGAGACGGCCGACGGCCTCAAGCTCGACGCCGTCGTCGTCACCGGCGCGTCCACCGCCAAGTCCAAGATGCGCTCCAGCGTCGCGATCTCGACGATCGAGAGCGAGAGCGTCGGCGCCGTCACCGCGGCCAGCTCGACGGACCTGCTGCGCGGCGTGCCCGGCATCCGCGCCGAGGCCAGCGGTGGCGAGTCGAATGCCAACGTCGCCGTGCGCGGCATCCCGGTCTCGGCCGGCGGCGCGCGCTACATCCAGTTCCAGGAAGACGGCCTGCCGGTGCTGCAGTTCGGCGACATCGCGTTCGCCACGCCCGACACCTGGATGCGTGCCGACGCCGGCTTCGAGCGGCTGGAAGTGGTGCGCGGCGGTTCCGCGGCGCTGCTGGCCACCGGCGCGCCGGGCGGCATCATCAACTTCATCACCAAGACCGGCCTGGAGCAGGGCGGGTCCATCCAGCTGACAAAGGGCCTGGACTTCGACCAGACCCGTGTGGACTTCGGCTACGGCGGCCGCCTCGCGCCCAAGACGCGCTTCTTCGTCGGCGGCTTCTACCGCGTCGGCGACGGCGGCCGCAAGGGCGCCGACGGTACCGAGAACGGCGGCCAGGTGCGCGCTAACGTGACCTTCGAGCTGGAAGGCAAGAGCTTCGTGCGCTTCAGCGTCAAGCACCTGGACGACCACACGCCCACCTTCATGCCCACGCCCATCAAGTACGTGAACGGCAGCATCCAGGAGCTGCCCGGCCTGGACCCGCGCCGCGCCGCGTTTTACGACGTCGCCTGGCCGATGGACAACACGCTGACCAACACCAACGGCCGCACCACCAGCAACATCCGTGACGGCCTGTCCGCCAAGAGCGACGCCTTCGGAGTCGAGATGGACCTGGACGCGGGCGGCGGCTTCCGCCTGCAGAACAAGTTCTCGTGGAGCAAGAACTCCGGCCGCTTCATCGGCATCTTCCCGGGCGACGACGTCAGCGCGGCGCCCGCGGGCACCACCATCGCCACCGGCCCCGATGCGGGCACGGCCTACACGGGCAACCGGTTCACCGCCGTCATCTTCAACACCAAGGTCGACAACGCCGGCCTGATGGCCAACGACCTGAAGTTCTCCCGCGGTTTCGACGTCGGCAGCGGCGCCAAGCTCAATGCCGTGGCTGGCCTCTACACCTCGGTGCAGCAGCTGGACCTGACGTGGAACTTCAACCAGTACTCGCTGTCCGCCAGCGGTGAGGGCGCCCGCGTGCTGAACGTGCCCGGCGTCGTCAACGGCTCGCCCGGCTTCGGCGGCTGCTGCAGCAACACGCAGGACAGCAAGTACACGACCAACGCGCCCTACCTGGTGCTGAACTACGAGGCCGGCCCGCTGTCGGCGGACATCGGCGTGCGCCGCGACAACCAGAAGGCCAGCGGCGCCTACTACCAGTCCAATGCCGGCGTCAGCTACGACCTCACCAAGCCCAATGCCATCGACTACGACTTCGGTCGCACGTCCTACTCGCTGGGTGGCAACTACGCGCTGAGCCAGGACCTGTCCGTCTTCGCCCGCTACTCTGACGGCGCCGCCTACAACGCCGACCGCATCACCTTCTTCAACAACCCCAACCTCGTCAACGGCAAGAGCCCGACCATCCCGACCAACAAGGTCAAGCAGGCCGAGGTGGGCGTGAAGATCCGCGGCAACGGCATGAGCCTGTTCGCGACGCTGTTCCACGCCAAGACCGACGAGGTCAATGTCGACGTGACGACCCAACCCATCGTCGCCAAGGCCAACAGCTACCGCAGCAACGGCCTGGAACTGGAAGGCTCGGCCCGCTTCGGCGTCGTCAGCCTGCTGGGCGGGCTGACGTACACCAGCGCCAAGCAGGCCGACGGCCGCGCGCCGAAGCGCCAGGCCAAGGTGGTCTACCAGCTCACGCCCACGGTCAACCTGAATGATGCGCTGACCTTCGGCGTCGGCATCGTCGGCACGACCAAGAGCCTGGATGACGGCCCCGGCGGTGCGCTGACGATCACGCTGCCCGCCTACACGGTGGTCAACGCCTTCGCCAGCTATGCGCTCACGGAAAAGGCGACGCTGTCGATTGCGGCGAACAACCTGCTCAACGAGATCGCGTACACCGAGAGCAACGACGGCCGCGGCGCCGCGCGGGCCTACACGGGCCGCACGGTCAAGGCCAGCCTGCGCTACACCTTCTGAGCGCGGCCATGCCCCACCTCGTCCTTGTGCTTGGCGAGGCCCTCGTGGACGAGTTCCACGACGGTGCCGTCGCCGGCGGCGCGCCGTTCAACGTGGCGCGCTCGCTGGCAGCGTTAGGCGCGCCGGTGCGCTTCGTCAGCCGCATCAGCGCCGATGACGCTGCCGGCCGGCTGGTGCTGGACAGCGCGGCGCGCTTCGGCCTGGCGGTCGATGGCATCCAGCGCGATGCCGCCCATGCCACCGGCCGTGTCAGCGTGCATGAGGACGCGGGCGGCGGCCACCGCTTCGAGATTCACTCGAATGCAGCTTGGGACCATCTCGAAGCGCCACCGGCGGCCGGCGCCGGCCTCGTCTACTTCGGCAGCCTGGCCCAGCGCCATGCGGTGTCGCGCGCGGCCATCCGCACCGGCGTCAAGCGCGCGGCTGGCCCGCGGCTGCTGGATCTCAACCTGCGCCCCGGCACCGACACGCCCGAGCTGGCCGCCGAATCGCTGATGCTGGCCGACTGGGTCAAGATCAACGAGGACGAGCTCGACCAGCTGCTGGCCTGGTTCGAGCCCACGCTGCCTGCGCTGATGGCCCGCTTTGCGCTGCAGCGGGTGGTGCTGACACGTGGCGCCGCAGGCTACGCGTTGTACGGTGACGAGGGGCGGCTGCTGGCGAGCGGGGAGGGCGTGGCCCAGCCTGCCTTCGTCGACAGCGTGGGCGCCGGCGACAGTTTCACGGCGGTGCTGCTGGCGGGTCTGTCGCGAGGCGCCGACGTGGCAGCGACGCTGGCGCTGGCCAATCGATACGCGGCCATGATCTGCGGCGTCCGCGGCCCGGTGCCGTCCGACCCGACAGTGCTGGCGCCGTGGCGCGAGGCGCTGCACGCACTGCCGATGGAAAGCTGAGCATGCACAAGCCTCATCTGTCGTTCACGCAGATCGTGAACATGAACGTCGGCTTCCTGGGTATCCAGTTCAGCTTCGGCCTGCAGCAGGCCAACATGAGCCCGATCTACCAGATGCTGGGTGCCGATGGCAAGGACCTGCCCTATCTGTGGCTGGCCGGCCCCATCACCGGCCTGCTGGTGCAACCCTTCGTCGGCGCGATGAGCGACCGCACCACGCACCGCTGGGGCCGGCGCACGCCGTACTTTCTCATCGGCGCGCTGCTGTGCTCGCTCGGTCTGCTGGCCATGCCGTTCAGCCCGGCGCTGTGGTTCGCGGCCGGCCTGCTGTGGATCCTGGACGCGGCCAACAACGTGACGATGGAGCCCTACCGCGCCTATGTCAGCGACCGGCTGCGGCCCGAGCAGCATGCCAGCGGCTTCCTCACGCAGGCCTCGTTCACGGGCCTGGCGCAGACGCTGGCCTACCTGACGCCCAGCCTGCTGGTGTTCTTCGGCATGAACAAGGACGCGCTCGGGGCCAACGGCATCCCGGTCGTCACGACGCTGGCCTTCATCGTCGGCGCGTTGCTGTCGTTCACGACAGTCTGGTGGTCGGTGCGCAAGGTGCCCGAGCTGCCGCTGCCGGCCGAGGAGCTGGCCCGGTTGCGTGCGCTGCCACGCGGCTTTGGCCCGGCGCTGGCCGAGATCTGGAGCGCCGTGCGCGAGATGCCGCCGACGATGCGACGGCTGTGGTGGATGGCGCTGTTCCAGTGGTACGGAATGATGTGCTACTGGATCTACATCGTGCCCACGCTGGCCGCGACCGTCTTCGGCACGGACGACCCGCACAGCGCGGGCTTCCGCGACGCCGCGCTGCTGAATGGCCAGGTGGGCGGCTTCTACAACGCGGTCGCCTTCGTCGCCGCCTTCGCGATGGTGCCGTTCACGAAGCGGCTGGGTGCGAAATGGGTGCATGCGTTCGCGCTGTTCGCCGCCGCCGCTGGCATGTGGGTGCTGCCCGGCATCCGCAGCGAGGGCTGGCTGCTGTTCCTGCCCATGGTGGGGATCGGCCTGGCCTGGGGCTCCATCATGGGCAACCCGTACGTGCTGCTGGCCGGCAGCATCCCGCCCGAGCGGGCCGGGGTCTACATGGGCATCTTCAACATGTTCATCGTGATCCCGATGCTGATCCAGGCGGTCACGCTGCCGCTGATCTACGACAGCCTGCTGGGCGGTCGCCCCGAGAACGTCATCCGCCTCGCCGGCGTGCTGCTGGCGCTGGCCGCTGTGTGTGTGCTGCGCGTGCGCACGGAGAAATCGTCATGAAGAACCAAGTCCAACTCATCACCTACGTGGACCGCCTCGGCGGCCAGCGCGACGGCGCCGACCTGGTGCGGCTGAAGCGCCTGCTGTGCGAGCCCGGCGCACCGCTGGCGGGCGTTTTCGGCGGCGTGCACCTGCTGCCGTTCTTCCACGCCATCGACGGCGCCGATGCTGGCTTCGATCCCATCGACCACACGCAGGTCGACCCGCGCTTGGGGCGTTGGGATGACATCAAGGCGCTCACCGAGGGCCTGGACGTGATGGCCGACGTCATCGTCAACCACATGTCCAGCGAGTCGCCGCAGTTCCTGGACTACTCCGAGAAGGGCGATGCTTCGGCCTATGCCGGCCTGTTCCTGACGCTGGATGCCGTGTTTCCCGACGGCGCGAGCGAACAGGGCCTGCTGAGCGTCTACCGGCCGCGCCCCGGCCTGCCGCTGACCTACGCGACGCTTCAGTCCGGCGAGCGCCGCATCCTCTGGACCACCTTCACCGCGGCGCAGATCGACATCGCTGTGCACCACCCGCAGGGCCGCGCCTACCTCACCAGCATCCTGCGCACCTTTGCCGACAACGGCATCCGCATGGTGCGGCTGGACGCCGTCGGCTACGCCATCAAGAAGGCCGGCGACAGCTGCTTCATGATGCCGGAGACCTTCGACTTCATCGGCGAGTTCGCTGCCGAGGCGAAGGCGCTGGGCATCGAGGTGCTCGTCGAGATCCACAGCTACTTCCAGCGCCAGATCGAGATTGCGTCCAAGGTGGACTGGGTCTACGACTTCGCGCTGCCGCCGCTGGTGCTGCATGCGTTCAGCTTCGGCACCGCCACGGCGCTCAAGCGCTGGATCGCCATCCGCCCCGCCAACGCGCTGACCGTGCTGGACACGCACGACGGCATCGGCATCATCGACATCGGCGCCGACGCCAGCGACCGCAACGCCCACCCGGGCCTGGTGCCGCCCGAGGAGCTGGATGCGCTCGTGGACCGCATCCACGACGCCAGCCAGGGCGAAAGCCGCAAGGCCACCGGTGCCGCGGCCAGCAACCTGGACCTCTATCAGGTCAACTGCACCTTCTTCGACGCGATGGGCCGCGACGAGACGGTCTACCTGCTGGCGCGCGCGCTGCAGTTCTTCCTGCCCGGCGTGCCGCAGGTCTACTACGTCGGCCTGCTGGCCGGCCACAACGACATGGACCTGCTGGCCCGCACGCAGGTGGGCCGCGACATCAACCGCCATTTCTACGGCGAGGACGAGATCGCCCGCGACTGCGAGCGGCCCGTGGTGAGCCGCCTCATCGAGCTGATCCGGCTGCGCAACCGCCACCCGGCGTTCGGCGGCAGCTTCCACGTGGAGCCCAGCGGCGACGAGGTGCTGCAGCTGCGCTGGCAGCAGGATGCCGACTGGGCCACGCTGCGCATCGACTTCGCGACGCGCGCCCATGAGCTGAGCTACAGCGGCGCCGGTGGCGCGCAGGAGACCTTCGCCTTCAGTTGAGCGTCAGCCTGGGCCGCCAGAATGCGCCGCATTCAAACCTGGAGACCCAAGCATGTGGAAGTTGATCGTTGGCTTCATCGCCTTTGCCGCGCTGGCGCTTTTCATCCTGACCAAGAGCGGCGGCAACATCGACCTGAGCGGCGAGAAGCACGACGTGGCGGCGCACGAGCCGGCTGCCTCTGAAGCGGCATCGGCCGCCGTCACTGCGGCGGTTGATGCTGCGTCCGCGCCGGCCTCTGCGGCCTCTCAATAATCCCCGGCCCGCCTGAAGCTGATTGCGGTTCTAAGCCGCGATCGGCTTCGCCTCCTCGGTAGACCGACCCGTCTTGCCCGCGTTCAGCTGGGCAAGGCTGGGCGGGAGGCAGTCATGGATTCGCGCGCTGCGGCGCGCTGAGCGGCAATCGCATCAGCATCTGCGTGCCCTGGCCGGGCGCTGACTTCACCTCGATCTGCCCGCCCAGCACGTTGGTGACGATGCTGTGCACGATGTGCATGCCCAGGCCCGAGCCGCCGGTGCCCAGCTTGGTCGTGAAGAACGGGTCGAAGATGCGCCGCCGCACGGACTCGTCCATGCCGCGGCCGTCGTCGATGACGGTCAGTTCGGCCTCGTCATCGCCCAGGCGCGCGCAGTGCACCGTCACGCGGCCGTGCTCCGCGCCCTCGAAGCCGTGCAGCAGCGCGTTCATCAAGAGGTTGGTCAGCACCTGGCCCAGCGCACCGGGGTAGCTGTTCATCATCAGCCCGTGGCACAGCTGGGTGTCGATGATGTAGGGCGTCTTCTTGAAGCTGGGTTCCACCATGACCATCACGTCTTCGACGACCTTGCCGAGGTCGAAGTCGCGCCGCAGGTCAGCGGTCTGGTCGATGGCCACCTGCTTGAAGTCGCGCACCAGGTCGGCCGCCTTCTGCACGTTGCGCTGCAGGATGTCCTGCGCGCGCCGCGTGTCGCGGGCCAGCTCTTCCAGCGTGCTGCGGCGCAGCTGCACGGCGCCGGCCAGCATGGCCTCCAGCTGCTTGTAGCGGTCGTCCAGCGTCGACACCACCGTCAGCGCGTTGCCCAGCGGCGTGTTCAGCTCGTGGGCCACACCGGCCACCAGCCGGCCCAGTGACGCCAGCTTCTCCGACTCCACCAGCTCCCGCTGCGCGGCCTGCAACGTCTCCAGCGCCTCGGACAGCTCGGCGTTGCTGGCGGTCAGCTCGGCCGTGCGCACGGCCACCGTCTCTTCCAGATTCAGGTTGTGCTGGCGCAGCGCCTCGAAGGCCGACAGCAGCGCCTGGCGCATGCGCTCCATCGCCACGCCCACGCGGGCGATCTCGTCGGCACCGCTGACCTGCAGCGGCTGCTCCAGCCGGCCCGCGGCCAGCGCCTCGGCCGCACCGGTCAGCGCCGTCATGGGCCGCAGCACATAGCGCTGCAGCACCCACAGCATCAGCACCAGCGACAGCGTCAGCGTCAGCCCGCTGCGCCACACGGTGCGCCAGACCTCGGCGCGCTTGGCCTGCAGCAGCGGTGCGGCCGTCATCGTGATGGTGAGCTTGGCGATCTCGCGGCCGTCGCGCTGGATGGCGCGCGTCTGGCTCAGCGTCAGCGCGGCGTCGTCGGCGTCATGCCGGCGTTCGAACGACAGGAAGGGCCCCGGCGTCGCCGGCTCCACCACCTTGACGGCGACGAAGCGCGGGTCGTCCACCTGCGCCTTGACCATGGGTTCGGCCAGGTCGGGCGACACCTGCCAGACCGGCTCGGCCAGCGACAGCGACATGATCTCGCTGGTGCGTGCGAGGTCGCGCTTCAGGTCTTCCATCGCCGTCTCGCGCGTGGCCTGCACGTCGTACAGCAGCACGGCCGTGGTGGGCAGCAGCAGGCCCAGCAGCAGCGCCAGCACGACGGCGAAGGTCAGCGAATTGCGCTGCCAGCCGAACGGGCGCGGGGCCGGTGCGGGCAGGGCAAGCGGTGGTGGCGTTACGGGACGGTCCGACATGGAGGGGGCGCGCGGCGCACCGGAGTGTAGGCCGGCCAAAAGCGGTCGAAATGCGCGGCAGCGGCCGTGGAGGCTCGGGTTTTTCCTGGGGTGTCGGGGCTGCTGCGCCCCCGGGGCGAGGCCTCAAAATCCGCCGCCAGCGCGCCGCACGGGCGCAGCTACGGAGAACAACAGTGAAGCGTTGGGTTGGTCTGGCGGCCGCAGTAGCCGCTTGCATGGCGTTGGGCCCTGTGCATGCGCAGGGTGTGCTTCGCATCGGCATGGTGGCCGGGTTCACCGGCCCGGTGGCGGGCCTTGTGCAGGAGAGCGCCGACGGCGCGCGCCTGTATTTCGAATCCGTCAATGCGTCGGGCGGCATCAAGGGCCAGAACATCGAGCTGGTCACGATGGACGACAAGTACGACGACAAGACGGCCGTCGTGCAGGCCAAGTCGCTGGCCAGCCAGGGCGTGCTGGGGCTGATGCTCAGCCGCGGCACCGGCCCCACGGAGGCCATGCTGCCGGTGCTCAAGGAGAACAAGCTGCCGCTGTTCGCGCCTGCCACCGGCGCCATCAGCCTGCACGAGCCGGCCCAGCCCTACGTCTACCACCTGCGCGCCAGCTACCAGAAGGAGGCCGAGCGCGCCGTCAAGCACCTGGCCGGCATCGGCGTGAAGCGCTTCACCATCGTGCAGGTGAACGACGCGTTCGGCAACGACGCCGGCAAGGGCGCCATCAAGGGCCTGGACGACCTCAAGATGCGCGCGTTGTCGCACCTGCGCTTCGACCGCAACAAGCCCGATCTCGCGCCAACGATGCAGGCCATCGCCAAGGCCGGCATGGAAGCGGTCGTGCTGATCGGGCCGGGCTATGCCGTCGTCGAGGGCGTCAACGCGCTGCGCGCGGCGGGCTCCACGGCCCATGTCGCGACGCTGTCCAACAACGCGTCGGCCGAGTTCGTGAAGGCGCTGGGCGAGAACGCGCACGGCGTCCTCGTCACGCAGCTGTTCCCCTACGAGCGCTCCACCGCCAACCTGATGGTGCGCGAGGCGCTGAGCCTGGCCAAGTCCTCCGGCCGCAGCGAGCTGACGCCGGCACAGGTGGAAGGCTTCGCGGCGGCCAAGCTGGTCGTCGAGGCGCTCAAGCGCGTGAACGGCAAGGACATCACGCGCGACGGTCTCAACAAGGCGCTGGACGGCGCCCGGCTGGACCTCGGCGGCCTGCAGGTGCACTACACGGACAAGGACCACACGGGCCTGGAGTACACCGACGTGTCCATCGTCGGCGTGGACGGGAAGTTCAAGCGCTGAACCGTCGCGGCCGATCGCGCGATGATGTTGCGGCTTGCTGATGCAAGCCGCATTTGTTTTGGGGAGCGTGTGATGGATCTGGGATTGAAAGGCCGCTGGGCGCTGGTCTGCGCGGCAAGCAAGGGCTTGGGGCGCGGCTGTGCCGAGGCGCTGGTGGGCGAGGGCGTCAACGTCGTCATCACGGCGCGCGGCGAGGCTGACCTGCTGGCCACCGCCGCCGCGCTGAAGGCGCTGAACCCCGACGTCGAGGTCAAGGCCGTCATCGGCGACATCGCCACGCCGCAGGGCCGCGCCGACGCGCTGGCCGCCTGCCCGCAGGTGGACATCCTCATCAACAACGCCGGCGGCCCGCCGCCCGGGGACTTCCGCGACTGGGGCCGCGAGCAGTGGCTGGCGGCGCTGGAGGCCAACATGCTCACGCCCATCGAGCTCATCAAGGCGACCGTGGACGGCATGGCCGCGCGCGGCTTTGGCCGCGTCGTCAACATCACGTCGGGTGCCGTGAAGGCGCCCATCGACACGCTGGGCCTGTCCAACGGCGCGCGCTCGGGGCTGACCGGCTTCGTCGCCGGCGTGGCCCGCCAGCCGCGGCTGGCCGGCGCCAACGTGACGATCAACAACCTGCTGCCCGGTGCGTTCGACACCGACCGCCTCAAGAGCGGCTTCAAGGCCGGCGCTGCAAAGGCCGGCATCGGTGCGGATGAGCTGGCCGCCCGCCGCCGCGCGGCGATTCCCGCGCAGCGCTTCGGCACCGCGGCCGAGTTCGGCGCCATCTGCGCCATGCTGTGCAGCACGCACGCCGGCTACCTGACCGGCCAGAACATCCTGCTGGACGGCGGCAGCTACCCGGGGACGTTCTGATGGTGTGGCTCAAGCGCATCCTCGTCGGCCTGCTGGCGCTCGTGCTGCTGCTGGCACTGGCGCTGTGGCTGGCGCTGCGCGGCAGCCTGGCGCAGCTGGATGGCGACCGCACGCTGCCCGCGCTGGCGGCGCCGGCCGAGATCCAGCGCGACGCGCGCGGCTACGTCACCGTGACGGCCGAGAGCCGCGCCGACGTGGCGCGCGCGCTGGGTTTCGCACATGCGCAGGAGCGCTTCTTCCAGATGGACCTGATGCGGCGCAATGCCGCCGGCGAGCTGTCGGCGCTGGTCGGCGCCAAGGCCTTGCCGCTGGACAAGGCACGCCGGTTGCACCGCTTCCGCCACCGCGCCGAGGCCGCACTGGCCGCACTGCCGGCCGACGAGCGCGCGCTGCTGGACGCCTATGTGAGCGGCGTGAACGCGGGGCTGGCCGGCCTTTCCGCCCGCTCGCCCGAGTACCTGCTGCTGCGCCAGCAGCCCGCGCCCTGGGCCGCGGCCGACACGCTGCTGGTGGCCTACGGCATGTACCTGGACCTGCAGGGCGCGCAGGGCCGCGACGACATCGCGATGGGCGTGCTGCACGACAGCGTGCCGGCCGACTGGTACGCCTTCCTGAGCCAGCACAGCGCCGACTGGCAGGCCGCCATGGACGACAGCCGCGTCAGCGCCGTGCCGCTGCCCGCCGGCCCGCTGCCGGACGCGCTGCGCGTCGTGAAGACCGCCTGCCGCGACTGCGGCCTGCAGGACTCGCGCGACATCGGCAGCAACAACTTCGCCGTGGCCGCCGCGCACGGCCGCGACGGCCGCGCGCTGCTGGCCGACGACATGCACCTGGGCCTGCGCTCACCCGGCACCTGGTTCAAGGCACGCATGCAGTGGAAGGACGCCGCCGGCAGCCACGACATCGCCGGCGCCACGCTGGCCGGCACGCCGCTGCTGGTCGTGGGCAGCAACGGCCGCGTCGCCTGGGGCTTCACGAACACGACGTCCGACTGGGCCGACGTCGTCACGCTGCAGCTCAATGCCGCCGGCACGCATTACCTGTCGGGCGGCGTCGAGAAGCCGCTCAAGCGCAGCGTCGAGCGCATCGAGATCGCCGGCCAGCCAGCGGTGGACCACGAGGTGCTGGAGAGCGAGTGGGGGCCGGTGATGCCGCAGCAGGCCCCCAAGGGCCAGGCCTACGCGCTGCGCTGGGTGGCCCACGACCCCGAGGGCATGAACCTGCATCTGCTGAAGCTGGAGACCGCCGGCGGCGTCGACGATGCCGTGCGCGTGGCGGCCGGTGCCGGCATTCCGCACCAGAACCTGCTGCTGGCCGACAGCACCGGCCGCATCGCGTGGACCGTCATCGGTGCCATCCCGCGCCGCGTGGGCGTGGAAGACATGGACCGCCCGCAGGACTGGCGCGATGGCCGCTCGCGCTGGCAGGGCTACCTGCCCGCCGCCGAGCAGCCCCGCATCGTCGACCCCGCCGATGGCCGGCTATGGACGGCCAACTCGCGCATGGTGGGCGGCGACGCGATGAAGACCGTGGGCAACGGCGGCTGGGACCTGGGCGCCCGCGCGCAGCAGATCCGCGACGGGCTGCGCGCGCAGCAGCGCATCGACGAGGCCGGCCTGCATGCCATCCAGCTGGACCACCGCGCGCTGTTCGTGCAGCGCTGGCGGCAACTGCTGCTGGACCAGGTGCTGACGCCCGAGTTCGTTGCCGCCAACGGGCTGGCGGACTACCGGGCCGAAGTCGACCGCAGCGCCGACGCCGCGCGGCCCGACGCCGTCGGCTATCTGCTGGTGCGGGCGTTTCGCGAGCAGGCGTTGACGCAGATCTTTGCGCCGCTCGCCGGCCTGATGGAGACGCGCGGCCTGAAGCTGCGCGACCTGAAGATGGTGCCCGAGACACCTGGCTGGGCGCTCATCCAGGCCGCCCGGCCCGACACGCTGCCCGGCGCCTACAAGAGCTGGCCCGAGCTGCTGCAGCAGGCCGTGCTGGCCAGCCGCAAGGAACTGGTCGACAGGCATGGCAGCCTGGCCGCCGCGACCTGGGGCGCCGACAACCCCACCAGCATGCGCCACCCGCTGAGCCAGGCGGTGCCGGCGCTGTCCGGCTGGCTGGACCAGGCCTCGCAGGGCATGGCCGGCGACGCCCACATGCCGCGCGTGCACAACCACGGCCACGGGCAGAGCGAGCGCATGGTCGTCTCGCCGGGCCAGGAGGAGCGCGGCCTGCTCGTCATTCCGGGCGGCCAGAGCGGCCATCCGATGTCGCCGTTCTACCGCAGCGACCACGCGACCTGGCTGGCCGGCGAGGCGCTGCCCTTCCTGCCTGGCGACGCGGTGCACCGCCTCGTGCTGCGACCCTGATCCAGGCGACACCACTCGTGCGGGGTGAGGATGCCCGTGCCACGCCCCGCTGTGCACAATCGCGGGTTCGCAAGATCCGGAGGATTGACATGAACAAGACCCTGTACGCCCTGATGCTGGCCGGCCTGTCGACCGCCGTGCATGCCGAAGACGCCGCTTCCAACGTCGAGAAGTGCTCCAAGAAGCTGGGCGTCATCGCCGTGGCCGAGCCGCAGCACGGCTGGAACCACCTGTCGCAGTACGGCCTGGGTTCGCCCGCCGCGCTGCTGCGCATGATGATCCAGAACTCCGGCTGCTTCGACGTCGTCGAGCGTGGCCAGGCCATGCAGAACCTGCAGCAGGAGCGCTCGCTGGCCGCGGCCGGTGAGATGCGCCAGGAGTCCAACGTCGGCAAGGGCCAGATGCAGGCGGCCGACTTCGTCATGACGCCCAACGTGCAGGTCGGCGCCAACACCAGCGGCGGCCTGGGCGGCTTCCTGGGCGGCAAGCTCGGCATCGTCGGCGCCATCGCCGGCGGCCTGAAGTTCAAGGACGCGTCCACCAGCCTGCTCATCGCCGACGTGCGCTCGTCCATCCAGGTCGCGGCCGCAGAAGGCAAGGCCAGCAAGACCGACTTCTCCATCGGCGGCTGGGGCTTCGGCGGCGGTGCCGTGGGCGGCATGGGTGGCTACACCAGCACCGCCGAGGGCAAGCTCATCGCGGCCAGCTTCCTCGACAACTACAACAAGATCGTGCTGACCATCCGCGATCAGGCCAGCCTCGTGCGCGGCAGCAGCGCCTCCGGCGACGCCAACGCGGCCGCCTCCACGCAGGCCGGCGCGCCCATCAACGCCGGCCAGATGCTGGCGCCCAAGATCTCCAACGTGAAGGCCTACGCGACGCCGTCGCGCGACGGCAAGGTCGTCGCCACGCTGAACCGCAGCGACGAGCTGGTCGCCACCGGCGAGGTCAAGGATGGCTTCGTCAAGGTCGACTCGGCCAACTTCAGCGGCTGGGTGCAGCGCACGCTGGTCACGCCGATCGGCAACTGATGAAGGTCGCGCTGGTCACCGGCGCAGGGTCGGGCATCGGCCGCGCCGTGGCCCGCGCACTCGCGGCCGAGGGCTGGACGCTCGCGCTGATGGGCCGCCGCGAGGCGCCGCTGCGCGAGACGCTGGCCGACGCGCTGCTGCTGCCCGCCGACGTTGCCGACGAGGCGCAGGTGGACGCTGCCTTTGGCACGCTGGCCGGGCACTTCGGTCGGCTGGACCTGCTGTTCAACAACGCCGGCATCAGCGCCATCGGCGTGCCCATCGACGAGTTGCCGGTGGCGCAGTGGCGCGCGGTGGTGGACACCAACCTCACCGGCAGCTTCCTGTGCGCCCGCGCGGCCTTCCGCCTGATGAAGACGCAGCAGCCCCGCGGCGGCCGCATCATCAACAATGGCTCCATCTCGGCCCACGCGCCGCGGCCCAACTCGGCGCCGTACACGGCCACCAAGCACGCCATCAGCGGCCTGACCAAGTCGCTGAGCCTGGACGGCCGCGCGTTCGACATCGCCTGCGGCCAGCTCGACATCGGCAACGCCGCCACCGAGATGACCGAGAAGATGGCGCGCGGCATGCCGCAGGCCAACGGCCAGGTCGCCGTCGAGCCCCGCATGGACGTCGAGGACGTCGCCCGCGCCGTCGTCTACATGGCCGGCCTGCCGCTGTCGGCCAATGTGCAGACGATGACGGTCATGGCCACGCAGATGCCTTTCGTCGGGCGCGGCTGAACGTCAGCCCCTCGCCCATTCCCGCCTCGCTGAACGCGGGCAGGCCTGGTCGATCCCCCGAGGGGATGGCGATGCTTGCGGCATTGAGCCGCAAGCACATCGCCTGACGGGCCGGCTTGGGAGCGGCCCGGCGCTCGGCCCCACTCCGCCGTCTGATGGGGCTTGGAGGCGCGCTACCGCCATGACCTCTTTCCTGGCGCCAGGGACTTGATCATGCTGGCGGCACGGCCTCCCGCGTCAGCCGTCACAATCCCGCCATGTCCTTGTTCCGTCTGCTTTTCCGCTGGTTCCTGCTGCTCGTCGGCGCCGTCATCGGCCTGGGCTTCTTCCTGTTCGCCGTGCTGGCCTTCGTGCTCATCCTGCTGGCCAGCCTGTTGACGGGCCGCAAGCCCAACCTGCAGTTCCGCGTGAACCAGAATCCGTGGGCGAGGCGCCGCCCGGCGTCTCAGGCCGAGGCGGGCGATGTCGTCGACATCGAGGCCCGCGAGGTCAAGGAGCCGGCGCCCTTGCCCTTGCAGCCTCCCCGCCACTGAGGGCAGGCGCCTTCAGCTCCACCGCGCCGTACCAGGTCTTGGCCGACGCGCGGCTGTTGTCGCTGTCGGTCATGACGGCCATCGACATCAGCGGCCCCGGCTCCTCGCCGAAGGCGAGCCGGAAGTCGGCGGCCAGGTCGCGCTGGTGGTCGCGCCAGCGGCGCAGCTCGGCCGGGCCGGAGTCGACGACGATCTTGCGGATGCGGTCGCTGCGCGGGTTGATGACGACGGTACCCACCGGCAGCTTGCTGTCCCACACGTACATCAGCGTCGCGTAGGGCGGCGCCTCGCCGGTCAGCGCCTGCGCCAGATCGAACTTCATGCGCGTCTTCAGCGGCAGCCTGGCGATGTCGCCGCCGAAGCCGAAGATGACGCGGGCAACGGCGTCCTCATGGTCGACGTCGGATACGTTGGCGCCGGGGATCAGACCCTGCGCCCACCACGAGAAGCGCACCTCGCCGACCTGCTCCAGCGACGGCTCCAGCCGCTTGCGCCAGATGCTGGCCGAGCGGTCGGACGAGGCCTCCAGCGCGCGGCGGCCGTCCTTCTCGGTCCAGCGGTACAGCGTGGCCTTCTTGCCGGGCAACGCCAGCGGCTGCCAGCCCTCGGCGGTGGGTGGCGGCGGGGCGGGGGGCGTGGCGCAGGCCGTGAGCAGCAGGGCGGCGCAGAGGGTCAGAAAAGCGGTCTTCACCAGGACTTGCGTTGGAGTTCTTCGAGGATCTCGCCATATATGCGGTACCTGCTCGCGCTGATCAAGCCCTGATCGACCGCGGCGCGCACGCCGCAGCCGGGTTCGTGAATATGTGAACAGTTGGCGAAGCGGCAGTCGGCGTGCTCGCGCAGGTCGGGCATGAAGCGCCACAGGTCGGCGGCGGCGATCTGGCGCAGGCCGAATTCCTGGAAGCCGGGCGAGTCGATGAGCGCGGTCTGGCGCGTGTCATCGGTCCAGTACCACTGCGTCGTGGTGGTGGTGTGGCGGCCGGAGTTCAGCGCCTGCGAGATCTCGCCGACCTGGGCCTGCGCGTCCTTCACGAGCAAGTTGATCGCCGTGCTCTTGCCCGTGCCGCTGGGGCCCAGCACGAAGGTGCGCTGGTGGGCCAGCCACGGTTCCAGCGTGGTGCGGGAGCCCTCGCGGTCGGCCTTCAGCGCGACCTCGAACATCTTCAGGCCCATCGCGCGATAGGGGGCGAGGCGCTCGCGGGCTGAATCGGTGCCGGGCAGGTCGGTCTTGTTCAGCGCGATGGCCATGCGGATGCCGGCGGACTCGGCGGCGATCAGCGAGCGGGCCAGTTGCGATTCGCTGAAGACGGGCTCGACGGCGACGAGCACCAGCAACTGGTCCAGGTTGGCGGCGAAGCTCTTGGTCTTCCACTCGTCCTGGCGGAACAGCAGGTTGCGCCGCGGCTCGACGGCCTCGATGACGCCTTCGTCACCCGACTCGGCAAAGCGCACCTGGTCACCGACGACCGCGTCGCTCTTCTTGCCGCGCGGGTGGCAGACGAGGCGTTTGCCGTCGGTGTCCTCGACGATGTAGTGGCGGCCATGGCCGCGCACGACCAGGCCCAGGTCCAGGTTGCTGAAACGGCTCATGCAGCCGACGCTTCCGGCAGCGCGCTCACCTGCGCCGCACAGATCGCGTCGTTCAGCGTCAGCCCGCCGCGCGAATGGGTGGTGTAGCTGACGGTGCAGGCGTTGTAGCCCACCAGCATCTCCGGGTGGTGGTCCTGCGCATGGGCGATCTCGGCGACGGCGTCGACGAAGGCCATCACCTGGTAGAAGTTGTCGAAGCCGAAGCGGCGGCCGATGAGCTTGTTCTCCGCATCCGGCAGCCAGCCGGGCAGGGTGGCCAGCACGCGGGTGCGCGTGTCGGCGTCCAGCAGCGGGGCCTTGGGGTCACATTGGGCAAGCAGCAGGTCGTTCATGAGGCGAGGGCGGCCAGGCGCTCGGCGGCCGGCGGGTGGGAGTAGTAGAAGCGGGCGTAGACCGGATCGGGCGTCAGCGTGCCGGCGTTGTCCTCGTGCAGCTTCAGCAGCGCGGAGGACAGGTCGGCACCACTGGCCTGCGCGCGGGCGTAGGCATCGGCCTGGAACTCGTCGCGGCGCGAGAAGTGGCTGGCCAGCGGCGTCACGAAGAAGCCGAACACCGGCCCGGCCAGCATGAACAGCAGCAGCGCGAGCGCGTCGTTGGGCGCGCTCAAGCTCGGCTGCACGCCCAGGCCCAGGTAGAAGGCAGGCTGTTGCGCCAGCCAGCCCAGCAGCGCAAAGCCGGCCAGGCTCATCGCGAACGCCAGCGCGATGCGCTTGGTGATGTGCCGGTGCTTGAAGTGGCCCAGCTCGTGCGCGAGCACGGCCTCCACCTCGCCGCCGTTGAGTTTGGCCAGCAGCGTGTCGAAGAACACCACGCGCTTGGCCGGGCCGAAGCCGCTGAAGTAGGCGTTGCCGTGCGCCGAGCGCAGGCTGCCGTCCATGACGAACAAGCCCTTGGATGCGAAGCCGCACTTGGCCATCAGCCGCTCGACGCGTTCCTTCAGCGCCTCGTCGGCCAGCGGTTCGAACTTGTTGAACAGCGGCGCGATGACGTAGGGAAAGATCACCATCACCAGCAGCTGGAAGCCCATCCACGCGCCCCAGGCCCACAGCCACCAGCGCGGGCCCATCGCGCCCATCAGCCAGACGATGAGCGCCACGATGGGCAGGCCCAGCACCAGCGCCAGCCCCACGCCCTTGAGCAGATCGGTGACGTACAGCCGCAGCGTCATGCGGTTGAAGCCGAAGGCCTGCTCGATGCGGAAGGTGGACCACAGCTCCCACGGCAGGTCCAGCAGCGAGCTCAGCAGCGCGAACGCGGCGATCAGCCCCAGCTGGTAGCCCATGGGCTGCCAGTCGGCGGGCAGCGCGCGGCTGGCGTCCAGCACCCAGCCGTTCAGCGCGTCCAGCCCGCCCAGCAGCGTCCAGCCCAGCAGCAGCGCCGCGTTGAAGGCCAGCGACAGCAGGCCGAAGCGGGCACGGGCGACGGTGTAGTCGGCGGCTTTCTGGTGCGCCGACAGCGTGACGCTGCCCGCAAACGCCGCTGGCACCTGGCCGCGGTGCGCCGCCACATGGCGGACCTGCCGCGACGACAGCCAGAACTTGACGAGCGTGGAGGCCGCGAGCGCGAGCGCGAACGCGGCGGACAACATCAGGGGAGACATGGGCAAATTTTAGGCTGCGAGAATTCCGCGACTTTTGAAAGCCACGCCATGTCCGACACCCTCACCCCCAGCGACAACAACCTGATCTGGATCGACCTCGAAATGACGGGTCTGTACCCGGACACCGACCGCATCATCGAGATCGCCGTCGTCGTCACCGACGCCAACCTCGACAAGCGCGTCGAAGGCCCGGTCTTCGCCGTGCACCAGAGCGACGAGACGCTGGACAAGATGGACGCCTGGAACAAGGGCACCCACGGCAAGAGCGGCCTCATCGACCGCGTGAAGGCCTCCACCGTTTCCGAGGCCGAGGCCGCCGCACAGACCATCGCCTTCCTGAAGCAGTACGTCGGCAAGGGCAAGAGCCCCATGTGCGGCAACAGCATCTGCCAGGACCGCCGCTTCCTCGCCAACTACATGCCCGAGCTCGAGAGCTTCTTCCACTACCGCAACCTGGACGTGTCGACGCTGAAGGAGCTGGCCAAGCGCTGGAAGCCGTCGGCGCTGGAAGGCTTCAAGAAGGCGCAGGCGCACACGGCGCTGGCGGACATCCACGAGTCCATCGAGGAGCTGGCGCATTACCGCACGACGTTCCTGAACCTGGCCTGATCGGCCCGCAGGACGCTTGCTCCACGCCGCCTTCGACTTCCCCCGCCACCCGCTGGCCCGCGAGGACGGGGAGCGCCTGCGCGGCGGCTGGGCCACGCCGCCCGCGCGATGGCTTCGGGCGACGCGGCTCGACGAGGTTCGTGCCGTCATCGCAGAAGCCGAAGCCGCGGCGCGGGCGGGCGCCTGGGTGCTGGGCGGCCTGCGCTACGAGGCGGCGGCAGCCTTCGACGCCGTGCTGGCGACGCGTGCCGCCACTGCGCCGCTGGCCGAGTTCGCCGTCTACGACACGGCGCCCGAGCCCTGGCCTGAAGGTGAGGGCGCCTGGACCGGTCTGCTGGGCTGGGCTGATGGGGAGCCTGATGCGGCGCCGGCCATCGAGCGCATCCGCGACTACATCCGCGCCGGCGACTGCTACCAGGTCAACCTGACGACGCGGCTGCGCGCCGCGGCTCCCGATCTGGACCCGGCGCAGCTCTTCCTCGCGCTGCACGCCAGCCAGCCGGGCGGCTTCAGCCTGTTCCTGCGCGAGGCGGGCGCGGCCAGCGTGTCGCCCGAGCTGTTCTTCGACTGGCGCCCCGTGCCCGGCGCCAAGGCCAGCTGGCTGCTGGCGGCCCAGCCCATGAAAGGCACGGCGCCGCGCGGTCGCGACCGCGTCGACGACGAGGCCGCGCAGGCGCATCTGCGCACCAGCGAGAAGGAGCGGGCCGAGAACCTGATGATCGTGGACCTGCTGCGCAACGACCTCAGCCGCGTGGCGCAGCTGGGCACGGTGCGCGTGCCGCGGCTGTTCGAGCTGCATGCGCTGCCCACCGTCTGGCAGATGACGTCCACCGTCACGGCCGTCAGCCGTGCCGGGCTGACGCTGGCGGACGCGTTCGCGGCGCTGTTCCCGTGCGGCTCCGTGACCGGTGCGCCCAAGGTGCGGGCGATGCAGGTCATCCGTGAGCTGGAACCCACGGCGCGCGGCTGGTACTGCGGCGCGCTGGGGCTGATCCAGCCCGGCGGCGTGGCGACGTTCAACGTGCCCATCCGCACCGTCGAGTTCCGCGACGGCGCGCTGACCTGCGGCCTGGGCAGCGCCATCACGCTGGACAGCGAGCCGGCCGCCGAGATCGCCGAGTGGCGCGCCAAGTCGCGCTTCCTGGCCCGCGCCGAGGCGCCGGTCGAGGCGCTGGAAACACTGCGGCTGGAGAACGGCGTCCCCCTGCGCGGCGACGCGCACCTGGCCCGCATGCAGCGCACGGCGCGGCACTTCGGCCTGCGTTTCTCGCTGGCGGAGGCACGTGCCTACCTGAAGGCGGTGGCCGACGCGCAGCCCGAAGGCAGCTGGCGGCTGCGCCTGACCTGCGATGCCGAGGGCCGGCTGCAGCACGCGCTGTTCGCCTTCACGCCCACGGCCGAGCCGGTGCGCCTGGCGCTGGCCGACCGGCCCATGCCCACGCGCGGCCCGCGCGCCGAATACCTGGCCCACAAGACGACGCGCCGCGAGCTGTACGCCGTCGACAAGCCCGCCGACGCGTTCGACGTCATGCTGTGGAACGAAGCCGGCGAGCTGACCGAGTGCAGCTTCGGCAACCTCGCCGTGCAGCTCGACAGCCAGTGGCTGACGCCACCGCTGGACAGCGGCCTGCTGCCTGGCGTGCTGCGCGCCGAACTGCTGGCGCAGGGGCGCATCAAGGAGGCGCGCCTGACGCGCGACGACCTGGCCCGCGCCGAAGGCCTGGCCTTCTTCAACAGCCTGCGGGGTTGGTTGACTGCGATTTGGTGAAAACCCTGATCGGTGCTACAGTCGCGGCTTCGCCTGGGGGCAACCCAGGTGTTCCACGTCTCCTCTGACCTCGTTCGATCAATCGCATTCACGCGGGCATCGGACTCCGAACACGGATCGGTCGGCGGCGATGAAGCCGTCGCTTTGACTGACTGTTCCCCGCGCCGCACCCGGGCTGCTGTAACAAGCCCGAGCCGCACGACGCGAGCTGATCTATCTCCCAGCGACTTATGTGATTCCGAAGAGCCTGACGCTCCTCGGCGCTGCGCGTTTGCTCGTGCGGCGTGACTCTGAACGAAAGAACGAACGATGAGTTTCGAGACCCTGGGCCTGAGCCCCGCCGTGCTGCAAGCCGTCAAGGATTCCGGCTACGAGAACGCCACCGACGTGCAGGCGCAAGCCATCCCCGCCGCCATCGCGAACAAGGACCTGATGGTCTCGTCGCGCACCGGCTCGGGCAAGACCGCCGCCTTCATCCTGCCGGCGCTGGAAAAGATCCTCGCCGCCCGCGGCGACAACACCAAGCGCCGTGAGAAGGGCGTCATCTACGGCCCCAAGATCCTGGTGCTGGCCCCGACGCGTGAGCTGGCCATGCAGGTCAGCAAGGCCGCGCAGACCTACGGCCGCTTCATCCCGGGCCTGAAGGTCGCGACGGTGCTGGGTGGCATGCCTTACCCGCTGCAGATCCGCCAGCTGACCGGTCCGCTGGACATCCTCATTGCCACGCCGGGTCGCCTGATCGACCACATCAACTCCGGCAAGTGCGTGCTGAGCAATGTCGAGATGCTGGTGCTGGACGAAGCCGACCGCATGCTGGACATGGGCTTCATCGACGACATCAACATGATCGCCGGCAACACGCCCGCCGAGCGTCAGACCGTGATGTTCAGCGCCACGTTCGCCGGCCACGTGGGCCGACTGGCGCAGCAGCTGCTGAAGGAGCCGGTGCGCATCGAGGTGGCCAGCCACACCGACACGCACGAGAACATCGAGCAGCGCCTGCACTGGGCCGACAACCCCCACCACAAGGACCAGCTGCTGGAGTCCATCCTGGCTGCGCCGGAGCTGGACCAGGCGGTCGTCTTCACCAGCACGCAGCGCGACGCCGACTGGCTGGCCGAGCGCCTGGCCGAGATCGGCCATGCCGTGGCGCCTCTGCACGGCGCCATGCCGCAAGGCAAGCGCAACCGCGTGCTGATGGGCCTGCGCCGCGGTGACCTGAAGGTGCTGGTCGCCACCGACGTGGCCGCCCGCGGCATCGACGTGCCGACGATCAGCCACGTCATCAACTACGGCCTGCCGATGAAGGCGGAGGACTACGTCCACCGCATCGGCCGCACCGGCCGTGCCGGTCGCCAGGGCCTGGCGATCACGCTGGGCCTGCGCGAGGACGTGTCGATGATCCGCCGCATCCAGCAGTTCACGACGCAGACGATTCCCGTGTCGCAGATCGCCGGCCTGGAGCCCAAGACGCAGGAACCGCGCATCTTCCCGCCGCGCCCGGCAGGTTCGTTCGACGACCGTGGCCCGCGTGGCCACTTCGGCGGCGGCCGTCCCGGCTTCGGCAACAAGAGCTTCCGTCGCGACGACAACGGCCATGGCGGCCGCCCGCACCATGGTGGTGGCAAGCCCTTCGGCCATGGCGGCGGCGATCGTGGCTTCCAGCCGCGTGACGACCGGGGTTTCCAACCGCGCCAGGACGGCTTCCAGCCGCGTGGCGATGAGCGTGGCTTTGCTCCGCGTGAAGACCGTGGCTTCCAGCCCCGCGAAGACCGTGGTTTCCAGCCGCGCGGTGATTTCCAGCCCCGTGACGACCGTGGCTTCCAGCCGCGTGGTGACCGCCCCTTCCACGGTGGTGGCAAGCCGGCGTTCGGCGGCAAGCCCAGCTTCGGTGGTGGCGGTGACCGCCCGTCCTTCGGTGGCGAGCGCCGCGGCCCGGGCGGCCCGCGCAAGGGTGGCTTCGGCCGCTGATCTTTGATGAGTCGCGTGCATCTGCACGCGATGACTCCAGTCGACCTCGACGCCGTACTGGCGCTGCAACAGCGCTGCTACGGCGTCGACTTTTTGGAGCGTCGCGACGCCTTCGCCGCCAAGCTGGCCGTGACCGACGGCCTGGATTGCTGCTGGATCGCCCGTCGGGATGACGGCGAGCCGCTGGCCTACGCGGTCAGCCTGCCGGTCTGCGAAGACACGCTGCCGGCGCTGGATGCGCCGCGCTGCGAGCGGCCCGTACAACCCACGCTGCTGTACCTGCACGACATGGCCGTGGCGCCCGAGGCGCGCTCGCTGGGCCTGGCGTCACGCCTGCTGGCGCGGCTGAAGGAGCGCGCGCTGGCGCTGCACCTGCCGCAGATGGGCCTGGTGGCCGTGCAGGGTTCGGTGCCGTACTGGCAGCGCCAGGGGTTTGCCGAGCCGGCCGCGCTGGCGCCGGCGTTGCGGGCCAAGCTGGCCAGCTTCGGCGCCGATGCGCGTTTCCTGCTTCAGTCCTTCAGGTAGGGCTTGAGCCAGCGCATCTGCGGCTTGTCCTTGCCGCCTTCGGGCTCCAGCGACAGGAAGTAGTCGCCCCAGGTCGGGCCGCCGGCCCACCACAGCCAGCCGGTCCAGACGTCTGCGTTGGCCTGCAGATGCTTCAGCGCACCGGCCACGGCCTGCTCGCAGACGGCGTTGGCGCCGCCGCCCAGTTCGCCCAGCAGCGCGCGGCGCTTGTTGGCCTTCAGCCAGGCGGTGAAGCGCTGCAGCCGCTTGACGCCGATGGTGGGGCTGACGCATTCGGCGTTGGTGCCCGAGCCGTCCTTGTCGAAGTACTGGTGCACCTCGAACACCATGTTGTCGAGCGGGTCCTTCACGCGGCCCATGACGTCGGCGTTGGGCGTGCCGTACCAGGTGCTTTCAAACCAGCTCCAGGCGCCCGTGTAGCCGTTGCCCGGCAGCGTGATGAGGTTCTTCGCGCCGGTTTTGCGGATGGCGTCGACCGCGGCCTGCGCGGCGTCCGCCCACGTCTCGGTCGGCATGTTGCGCGGCTCGTTGACGAGGCCGAACTGCACGCGGGCGTTGTCCTTGAACTGCAGTGCCAGCCGGCGCCAGAAGTCGGCGAAGGCCGCGTGGGGCACCTCGGGGCGGCCGATGTGGATGTTTTTGTAGGCGGCGTAGTTGTGCGGGTCCAGCAGCACGTGCAGGCCGCGGGCGGTCGTGCCGTCGACGAACTCGCGCAGCCGGGCCAGCTCGGCCGCGTCCAGTTCGCCCATCAGCTGCGGCTGCAGGCGCTCCCAGCGGAAGCCCACGCGCATCAGGTTCATGCCCTGGGCCTGGTAGTAGGCGGTGCTGGCGACGCCGGGGTAGACGTAGTCCTTGCCGTAGACGCCGGGGAAGGGCAGCTTCTCCCCCCATTCGGCGCTTGACAGGCTGATGCCGCGCCATTCCAGCGGTGCGGTGTGGGCGGCGGCCGCAGCGGCGAGCAGTGTGGTGGCGAGCAGGCGTTTCATGCGGTGGCCTTGGGCGGAGGTTGAATGCCGAGGGCGGCCAGCACGTCCTGGCAGGCGCCCATCGTGTGGTAGTCGGTCTTGCCGGCGGGGCTCTTCTCGTCGGTGAGCTTGGCGTTGTCAGGCCCGAGGATGCGGTACCAGGCGCCGTGCTCGTGGTCGACGAAGTGCTGCCACGCGTAGGCCCAGAGCCGGTCGTACCACTGCCAGTAGCCGTCGTCGCCGGTGCGCACGGCCAGCCACGCGGCGGCGGCCAGGCTCTCGGCCTGGACCCAGAAGTACTTGTCGCCGTCGCACACGTCGCCATTCGGCGCGAAGCCGTAGACCAGGCCGCCATGCGCGGTGTCCCAGCCGCGCTGCATGGCGGTGTCGAAGAAGTGACGGGCCGTCGGCACCAGCCACTCGGGGGCGGCGTCGCCCAGGCGGCGGTCCAGCATCAGCAGCAGCTTGGCCCACTCGGTGAGGTGGCCGGTCTGGAAGCCCCAGGGCCGGAAGATGTTGGTCTTGTCGTCGCGGTTGTAGTCCCAGTCGGGCGTCCAGTCGGTGCGGTAGTGCTCCCAGACCAGGCCGCCGGCGAGCGACGCCTGGCGCTGCGCGATGGAGGTCGCCAGCGTCAGCGCACGGGCCAGGTAGCGCGCCTCGCCGGTGGCGGCGTGCGCGGCCAGCATGGCTTCGCAGGAGTGCATGTTGGCGTTCTGGCCGCGGTAAGGGCCGACCTGCCAGTCGGGCGTGGCCTCGTCGGCGTAGAGGCCGTGGGCGGGCTCCCAGAAGCGGCGCTCCATCAGCTCGAACGTGGCGGCGATGCCTTCGCGCGCGCCGGGCACGCCAGCCTCGGCCGCGTGCGCGTTGGCCAGCAGCACGAAGGCCAGGCCGTAGCAGTGGTTGGTGCCGTCGGTGACGGTGGCGCGGCCGTCGTGCCAGTCCAGCACCCAGGCGTAGCCGCCCTGGGGTTGCGCGTGCGCCGCGTTGACGAAGGCCAGCGCGTGCGCCACGTCGCCCACCGGGCCGCCGAACCAGCGCCACGCCAGCGCATGGTTGAAGACAAAGCGCGTGCTGCTGACGAGGTGGCGGGTGCGGCGGTCGTAGACGGTGCCGTCGTCCTTGAAGAACTGGAAGCAGCCGCCGGTGTCGTCCTTGACGCGCGGCGCGTAGAAGGCCAGCGTGTGGCGCATGTGGGCCCACAGCGCGTCGGGGCGGCGCATGTCGGGAACGGTCATTTCAGCACCTCGGTGTTCAGGAAACGGGTTAGCTCATCGGCCATCTGCGCATGCACGTCGATGCGCGGGTGGGCCCAGGCGAAGGCGTCGAAGCGGTAGCTCCAGACCTTGGCGTCGCCCTCGGCGCGCAGCGTCTTCACGGCCTGCGCCACGGCCTGCGGGATGGCCGGCTGCTCGCGTGGCGCGGACATGCCGCCCATCAGCAGCACGATCTTCGCGGCCGGGTAGCGGCCACGCAGCTGGCGCACGAAGGCGAGGTAGCGCGGCGCGAAGTCCGCCGCGATGGGCTGCCCCTTGGAGGCGGGGAAGCCGTGGTCGTTCTGGCCCAGGTTCAGCAGCACGACGTCCGGCGCGGGCGTCTCGGGCGGAGCTTTCGCCGCGTCCTTGCGCGGTGCGAAGCGGTCCCACACGTCGGGCATCAGCAGGTCGTGCCAGGTGGCCGTGATGCCGATGCCGCTGACGGCGATGCCGATGTAGTTGGCGCCCAGCCGCTCGGCCGTCACGGCACCGTAGGCGCGCGTGCCGTCATGGGGGTAGAGGTCCTCGTACTGGTCATCGGCGACGTCGCCGTTGCAGGCGCCGGCGGTGATGGAATCGCCGAAGAAGGCCAGCGTCAGCGGGCGTGCGGGCGGCGGGGCCAGCAGCTGGCCGCCGTCGGCCAGGCGCAGGCCGTGCAGCGACGCCTCGGCCATCGAGCCCTCGGTGCGCTTGACGAGGCGCAGCGTGTGTTCGCCGTCGGCCAGCGGCTCGCGCAGCCGCCACACCGAGAGCGTCTGGCCGGGCACGGCCAGCGGGTGAACGCGGCCATCGATCTCGACGGTGAAATGGCTGCTGCCCCAGTGCGTGGACGAGAACTCCAGGCTCAGCGCGCGGCCGGTGAAGCGCGCGCGCAGCTCGCTGCCGCTCCAGGCCATCAGCTTGGACGAGGGCAGGGCGCCCGGCCCGACGCGGCCGACCCAGCGCAGCCGGGCCTCGTCGGCCGGGATGAGGCCCATGCGGTTGGTGGGCGGCTCGCGCACGAAGTCGCTGGGCCGCAAGTCCTTGGGATAGAGGCCCGCCGTCATGACAGCCAGGAAGCTCGCCGGCCGGCCGCTGCCGGCCCATTCATCGCGCTTCACGCGCAGCTGCAGCAGGTGGGCGGTGGGCTCCAGCCCGCGGCCGACGACGCTGTAGTGCCAGCCCAGGTAGCCCTGGCGCTCCGGCACCTGGCCGCGCAGCGTGACCCAGGGGCCGTCGTCCACGCGGGCCTCGAGGTTGCGGTAGAGCGCGCTTTCGGCGTGGAAGACGGCCACCTCGCTGCCGTAGACGAGGAAGCGCGCCTCGGCGTCGTCGGCCGTCGTCGTCCAGCCGGGCTGCTGGCCGGGCCACTCGGGGTGCACCTCGCCGCCGCGCGCGAAGCCTTGCGACTGGTAGGGCTTGAGCGTGTCGCCCGTCAGCAGCCGCGTGAACTCATGGGTGCGGCCGTGGAGCGGGGCAGGCAGCGGCGTGGCGACGGCGGTGGCATGGCTGGCGCCGCGCAGCGTTTCGGCCAGTGCGAGCGCGATGCGCTGGTGGCCCGTGGCGTTGGGGTGCACGGGCTCGTCGTACAGCGTGGCCCAGCGGTCGGCGCCGGCGTCGACGCGGGCCTGCATCCAGCGGCCGAAGTCCAGCGCCGTCAGGCCGTAGTGGGCGGCGAGCTGCAACTGCAGGTCGGTGGCGTCGCGCGGCTGGTTGCCCTGCTGCGTGAGGCCCAGCACGACGACGGCGGGCGCCTTCTTCGCCGTCAGCAGCCGCCGCAGGATGGCTTCATAGCTGCTGCCGCGCACGGCGGGGTCCAGCCACTGGTCGTTGACGCCGAACTCGACGATGACGAGGTCGGGCTGCGCGTCCAGCACCTGGGCCTGCAGGCGCTGCACGGCGGCGGCCGAGTCGGTGCCGCTGACGCCGGCGTTCACCAGCTTCACCTTCGGGCCCAGCGACCTGGCCAGCAGCGCGGCCCAGCCGCGTTCGCGCGGTGGCTGGGCGGCGTAGCCCGTCGTGATGGAGCCGCCGACGGTGGCCAGCGTGATGGCGTCGCCGGCCTCCAGCCGGCGCATGACGGCCTGCAGCCGCTCGTCCGCGGCGGCCTGCCCGGCGGTGGGCAGCATCAGGGACAAAGCCAATCCGAATCCTTTCAGCCAGTTCATGTCAGCCCTTGGTTGTGCCTGCCGGGCCGCCCGCGGCAAGCCTACGCGGGCGGGCCGGTGGCTGCGTCTCGAAGTCGCCCGCGACGGCGGGGCTTGGACGGCGGGGCGGGAGCGTGGCCGGTGAGGTCACGTTGTCTCTATTTGTTTACTAAACGTTTGTGATTATGGGCGTGGTTTTACGGGTGGCGCCGCCTGTGTTGTCCATAAAACATCGGGACTATCCCCGAGTGCGGACGCAAAAGCAGAGAAACAGAATGCGCAACAAAACAATGTTTAGCTTTGCCCGTGGCGAAGCAGGAGACACGCCGCCGCCATCCGGTGCGCGGCGCAGGGGCTGGCCGGTTTGGTGGCTGCCTGGCGTCTCCCGTCGCGGGCAGGCTGTGTGAACCGAGCTTGGCGACGACGTGACATCCCAACGATTGATTGACCTGCATGACGGCTGGCAGCTGGCCGAAGCGCCCGCCGGCCTGGACGGCGCGGCGCTGACAGCGCTGCCGGCCGAGGCCTGGCTGCCCGCGGCCGTTCCCGGCACGGCGCATGGCGCCCTGCTGGCGGCCGGGCGCATCCCGGACCCGTTCTACGGCCGCAACGAGCTGGATGTGCGCTGGGTGGCCGAGCGCCGCTGGGCGTGGCGCCTGGCCTTCGATGCGGGCGAGCTGGCGCCGCGCGAGGAGCTCGTGTTCGAGGGCCTGGACACCTACTGCACCGTGTGGCTGAACGGCGAGCGGTTGCTGCAGTCCGACAACATGTTCGTGCCGCAGCGCGTGGACGTGCGCTCGCGCCTGAAGCCCGGCCACAACGAGCTGCTGCTGTGTTTTGAGCCGGCGCTGGCCGAAGCACGCAAGGTGGAGGCGGTGCACGGCAAGCGCGCGCTGTGGAACGGCGACAGCGCACGGCTGCACGCCCGCAAGGCGCAATACCACTTCGGCTGGGACTGGGGCCCCGAGCTCATCACCTGTGGCCCCTGGCGGCCGGTGCGGCGCTGCAGCGGCGCGGCGCGCATTGCCGACCTGCAGTGCCGCAGCACGGTGGACGTGGCCGCGCGCGCGGCCACGCTGCAGGTGGCTGCGCAGATCGACGGCGCGGGCACGCGCTGCGCCTTCGAGCTGCGCGATGCGCAAGGGCGCTGCGTGGCGGAGCGGGAGGTGCCGGCCACGGGCGCGGCCAGCGCGACGCTGACCGTCACCGAGGCCGACCTCTGGTGGCCGCGCGGCCTGGGCGCGCAGCCGCTGTACACGCTGGTGGCGCGGCTGCTGGACGATGCGGGCCGCGTGCTGGCCGAGGACAGCCGCCGCATCGGGCTGCGCCAGCTGCGGCTGGTGCAGGAGCCGGTGGCGGGCGAGGCGGGGCTGAGCTTCCACTTCGAGGTCAACGGCCAGGCCTTGTTCGCCGGCGGCGCGAACTGGATTCCCGATGACAACCTGCTGGAGCGCATCACGCCGGCGCGCTACCGCGAGCGCGTGGCGCAGGCCGCCGCAGCCAACATGAACATGCTGCGCGTGTGGGGCGGCGGCATCTACGAGCACGAGGCCTTCTACGAGGCCTGCGACGAGCTGGGCATCCTGGTGTGGCAGGACTTCATGTTCGCCTGCGGCATCTACCCGGCCAACGACGCGTTCCTGGCCAGCGTGCGCGCCGAGGCCGAAGCGGCCGTGAAGCGGCTGCGCCACCACGCCTGCATGGCGCTCTGGTGCGGCAACAACGAGGACTACATGATTGCCGAGTCCCAGGGCCTGGCCGGCCCGGGCGTGCCGGCGGAGCGCTTCGAGGCGCGCGCCATCTACGAGGGCCTGCTGCCCGAGGTCTGCGCCGCGCTGGACCCGGACCGCGCCTACTGGCCCGGCAGCCCGTTCACACCCGGCGCCGACACGAAGTCGTCGGACACGACGGTGGGCGACCGCCACAGCTGGGAGGTCTGGCACCAGCAGATGCTGCCCTACCAGCACTACGGCGAGGTGCAGGCCCGCTTCGTCAGCGAGTTCGGCATGCAGTCCAACCCGTCGCTGGCGCTGTTGGAGTCGGTGCTGCCCGAGGAGGAGCGGTTCCCCGAGAGCCGCACGGTGCAGTGGCACAACAAGGCCGGCTCGGCCGCGGGGCCGGACGGCCACCGCCGCCTGGCCGTCTACCTGGCCGACAACCTGCGCGTGGGCGCCACGCTGGCGGATCACGTCTACGCGACGCAGTTCGTGCAGGCCGAGGCCATGCGCGTGGCCTACCAGGACTTCCGCCGCCGCTGGCAGCACCCTGGCGCGCGCGCGGTCAGCGGCGCGCTGGTGTGGCAGCTCAACGACTGCTGGCCGGTGACGAGCTGGGCGCTGATCGATTCGGCCGGCACCGTGAAGCCGGCCTGGCATGCGGTGCGTCGCGCGCTGGCGCCGCTCGCCGTGGCCGTGCGGCTGGAGCCCGGCCAGGCGCGGCTGGCGACGATGAACGGCGGCCTGCAGCCGGTGGCGGTGACGCTGCAGCTGCGGGTGTTCGCGATGGATGGCCGGCAGCTGGCGGCGGCCAGCGTCGCACAGCCGGTGCCCGCGGGCTGCAGCGTGGAGGTCACGCAGGCGCTGCCGGTGTTCGACGAGCCCGTGGTGGCCGAGCTGTGCGCGCTGGATGCGCAGGGGCAGGAGCTGGCGCGCGACTGCGCGTGGACGGAGCCGTTCAAGTTCTACCGGCTGGGCGGCGCGGACATCGAGATCGCCGCGGACGGCCAGGCGCTGGTGCTGCGCAGCGACCGGCCGGTGAAGGGCCTGTGGCTCTCCGGCAACGGGTTGCGGCCGGCCGAAAACTTCATCGACCTGGTGCCTGGCGCGCCACGCCGGATTGCTTGTGAGATAGCGCTACCAATGCGCGTGGGTGCCATCGCCGTCGATCATGCGGCGTGGTCCATCACCATTGCTGATAGGGGAGGCGAGCTCGGGGCGAAATGAGTGAATCCCCTGTCGCTGATTGTCCCAATGTGGCGGGTCAATTGCGTTGTTACCGTTACCAATAATGGCTGAGGCCTGACAGCCTGCAGCCGCAACATCACCCCGCGAGGGGCGAATGTTTCCCACCAAAGAGGAGCCAACGAGGATGAGACATTTCAAACAGACAACCTTGTCATTGGCGGCAGCCCAGGCCTTGATGGTCCTGGCGATGCCGGCGATGGCACAAACCGCTGAGGCGCCCAAGGCGCAGCAGCTGGAGACCGTGGTGGTCTCGGGGCAGCGCGCGGCGCTGCAGTCGGCGCAGAAGCTGAAGCAGAACGCGGACGAGATCGTTGACTCGATCAACGCCGACGACGCCGGCAAGCTGCCGGACCGCTCCGTCAGCGAAGTGCTGCAGCGCATCGTCGGCGTGACGATGGACCGCGTGATGGCGCGTGGCGACCCGGGCCGTTTCTCGGTCGAAGGCTCCGGCGTGCTGATCCGCGGCCTGACCTATGTGTCGTCGAACCTGAACGGCCGCGAGAGCTTCTCGGCCAACGGCGGCCGTGGCCTGAGCTGGGAAGACGTGCCGCCTGAGCTGATGGCCGGCGTGGACGTCTACAAGAACCCGTCCGCCGAGCAGATCGAAGGCGCCATCGGCGGCCTGGTGAACCTGCGCACCGCGCTGCCGTTCGACTACGGCGGCTTCAAGGGCAACCTGGGCGTGTCCGCGACGCGCAACAAGCTGGCCGACACGACCAAGCCGACGTACTCGGGGCTGATTTCCAACACCTGGAACACCGATCTCGGCAAGTTCGGCCTGCTGGCGCACGCGGCCTTCTCGAAGAGCAACACGCGCACCGACAGCATGTTCGTCGACCCCTACTTCCTGGAAGTGGAGAAGGTCTCGAAGCCCTCGGACAACGACAACGCTTACTACACGTCCAAGACCAACCACTGGTTCCCGAAGGCGCTGGGCTGGCGCACGCTGGCCTATGACCGCACGCGCCAGGGCTCCTACTTTGCCGGGCAGTGGAAGAAGGACACGCTGGAAGTCGCGGCCACGCACTTCCGGTCCAAGTACGACTTCTACTGGGACGAGAGCTCCATCGACAGCCAGGCCGACCCGTACACCTCCAAGGTGTCGTCGGACGCTAAGTGGGGCAGCAACGGCGCGCTGCTGACGGGAACCATCACCGACCCGGGCCACAACGGCATCCCGTTCAACGCGAACACGCGCTTCTCCAAGCGCGTCTCCGAGACCCGGGAGAGCACGTTCAACGTCGTCTGGACGCCGACGCCGGCGCTGCGCATCGCCAACGACTTCCAGTTCATCGAGTCGACGACGCGCGCCATCGATTCCACGGTCGCCACCGGCATCAACATGCCCAAGGAAACCGTGGACATGACCGGCGAGCTGCCCCGGCTGGTCCTGGACGCTGCGGACCGGGCCTACCTGGCCGACCCGTCCAAGTACTACTGGGGCTTCACGATGGAGCACCTGGACAAGAGCCGTGCGACGCAGAAGGCCTGGAAGGGCGACGTCAAGTACACGTTCGACCACCCGGTGTTCCAGGACCTGCGCGTCGGCCTGCGCTTCACGGAGCGTGATGCCAACAACCAGGTCAGCAACCCCAGCTACAACTGGAAGGCCGTCACGCAGACGTGGCAGTCGGCCGAGTTCGACCAGGGCGCCATCAACCAGTCCTGGGACTGGCACCCGATCAAGAGCCTGGCCTACCTGTCTCGCTTCGGCAGCAACGACACCCAGCTCAAGGCGTTCAACAACTTCATGAACGGCAAGACCCAGGTCGCGTCGCTGGTGCTGCCCAAGATGGCCGTCGCCGCGAACTACCCGGCGTCCTACGCCACGCTGCACAGCTACTACACGCAGCTGTGCGAGGAGTACAAGGCCCAGCTCGGCACCAACCGCAACTGCGCGGCCTCCTGGCAGCCCATTCCGTTCGACGAGACCTCGCCCAACAGCAACAAGCAGCACGAGACCACCAAGACGGCCTACGCGCAGCTGCGCTTCGGCTTCGACGACTGGAACGTGCCGCTGGATGGCAACGTGGGCCTGCGCGTGGTCAACACGAAGTACGACACCACGGGCTACAAGTCGCTGAACTACACGGCGACCGACATCGGTGCGGGCACCGTCGTCGGCGGCCCCATCCCGACGTTCACGAACTTCCAGACGCCCATCGACGTCCGCAACAGCTACACCGATGTGCTGCCCACGCTGAACCTGAAGTACAAGTTCAGGGACAACCTGCAGATGCGTGTGGCGTTCGCCAAGGCCATCGCCCGCCCTGACTTCAGCACGCTGCAGCCCAACGTGCAGATGCTGGCCGGTTCGGCCACCGTGCGGACCGTGGTCGACACGACCGTGACGCCCAACACGCGCACCAACTACATCGACGACCTGAAGAACCGCGGCACGGCGCTGGGCAACCCCATCCTGAAGCCGGTCAAGTCCGACCAGTTCGATGTGTCGGGCGAGTGGTACATCGACAAGGCCAGTTCGATCACGGTGGCAGCCTTCAACAAGCAGCTCAAGGACGTGATCGTCAACCAGGTCGGCATCATGAGTGCCGCCGACACGACCGGCAAGATGTACGACTTCGCGTACTCGACGCAGGTCAACGGTGCCAAGGGCTGGGCGCGTGGCCTGGAGTTCGCCGTGCAGCACTACTTCAACGGGCTGCCGGGTCTGCTGTCAGGCCTGGGTGTGCAGGCGAATGCCACCTACGTGGACAGCAAGCAGAAGCGCTACAACTCGGTGGGTGCCGAGTGGTGCAGCGGCGTGACGGACGAGCGCAACCTCAACCTCTACGTCAACGGCTGCGACACCAACGGCCAGTCCTACGGTGACCATCCGCTGCCCAACCTGTCGCGCAAGGCCTTCAACCTGGCCATCCTGTATGACCACGGCCCGATCTCGGCGCGCGTGGCCTATGCATGGCGCGGCAAGTACCTGAACGGCGTGGCCTTCCCCGACAACACCGGCCCGAACCAGACCAACGGCTTGAACTACAACCCGAACAGCCCGCAGTACGGCCGCAACAACATGCCGCTGGGCCTGCCCATCTGGACGGACAGCTTCGGCCAGCTCGATGCCAGCATCGAGTACCAGCTCACCAACCAGCTGAAGGTCGTGCTGCAGGGCCAGAACCTGACGGACGCGGTCTATAAGCAGTTGATGGAGCAGCACATCGGCATGATGAACCGCAGCGGCTTCGTCTCGGGCCCGCGCTACACGCTGTCGGCGCGCTATCAGTTCTGACCGGACGCCGGGTTTGTCCCGGCTGAAGGAAGGCCTGGCGCTGCGGCGCCGGGCCTTTTTTTTGGGTAGTGTTCGAACACAGCAAAAACACCATGGAGACACCACGCATGCCTGATGACCAGCCCCTGCGCCGCATCGTCATCGTTGGCGGCGGCACCGCCGGCTGGATGACCGCCGCACCGCTGGGCCAGTTGATGGGGCAGGGCGAGCACGGCGCGCGCTGCGAGATCGTGCTGATCGAATCCCCCGAGATCGGCACCGTGGGCGTGGGCGAAGCCACGCTGCCCACCATCCGCTTCTACAACCGCACGCTGGAGCTCGACAGCGCCGAGTTCATCCGCAAGACCCAGGCGACGTTCAAGCTGGGCATCGAGTTCAAGGACTGGGGGCACCTGGGCAACCGCTTCTTCCACGGCTTCGGCGAGTTCGGGCCGGCCATCCAGAACCGCTCGTCCGTCATGCACTGGCTGCGCCTGCACGGCCTGGGCGGCATGGAGAGCCACGAGCACTGGTCCACCGCCACCGTCATGGCCCGGCACAACCGCTTCGTGCCGCCCGACGGCGACGTCGCCTCGGCCGCCAACGCCTACACCTACGCCTTCCATTTCGACGCCGGCCTGTACGCCGCCTACCTGCGCGACTACGCGATGGCGCGCGGCGTGCAGCGTGAGGAGGGCACCATCGTCGACGTGTCCGTGCGCCCCGGCGACGGTTTCGTCACCGCCGTCACGCTCGCCGACGGCCGGCGCATCGAAGGCGACCTGTTCATCGACTGCTCGGGCTTCCGCGCGCTGCTGATCGAAGGCGTCTGCAAGGCCGGCTACCACGACTGGACGCACTGGCTGCCTTGCGACAGCGCCCAGGCCGTGCCCTGCGCCCGCGTCGAGCCGCTGACGCCCTACACCACGTCCACCGCGCGCAGCGCCGGCTGGCAGTGGCGCATCCCGCTGCAGCACCGCACGGGCAACGGCCACGTCTACTGCAGCGGCTACACCAGCGACGACGAGGCCGGCCGCGTGCTGATGAGCCACCTCGACGGCGCCGCGCTGGGCGATCCGCGCCAGCTGCGCTTCAAGACCGGCATGCGCCGCAAGGCCTGGGACCGCAACGTCGTCGCCATCGGCCTGTCGTCGGGCTTCCTGGAGCCGCTGGAGTCCACCAGCATCCAGCTCATCATGGACGGCGTGGGCCGCCTCATCGAACTGCTGCCCGACCGCCGCTGCGACCGCCGCCTGGCCGACGAATACAACCGCCGCATGACGCAGCAGTACGAGTCCATCCGCGACTTCATCGTGCTGCACTACAAGCTGACGCAACGCGACGACAGCGAGTTCTGGCGCTACTGCGCGGCCATGCCCATCCCCGACACGCTGCACCACCAGATCGAGCTGTTCCGCCAGAGCGGCCGCGTCGCCATCCTGGACCCCGACAGCTTCGCCGAGCCGTCCTGGGTATCGCTGTTCCTGGGCCTGGGCCTGTGGCCCGAGCGGCATGACCCGCTGCTCGCGCAGATCGACGAACAGGCGCTGCGCCAGCACTTCCAGCGCCTGCGTCAGGCCATCAAGCAGACCGTGGACGGCATGCCCGACCACGGCGCCTTCATCGACCGCCACGTCAAGGCCGCCGCGATGGAGGTGGCCGCATGAGCGACGACACCCGTATCCGCCGCATCGTCATCGTCGGCGGCGGTTCCGCCGGCTGGATGTGCGCCGCGCCGCTGGCCCAGGTGTTCGGCTCGCCGCCTGGCGGCCCGAGCAACCCGGTGGGCTGCGAGATCGTGCTGGTCGAGTCCGCCGACATCGGTACCGTCGGCGTTGGCGAGGCCACGCTGCCCAGCATCCGCGCCTACAACGACGCGCTGGGCCTGGACAACGCGGACTTCATGCGCCGCACGCAGGCCAGCTTCAAGCTCGGCATCGAGTTCAAGGACTGGGGCCACGTCGGCAACCGCTTCTTCCACGGCTTCGGCGGCTTCGGCCCGGCCATCGTCAACCGCTCGTCGGTGGCGCACTGGCTGCGGCTGGCACGCGAAGGCGGCATGGCCAGCCACGAGGAATGGTCCGTCGCCACCATGATGGCCCGCCACAACCGCTTCGCGCCGCCCGAGGCCGGCCCGCCATCGGCCGCCAACGCGTTCTCCTACGCCTTCCACTTCGACGCCGGCCTGTACGCCGCTTACCTGCGCGACTACGCGGTGGCGCGCGGCGTGCAGCGCGAGGAGGGCACCATCGTCGACGTGTCCGTGCGCCCCGGCGACGGCTTCGTCACCGCCGTCACGCTGGCCGACGGCCGGCGCATCGAGGGCGACCTGTTCATCGACTGCTCGGGCTTCCGTGCGCTGCTGATCGAAGGCATATGCCGCGCCGGCTATCACGACTGGACACACTGGCTGCCCTGCGACAGCGCCCAGGCCATGCCATGCGAGAAGGTGCAGCCGCTCACGCCCTACACCACGTCCACGGCCCATTCAGCCGGCTGGCAATGGCGCATCCCGCTGCAGCACCGCACCGGCAATGGCCATGTCTACAGCAGCGCCCACATCAGCGACGAAGAGGCGAGCCGCGTGCTGATGAGCCACCTCGACGGCGCTCCGCAGGGCGAGCCGCGCCAGTTGCGCTTCAAGACCGGCCTGCGCCGCAAGGTCTGGGACCGCAACGTCGTCGCCGTGGGCCTGTCCTCGGGCTTCCTGGAGCCGCTGGAGTCCACCAGCCTGTCGCTGGTCATCCACGGCATCAGCGCGCTCGTGGAGTTGTTCCCCGACCGCCGCTGCGAGCCTCACCTGGCGGATGAGTACAACCGCCGCATGACGCGGCAGTACGAGTCCATCCGCGACTTCATCATCCTCCACTACAAGCTCACCCACCGGGACGACAGCGAGTTCTGGCGCTACTGCCGCGGCATGTCCATCCCGGACACGCTGGCCCACCAGATCGACACCTTCCGCCGCAACGGCCGCGTCGTCATCCTGGACCGCGACAGCTTCGGCGAGGACTCCTGGTACTCGCTGTTCCTGGGCCTCGGCCTGCAGCCCGAGGGGCTGGACCCGCTGCTGCGGCAGGTGGACGCGGCGCCGCTGCGGGAGCATTTCCAGCGGCTGCAGGCGGCCATCGCGCGGACGGTGGAGGGCATGCCGGACCATGGTGCGTTCCTGGAGCGGCTGGTGGCGGGCCGGATCGGCTGAGCGCGTTCGCCCTCGACGTCAGGCTTTTGCCCGCTTCAGAACGGCGACGATCTCGCGGGTCTGCCCGTGAAGCATGTTGGTGTCAAAGGTCGATACCAATTCCCAGCCATCGCGCCCGAGCTCATTCAAGGCTGCTTCAAACTTGGACTGATCGAGCACGCCGCCGGCGAACCATCCCTTGGCCTCCACCTTGACCGTCCGATATTCCCACTGCGTCATCAACTGCCTCCCTGTCCTTGAGTCATTGAAGCATGTGCCTGTGATGCACTGAACGGTGAAAATTCCTGAGGCGCAGCGTGCGTGACCAGCCCTGTAGATTTGAGGCAGTTCACGCACTCCAACATTGGCGGTTGCGCTCCGAGTTCGGGCAACTCAAGCCGCGAGGCCTTGGCAGGAGCGCCCGCCGAGGCTCACGCGCAATCCCACCCCAGCCGCACCACCCCGCAGTGCCGGCACACGAACTTGTAGAAGGCGTTGTCGCCGGCCGGCTCGTAGTCGCGCGTGGCGGCGGCCCATTGCTTGGCGGTCTTGCCGTAGCGCTGCATCCAGTCCGCCTTCACGGCGTCACTGGCGTCTTCCACGTCGTCTTCCGACGCATCGCCATGGAACTCGCAGGCGTCGTTGCAGTGCGCGAGCCACTCCTCCTGCTGCCAGCAGGAGTAGCCCGGCGTGCGCAGGCTCACCTCGTCGATGACGTCTTGCGCCACGCCGGCCTGTTGCAGCGGCGCGGGGTCGGAGAAGCTGGCGCCCAGCTTCGCGGCGGCGGAGCCGTCGGCGATGCACCAGGGGCACAGCTTCTCGTCCAGGTCCGTCGTCGCGTAGACGGGCTGCACGTAGACGAAGCCGCGCGGCTCACCGCAGCAGGCGCAGGTGATGGGGCGGGGCTCGATGGCGCCGGTGGCCAGCGGGTCGGGGTGGTAGCGGAAGGTGGGCAGGTCCATGCCGTCACGCTACCAGAGCCCGGCGGCGGTGCTCAGCGCCCGGCGCGCTCCCGCAGGAAATCGGCGTACGCCAGCGCGCTGCGCTTGAGCGTGCGCTGCTGGGTCTCGAAGTCCACATGCACGAGGCCGAAGCGACGTTCGTAGCCGAAGGCCCATTCGAAGTTGTCCATCAGCGACCAGATGAAGTAGCCGCGCACGTCCACGCCGTTGGCCATCGCCCGCGAGCAGGCCGCGAAGTGGCGCTTGATGTAGGACTGGCGCTGCAGGTCGTCCACCTCGCCGCGGGCGTTCACCTCGTCGTGGCTGGACATGCCGTTCTCGGTCACGTACAGCGGCGGCAGGTTGGGGTAGTCGCGCTTGAAGGCCTCGAACAGGTCCTGCATGCCTTGCGGGTAGACCTCCCAGTCCATCGTCGTGCGCTCGACGCCCTCGTGGCGCACCCAGTCGATGGTGTCCGCGCCCTTGGAGCGCAGCACGGCGCGGCTGTAGAAGTTGATGCCGAGGTAGTCGATGGGGCGGCGGATGATGTCCATGTCGCCGTCCAGCACCAGCGGCTCGCAGCCCTTCCACAGCCGCCACAGGTCGGCGGGGTACTCGCCCTTGAGCAGCGGGTCCAGCACCCAGCGGTTCTGGTAGGTCTCGAACAGCGAGGCGGCGTCGCGGTCCTCGGCGGTGTCGCTGTCGGCATAGCCCGGCGCGCAGTTGGCGACGATGCCGTGCAGCGCCTGCGGCGCGTTGGCGCGCAGTGCCGGCAGCGCCAGGCCGTGGCCCAGCAGCAGGTGGTGCATGGCCTGTGCGGCCCAGCGGTTGCTCTTCAGGCCCGGCGCATGGTGGCCGTCGCCGTAGCCGAGGTAGGCCGAGCACCAGGGCTCGTTGTGCGTGGTCCACGCAGCCACATCGCCATGGCCGGCCAGCTCGCGGCTCATCAGGTCGGCGTAGTCGGCGAAGCGGTAGGCGGTCTCGCGGTTCAGCCAGCCGCCCTTGTCTTCGAGGTGCTGCGGCAGGTCCCAGTGATACAGCGTGACGAAGGCCTTGATGCCGCGCTCGCCCAGGCCGTCCAGCAGGCGCTTGTAGAAATCAATGCCGCGGGCGTTGGGCTGGCCGGCGGCGTCCATCACGCGCGGCCAGGCGATGGAGAAGCGGTAGGCGTCCAGCCCCAGGCGCTGCAGGATGTCCAGGTCTTCGTCGAGGCGGTGGTAGTGGTCGCAGGCCACGTCGCCGTTCTCGCCGCGCAGCACCTTGCCGGGCGTCGCGCAGAAGCGGTCCCAGATGGATTCGAGCCGGCCGTCCGCATGGGCGGCGCCTTCGATCTGGTACGAGGACGTGCCGCAGCCGAACACGAAGTCGCTGCGGCGCATGGGCGAGTCGGCCGGCGGGGATACGAGGTCGGCGAGCGAGGCGGGAGGAGGGGTCAGGTCCATGGCAAGGTCGGTGGGTCAGGGAGAGGAGGGCAGTGCCTGCAGGGCGCTGCGCCAGGGAACGAGGGCTTGCGGGTCGGCGGGCAGGGGCCCGCGCACGCCGCAGATGAAGGACGCGAACCGGTTGGCCAGCGCCAGCGTGGCGGCCAGGTCGCGCTGCTGCGCGAGGCCGGCCAGCAGCAGCGCGGTGAAGGAGTCGCCGGCGCCGACGGTGTCGACGACGCGCGGCTGCGGCTCGCCGGGGCCCTGGGCCAGCAGCGCGCCGCCGGGGCCGTAGAAGCGCCAGCCGTCGGCGCCGCAGGTCAGCACCACGCGCTGCAGTGCGAAGCGGTCCATCAGCGCGGCCACCTGGGTGGCTTCGTCGCCGGGCGCGTCGAACCAGCCGGCCAGCCGCGCGAGCTCCTCGTCGTTGACCTTGACCCAGTCGGCCAGCATCAGCGATTCGGCGGCGAACAGCGCGTTGTCGGTGCCGGGGCGCAGGTTCAGGTCCAGGAAGCGCAGGCCGTTGAAGCCCTTGGCCAGTGCGCGGATGGCCGTGCGCGACACGGGGTGGCGCTGCGCAAGGCTACCGAAGTACAGCAGCGACGGCGCGGCGCCGGCCAGCGCGGCGCGGGCGGCGGGCAGGTCCAGGTGGTCCCACGCGGCGTCGGCGTGGATCTCGAAGCGGTGGCCGCCGCCGGGCTGCTCCCGCACGCTGACGCGGCCCGTCGCCCGGGCGGCGTCGTGCTGCAGGCCGGCGGTGCCCAGGCCGTAGCGCGCGGCGCTGTCCAGCACGAGGCGGCCGTTGGCGTCGTCGGCGCCGATGCGGCTGATGAACAGCGCCGGCGCGCCCAGCGCGGCCAGCGACCGGGCCACGTTGAACGGCGCGCCACCGGCCACCGGGCCGTCATGGAATTCGTCCACCAGGGCTTCGCCCAGGACGGCAAGGGAGCGGGAAGGCATCGATCTCGGTCGTGATGAAAATTTCAAGGCAACAATAAATGTTTAGTGAACAATCGGCAACGAGGGCGATCCCGGATCGGCGTGTTGCCGGCCATGGCCGGCCCATGTAACGGGTGTGGAACGGCATGGCCCTGGAGGCGGTGCCACAATTGCGGCGCCTTGCGAGGCACTAAACAACAGCGGGAGTTCGGGCCATGGCCGACAAGCGGGGGGTGACGATTCGGGAATTGGCCCAGGCGGCGGGGGTGTCCATCGGCACCGTGTCGCGCGCGCTGAAGGGCCAGCCGGGTCTGTCAGAGCAGACGCGCAGCCAGGTGCTGGTGGTGGCCGAGCAACTGGGCTACGACACCGCCAAGCTGCGCACCGGCAAGCCGCGCCGCCTGCTGTTCCTGTACAGCCGCCACCTGGGCTCGCTGGCCACCAACCCGTTCTATTCCTACGTGCTGCACGGCGCCGAGACGGTGTGCCGCGAGGCGGGCGTGCCGCTGAGCCTGCTGTCGGTGCAGTCGGGTGACGACATCGCCGGCCAGGTGCGCCGCCACGAGGCCGAGGCGCTGCTGGGCGCCGGCTACTTCGACCCCGACACGATGGAAGGCATCCGCCGCTGCGAGCTGCCGCTGGTGCTGGTGGACCACTTCCACCCCGGCGTGCGCTGCATCAACGACGACAACCAGCAGGGCGCCTGGCTGGCCACGCGCCACCTGCTGGACGGCGGCGCCAAGAGGGTGGCCGCCATCTTCGGCCCGCCCACGCACTACTCGGTGTCGCTGCGCGCCAAGGGCTTCCGGCGCGCGCTGTTCGAGGCCGGCCGGCTGTTCGACCCCGACTACGAGGTCACGCTGGACCCGGTGATGGAGTACCGCGCCGCCGGCCGCGACGCGATGCGCCGGCTGCTGGCGCTGCCGCAGCCGCCGGACGCCGTGTTCGCCTACAACGACTCCACCGCGATGTTCGCCATCGAGTACTGCATCGAGCAGGGCCTGCGCGTGCCGGAGGACATCCGCTTCATCGGCTACGACGACATCGAGGAGGCCGCGCACTTCAAGCCGCCGCTGTCCACCGTGAAGATGGACAAGGAGGCGCTGGGCCTGGTGGCCGCGCGCGCGCTCATCGAGGGCGACGTGGAGCCCAGCGAAGCCTCGCTGCCGGTGGAACTGGTGGTGCGCGAAAGCTCGCGCATCGCGGCCGCGCAGGAGGCGCCCGTGCGCAAGGCCAGGCGCCAGCCGGCCGCCGCAGAACGTTGATCCTTGGAACCGATTCCTAAGGTCTTTCCCGGTTTCCATTCGTGCAAACGTCGAACAAAAATCTTCTTGTTTACTAAAAACAAGTCGCTCCAGGCGACCGAGGAGACATTGACGTGCTTGCCGAGAGCGATGGCGCCGCCGCGCCGCTGACGCACCGCCCTGCCGCCGTGGCGGCCCGGGCACCCGCCCCCGCCGCGGCCCCCGCCACGCCCGAGGCCGACCGCGTGCCGGCGTCGCAGAAGATCGGCTTCGGCCTGGGTTCGTTCCTGGACATGTGGGGGCACTGGCTCTACCAGTCGCTGGTGTTCCACGTCTTCAACGTGTTCCTGGGCGTCGCGCCGGGGCTGATCTCCACGGCGCTGGGCGTCAAGATCTTTGCGGACGCGGTGTCGGACGCGCTGTTCGGCTGGCTGTCCGACAACGCCCGCACGCGCTGGGGCCGTCGGCGCCCGTTCATCCTCGTCGGCGGCGTGCTGGCGGGCATCGGCCTGCCGCTGATGTTCGCCGTCGGCCGCGGCTGGACGGACACCGAGTACTTCATCTTCATGCTGGTCTCGACCGCGCTGTACGCGCCGGTCATGAGCTGCTTCAATCTGCCGTGGAGCAGCCTGGGCGCGGAGATGACGCCCGACTACCACGAGCGCACCCGCGTCATGTCGTGGAAGAACGCGATCCAGAAGATCCCCGAGCTGGCGATGTTCGTCGCCGCGCAGTTCACGACGCTGGCCTTCTTCCATGACGCGAGCGGCAAGCCCGACATCCTGCTGGGCGCGCAGGTCTACACCAGCATCCTGGGCGGCATCATGGTGGTGGTGTCCGTCGCCATCTTCTCGCTGACGCGCGAGCGCTACTACGACAAGGTGGTGGCCCAGACCCGCCAGCGCGTGCCGTTCAAGGACACGCTGTACCGCACGCTGAAGAACAAGCCCTTCCGCCAGATGCTTGGCACCATGCTGACCTACAACCTGGCGACGGCCATGGTGGGCCTGCTGGGCTACTACGCGACGGTCTACTACGTCTGCGGTGGCAACGTCGTCGAGGCCACCAAGTGGAACTCGCTGATGGGCGTGGCCGGCCTGGTCAGCGGCCTGCTCGGCATCGTCTTCGCCGGCCGCGTGGCGCGGGCCTACGGCAAGCGCAATGCGCTGATGACGGTGCTGGTGCTGGGCATCGTCGCGTTCATCGGCGACTGGTTCTTCTACAACCCGCAACTGCCCTGGCTGCAGCTGTTCGCCAGCGGCGGCGTGGCCTTCATCGGCGCCGGTTTCTGGACGATCTATGGCTCGGCCATGGCCGACGTCGTCGACCACGATGAACTCGACAGCGGCCAGCGCCGCGAGGGTTCGTTCGCCGCCTGCGGCTCGTGGATCTCCAAGGTGGGCCTCGCCCTGGGCAACATGACCTCGGGCTGGGTGCTGATGTTCACCGGCTTCGACGCCAAGCTGCCGGCGCAGAGCGAGGAGGCCATCTTCCTGATCCGCGTGTTCCTGTCAGGCATTCCCATCGTGGGCCTGCTGATCGCGCTCTACATCGTGTCGCGCTACTTCCTGACGGAGCAGCGCATGCACGAGATCCGCGCTGCGCTGGAAGCCCGGCGCGGCACCGTCTGACCGGAGTCTTTCCACCATGACCATCACCTGGCTGCGCCACGCGCTGCTGGCCCTGTTGACCTGCGCCGCCACCGTGGCCGGCGCGCAGGCCACCGGCCACGAAACCCTCAAGCTCGACGCCCCCAAGCCCAGGCTGCTGCCCACGCCGCCGATGGGCTGGAACTCGTGGAACAAGTTCGCCTGCAACGTGTCGGAGCAGCTGATCCGCCAGCAGGCCGACGCGATGGTGGCCTCCGGCATGAAAGCCGCCGGCTACCAGTACATCGTCATCGACGACTGCTGGCAGAAGAGCCGCGACGCCGACGGCAACATCCAGCCCGATCCCGAGCGTTTTCCGTCGGGCATGAAGGCGCTGGCCGACTACGTGCACGGCAAGGGCCTGAAGTTCGGCCTGTACTCCGACGCCGGCGCGCTGACCTGTGGCGGCCGGCCCGGCAGCGCGGGACACGAGTTCCAGGACGCGCGCCAGTACGCCAAGTGGGGCGTGGACTGGCTGAAGTACGACTGGTGCTACACCGGCCCGCGCAACCCCGAGGCGGCCTACACCATCATGGCCAAGGCGCTGCGCGAGTCGGGGCGCGACATCGTGCTGTCCATCTGCGAATGGGGCAACAGCAAGCCCGGCCGCTGGGCGGCGCCCATCGGCCACCTGTGGCGCACCACGGGCGACATCTGGGATGCCTGGCAGGGCAAGAAGGAGTGGTCGCACGGCCTGCTCGACATCCTCGACATGAACGCCGAGCTGTGGGCGGACGCCGCGCCCAACGGCTGGAACGATCCCGACATGCTGGAGGTCGGCAACGGCGGCATGACGACCACCGAGTACGAGAGCCACTTCTCGCTGTGGGCCATGCTGGCTGCGCCGCTGATCGCGGGCAACGACCTGTCGAAGATGGACGCGGACACGCGGCGCATCCTGACGAATGCCGAGGTCATCCGCGTCGACCAGGACCCGCTGGGCCGCCAGGGCCGCCGGGTGTGGCGCCAGGGCGACCTGGAGATCTGGGTGCGCACGCTGGCCGGCGGCGACCGCGCCGCCGTGCTGTTCAACCGCGGCGACAAGCCGGCCGAGATGGCCGTGTCATGGGAGCAGCTCGACCTGCCTTCGAAGCTGAAGGCGGACGTGCTGGACCTGTGGTCGGGCAAGAAGACCGCCGGCGTCAGCGGCCGCCACGGCGGCACGGTGGCCCGCCATGGGGTGCTGATGTTCCGGATTTCGCCAGCGGTGCAGTGACGGTTCAGTAGCCGAGGGTGAAGCGCGCGCGGCGGTGCTGCGGCGCTTCCAGCTCGTTGACGATGGCCACGGCCAGGTCTTCCACGCTGATGTGGCTCTCGCCCTTGGCGTCGAACACCGGGTTCTCACCGCCCAGGCGGAACTGACCCGTGCGCGCGCCCGGGGCCAGGTGCATGGCGGGCGACAGGAAGGTCCAGTCCAGGCCGGTCTGGTCGGCGCGCAGGCGGTTCAGCGCCTCGCGGGCGGCCAGCGCGCCGGACTTCCATTCGGCCGGGAAGGCCGGCGAATCGACCAGCTGCTGGCCCGGCGCGATGAACAGGCTGCCCGCGCCGCCCACGACGATGAGCCGCACACCCGCCTCGCGCGCCGCGGCGGCGATGGCATCGCTGCCGCGCAGGAAGTCGTCGTGCAGGTTGGGGTTGGCCCAGCCGGCGTTGAAGGCGCTCACCACGGCGTCCACGCCGGCCAGCTCGGCTGCCAGCGATACGCCACCGCCCAGCACGTCCACCGAGCGCACCGTCAGGCCGGGGCGGGCCGCCAGCTTGGCCGCGTCGCGTTGCAGCGCGCGCACCGTGTGGCCGCGGCTCAGCAGTTCTTCCAGCACGGCCTTGCCGACAAAGCCGGTGGCGCCGATCAGGGCGATGTTCATGGTGTTCTCCAGACTCAGAGGTTGCGATGGAGTGATTGTTTCTGCTTCACAATGCGCCGATAAGCCGGCTTGAATCGCCAGGACTGTTTAGAAAAACTTCATGCTCGACCAACTCAAGCGCATGGCCGTGTTCGCCAGCGTCGTCCGCCACGGCAGCTTCGCGGCGGCGGCGCGCCAGCTGCGCACCAGCACCTCGGCCGCCAGTCAGCAGGTGAGGGCGCTGGAGGCCGACATGGGCGTCACGCTGCTGCACCGCTCCACGCGCAAGCTCAGCCTGACGCCCGCCGGCGAGCGTTTCCACGCCGGCTGCGCGGCCATGGTGGCGGCGGCCGAGGCCGCGCAGGCCCAGCTGCAGCAGTTGCGCGACGCGCCCGAGGGCGAGCTGCGCATCGCGATGACGGTGGGCTTCGGCCGCCGCCTCGGGCCCGCGCTGGCGCCGCTGCTGGCGGCCCATCCCGGGCTCACGCTGCACCTGCAGGTGGAGGACGGCTTCACCGACCTCGTCGCCCACCGCATCGACCTCGCCATCCGCTTCGGCCGTCTGCCCGACAGCCCCTGGGTGGCCCAGCGCCTCGGCAGCCTGCACACCAGCCTCTACGTGGCGCCGGCCTACCTGGCCCAGCGCGGCGTGCCGGGCACGCCGGAGGCGCTGCTGGCGGCCGACTGGCTGATGCTGCAGGACGGCACCGACCAGCCGCGCCGCCTGCCCGGCACGGAGCTCAGCGTGCGGCCGCGCTACACCAGCAACAACCAGCTGACGCTGCAGCAGCTGTGCGAGGCCGGCCTGGGCCTGGCGCCGCTGGGCGACGAGGACGTGGCCGAGTCGGTGGACGCCGGCCGCCTGCTGCGGCTGGACACCGAGCTGGCGCTGCCCGACCTGCCGGTCTGGGCGCTGACGCCGCAGCGTGACGCCCAGCCCGCCAAGGTGCGCCACGCCATCGCGGCGCTGAAGGCCCATCTCGCGGAGGTGGCCCGATGAAAGGCACGCTGACGCAGTGGGACGACGCCAAGGGCTACGGCTTCATCACGCCCGACGGCGGCGGCCCGAAGTGCTTCGTCCACATCCACGCCTTCGGCCTGCGCCCGCAGCGGCCCAGCGTCGGCGAGCGTGTCCGCTACCGCGAGGGCCTCGACGCGCAGGGCAAGCGGCGCGCGCGGGACGTGCAGGGCCTGGCCCCGAAGCCGGCGCCGCGCCCGCGCGACGGCAGCCGCGAGCTGCTGCTGATCCCGGCCTTCGCCGCCGGCGTGCTCGCCACGCACCTGCTGTGGGGCGTGCCCAACTGGTTCTGGGGCGCCTACTCGGCCATGAGCATGGCCACCTTCATCGTCTACGCGCTGGACAAGCGCGCCGCCGCGCGCGGCGACTGGCGCGTGGCCGAGAACACGCTGCACGGGCTGTCGCTGGCCTGCGGCTGGCCGGGCGCGCTGCTGGCGCAGCGGCTGCTGCGCCACAAGAATGCCAAGCCCGCCTTCCGGCGCGTGTACTGGGCGACGGTGGCGCTCAACATCGCCGCCTTCGTCGCCGTGTTCACGCCGCTGTTCAGGCGCTGGCTCTGACGCGGCTGCGATCATCCAGGTGAGTTTCTGGCCCGGGGTGGCATCGATCGCCGCGACTTCGGGTGAAATCCGCGTCGGCCCGCCGGGCCGACAGACAACCGCCGCGAGCCGCGGCTCTCTTTTTTCCTGAGCACTGCATGTCATTGAAGTTGGGCCTGGTGGGCATCGGCAAGATCGCCCGCGATCAACACATCCCGGCGATTGCAGCCGACCCGCGTCTGCAACTGGTGGCCACTGCCAGCCGCAACGCCAGCGTGGACGGCGTCGCCAGCTTCACCAGCGTCGAGGCCATGCTGGCCGCCGTGCCGGACCTGGACGCCATCTCCATCTGCACGCCGCCGCAGGCACATTTCGACGCTGCACTCGCGGCGCTGCGCGCCGGCAAGCATGTCATGCTGGAGAAGCCGCCCGCGGCGACGACGCGCCAGATCGCGCTGCTGCAGGCCGAGGCCGCCCGTCACGGCCGCACGCTGTTCCAGACCTGGCACTCGCGCTTCGCCGCCGGCGTGGACGCCGCGCGCGAATGGGTGCGTGGCCGCACGCTGACCGGCGGCCGCATCACGTGGAAGGAAGACGTGCACCACTGGCACCCGGGCCAGCAGTGGATCTTCGACGCGGGCGGCCTGGGCGTGTTCGACCCCGGCATCAACGCGCTGTCGGTGCTGACCGAGGTGCTGGCCGAGGAAGTGGTCGTGAAGCAGGCCGTGCTGGAGTTCCCGTCCAACCAGCAGGCACCCATCGCGGCGCAACTGGACCTGCGCACCGAGTCCGGCGTGGCCATCGACACCGTGTTCGACTTCCGCCAGAAGGGCGAGCAGACCTGGGACATCGAACTGGTGGCGGCCGATGGCCGGCTGCGCCTGTCGCACGGCGGCGGCATGCTTGAGATCGATGGCAAGCCGGTGGCCGCTGACGAGGCGCTGGCGGGCGAATACCCGCGCCTGTACGCGCGTTTTGCGGAGATGGTTGCGGCGGGTCGGTCGGAAGTCGACTGGCGACCGTTCCAGCTCGTCGCCGATGCCTTCCTGATCGGCGAGCGCCGCACGGTGGCGGCGCATCACGTCTGACCGCGCTCGCGCAGTCAGCCGAACCTGAAGCTCGACGCCGTCAGCCCGCCGAGGTAGTCGGTCTGGTGGTAGTTGCAGCTGCCGGCGTCGCCCTCGGCCGCACCGGCGGCCACCATCAGCGGCAGCAGGTGCTCCTCGCGGGCGTGGGCCTGCCGTGCGGCGGGCGCCTGCGCCCACGCCTTGAGCCGGTCGGCGCGACCCTCGGGTGAGGGCAGGGCGCTCTGCAGCCAGGCGTCGAAGGCGACGGAGGGTGCCTGCCCGCGGCCGTTGAACATCAGCCCCAGGTTGTGGAAGCTGAAGCCGCTGCCGAGGATGAGCACGCCCTCATCGCGCAGCGGCGCCAGGGCCCGGCCCAGCGCCAGATGCTCGGCCGGGTCCAGCCCCTGGCGCAGCGAGAGCTGCACGACGGGGATCTGCGCGTCCGGGTACATCGGCGCCAGCGTACAGAAGGCGCCATGGTCGAAACCACGCTGCGCGTCCCGCGCGGCGGGCAGCCCGGCGGCCTCGATCAGTGCGACGACGCGCTCCGCCAGTGCCGGGTCGCCCGGCGCGGGGTACACCACCTCGTAGGTGTGCGCCGGGAAACCGCCGTAGTCGTACAGCATGCCCGGCGCGGGGGACGTCATCACCGTGAAGGCAGGTGCTTCCCAGTGTGCCGAGATCATCAGGATGGCCTTCGGCGCGGCCGGCAGCGAGGCCGGCAGCGCTTGCAGCGACGCTTCCAGCTGGGCATGGCCCTGGCGGAAGTCGCCATCCATGAACGGCCACGGGCCGCCGCCGTGGGAGAGGAAGAAGGTGGGCTGTCTCATGATGGCACCCAGTGTGGGCTGCCGTCGCCCGTCCGGGGTTCAAACCGGCCGGTGGCAGCGCTCAAAGCGACTGAATGCCGCCGACGATAATCCGCGCCCCATGTCCCAAGCCACGCCCCTGCCAGAAACCGACGACGCCCTGCGCGTCGAGGACTATTTCCGCGACGGCACCGTCCCCGAGGAGGCGCTGCTGTGGTGGCAGCTGGAGCGCCAGGACGCGCTGCTGGCGGCCCAGCGGGCGCTGTTCGGCGGGCCCGCGCCGCTGGTGCGGCTGCGCGTGTGGGTGTTCTTCGAGCTGATGGCGCTGCGCGAGTCGCGCCTCACGCGCGAGGCGCTGAACCAGGCCTTCCACGTGCTGCGCGACGAGGCGCTGGACAGCGTGCTGAAGCGCCTGCGCGATGCCGACTTGCTGGCCTGGGACGCCACGGCCCAGACCTACGCCGTCACGCCGCTGGCCCAGCAACTCGTGGGCCTGCTGCAGCCGCTGACGCAGGAGCAGTCGCCCGACGGCGACCTGGCCTCGCTGCTGGCCGGCGTGGCCGGCGCGCACCAGCTGGGCACGCTGCAGCCGGCCCAGCTGCAGCATCTGTTGGCGCAACTGTCCCGCCTGTACGACGAGTTTGCCGACGCCATCGCCAGCGGCAGCGAGTTCGCGCTGCGCCGTGCGCGCACCCGCTTCGAGAAGGCGCTGACGCTGGTGGACCGCGCCGGCGAGGCGCTGGGCGCCATCATTGCGCAGGCCGAGTCGGCCGGCGAGGCGCGGCTGGAGCGGCTCGCCCGTGAGCTGGGCCTGGCCCAGGCGCGGCTGCTGGCGATGGCCAGCCAGTTCAACCGCGCGCTGCAGCAGGCCGACCGCCAGCGCGTGACGCTGGGCTCCACCGGCATCACGACGACCGACGTGCGCCGCTGGCTGCAGAGCCAGGGCGACCTGGCGGCGCTGCTGAACGGCGCGTGGGAGCGGCCCGTGCATCCGGTGCTGGTGGCGCAGCGTGACCTCATCGACACCGCCGAGGCCGAGTTCGAGCGTGACCGCCCGAAGCCCGCGGAGACCGCCGCGCTGCCGCAGGGCCAGGCCGCGCCGACGGGTGAGCTGGCCGTCATGCAGCTGCCGCCCGACATGGACCAGATGCAGGCGCTGCTGGCCGCCTGGTCCGCCGAACCCATCGAGCGCGACCTGACGCCAGCCATCCTCGGCGGCAGCTACGCCCGCGCCGCCTACCGCGCCCAGCTGCTGCCGCTGCTGGGCGACGCGCAGGCCCGCCACCTGAAGGGCGCCACCGGCGACATGGCCCGCCAGCCGTGGTCGGTGCGCTGGTCCGCCGAACAAGGCCCCGTGGACGACGAGTTCGTCAAATGGATGAGCCGCGGCGTCCTCACCCCTGATTCAACTGCGACATGAGCCCTCTCGACGACTCCCAGCAACTCGCCGCGCAACTGCTGGCCCGCCGCTGGCTGCCGCGCAGCCACCCGCTCGTGAAGCGCGCGCTGATCGACACCGAGCTGTGGAACCAGCTCGGCACGCGCCTGGCCGGCGTCGGCCTGCAGCTGGTGGACAACGTGCACGCCGACCACATCTCGGTGGCGCTGATGCGCCCGGCCGAGAGCGCCGTGTTCGGCGAGACGGGCCTGGCCGCCAACAACAACCTCGACATCCCGCGCGACGGCGTGGCGCTGCTGGTGGTGCTGTGGAGCCTCATCGTGCTGCCCAAGCGCCAGCGCCAGGTGGCCCGCAGCGATGCCATCCACGCCGGCCAGGGCGAGTTCTTCGCCACTGACAAGCCCATGCCGCAGGCCGCCAGCGTCGCGCCGCTGATCAGCTACCGCAGCCTGCTGGCCGACTTCGGCGACCAGCTCGGCAAGAAGCTGCGGCTGGACACCAACCTCAAGCTGCTGGAGCGCCACGGCTTCGTCACGCGCCGTGGCGAGGACATCGCCGAAGGCCCGCTGCTGGACCTGCTGATCGACTACGACCTGCTGGCGCCGCGCATCCTCGACGGCGCGCTGGGCGACGTGCTGGCCCGCGCCGGCCATCCCGTCTCGCGTCCCGAAGAAGCCGAACAACAAGACATTGACGACTGATGTTCCACCTGCAATCGCTTGAACTGCTGCACTGGGACTACTGCCAGCGCGTCACGCTGCCGCTGGACGGCGCCATCATCACCATCGCCGGCCCCAACGGCTCGGGCAAGACCACGCTGCTGGACGCGATGCGCACGTTGCTGGGGCTGGAGTGCTCCGGCGGCCGCACGTACAAGACCTACGCCCGCCACGCCAACGCCGAGACGGCCTGGCTGCGCGCGCTGGTGGACAACCGCCCGCGCTCGCGCCAGAACAGCAGCCGGCCGTTCGCCAGCTCGCTGCTGTATGCCGACCAGGTGACGCTGGCCTGCCGCATCGAGCGCCACGGCGGCGACTGGGTGCGCCGCTACGTCATCCTCGACGGCGTGCACGAGATCGAGCAGCTCGTCGAGAAGGGCGACCGTGACTGGCTGGGCATCGAGGCGTGGAAGAAGCGCCTGGAGGCCGCCGGCCTCACGCGCGCCATCGGCCGCGTGCTGGCGCTGGAGCAGGGCCAGACCGACCGGCTCTGCGAGCTGAGCCCGAAGGAACTGCTGCGCCTCGTCTTCGAGGTGTTCGGCGACCAGGAGGTGCTGGACCGCTACGAGCAGGCGCGCAGCCACCAGCAGCACCTGGGCAAGGAAGTGGAGCAGGCCGGCGCCGAGCTGGCCCACACGCAGGCCCAGCTCAGCGACCTGGCCAACCGCGTCAACAGCCATCGCCAGTACCAGCTCAAGGTCCAGGAGCGCGAGCGCCTGGCGACAGAAGTGCTGCCCGTGCTGCGCTGGAGCGAGGCCCGCGAGCGCATCACCCGCGATGCGCGCGAGCTGCACCGCCAGCGGCTGTTTGCGTCCGGCGACGTGAAGGCGCTCAGCGACAAGCGCGCGGCGCTGCACAGCCTGTTCACCGCGCAGGAAGCCGCCAAGGAGCGGCTGAAGGCGCTGGACGGCGAACGCCGCGAGGCCCGCGCCGCGTTCGACTCGGCCCGTGAAGCCGAGCGCCCCGCCGAGGCGCTGGTCAAGCGCGAGGACGAGCTGAAGGCGCTGGCCGACGTGGAGGCCGACGCCGCCGCGCTGACGGCCAGGATGCAGGAGCTGGCCACCGAGCGCGACCGCCTGCGCGCCGACTACACGCGCGCCAGCGACAAGGCCGCCAAGGCGCAAACCGCGCTGGGCGAACTCAGCGGCAAGCGCCTGCCCCCGCCGCCGCCCGAGGTCGCGCCGATGAAGCGCGCGCTGGACGACGCCGGCATCGCCCACTACCTTGTCGCCGACAGCATCGACATCGCCGACGAAACCTGGCGCGCCGCCGCCGAAGGCCTGCTGCGCCCGTCGCGCTGGGTCGTCGTGCTGAAGCACCGCAGCGACGAAGGCCGCGCCTTCGACATCGCGGCCAAGCAGCGCTACCGCCACTACGTCGTGTCCGACACCTCGGCCGTGGGCCAGGCGCCGGCCGGCTCGCTGCTGGCCGCGCTGAACGTCAGCGCGCCGCTGCCGACCTGGCTGGTGCGCCAGCTGGGCGCCATCCGCTGCGTCACGTCCACGGAAGAGGGCGCCAAGACCAGCGGCGAGTGGATCACCGCCGACGCCTACTACCGCGACGGCCGAGGCGGCCGCAGCGTGTTCGTCGAGCCGCGCGACCACCAGTTCGGCGCCTCGGCGGTCGACTCGCGCCGCGCCGCGCTGGAAGCCGAGCTGGCTCGCTGGGACGGCGAGCTGAGCCGCATCGCCAAGGCGCAGGCCGAGGTGGAGCGCCAGTTCAAGGACGTGCAGCGCGCGGCCGTGGGCCACAAGGCGGCGCAGGAGCTCTCCGAGCGCGCCGATGAGTTCGCCGAAGCCCGCGTGCGCCTGCCGGTGCTGCGCCAGGCCCGCGCCGAGGCCGCCTCGCGCATGAGCGCGCTGGACAGCGAGCATGAGCGCGTCGTGCGCGAGTCCACGCGCAGCGAGCAGGCCTATGAAGGCGCGCAGATCGCGCTGAAAGATGGCGAGGGCTCCGCGGCCAGCCGGCTGCGCGAGCACGAGGCGAAGCGCGAGGCGCTGCGCAAGGCGTCGCAGGAGTCGCGCAAGCAGAAAGCCCAGTTCCCGAAGGCCTGGGTCACGCCCGCGGCGCTGGCTGCCGTGCGCGACGAGTTCGAGAACGCCCGCCAGGCCGAGATCCGCGCCCACCATGTGGACCAGGAGTTGCAGACCGGCCACTGGGAGGTGGACGCCAGCGTCGTCGAGCGCCACGCGCGCATGGCCGCGCAGGTGCACGAGCAGGACACCCAGCTCAGCGACCGCCGCGCCAGCAACGAGCTGGCCCGCATCGCCGCCTTCAACGCCCGCGAGCGCTACATCGACGTGATGCGCGCCACCATCCGCCGCTACAAGAAGAACGTCGCCGAGCTGGGCGAGCTGGCCGGCGTGACCGCCGAGGCCGTGCCGCCGCACCTGGACAACGACGACACGGTGCTGGCCCAGGCCGGCCTGCACGTGAAGTTCAACTTCGACGGCAAGGGCGAGGTGGGCCTGAACGACGGCGAGGCCTCCGGCGGCCAGCAGGTGCTGAAAAGCCTGATCCTGCTCGTGGGCCTGATGAAGGACGACGAGACGCCCGGCGGCTTCGTGTTCATCGACGAGCCCTTCGCCCACCTGGACGTGCGCAACATCCAGCTCGTCGGCCACTTCCTGCGCAGCACGCGCGCGCAGTACCTGCTGACGACGCCCATCACGCACAACGTCGAGGTCTTCGAGCCCAGCGAGATCACGCTGGTGACCAGCAAGAAGCCGCGCGGCGAACGCTGGGCGCCGCCCATTGCGGTGCTGGCGCGCCGGCCCGAAGTCTCGGCCTATGACTGACTGGGACCGCCCGTCGCCGTTCACGCTGGCGCTCGCGCCCGCGGCGGAACACATCGACGGGCTGGGCCATACCAACAACGCCGTCTACGTGCAGTGGTGCGAGCAGGCGGGCTGGGCACACTCCGAGGCGCTGGGCCTCACGCTTGACGACTACCGCCGGCTGGACCGCGCGATGGCCATCCGCGAGGGGCACTACGACTACCTGCTGCCGTCGTTCGCAGGCGAGGCGCTGGTGCTGGGCACCTGGCTGACGGCAAGCGACGGCAAGCTGACGATGGAGCGTTGCTTCCAGCTGCGCCGGGCCGGCGACGGCGTGACGCTGCTGCGCGGGCGCTGGGCGCTGGTCTGCATCGAGATCAGCAGCGGCCGCCCCCGGCGCATGCCGGCGGAGTTCCTGTCCATCTACGAGGCCGCCGTCGTGGCCTGAGGCGCTCCGTGGGCTGCCGCCTCAGATGAAATCGATTGAAGATTTCACAGCACGATCAGTTTTAGCAATTTGGAGGTGGACGGCACCCGGGGTGCTCACCGCACACTGGCGCGGTGAATGCAATCCATGCCATCTGCCGTTGCCGCATCGCGTGGCGGGCCCGCTTCGCTGCGGCCCTGGCGCTGCTGGCCTGTGCCGCGGCGCAGGCCGGCCGGCCGCTGGTGACCGAGGACGCGGCGGTGTTGGGCGACGGGGAGTGCACGGTCGAGACCTTCTGGGGGCGCTTTGGCGCGGACGAGGCCCCCACCGCGCGCGTGCTGTCGTCGCAGTTCGGCTGCGACGTGGGCCACCGGACGCAGCTGTCCATCGCCGCGGTGCGCCTGCGCGCCGTTGACGGCCACGGCGATGCGCTCACCGCGGCCGGCAAGACCTTGTTCGCCGGCGGGCAGGGCGCGGTTGCGGAATGGAGCCTCGCCTACGGTGCCGTGGCCCGGCGCACAAGCGGCCTGCGGATGGAGATGGACCAGCTCTACGCGACGCTGGTCTCCACGGTGGCGCTGGGCCGCGCCACGTCCGCCCACCTCAACGTCGGCTGGACCGGCGGCCGCCACCCGCGTGACGACAGCACGCGCTGGGCGGTGGCCGTCGAGACGGCCGTCAGCGACGACCTGCACCTGGTGGCCGAGACGTTCGCGGACGACCGCAACCCGGCCCCCTGGCTGCAGGCCGGCTTCTGGGTCGCGCTCAACCCGCGGCTGTCGCTCAACGGCAGCTATGGCCTCAAGACCGGCAGCGGCGCCGCACGCGCCGTGACGCTGGGCCTCACAGCCAGCTTCTGACCCGCCGCCGGCGCTGCGGCTGGGTTTATATGGTTTGTATATGAATCGTATATAGTCCCGGCATGGGAATCGTCAAAATCTCCGATCCACTGCATGAGAGCCTGCGCGTTGCCAGCCAGGCCTTGTCGCGCTCCATCAACGCCCAGGCCGAGCACTGGATGCGCATCGGCCTGCTGGCTGAACTGCACCCGCAGCTCAACCACAGCGAGCTGTGCCAGCTGCTGATCCGCGCCGAGCAGGAAGGCGGGCTGGACCTGGCCCGCGTCGCCGGCTGGGTTCAGCCCGCCAAGGTCAAGGGAGCCCGCGCATGAAGAGCCTCAAGTTGCGCAGCCCCGAGGAAATCGCCAAGGCCCGCACGGCCGGCCACCTCATCGCCGAGGTGCTGGCCATGCTCAAGCCCCACGTCGTGCCGGGCGTGTCGACCGAGGAGCTGGATGCCCTCTGCCACGACTACATCGTCGACACGCTGAAGTGCATCCCGTCCAACGTCGGCTACCACGGCTTCCCGAAGACGGCCTGCATCTCGCCCAACCACGTCGTCTGCCACGGCATCCCGAGCAAGGACAAGAAGCTCAAGAAGGGCGACATCGTCAACGTGGACGTCACGCTGACCAAGGACGGCTGGTTCGGCGACAGCAGCCGCATGTTCATCGTCGGCGAGGCCAATGTGCTGGCGCGCCGGCTGGTGATGACCACCTACGAAGCGCTGCGCGCCGGCATCCGCCAGGTGCGCCCCGGCGCGACGCTGGGCGATGTGGGCCACGCCATCCAGAAGGTGGCGCATGCGGCCGGTTTCAGCGTCGTGCGCGAGTACGGTGGGCATGGCATTGGCGACGTCTATCACGACGAACCGCATGTCAACCACTTCGGCCGGCCGGGCGAAGGCCTGAAGCTGCAGGAGGGCATGATCTTCACGATCGAGCCCATGATCAACGCTGGCGGCGCCGCCATCCGCGAACTGAACGACGGCTGGACGGTGGTGACGCGCGACCACTCGCTGTCGGCGCAGTGGGAGCACATGGTGGCTGTCACCAAGGACGGCTTCGAGATCCTGACGCCGTGGCCGGATGGGCTGGGCGAGTACCCGGCCATCGACTGATTCAGCGCGCGCGCAGGCGCGGCAGCGGTTGGTAGATCTCGGCGATCCGTGGGATGAAGCGCTGCGGGTTGGCGCCCACCAGATTGGTCAGCACCACCACGGCCAAGCCCTGGTCGGCATAGACGATGAACGCCGCCCGGGCGCCGCCGATGCCGGCGACCTGCAGATCCGGCGCGGCCTTCAACACGGGCCAGCCGGCGGCCCAGTCGCCATCGGCGCCGCTGTTCAGCTTCTCCGGTGCCCACATCTGCTGAAGACGCGGCTTGCCGATCAGGCGACCGGTGGACAGCGCCGCCAGCCAGCGCGCGACATCGCTCGCCGTCGTCAGGATGCCGCCACCGGCCCAGAGGCTGTAGGGCATGTCATAGAACCAATGCGTCAGGCGGTTCGCATCGTCCCGCGCCAGCGTGCCGCGCGGGAGGTAGCTGTACATCGTGGCGGCGTCGGGCGTCAGGTCGTAGCTGTCGCCGAAGGTCGAGGAGGCCATGCCGGCCGCGGCGAATTGCCGCGTGGCGATGTATCGCTCATAGGGCTGGTTCGTCTGCCTGGCGATGATCTGCGCCAGCAGGCCGTAGTTGGTCTGGTTGTACGCAAAGCGCTCGCCGGCGGGCGCTTCGACCGGCAAGGCTTTCACCGCCTTCCAGGCATCCGCCTCGTTGGCGCCACCGATCAGGCCCGACGGGCCGTTGATGTCCGGCAGCCCCGACGTGTGGGCCAGCAACTGGCGCACGCGCACGCCGCGCCAGGCCTCGGGCAGATCGTCCAGATAGCGAGACACCGGCGCCTCCAGATCCACGATCCCGGCCTCGGCCAACTGCATCATCGCGACGCCGGTGAAGGCCTTGGTCGCGGAGTTGATCGGGAACCGCGTGGTGGGCTTGGCCGCCACGCGGTTCTCGACGTTGGCCAGGCCGTAGGCCTCGGACAGCACGATGCGCCCGTCCCGCACGACGGCGATCTGCAGCGCGGGGATGCGCTGTTCCTTCATCGTCTGCTGGATCTGCTGCCTGGCCTGCCGGTTGGCCTCCGCCAGGCTGCTGGCCGGCGCGGCCAGGACAGGCAGCGACAGCAGGGCCGCCGCGAATACGGTGATGACGTGACGCATGGATCGCTGTCGGGCGAGATTGCCGCGGGTTCGGGAGGCGGCAGTCTATGGACCGTGGCGTTCGCACCATGGGCGCGCGCGACGAATCGCCGGAAATTGGGTGCGATCTGCTGCGCTGGCTGAGCGGCCCAGTCGTCTGGCGGTTCAGCGTTCTCGCTCAGCGGACGGCGAAGCCGCCCGCCGCAGCAAATGGTTAAGTGCCATGGTTGCCAATAGTGCGCTCCATGCCCGGTACAACGACCCCGAGGTAAACGCCAAGATCCTCTGCTGCACTTGCAGCGTGACCGCGCACAAACTCGTGCTCATCGAGTAGTGCAGCGGTGATAACGGGCAGCACCGCCACCGTGTTCAGAGCGCGGCAAGTACGGGCGATGTGGCCGAAGCCAAGAACCGCATTTCCGCGGACATTGAAATGTGGATGCTTGGCAAGGCCGAGGCAGATTTCCTCTGCCCACTTGCGATCACAGTCGTTCGCATTCATTCCGACGATGATTGGGACATACAGCAGTTAATTAGGGTCGGCCCGTGCAACCACTGCTTCAACATCTGCTTCGGTCCAACCGGATACGAATGGCCCCATGACACTCAACGTGCGAGCTCAGCGGATGGCGAAGACGTCCGCTGCGGAGAATGGTTAGGCATTGCCTCTGGATTGATGGTTTGCCGATTCATTGGAATTCTTCCAGACTGCCGCCACAACTGCGGCAGTTCTTTGAACGAAATGAGTCAATGACAGCAAAGAAAGAGCTTCCTATCGGCGGAGCCACGGGAGAGCCACAACTCCTGCAAGCCGGAAGACGCATTAGCCAGCTCCAAAATAGAACGTTCGCGAAGAACGGAACAACGAATGTCTCGTTCCAGTAAATGGCCAGCAGGCCCCACGCGAGACCAGTAGCCAGGAACGCAGCAAAGTAGCCGCGGTACTTTGCTGACCCTGTCCCAGGTTTCCGTACCGTTCGGTAACAGAATGGACCGGCATGAAGAGGCCCAGGAAGGGGCCAGGAGT
>NZ_JBXAGX010000017.1:0-78362 GCF_058794515.1 Roseateles sp. GW823-FHT07B05
GGCTCCCTCGGGTAGCCTTCAGGAGTGGGTCAGTATTGGACGAGCACCCTGGGTCAGTCGGTCGCGAGCGTCAACACAACAACTGCTGCTCGCCGACGTCCAGAGACCTAAAGCGCTCCATCGTAGAGTTGTCTGCGACGGGTGCCGAGCGAACTTTGGTCATGAACTGACTCACCGTCTGCAGTTCCTGCGGGGACTTCGCAAACCACTGCTTGAGCTGGTACTTCAGACTGGGGAGCACCCAAACCTCGTTGGGGGGGCACCTCAGGAACTGCAGGAATTCAAGAAGCAGATCACAGCACGCGAGCTTGCGCACCACATCGGTGTCCGACAGGATGATCATCGAGTCGAACTAAGCCTTGGCTTTAGTGGCGGCCTTTAGCAAATCCAACTGATCATCCGAAAACAAGCTCTCATCAATCGACTTGAAGAATGCAGCATTGATGACCGGACCACCCTGCGATGGACCGTCCAACATGCCGAGAGCCTTGTTTTGTAGCCCGTACAGCTTATGGCCATAGCAGTAATTCGCGATGATGTGGCCGGGATCTACTTGATTCTTCTCCCCCGTGCTAACCGCTCCTGCGCAAAGCGACTCTGCGGCCATCTTTCGACCGGCCGTGTATCGCTCAATCTTCCCGTTCAGTAGGCGGATTGCGTAGCCGTCGGCCTCCATCTCCTTCTCGTCAGCATCCGCATCGGTTTCGGTGCCGCCGATCTTGTCGTCTGCAACGATGCCATCGGACGACAAATGGCCCATGGCGATGTGCCCAATCTCATGCGCCAAATAGAAGAGCAGCAGCGACGGATGGCCTTTCTTGCACAAGACGATGGCGTACTTGCCTTCCTCCCGCACAACGATTCCGCTCATCTTCTTGCCTGGTAAGTTTTCGACGTGCAGGACCGGGATGCCCGCAGACACACACCACTCCAGCAGTGCCTCAAGGTTGACGCAGGTGTGTCGCTGCAAGATAGTGCTGCGCAACCGAAGCGGGTCCGCGAATGGCACCACCTGCTCAAAAGCCGAGCCGCAAAGTGCGAGCCGTGCAATACCGGTCACATAGTTCGCGCTGACGACGACACTGTTCTCAGGGACGTTGCGGTTCAGCTTGAACTTGCGCTCAGTGACGCGAAAGCGCGCCACTTCAGCACTAGCCGCAAGGCTTTGAATCTCGATGTTGAATGCGCGCGCGAAGTACAACTGAGCCTGCTGTAGACCCGCCGGATCGGAAGCAATCTCGTCATCCCACCAGGCCGGCAGAGCGCGCTTGGCGAAATTGGGATGAATACCGACCGAATCGAGCTTCGACAAGAGGTCACGCATCGGTGCAGATGGGTTCGGCATGTTCGGTCGTTCTCCCTTGCGTTGGGAGGAGGCCCGCCCTAGTAACATCAATATTGTAAGCGGCGAACTTCTGGCTCTGGTCGGCAGCTAGTTGCCTCTGCCAAGCATGCTGCAGCCCGTCCGTCAGCTGCAGCGCGAGCGTATCTACAACTGTCGTCAGAAGCCACATTCACCCGGATGGACGCGTTGGCGCGATGCAACGCCGACCAGAAGGTGCCTGCACTGTGGGTCTGGGCCGGACGCTGCAGCTTGGCGGCGACCGCGTGCGCCGGGTTATCCAGGCGGTGCTCTACACGAACAGCGTCCCGCCAGGAGTCGATGTCGCAGAGTCGCGCGCTCAGGAAGCTCACCCCGTCGGATGCCAAGTTCGATTAACCACCGCAGGATGAGCTAGTTCGTGTTGTTGGACGAGCCTGAGCAGACAATGCATATCTGCATTGACCAGACGGAAGTCACTGTAGCTGAGACAGCGTCGCGGTGCGACGACCCGGCCCCAAATTCGGCTCACTGCCTCTTCGACCACGGCGACCCACTGCACCCCCAGTAACGCGCGCCCTGGGAAGCAGTGGGCCTTACACACACTCGTCCCGCCTTCTATTGGGGACTCTTTCGATTCCACAATAGGGGGCGGTCCGTGGAGTTGCTCGTTAGCGGCCTCTGCTCACTTACCGAAACTCTATCACGAAGATTTTGCCATGACATCCTTGCTTCTCTGGTTTGCCGCAGACAAGAAGAAGGAGGTCGGGTTCTTGCCGGCTTCTATTTACATCGCGAGTGACAGTCGAATCACATGGGCTAACGGAGCCCGGCAGCACGGAAAAAAGCTGTTTGCATCGACGGTCTATCCGGATGTGTTTGCATTTTCCGGAGACCGCTTCTTTGCCGCACTAATGTTAGGTCAGATTGTGAGCGCGATTGACAGCGGTTATCTTTTTGAAACTCGCGATAGTGCAATAACAAAAATGGATAAGGTCTTGCAGGTAATCAGGATGGCCTGGGACACTTATCCGGAAACACAAAAATCAAAAACTCAAATTATCCATGCATCTAGGGACGGCGAAGGTGTGGGATGCTCCTTTTTCTATCAAGAGCACTGGCTGTCTACCGGTAAGAATGGAGTAATCAGCTCCACACCTCTAAGTGCACCCACAGGCGAAATATCGAAACCTCTTCTCTTTGGCGGCACAGGCGGCGGCAACGTCGAAAGGAGTATCGAAAACTGGAACCGGCGATTCAAGAGTCGCCATACGAGTCGCGCAATGTTTGCCTCTTTTTGCCAAGCTATCCGCTCAGACGCTGACCAGTCAAGTGGCGGAGCACCTCAGCTAGTTGGCCTCTACAGAATCGGCGCGGGCCGCGCGTTTGGAGTCATATGGGACAACGAGCGCTATTTCGACGGACAGCGCACTCTGCTCAAAGCCAAGAAGGACGGCGTTGCTTGGCGCAATGACACCTTCGAATCTATGGATCAATCCAAAAAGAAGATATTGCCTGGAACTGGCCGTCACATCCCAGAATATGACATCGCAGGATCAAGTAGTTAGTTCAAATCCTCGCGCTCTAACCCTTTGCAAAATAGAATATGCCCAATCCCAAAATAAAAATGAGTTCGGCCGAGCTTCTGCGTCATCTCAAGAAGAGAATGGGGGTTGTATCTGACACTGATCTCGCGGATCTGCTTGGAATACGTCCGGCTTCGTTGAGCCATTGGCGAAAAGAGACAACATCGCTAACACCTCTGCAGGTGGCAAATGCGCTTTCCAAAGCTCACATCGCCGCGAAATCACATATTCACGCCAATGCGGTCCGACCAATCGTCGAATTCTTCCCCATTGATTGCGTGCCCGTGGGAAGACTAGAAAAAAATTTGGCAGTGTTTCCAACAACAGCACAGTCGGGCAAACATTATGCTGGCTTACATAAGGCATTAATCGCTGCCAAATCTGGTCTTTATATATTTTACGATAGCCGGGGATGTGCGCTGTACGCCGGCCAGACAAAAAAACAGAACATATGGAAGGAGATGAATTTAGCTTTTAACCGTAGCCGCAGCGCACAGGTTATGACGCTAGTTCGCCATCCGGAGAGGGACGTCGAATTCAAGTCAGCCCACCTTAAAGTTCGACAACCAACCGATACAAAGCTGAAGCTATACGATTTGGCTGCCTATTTCAGCGCGTACGAAATTCTTCCCGAACTGGTTGACGATCTCGAAGCGCTGCTCGTCCGCGCTTTTCCCAATGATCTGTTGAATCTCAAGATGGAGAAATTTGGCAAGGCAGCACGAAAGGTGTCGAGGGGAGCAGTCGCAATCAAATCCACACCCAGAAGGCGTTGAATCGGCTAGCTGTTCGTGCACGAAAACTCTGAACTGCCTCGCAGGCACCAGAGCAAACTCCGCGCAGCCGTGCGCCTGCTATAAAGATTAGGCGGGAAATCTTATTCCGGTCGGATCGCAACTGCCGTAAGGGACGCCGAGCCATCCAGGCGCCAAACTGCGATACCTTGAGCGCCCCAGGCCGACCCAATTCGCCACCCCATGACAAGGCACCCATGCCCCAACGATCCAACCCGTTCCAGCGACTGGCCTTGTTCGTGCATAAGGCGCTTGAGCCGGAGTGGACGGTTGCCGAGTCGGCGATGCTGACGGATTCGGTGACTGGCCAGCAACGCGAAGTCGACATCATCGCCAGCAGGGCTGTCGCCGGCCACCAGGTGATGCTTTCCATCGAGTGCCGCGACCACCGTCGCGCCGCTGACGTTCAGTGGGTCGAGTCAGCGGCAACGAAGCACGCGCACCTCCCGACTTCGAAGCTGGTCCTCTGGTCGCGCAATGGCTTCACCAAGCAGGCGGTGGCCAAGGCGAAGGCGCTGAAGATCGATACAGTTTCTCAGGCCAACGCGACGAGCCCTATCTGGGCCCGCCTGGCGCGAGACCTTGTTGGCGGCTACGTGGACTATGTTGTGCCTTCATACAGCGCTTTCGTCGACCTCATGCTGCCCGAGGGAAGAGTTGAACGCTTCGACAGCGTGGCCGGCTGGAATTTCCTTGACGCCGACGGCGTCTTGGTCGGGTCGATCGCTTCGTTCATGCAAAGCGTCGCCCACCATCCCGATACACGCAAAACGTTCCTGGACCACGCCCCTTCCGGTCAAGGCGACTTCTACGTGGAGCTGGAGCCGCCGGCGCCCTGGTTTGCCGATCACCCGACACTCGGTCGCTGCCAAACACACCGCATCGGGTTAAGCGTTACAACCCAGCGAGAACGTGCCTCGCTGAAGACGTCGTCTGCCATAGAAGGCGACAAAGTTCTGACGCTGGCATCGGCCACCCTGAAGCGCGGCACCCTTGAAGTTGTGCTCGAGGAGTCCAAAGACCACCGCGCTGGAACCACAGTGAAGGTGATGTTACTGACCGAGCAAACCTCATAAATCCGTAACCCGCTGTCAGGACTGAACTTTCCGCTGTTGACACCAGAAAGGTCAACACAAGCGCGCTAAAAAGTACCTACAGGACGTTTGTCAACAAAAGGCCCGCAGCCCAATGGCTGCGGGCCTTTTGCTTGTTCACGCGCTTCCTTGCTGGGTCTGAGCGACGCCAAGGCGTGATTCAACGTCCTGTTGCATGGAGGGCGATCTCCGCCACGCGGCAGATTTGGGCAGAGCCATCAACAGCTCCAAGCAGCAATTGGCGTAGAGCGCCATGGTCCATGGCGACGATCGCCGCTGGGGCGCGGCTCTTTCCCCATCAGGCAGTCCATCGCCGAGTTGCCTATCGGCCCTGCTGACCGTGCAAATAGAATTTCACGGAAATAGTGATTTAGCTATATTCTATTTGCATGCCCAAACCTGCCCGCGCCATCCAACAGCTGCCGCCATCCACCATCGCTGCGCTCGACAAGCTCGGTGCAGATCTGGCTGTGGCCCGGCTGCGTCGCAAAGAGTCGCTGAAGACCTGGGCCAAGCGCATGGGCGTGACGGTGCCGACACTGCTGCGCCTCGAGTCTGGCGACCCGACCGTCAGCCTGGGCATCGTCGCATCGGCGCTCTGGCTGCTCCAACGCGACGGCGAACTCGGGAACCTAGCAGCGCCAGAGTTCGATCGAGGCGCGATCGAAATGGATGTCCGGACTGCGGTCGATTTGGGAAAGGCCCGTGCCCAGGCATCCGCTGACGCTCGACTCCACAAGCAGAGCAAGACTGGCTGATGCGCCACGACACGCTCTACCTCTGGTACCTCGCTGATCCGGCCGCGCCGCGATATGTGGGTGTCCTGCAGCTGGTCGCCGCCGGAAAGGGCGTTTCTCTGCGCTACGGCCAGGAATGGCTCAAAGAAGGGTTCCCTCTGAGCGAGGACCTGCCGCTCATCGATACCGAGCACATGCCTCTGGGCCGCCTGGCAGGTGACGCACGGGCCGTCGGCGCGGTCGATGACGCGCGCCCTGATCGCTGGGGCGAAAAAGTCATCCGCTTCGTGAACAAGCCGAAGCGAGCCTCCCTGATGGAGTACCTGTACTACGCCGGTGATGAGCGCTTTGGCGCTCTCGGCGTGTCCACGTCCGAGACTGCCTACAGCCCGCGGGCCGGCGGCCCTCTACCGCGCCTGGCCAACGCCCAGGAGCTCAGCGAAGTCGTGGCCAAGATCGAGGCTGCAGAACCTCTGTCCGATCTCGAGGCCCGGATCATCGCCGGTGGCGGCAGCCCGCTTGGTGGCGCCAAACCCAAGGCACTAATCGAGATTGATGGACAGGAATGGGTCATCAAGTTCTTCAACAACGAGCCCGTCGACACACCGTTGATCGAGCATGCGTCGATGACGCTTGCCCGAAAAGCGGGCATCACCACGGCCGAGACCCAGCTCATCAGGCTCCAGGGCGGCAACGCTGTGGCGGTGCGCCGCTTCGACCGCACCCCTGGCGCCAGAATCCACAGCATCTCCGCGGGCACGGCGATTCGTGCAGCAACGGCACGCGGCGCCGAGCCAGAGATGGGCTACCCGGCCCTCGCGCGCATCCTTCGCCGCACGGGCGTCTCGATGAACGACACCCACTTGCGAGACGCGCGCGAGCTTTTCCGGCGCATGGTGTTCAACATCCTCATCGACAACACGGACGACCACGAGAAGAACCATGCCCTCTTGGTGGTCAGCCCTCGCGAAAACGGACGACTGAAGCTAGCGCCGGCCTATGACGTCCTGCCGACGAACTCTGGCCAGGGCTTCCAGGAGTTCATCTGTGGCGCCGCGGGGCAGGAGTCGACGCTCACGAACGCGATGTCCCAGTGCGACGCTTTCGGACTGGCGGCAACGGAAGCAGCCCAAGAGATCGCGCATGTCATCCGCATGGTCGGCCGCTGGCGGGAGCACTTCGCCGCGGTTGGCGTCACCGACCGCGACATCGAAAGGCTGGCTGAGCGAATCGATGCCGACGAATTGCGGTTGCAGCGGGAAAGCTTCGATCCGTCGACATACGACGTGGCCGCGGCCAAGCCTAGGCGTGCCAGTCCATTTTCCAAGACAGGGCGGCGTTGAAATCGGATGGCTCTGGCGCGCCTGTGACGTCAACAAGGAATCCATAAAACCGAGACTCCTCTACGCCCCAAGAAGAGTACTGTTGCAAACGCCCGGCTTCTCATAGACCGAGCGGCGCTGTGCGTCACGGGCCTTTTTGCTGGGCGGCTGTTGCCCGCGCAACAGCCCGACGTGCAACGGCCCGCACCATCCGCAGTCTCCGCGCCCCACGCCGGGGCGGCCCGCGCCGGGGCCGCTGCGGGGCGCGCCCTCTTCCACCCGGCGCTCCCGGGAGCGGCCACCCATTCACGGGGTGCCCGCCGGCGGCTGGCATGGAAGCAGCTTGTTGCACTGCACAAGCTCATCAAGGCCCACCGGAAGGAGGAATCCATGCGTGCGAAGACCCTTGCTGCCCTGGCCGCCGCCGCCCTGCTCGGCAGCGCCGCGGCGTCTGCCACGGTGCTGACGACGGCGCCGGACACCGCGACGTTCGGCGGCGTGTCGGCCGCCGCCGCGGCGAATACCACCCCGGCCCCAAAGCCCGCCGGCGCCCGGCTGCCGGCACCGGTGCCGGAACCCGAGACCTATGCGCTCATCCTCGCCGGCCTGCTGTTCGTGGGCCTGCGCATGCGCGCCCAGCGCCCGTGACCCGGTCCGCTTCGGGCGGGCCTCAGCCCCCCGAAGCGGGGAGAAACTCAGTAGAAACCCCCGATCTGAAGGGGGCCGCGTGACGGAATTGGCAGGGATCTGCCCTATCCTGCCGCGCTCACAAAATCAACAGGTTTTATAGGGGGGATCCCATGCGAATTCACACCATTCTGACGTCGGCCCTGACCGCCGCCTCGCTGCTGGCCGCCGCCGGCGCCTCCGCCGCAGTCGTCACGACCACGCCGGGCACGCCCACGTTCAACGGCGTGACGGCGGCCGGCACGGCCACCACGTCGTCGGGGACGAACACCATCGTCACGAACACGACCTACGCGTCCACGTCCACCACCACGACCGAGAAGGACGTCGTCACCGCGCCCACGGCCACCAGCGCCGGCCAAGCCTATGTGTACGACGTGACCACGGTCAACACCAAGCGCACCGACACGCTGGGCTCGTTCGATGCCTTCTCCTGGTCGCAGAACCTGAACGGCAACACGGCCGGCAACGAGTTCGTGACCTTCAGCGCGACGCTGAACGCCACGCAGGCCATCAACGCGCAGCTGAGCCTGTCCAGCTTCGGCAGCTACACGGCCCTCACGTCGCCGTTCGGCACCAGCGTGCCGGCCCTGCCGTCGTTCTACGTGCGCGCCGGTGGCAGCACCGCCTGGACGCTGCTGGGCACCAACAGCAGCACCAGCACCGACAGCAACAACTTCTCCAGCAGCGCCTACTGGTCGCTGGGCCTGGACGCCGGCACACCCAAGACCTTCGAGGTGGCCGTGCTGGCCGGCGCCAACGTCGACCTGAGCGGCTTCACCGTCAACGTGATCTCCAGCCTGTACGGCATCAACACGCAGGTCACCGACCTGGCCCCCACCGTGACGCGCACGCTGGTGGGCGCCGAGCTGCTGGCCCCGGTGCCGGAACCCGAGACCTACGCGCTGTTCGCCGCCGGCCTGCTGTTCGTCGTCTCGCGGCTGCGCAACCAGCGCCGCTGAGCCAGGCCCTCGCGGCATCTCCAGCAGACGAGGCCCGGGGCGTTCCCCCGGGCCTTTTTCATGGTCGCTCCGGCAGGCGGGCGCGCGCGGCGTCTCCCACGAACGGGGGACGGCTGCCGCGCGCAGCGGCACGGTTTCAGCAGAATCGCGGCTCCACCGCAGCCCGTGCCACCCCATGAAGACCCTGCTCATCTACGACGACCTCGTGGCCCTGAACCGCGACCAGCACCGCGCGCTGAAGCTGGCGCCGCCGGTCCAGCCCTTCGCGTTCGCGCGCGGCACCAACTCCGTGCTGATCGCTGGCAGCGAGCTGCCGCTGGCCGCGCTGGACTTCCCCTGCGTGTTCGTCGAGGCCGCCGACGGCCACAGCCTGGCGGCGCTGGTGGGCCTGCGTGACCACGAGAACCTGTTCGTGCAGCCCGACGGCGGCTGGGCGCGCGGCGCCTACCTGCCGGCGTTCTTCCGCCGCTACCCGTTCGTGCTGGCGGAGGCCGACGTCGACGCCAGCTTCACCGTCTGCCTGGACCGTGCCTGCCCGGGGCTGAACGCCGACAAGGGCGAGGCGCTGTTCGACGCCGAAGGTCGCGAAACGCCGTGGCTGGAGGAGATCAAGCGCTTCCTGCTCAGCTTCCGCCAGGAGATGGCCGCCAGCCGCGAGTTCGCCAACCACCTGGCCGCGTTGGAGCTGCTGCAGGACGGCGTCATCGAGTACACGCTGGACGGCCAGAAGAGCACGCTGCGCGGCTTCAAGACCGTCAACGAGGCCAAGCTGCGCGCGCTGGACGGCGCCACGCTGCAGGACCTGGCGGCCCGCGGCTGGCTGGGCTGGGTGTACGCCCACCTGCTGTCGGTGCAGCAGGTGCAGCGCCTGGCGCTGCGGCTGGACGAGCGCCGCGCCCAGGACGCCGCCGAGCGCGAAGCCGCACCCGCGACGCATTGACCACCCCTCGCCCAGCTCCGCCCCGCTGAACGCGGGCTATCTGGTCGGTCCCCCGAGGGGACGGCGATGCCTCGTGCAGCGCGAGGGCGCTCATGCGTGCCCCTGCGCCAGCGCCGCCAGGCGCAGCTGCGCCTGCACCCGCGCCAGCAGCACCAGCGGGCGCAGCGGCAGGCCCAGGCAGTCGCCGGCGCCCAGCGCCAGCGCCAGCTCCTCGTCGCCGCCGGCGACGAACAGCACCGGGATGGCGCGCGTGGCGGCGTAGTCCTGCAGCCGGCTCAGCAGGCCCAGGCCGGGCTGCTCGGCCACGGTGTCGGCCAGCAGGATGAGCCGCGGCACCGGCTCGCCGCGGGCCAGGCGCAGCAGCACCGCGGCCGACGGCGCGCTGCGCACGCGGTAGCCGGCCTCGCGCAGCAGCGGGCCCGCGGCCTCGGCGGCGGCACCGGCCAACAGCACCAACGGCGCGTCGGGTTCGAAGGAGGAAGACGAGGACATGCCGCCATCTTGGTGGCGCCACGCCGCGGCCGCCAGGGGGGCGCCGGGGGTGTCGGGCCGCCCCGACAGCAGCAGACAAGAATCCCCTACACGCGGCGCATGGCGCGGCCGCGGACAAAAGCGGACAGTCGGGCCATGGCCAGAAACAACAGGAGGTGAGCCATGCGCGACAACGGCCCCGTCACCCAGCAGGAGTACGAGATCAGCGCAGACGCGCCGCTCGTCTCCACGACCGACCTGCAGAGCCGCATCACCTACTGCAACCCGGCCTTCGTCGCTGCCAGCGGCTTCGAGCGCGACGAGTTGCTGGGCCAGCCCCACAACATGATCCGCCACCCGGACATGCCGGCCGAGGCCTTCCGCGACATGTGGGCCACGCTCAAGGACGGCGAGCCCTGGACGGCGCTGGTGAAGAACCGCCGCAAGGATGGTGGCTTCTACTGGGTGCGCGCCAACGTCACGCCGGTGCGCGACGCGACGGGCATCAGCGGCTTCATGTCGGTGCGCACCAAGCCCAGCCGTGACGAGATCGCGAGCGCCGAGGCGCTGTACGCACGGATGCGCGAGGAGCACCGCGCCGCCGGCGGCGGCAAAGCGCCGAAGCTCGCGACCCGGCTGCACAAGGGCGCGCTGCGGCGCTCGGGCCTGGCCGGCCTCAGCGGCTGGCTGGGGCGCCACACGTCGCTGTTGACGGAAGGCGGCGCGCTCGTCGCGGCCGGCGCCGCGGCGGGAGGGCTCGCACTGGCCGGCGTGTCGGCGCTGGCGCTGCCCCCCGCAGTGGCCGTGGCCGGCGCGACGCTGTTGACCACGCTGCCGCTGCTGGGCTGGCTGCGCACACGCGCCAGCCGCGGCCTCATCGAGGCGGCGCTGGCCGCCGAGCGCCTGGCCTCGGGCGACCTGACGCAGCAGCTGCAGTCCCGCCGCGGCGACGCGCAGGGCCGACTCATGCGCGCGCTGTCGCAGCTCAACGTGAACCTGCAGGCCGTGGTGGGCGACGTGCGCCGCGAGGTGGACGGCGTGAACCTGGCCTGCAGCGAGATCGCCGCCGGCGGCCGCGACCTGGGCGAGCGCACCGAGCAGCAGGCCGGCAGCCTGCAGCAGGCCGCCGCCGCGCTGGAAGAAGTGGCCGCCACCGTCAGGCACACCGCCGACGGCGCCTTCCAGGCCCGCGACCTGGCCAAGGACACCGCCGCCGCCGCGCGCAACACCGGCCACACCAGCCTGGAGGCCGGCCAGCGCATGGACGCCGTGCGCGAGGCCACCACGCGCATCAACGAGATCGTCACCGTCATCGACGGCATCTCGTTCCAGACCAACATCCTGGCGCTGAACGCCGCCGTCGAGGCCGCCCGCGCGGGCGACGCGGGCCGCGGCTTCGCCGTCGTCGCCAGCGAGGTGCGTACGCTGGCCGGCCGCACCCGCGAGGCCGCGCAGGAGATCAAGCGCCTGGCCGAAGACTCGCGCAGCCGTGTCGAGGAGGGGGTGCGCATCGTGGCCGACACCGGCCGCTCGGCCAAGCAAGCCGAGACCGCCGTCGACCAGATGAACGAACTCATCGGCCGCATCAGCGTGGCCGTGCAGCAGCAGAGCGGCGGCATCGGCGAAGTGAACGGCAGCGTGGCCAGCATCGACGGCATCACGCAGCAGAACTCGGCGCTGGTGGAGCAGCTGTCGGCGTCGGCCATGTCGCTGGCCAGCCGCGCCGAGCTGGTGACGCAGTCGGTGCGCGTGTTCCGCCTGACCGGAGCCGCGCGCACCGCATGACCTCGCCGGCCGGCTCCACGCCCGACGAGCTGGCGCGGCTCAGCCGCCGCCTGCTCGACCAGGAACGCCAGACCAGCCGCCGCCTGGCCCACACGCTGCACGACGAGCTGGGCCAGACGCTGGCCGCGCTGCGCCTGCACTGGGAGGCCTACCGCGGCGCCGCAACGCCACAGCGTGGCGACATGGACGAGCGCATCGCCAGCCTCGTCGTGCTGGCCAACCGGCAGGTGCGCGCCATGCTCGCCGAGCTCAGCCCGCCGCTACTGGACGAACTGGGCCTGGCCGCCGCGCTGGACAACGAGATCCGCCAGCAGCGCGGCGGCAGCGGCGAGCCGCGCGTGTCGCTGAGGGTGGCCGGCACCGCGCAGCTGCAACGCTGGCCCGCCGACGTGGAGTACGCCGCCTTCATGGTTGCCCGCGAGGCGCTGCAGGCCGCGCTGCGCCAGGCCGGCACCGGCGCCATCCACGTCAACCTGGACGGCGACGACGGCCTGCTGGAACTGCAGGTGACGGGCGACGGCAGCGGCAGCACGCCCGCGGCCGACGCGCTGGGCCCCGTGGGCATGCGCGAGCGCGCGCTGGCCATCGGGGCCAGCCTGCACGTTGACGACCGCGCGGGCCATGGCAGCATCGTGTCCCTCACCTGGATGCCCCCTGCCGATGAGCCGCCTCTACCTGATTGACGACCACGCCATCATGCGCGACGGCCTGCGCGTCGTGCTCGAAGCCGCCGGCCACCAGGTCGTCGGCGAGGCCGCCGGCCCCACGCCCGCGCTGGCCGAGCTGGGCCGGCTGATGCCCGACGTCGTGCTGCTGGACCTGCGGCTGGGCCAGCGTTCGGGCTTCGAGCTGCTGGACGAACTGCGCCGCCGCGAGCTGAAGCTGCGCGTCATCGTGCTGACGATGTCCGACCAGCCCCGCCACGTCGCCGAGGCGCTGCGGCTGGGCGCCTACGGCTACCTGCTCAAGGGCTCGGCCAGCGCCGAGGTGCTGCAGGCCGTGAAGACGGTGGCGGAAGGCGGCCGCTTCCTGAGCCCGCAGGCGGCAGAGTTCGCCGCCGCGGCGCTGACCGAGAGCGAGTCACGCCAGGGCGGCGACGCGCTGTCGCCGCGCGAACGGCAGATCCTGCTGCTGGTCGCGCAGGGCGCCACCAGCAACGCCATCGGCGAGGCACTGCACCTGTCGCCGAAGTCCGTGGACACCTACCGCAGCCGGCTGATGAAGAAGCTGGGCATTAACGACATCGCCGGGCTGGTGAAGTGGGCGATCCGGGAAGGGTTGGTCGAGCTGGATGACGGTTGACGGCGAACGACCCTGCTGAGCCGACGTTGCCTGCCTCAAGCCGCTTGCCGGGAAGCGGTCGCCCGACGTTCGCGCTCAGCGGGCGGCAACGGCGTCTGCTGCAGCAAACGGTTGAACGGCAGTGTGCCGAATCTGGCGCTGTGAAAAGCCGCTGCTGCCGACCAGGCGCGGAAACTGACTGCCATCAAGCGCATGGCGCAGCCGCTCGCAAACGGCTTGCTGAGAAGCGCCGATCTGGATCTCACAGGCATTGAAGTAAGACCAAATGCGTCCAGCAACTTCGCCGATCCTGCTGCCCGAGCACCTGATGAACAACTCGATCAAGTCCAGCTGATCCGTCGGATCGTTGTAGGTGTCGATGGCTACTGCGTTGCCGTCGCTGTTGGCCCAGTCAAATACATGAACATCACCGCGGCCAGCACGAGCGAAGTCACTGAAATAGGCATTGGCAAGCGGCACAAGGTCGACACAGGCCCCCAGCGCCTCAAAAACGGCCTGCAGCTTCGGATGATTCGCCTCCGGCTCATCGGAAACTGACGACCACGTCATCAGGTCGCTCATCGAAACGACCAAACGAAACTCGGCACTGACGATCAGCGTCTTCAAGTTGCAGTTCAACGTCGGCGCTCAGCGGGCGGCGAAGCCGTCCGCTGCAGCAAAAGGTTGAGCGGATTCATGTGAGCCAGTCGTCCGTATTTCGACGCTGCCCAAGGCCAATGGCATCGAATTCATCGGCAGCTTCACCTTTTTGAACCCCGACGTGGCGAAGTGCCTCGTTGATCGCATCGTCGGACACAACGACCGGCCCAACCTGCTTGCCCGACGCGAAGAGCGCATGTGCTTGCGCGCCGATGCCGCCAAAGAACTCAGCCTCGACGTAAGCAAGAGAGCCTCCCGTGCTCAGTCGCTCGCACAACTCAACAATCACCACCGGAAGTCCCTGATTGCCTTCGTCCGTCAGCGGCAGGAATGGAAGTGCATGCGCCTTGAGCGCAGCCTTGCCGATAGGGACCATATCTACACCGCCAAGAAGGGGGACAAGTCGCAGACTGTCCGGCAGCGGTGCGGGGAGGGCTCCGGCTGTTGTGATGATCGCCTGCAACGTGTAAGCCATGACGAAGCCGCTCAACGTGTTGTAGGCGGATCGTTAACGATCCGCATAAGCTCTGGCGCATGGTCAAACGCCCCAGCAAGGCAGCCCACCAATCGCCGACTGGCCGGATGGCAGCAGCCATGGCCGGCGAGGAGGATGCGCGGGTGAGCGGTCTCCCGGCATTGCCGCGCGATGCTCGCCAACCTTTTTACTGGACGTTCTCGTGTGGTGGGGTGTCTTGGTCTTTGCACTTCGAGCCTAGCCCTCAGGACGTGCGCCAGTGGCGGGTCTATCGGAATGGTGAACCCTGGATGTGCGCTGGCCTGGAGCGAGTATGGCGTGCCATGCAGAGGGAAATGCTCCCTGCTTTGGGGCGCAGGCATTGGCGCTAACCCTGAATTGCCTGCAAGCGCTCGCCGTCATCGGCCCACTCCCGGCCGGGGTCAACCGCCCCCCGCCCGTCGCACGCCACCGCGCCTCAACAAACGAGCGGCGCCGATCTCGTACCCGCGAACGCCCCGGCCGGTTGATCAGCACGCGCGCAGCACCGCGTCCGTGAACGCCGCGCAGGCCTGGCTGGCGTCCGGGTGGCTGCGCCAGCGTTGCGCCAGCGCGCGCAGCGCGGCGCGCACCTCGCGGGGCATGGTGCCGTCCAGCGGGTCGTCGGCCACGGCACCGAGGTGGTCGGCGTAGAGCCGGCGCGCGTCGGTGTCGCAGTCCATCAGCTCCAGCACGGCGCTGGCCAGCGTCTGGAACTGCTCGGGCCGCAGCTCGGCCGGGCCGCGCCGCTGTGGCCAGGCGGCCAGGCACAGGTATTCGATGGGGCCGAGGCTGCGGCGCTGAGCGCCGGGCTGGTGCGCGCCCCAGGCCGCGCGGGAGCCGCTGGGCAGGCGGCCCTGGCTGAGGGCCTGCATCAGCGTCTGCGCGACGGCCGCACGGGCAGCGTACTCGCCGCGCTGGTTCACCTCGGCCAGCACGCGCAGGAAGGCCGGGTAGAGCTGGTCGCCCAGGCCCTGGCAGACGGTTTCCATCAGCGCGACGGCGCCGTCCTGGCGGGGCCCGAGGTCGACGCAGCCGCTGATGAGCGCCTGCGCCGCGTCGGCCCAGCGCGGCTGGGCCTGCAGCTCAGGCAACGAGGGCGGCGAGCACGCGTTCGGCGTGCTGCTGCACGGTCAGCCGCTGGGCGTCTGGCGCCACGTCCGCACGCAGCGTTGCACCTCCGGCGGCGCCCAGGCCGTCCAGCCAGGTCGGCTCGCCGGTGCGCGCCGACGCGGCGGGCGCCCCCAGCGGACGCAGGGGCGCTGTGGAGAACAGCGAGGCGGTGGGTGACAGAGGGGCGCCGATCATGGCCGTCGGGGAGTCAGTGGGAGTGCCTTCAGCTTAGGGATGCGGGGCGGCGCTGGCGACTGCGGCTGCCCCTAATTCGTCAGTCGGCGGTGCGGGCAGCGCCCTGCCCGGCCCATTCACAGGCGGCGCCGCCGTAGCCGCTGCAGTCGCCCTCGCTGCGCGCGGTGACGCGGGTCCAGCGGTCGTCGAAGCTCAGCACCACGCGGCAGCTCTCGCTGCCGGGCTGCTTCACGTGAGGGGTGAGCACCAGCGTGCGCTTGCGCAGCTGCCCCTGCCCCGCGACGCTGGCGGAACAGGCGCCCTGCGTGACGGTGGCGCTGGCGGCGGCGTCGCCGCCCGCCACGTCCAGCACCACCACGCGCACCTCCAGCTCGCTGGAGCGGTAGGTGGCCTGCGCCCGGGCGTACTGCGCCTGAGCCGGCACGGCGGCCGTCAGCAGCAGGCCCAGTGCTAGCAGCGCGTTAGCGCGGCTGCCGCGCATCGTCTGCGTAACGCTGGCCGGCGCGCATGGCGTCGCCCATGCGTTCGTAAGCGGCCTGGACCGTGATGCTGCCATCGCCATAAAGAGAGCTGTTGTTGCGGATGACGGCGTTGGAGAGCACGTCGTCGACGCGGGTGGTGGGGTCGGCGGCCAGCGCGCGCAGGAAGGTCGCGCCGTCGCCACCGCCGAGATTGTGCAGCGCGTAGACGTTGGCGACGTCGTCGGCGCCGCCCAGGCGCCGACCGGTGGCGACGTTGTCGTGCGTGAACTCGGCCAGCATGGCGGCCTGCAGGCCGGCATCGTTGCGGTGTGCGTTGGCCTCGGCCGTGGTGAGCGTCGCGGCGTCGGCAATACCGTGTTCTGCGCCGTGCGTGCGCAGCATCTGGCGCCAGGTGCCGTCGGTGAACTGGCCCAGGCCGTGGGCGGTGCTGAGCGCCATCGTGCCGTCGAACTGGCGCACGGTGTTGCGCGAGGCATCGCGCGCGACCGGCCGCGCGTCAGTGCGGAAGCCGGACTCGAAGTTGGCAATCATGGCGACGACACCGGGGTCCACATCGGCGCGGCGGGCCGCGTCGACCAGCGTGTCGCGCTGCGCCAGCCAGCGGCGGTCGCGGGCGTTGTGGGCCTGGAAGGCGGTGCCGGCTGGCGCAGCCTCGGCAGTGCGCGGCGCCGCGGAGGCCGCCGGCGCCGGTGAGGCCGCGCGCGGCGCAGGCGCAGCCACCGGAGCCGGCGCGCGGCCGTGGGCGGGCTGCGGCAGCAGCGTCCAGAACTCGGCCAGGCGGCTCAGCAGCCCCGGGCCGGCAGCGGGCGGCTGCGGCGCGGCGGCAGCGCGCGGCGCGGGCAGGCGCAGCGTGTCGCCGACATGCAGCACGTCGGGGTTGCGCAGCTGCGGATTGGCCGCCTGCAGCGAGCGCTGCGACACGCCCAGCTCGCGCGCGATTGCGTGCAGCGTGTCGCCGGGCTTGACCACGTAGCGGCCGGTGTCCGGCAGCTGCAGCCGCATGCCGGGGTAGATGACGTCGGGGTTGCGCAGCTGCGGGTTGGCCGCGAGCAGCGCCTGCGTCGACACGCCATGCTCGGCGGCGAGGCGGTGCAGACTGTCGCCGCGCTGCACGACGATGCTGGCGCCGTCGGCCAGATGCGGGGCACTGCCGGCAGCAGCGGGCGTGGAGACGCGGGGGAGGCTGATCATGGCGAACCTTGTGCGGTGATGCTCGATGACGGCATTTCAGGCCGTCGCGCCGCGCAGAGCAATTGCGGCCGCCGCTAGTCGTGGCCGCAGCGGCGCTAGGGTCGGCCGCAGTCAGCCGAACAGGCGCTGCAGCAGCGTGCGCACGACCGTGGGCCGCGACAGCAGCTCCTCGTTCAGCAGCGCCACCAGGCTGCCCAGCTGCAGCAGCAGCACCAGATGGCCCACCACGGCCTTCAGCGACATCGACAGGCTGAACACGTTGAGCTGCTGCGCGAAGCGGTTGACGAGGCCCAGCACGCCGTCCACGAGGTACAGCAGCACCAGCGACGGCGCGGCCAGCAGCAGGGCCAGGCGCAGCATGCGGCCCAGCTCCGCCTCGAAGGCCAGGCGGCCGGCCGGCAACAGCTGCCAGCCGCCGTTGACGGGCCACAGCGCGTAGCTGTCCAGCAGCAGCGCCGCGAACAGCAGGAAGCCGCCGGAAGCCATGAACACCCAGCTGGCCAGCCGCGCGAGGAAGGCCCCGGTCAGCGAGGTCTGGTGCCCGGACAGCGGGTCCATCACCTGCGCCTGCGTGGCGCCCACCTTGTTGTCGATGAGCTGACCGGCCATCTCGAACGACCACAGCATGCCGGCGTACAGGAAGCCCAGGCCGGCACCCAGCAGCGCCTCGCGGCCATACAGCCGCGCCCACTGCCAGCCGCTCAGTGCCATGGGCTGCACGTCCTGCACCAGCAAACCCAGCAGGCCCAGCGCGAGGAACATCGCATTGCGGATCAGCGCGGGTATCAGGTCCTGCGTGAACAGCGGCACCAGCAGCAGCGCCACGGCGACGCGCATCGTGCACAGGCCCAGCAGCAGCACCGCATCGGTGGGGTGCCCGACCCAGAACGCCAGCATCAGCGGGTGATCTTCACGAGACCAGGAAACTCGCTGAACACCTTGTCGCCCAGCCGGTACAGGCTGCCACCCAGCAGCGACGCGGTGATGAAGAGCGTGACGACGATGGCGAAGAACTTGGCCACGTACTGCACCGTCTGCTCCTGCAGCTGCGTGGCGGCCTGGATGAAGGCGATCACCAGGCCCACAACGGCCGCGACGAGGATGGGCGGCGCCGACAGCAGCAGCACGAGCCACAGCGCCTGCTGCGTGAGTTGGATGACGTCGCTGTTCATTCAGATCCCATTCGAGAAGTGTTTCGGGCCGAGCGCCGGGCCGCCCCGAGCCGGCCCGTCTGGCGATGTGCTTGACGGTCAATCCGGCAAGCATCGCCATCCCCTCGGGGGATCGGCCACGGGACGCCTTGGCCGAGGGGCTTCATGTCTGGTACGTGAGGACGAGGCCGTGGGTGAGCTTGACCCAGCCGTCGATCAGCACGAACAGCAGCAGCTTGAACGGCAGCGACACGGTGGTGGGAGACAGCATCTGCATGCCCATGGCCATCAGGATGTTGGAGATGACGAGGTCGATGACGAGGAAGGGCAGGAAGATCAGGAAGCCGATCTCGAAGGCCACCGTCAGCTCGCTGACCGTGAAGGCCGGCACGATGACGAGGAAGTCACGCTCGGTCAGCGCCTGGGCCTGCTCGGGCTTGAGGCTGCGCTGCGCCGTCTTCAGGAAGAAGGCCCGCTCCAGCGGCCGGCTGTGCTTGATGAGGAACTCCCGCAGCGGCTCCTTGGCGGTGTCGGCCGCGGCGACAAGCTGGCTGGTGGACGCCTTGCTCGTGGCGGGCAGGTCGGCCAGCTGCTCCTGCATCTGCACGCCTACCGGATACATCACGTAGATGCTGAGGATGAGCGCCAGCCCGTTCATGACGACGTTGGGCGGCACCTGCTGCAGCCCCATCGCATTGCGCAGCAGGCTGAGCACGACCACCAGCTTGGTGAACGACGTGACCATGACGGCCACGAACGGCGCCAGTGCCAGCAGCACGACGGTAAGCAGCGCCGACGCTGGCGTGAAACTGCTGAGGTCCATCAGACGGCCTCGATGAACAGCGCCTGCCCGCTGCCCCAGGGCAGCAGGCGGCCGCGGGCGCGCACGCTCTCGGGCTGCGCGGTGTGGATGAGCTGGCAGGCGACGGGTGCGGCCGGTGGCGTGGCATGCCAGCCCAGCACGACCTCCAGCGCCAGCGGCTGATCCCAACGCGCCACCAGCTGCCAGGGAGGCTCGTCGGCGGCGGCGCGTTCGGTGCGTGCGCGCAGGCGCGGCGCCGCGGGCGCTTCCAGCAGCAGCAGGCCGCCGGGTTCCAGTGCCGCCACGTCGTCATCGGTCAACGACCAGTGCGCCAGCACGCATTCGGCGGCCACCGGCTCCCACAGAAGGCCCGGCACGTCGGGGGCCGTGGGCAGCGCTTGCAGCGCCGCCCAGGGCAGCGCGAGCCGGGCCTCGACCGCGAACCCCTGCCAACGAGCCTGCGCCAGGCCAGGCGGGTCGTCGCCCGGCGCCTCCAGCCATTGCCACGGCGCATCCACGTCGAGGCCCGCCGCGGCCAGCGCATCCAGCAGTTCACCGGCCCGGTCCAGCACGACGGCCGCCTCGGCGGCGCAGGGCAGCTCCTCGGCAGCCTCGAAGCCGTCGGCGCGCACGGCGAGCCGGAACGAGCCCGCCCCGAATCGCCATCCGGCCGCGTGCGCGAACGCCTGCGGAAGCGAGCTCATGCCCGGCGGCTGACCATCATGCGGGTCAGCTCCGTCACCGAGCGGCACTTCATCTTGCGCATGCCGCGCGAGCGGTACAGCTCCACGCTCTTCAGCGACAGCTTGATCTCGTCGGCGATGTGCTTGTTCATCAGGCCCTTGACGACCAGCGACAGCACCTGGCGCTCACGCGGCGACAGCAGCTGCAGCCGGCGCTCGAACTCCTCGCGCGAGCCTTCCACGTCGGCGTCGTCGCCCAGGTCCAGCTCGGTGGGCGCGAAGGCGCGGTCCAGCGCCGCGCTCAGCGCCGCGTCGTCCAGAGGCTTCTCCAGCAGCGACACGGCGCCGCGCTTCTGCATCGCGGCCACGGCCAGCGGCACGTCGGCATGGCCACTCATGTAGATGACGGGCAGGTGGATGCCGCGCTCGCGCAGCGCGTCGTGCAGGTCCAGCCCCGACAGCTCGGGCATGCGCACGTCCAGCATCAGGCAGGTGGACTCGGGCCAGGTGGTGCCCACGGCCACGCGGGCCAGCGACTGCAGCGCGTCGCGCGGGTCGCCCCAGTCGCGCACCTGGCAGCCGAAGCCTTCCAGCCAGAAGCGCAGCGAGTCACGGAACTCGTGGTTGTCGTCCACCACGTAGATCTGGCGAGGGGTCATGCGGTCTTCTCCAAGGTCGGGGGCGTTGCGGCGGCCAGCACCGGCAACGCGAAGTGGAAGCAGCAGCCGCCCGCGTCGCGCCGCGTGAACCAGAGGCGCCCCTGGTGCATCTCGATCAGCGAGCGGCAGATGGACAGGCCCAGCCCCATGCCGTTGGGCTTGGTGGAGCTGAACGGCAGGAACAGCCTGGCTTCGGTCTGCGGCGTGATGCCGGGGCCGTTGTCGCCCACGCGCAGCTCGGCACGGCCGGCCTCAACGCGCAGCTCGATGTCGATGAGCGGCGCGGCAGGCCGGTCCAGCCGCAGCGCGTCAAGCGCGTTGCGCAGCAGGTTGATGAGCACCTGCTGCAGCATCACGGCGTCGCCCTGCACGGGCACGGGCGCATCGGGCAGGCGCAGCGCCAGCTGCACGGCCTCGCGCTGCAGGTCCCAGTCCAGCAGCGCCAGGCTCTGGTGCACCAGCGCGCCCAGGTCCAGCCGCTCGGCCTTGGGCTGGCGCGACTGCGTGTACTCGCGCACCCGGCCGATGATCTGGCTGGCGTACGTCACCTGCGCCACGGCCTTGTCCAGCGCGGCGAGTTCGTCGGTGCTGTCGGGGTGGCGGCGTGCCAGGCGCAGCTTCAGGCCGCGCAGCAGGTTGGCCGTGGCGCCGATGGGCTGGTTCAGCTCGTGCGCCAGCACGCTGCCCATCTCGCTGACGGTCAGCGAGCGCGACGTGAACAGCAGGCCTTCGCGGTCGTCGAGCTGGCGCTGCAGGTGATGCAGGCGCGCGCGCTCGTCCACCAGGCGCAGCAGCACGTGGCGCGCATCCAGCGCCACGCGCTGGGCCAGGTACTCGCCGCTGACACCGCAACGGCGGCGTTCGCCCAGCGGCGCGGCCAGCGCGCTGGCCAGGCCCGGCAGCGACTGTGCCCAGTCGGCCGCCAGGCCGCCCGCGTCCCCCGGCAGCAGCGCCTGCATGGGCGCGTTCAGCGCGACGAGGAACTCGCCGTCCAGCACGGCCAGTGCGTCGTCCAGGTCACCCAGCGCATGCAGCAAGTTGGTGTCGAAGCGATTCATGGCGCCTCCACCGGCCACAGCGGCTGGTTGCACAGCAGCCAGGTCAGCGACGGCCGCGCGCCCAGCAGCCCGCGCAGGCTGGCGCTGGCCGGCGCCTGCACCAGCACCTCGGCCCACTGCGCGATGCCCGGCGCGGTGCCGTCCAACCGCAGCTCGCAGCTCACCTGGCCCGGCGCCAGCCGCAGCGCACCGCCCAGCTCACGCAGCGTGCGCGGGCGGCCCTGCGCGGCCAGGCCCAGGCGCACGGCCCACCAGCGCTCGCCGGTGGCCGGGCGCGCCTGGCGCCAGCGAGCCGGCCAGCGCCGCCAGCACCAGCTGGCGCCGTCACGGCCAGGCTGCAGGCTGGCCAGCCCCGACGGGCTCGCCAGCAGCACGGGCAGGCCGGCGCGCCAGGCCTGCAGCGCCGGCCGCAGCGGCGCCACCGAGGCCGGCGCCTCAGCGGCCTCGCGCAGCCGCGCCAGCAGCGCCTGGGCCCAGGCGGGGATGTCATCGGCCGGCACCTGCGCGTCGGGCTCGGCGGGCGACGCCAGTGCCGCCTCGTCGTCATCAACGGCGTCACCAACGGTGTCCAATAGCGAGCGCCACGCGGCGGCGTCCTGCACACGCCAGCGCAGCTCGGGGCCTTGCTGCAGCGCCAGCGGCGTCAGCAGCGCAGGTGCCAGCGGCTGTACCGCGGCCGGCGCATCCAGCGGCTGAGCGAGCAGGGTGGACGGCTGTGCGGCATGGGCCTCGCCCACGGGGCCGGGCAGCGACAACGCCGCCTGCGGCAGCTCGGGCGCCTGCGCCAGCGCCGCCACCTCGGCCTCGCTGGCGGCAGCGACCTGCAGCCACGCCTGCACGGACTCGGCGGGATTGATGGCCTGGATGGCCGCGATGCCGCTCATGGCTGCACCTCGTCGACGCGGCGCAGCCGCCCGGCGACGGCCGGCTGCAGGCGCGAGGACAGCACATCGTGGCCGGTGTCGCGCAGGCGCTTGTCCAGGTCGGCCAGCTGGCGCCGCGCCTGGGGCTGCAGCACGGCCGGCACGCGCAGCTCCAGCAGCAGCGGTGCCTGCGGCTGGGCCTGCTCCACGCGCAGCTGCCAGCCCGCGCCGGCCGACGGCAGCTCGACCTGCCAAACGCGCTGCGGTGCCATCGGCGCCTGCGCCAGCAGCGCCTCCACGCGCTGCACCGTTGGCGTGGGCGGCAGCGCCGCGGCCGCTCGCTGGTCGGGCGCGGGCGCCGGGGCCTCGCTGCGCACGGCCACGGGCTGTAGCGGCAGCAGCGGTGCGTCGGGCGCCGGGAGCTCCGGCGCCAGCACCTGCAGCCGCTGATAGGCGCCCCGCCAGTCCTGCTCGGCAGCGCCGGCAGCGACGGTGTCGAGCGGCGCGTCATCGGACATGGCGCCGGGCCGGGCCTGCCGCAGCAAAGCACCCAGGGAGGAAGAGAACAGGGACAGCATCACGGCGGTGTCAGTGCAAGGTGCGGAAGACGTCCTCCGCCTCCAACTCGGCCTGCTGCTCGCGGGCCTGGCGTTGCAGGCGGCGCTGGTCGGTGATGGTGGCGTCCACGGCCGCCTCGCGGGCCTGGGCGCGGGCCAGCTCGGTGCGGCAGCGGGCCACGTCGGTCTGCGTCTGCCGCCAGTCGTCCTGGTGGTCCAGCAGCGCGTACTCGTCGCGCTCCAGGCGCTCGGCGAGCATCTCGCGGTGCGCCTCGATCTGGGCATGCCAGCGCGGCAGCCCGGCACTGCCGGCGCCGCCCCAGTGCCGCGCCAGCGCCGTCAGCCGCGCCTGGCCTTGGGCGATGCGCAGCTCGCAGGCCTCGACGGTGGCGCGGGCGGCGCGCTCCGCGTCCATCGCGCGGGCCAGCGCCTGGCGCGCGCGCTGCACGCGCAGCTGGCGCAGGCGCAGCCACTGGCGTGCGTCGGCGTCGGGCAGCGAGGGCGCGCTCATGCCACGATCTCCCGCAGGTGCTGCAGGCAGCCGTCCCAGTCGGCGGGCTCGTGCGAGCCCTGCTGCAGCAAGGCCTTGATCTGCGGCATGCGCTCGATGGCCTGGTCGGCCAGCGGGTCGCTGCCGGCCTGGTACTCGCCCACGCGCAGCAGGAACTCGACCTCCTTGTGCCGTGCCATCAGCGCGCGCAGCTGTGCCGCGTCGCGCTGCTGTTCGGGCGACGTGACACGCGTGAACACCCGGCTGGCGCTGGCGAGCACGTCGATGGCGGGGTAGTGCTGCGCCTGCGCCAGCGCGCGCGACAGCACGAGGTGGCCGTCCAGGATGGAGCGCACCTCCTCGGCCACGGGGTCGCTGCCCTCCTCATCCTCGGCCAGCACCGTGTAGAACGCGGTGATGCTGCCGTGCGCATCGTTGCCAGCACGCTCGAACAGCCGCGGCAGCTCGGCGAACACCGACGGCGGGTAGCCGCGCCGCACGGCCGGCTCGTGCGCGGCCAGGCCGATCTCGCGCAGGCCGCGCGCGAAGCGGGTCACCGAGTCCATCATCAGCACGACGCGGGCGCCCTGCGCGCGAAAGCCCTCGGCGATGGCCGTGGCCGCATAGGCCGCACGCACGCGCTCCAGCGCCGGCCGGTCGGACGTAGAGACGACGACGACCGAGCGCGCCAGTCCTTCGGCGCCCAGGCTGTCTTCCAGGAACTCGCGCACCTCGCGGCCGCGCTCGCCGATGAGGCCGATGACATTGACCTCGGCGCGCGTGCTGCGCGCCAGCATGCCCAGCAGCGTGGACTTGCCGCCACCGGCCATCGCGAAGATGCCCACGCGCTGGCCCTCGCCCACCGTCAGCAGCGCATCGATGGCGCGCACGCCGCACACCAGCGGCGCGTGCACGGGGCGGCGCTGCAGCGGCGGCGGCGCGTCGCGGTACAGCGGCACGCGCGGCAGGTGGGTCACCGGCGGGCCGCCGTCCAGCGGCTGGCCGAAGGCGTCGATGACCCGGCCCAGCAGGCCCGGGCCGCTGGGCAGCTGGGCCACCTCCTGCAGCACCTCCACGGCCGCCCCCACGGGCACGCCCTGCAGCGACCCCAGCGGCGCCAGCACCGCCTCGTGGCCCTGGAAGCCGATGACCTCGGCCAGCAGGCCAGGCTCGTGCGGCCGCTGCGCGTCGAACACGCGGCAGCTCTGCCCCACGCGGGCCGGCACGCCCGTCACGCGCAGCAGCGTGCCGCCGGCCTGCACCACGCGGCCCAGCGTGGCGACGGTGCGCACGCGCTGCAGGCTGCGGCGCAGGTCGTCGGGGGCGTGCAGGGCCGTCGTCACGCGAGACTCCAGGCGCGGGCCAGGCGGTCGACCTGGGTCTGCAGGCCCGCATCGGCGCTGCCGAACTCGGTCGTCAGGCGGCAATCCGTCTCGGCCAGCTCGGCGTCGGCCTGCAGTTCAGCGCCGGACAGGCCGGCGGCGTCACCGGCGTCGGCCGCCTGCAGCGCGGCGCGCAGGCCCGGCAGCTGGCTGGGATGCACGTGCAGCCGCCAGGTGCGGGCGGGCAGCAGCTCGCGCGCGGCCTGCAGCGCCAGGCGCGCCAGCCGCTCCTGCGCCGGCAGCTCGCCCAGCAGCTTCTCGGCCACGGCCAGCGCGAGGCCGGCAACGTCCTGCTGCAGCCGCTCGCGCTGCTGCTCGTGTGCCCGGGCCTGCCGCGCCAGTGCCTCGGCCACCTCGGCGCGCGACTGCTCGCGGGCCTGCGCCAGGCCCTGGGCCAGGCCTTCCGCGCGGGCCTGCTCGCAGGCGGCGTCCACCCGCGCCCGCTCCTGCGCGAGCAGCGTGTGCAGCGTGTCCAGCAGCTCATGGGCCTGCTGCAGCGCCGGCACCTCGGCGGCGCGCAGCACGCGGCGGTCCGACACCAGCCCGGCGCGCGCGTCGGCGTCGCGGTGCCACAGCATGAAGGCGTGGCGGTTCATGCGGCCTCCGCCGGGTCCAGGCGCGCGTGCAGCGCCAGCGTCTCGCGCAGCACGGCCAGCGCGGTGGCCTGCGGCATCACCCACGCCGCCACCGGCCCCAGCCGGCGGCTGGCGGCATGGCGCAGCGCCCCGTGCGGCAGGCCAGCCAGCAGCACGGCAGCGCCGGCCTCGGTGAACTGCCGGCGCAGGCCGTCGGGCGTCGTCACGTCGGGCCAGTCGGCCAGGCTGGCGGGCAGGCCGCGCGCAACCGCCTCGGGCAGCGCTGGCCAGTCCGGCACGGCGCGCAGCGCACGCCACCAGGGCACGCCCAGCGTGGCCCGCGCCAGCTCGCGCAGCGGGCCGGCGATCCACAACCGCAGCGCCGGCGCGGCCAGCACCGAGCCGCAACGCAGCGCCAGGGCCTGCAGCTCCGCGGCGGGCAGCGCCAGCCAGGCGGGCGCCGCGTCCAGCTGCGCCCAGGTCAGCGCGCGCGCCTCGGTGGGCGCCTCCTCCAGCAGGCGGCGGGCGACGCGGGCACGCTGCACACGCTCAGTCATCGGCGCCTCCCTGCAGCGCCGGCTGCGGGCCGGCTTCGGCCAGGCTGACCGCGCGGCGGCGGCGCCAGCCCAGCCAGCCCGCGGCGCCCAGGCTGGCGGCCCCCAGCGTCACGGCCAGTGCCAGCAAGGCGGTGGGCGCGGCGTCGGGCGCCGGCGTGACCACCGGCGTCGGCTCGGCCGCGAACGCCACGACCGACACGCTCTCGTACGGCAGGCCTTCCACGCTGTTGACAACCAGCGCGCGCACCTTGGGCAGCAGCGCGTCAACGTCGAGGCCGGCCCGGTGCCGGATCATCACGGAGGCCGACGACGGCTGCACCTTGTCGGACAGCGGGTGGCGCTCCGGCACCACCAGCGTCACGCGCGCCTGCAGCACGCCGTCGATGCTGGTCAGCGTGTGCGACAGCTCCTGCGACAGCGCATGCATCAGCCGCGCACGCTCCTCCACGGGCGTGGAGACAAAGCCCTCGCGCTTGAAGACCTTGCCGAGGCTGTCGAAGTCCTCGCGCGGCAGGCCTTGCGCCTTCAGGATCTGCACGGCGCGGGCGAAGTCGTCCTCGGCGGTCTGCACCTCGAAGCCGTCTTCCCTGGCGCGCTTCTGCGCGGGCACGCCGGCCAGCCGCAGCGCCGAGACCATGTCATTGGCCTGGCGCTCGTCGAGCTTGGCGTAGAGGGTCTGGTCGCCACAGGCGCTGAGCAGCAGCGCGAGGGCGAGTGCGGGCAGGCTGCGTTTCATCAGGACTGCTGTCTGAAGAGTTGCTGCAGACCTTCGGACGTGCGGTTCGCGATGTTCGAGGTCAGCTGGCAATGGAACATGAACTCCTGGCAGCGCACGGTCAGGTTGACCAGCTCGCCGGGCGTCAGCGCCTGGCCGGACGCGGCGGCGGCGCGGGCGTCGCGGCCCAGCGACGCGGCCTCGGCGTTGATGTGCTCCAGCGGCTGCACCAGGCGCTGCATGGCCTGAGCGGGGGCGTCGGCGGCCTGCGGGCCCTCCAGGCGCTGCATCGCGCCGGCCAGTGCGCGCTCGAAGCCGGCGGCCTCGGCGGGCGCCGGCCCGCCCAGCCGCTGCAGGGCCGACAGCGACGCACCCGCGCCGAACTGCACGTCCTGCACCGGCGCGGCGATGGCGAGGCCGGGCGTCATCACTGCTTGCGGGCCATGGTTTCGAGCGCCGACCCGACCGTGGAGACGGCGGTGTGCGAGCTGCTGGCCAGGAAGCTCATCTTGAGCGACATGGCGGTCAGCTCGGTGATGTCGGCCGGCTTGTCGCCGCCCGCGCCGACGGCGGCGGACTTGGTCTCGATGTCGCTGGCCTGCTTGTCCAGCGCCTGGCCCCAGGCGTCGGCCATGGCTTCGAACCACGAGCCGCCGCCCTTGGCGGTGCCGGTGCTGCCGGCGGGCGTGGTGGCGAGGGAGGTGAGAAGGGTGTTGGACATGGGGAACTCCGGTTGGCAGGGGGGGACGGGAAAAACTCAGAGCACCAGCCGCGTGCGCTGGCCGTCGCGCTCGACGATGACGGCGCGCTCGACGATCTGCACGACGCGGTGGCCGCTGGGCAGCAACGCACCGCTGAAGTAGCGGCTGCCGTCGGCGGTGACGAAGTAGGGGCTGTCGGCGTTGTCGACGACGGCGACCAGGCGCTTGGCGGGGTCCTCCGGCACGGCGGCAGGCGCCGCGGCAGCCGGCGGCTGGTTGTCCACCCGCAGCGCGGGCAGGCGGGCGATGTCGCGCCGGGCGGCCGCGGCGGCGGCCTGCACGCGGGCGGTGTCGCGCTCCTGCGTGTGCAGCACCAGCTCGCCGTCGGTGGACCAGCTGGCCTGCGCCTTGATGCCGTGCAGGCGGAACAGGTCGACGACGCTGGCCAGCGGGTCGGGCGCCGGTGCGGGCGTGGCGGTTGCCGCGGCCACCGGCATGGCCCTGGCCAGCGCCTGGCCGGCCTGGCGCAGCGTGAGGCCCTGCGTGGCGATGTAGACACCGCCCACCAGCATGGCGACGCCCAGCACGCCAAGCGCTGCCTCCAGCACCGGGGCATGGCGCGCTGGCGGCGCGGGCGCGCGCGGCCCGGCCAGCAGCGGCGCCGGGCCGTCGTGCATGACGGGCTCTGGCCACTCCGCCTCGTCCAGCGGCCCGTAGGCCACCAGCGTGTCCCCCAGCTGCAGCGGCTGGCCCGGCGCCCAGGCGTGCACCTCGGCACCGGGCGCCAGCGGCCGGTCGCCCAGCACGGCGACGCCTGACAGCAGCTGCAGGCCCACGCGGCCACGCGCGGCGGGCACCATGCGCGCCTGGAAGTCCACCTGGCTGGCCAGCAGGATGTCGGCGAACTGGGTGTCGCCCTGCTGCGACGGGCTGTAGGCGCACACGACGAGCGCCTGCTCGGGGTCAAGCCGGGCATGCGCGCCCTTCTGGCGGCCGGCCAGCACGCGCAGTTCCAGCGCTACGGCGTGAGTCTGGGGGGGCAGCGGCATGGGGTTCACTCCTGCACAGGGACGGCCGGGGCGGCCGGGTTGGGCAGCGGCTGGCGAGCCTTCTCCAGCAGGTCGACGGCCGCCTTGCTGCTGGCCAGGCGCGGCGTGATGAGGAACATGCGCTCCACGCGCTGCCCGCCCTTGCGCTGCGTCTTGAAGAGGTTGCCCAGCAGCGGGATGTCGCCCAGCACGGGCACCTTGTCGACGCCGGCCGTGGCGCTGTCGCGCACCATGCCGCCGATGAGCAGGCTCTCGCCCTCGGAGATCAGCGCCTGCGTATTGATGCCGGAGCGCTCGACGATGGGCAACTGGTCCACGCTCTGGCCGGTCAGGCCGCCGTCCTCGATCTGCACGAGCAGCTTGATGCGGGGCGCCTCGTTGCCGTCCTTGTCGTCCTTGAACACGTGCGGCGTCACCCGCAGCCGCGTGCCGGCGGTGACGTTGAAGAGGTCCACCTCCTCGCGGCCGGCCACGCGCACGTAGTAGGTCGAGCTGTTGTCGAACACCGCCTCGACGTTGGACAGCGTGACGACCTGCGGGCTGCTGACGACCTTGGCCGCGCCGTCGCTCTGCAGCGCGGCGATGCGGGCGACGAAGGGGTAGCGGTCGCCGATGACGGCGGAGATGACGCCGCCCTTGGCGCTGGGCGTCACGTCCTGCTGGCCGTTGAGGCGGTTGTCGCTGGCCGTGCCGTTGCCGAACATCAGGCTGGACAGGCCGTGGTTGTAGCGCCAGTTGATGCCCAGCTCGCGCAGGCGGTCGGTGTTGATGTCGATGATGGTGGCCTCGATCTCCAGCGACTGGGGCTCCACGTCCAGCGACTTGATGAGCGCGGCATAGCGCTCCAGCCGCTCGGGCAGGTCGCGCACGATGACGGCGTTCAGGCGCGGGTCGGCCTCGATGCGGGGGCTGAACTCGCCGGCAGCGGGCTCGCCAGCCTCCGGCTGCGCCGGTGCGGCGTAACCGGCCTGGCTGAGGGCGGCCACCAGCGTCTCGGTGCCGCGCGGGCCGGGGGCGGCGTCGTCCACGAAGCCCAGCGTGGTGGCGCCCCCGGTGCCGCGCGCGGCGCCGCTGCGCAGGCGCTGGCTGCCCTGCGCGCGGGCGGGGTCCACGGCCTGCGCGGTGCGCGGGCGCTGCGGCAGGCCGGCCAGCGAGCGCAGGATGCTGGCCACGCCGGGCAGCGTGGTCTGCTGGCCGCCGAAGCTCATGGGCACGTCCTGCGCCCACGCATAGCGCAGGTAGAAGATGCGGTAGTCGGGCAGCGGCTGCTGCTCGCGCGGCGGGGCCCAGGTGTTCATCGCCGCGGCGGCGGTCGTCGGTCGCACCTGGCGCACCAGCTCGTCCACCTGCTGCACGAAGCGCCGCGCGCCCACGGCGAGCAGCGCGCCGTCGTCGCCGAACTTCAACGTGTTGCGCGCGTCCGGCAGCTGCAGCGCCTGCGCGGCGCGCTGCACCTGCGCGGCCGCGGCGGGCGAGAGCAGCCAGCTGCGGGTCTGGGTGTCGCTGGCGGGCGAGATGTAGAGCACGCCGCCGTCGTAGTAGCTGAGCAGGTTGTAGGCGCGGCTCAGGTCTCGCAGCAGCTTGGGCGGCGCGCCTTCGAAACGGCCGTTGACCTGGCCCTGCACGCCAGTGGCGACGACGGGGACGTCGCTCCCGGAGAACAGGCTCTGCAGGAACTGCTCGAGCGGCTGGTCGCGCGCCTCGAGCTTGAGCGGGTGCAGGCCATCGGGCAGCGGCGCAGCCGGCGACGGCAAGGCCTGGGCCAGCAGCAGCGTGGCGGCTGCCGCGAATCGGAGGTGGGAAGTCATGCGGCGAGCAGGGCGGCCGGCGGGGGCTCGTCCAGGGAGGATGGCCCCGGCGGGGGCAGGTGGTACAGCGGCGTGAGCCGCAGCGTGGGCAGCAGTTCGTGGAAGGACAGCACTGGCGTGTCGAAGCAGTCCGTCTCGACGAGCTTGCGCAGGTGCCAGCGCAGGTCGATGGCGCAGACGATGGCCTGGGGTTGCAGCGCGTCGATGCGCTCGCGCAGCGCGGCGGTCAGCTGTTGGGCGTGCTCGGGCGACAGCGCCAGCTGCGCCACGCCGCCGTTGACGTGCAGGCTCTGGCGCAGCAGCGCCTCCAGCTCGGGCGCCAGCAGCAGCGCGCGCAGCTCGCCACCGGCGCAGACGCGGTGGTGGGTCTGGCGGCGCAGCGCGATGCGCGTCATCTCGGTCAGCGCCTGCACGTCCTTCTCGCGTTGGCTGGCCTCGGCCAGCGCCTCGAGGATGTCGCGCAGGTTGCGGATGGAGACGGCCTCGGAGGCCAGCCGGCGCAGCACCTCGGTGACCTTCTGCACCGGCAGCGCACGCAGCACCTCCTTCACGACGTCGGCCAGGTCGGCCTGGGCGCGCGTCAGCAGCTCGCTGGTCTCCTGGATGCCGATGAACAGGGCCGCGTGGCGGCGCAGCGCCTGGCGCACCTGCTCGGCCAGCGCGCGCACGTCATCGGCCTGCTCGCCCTCGGCCAGCGGCACCTCGTGCGCCAGCAGCCGCCAACCGCCGCGGCCCACGCGGCCGTGCAGCGCCAGGCGCGGCAACGGCAGGCCCTGGTCCAGCTGCAGCTCGTCCAGCATGGCCTCGACGGCGCGGGTGGCGGCCACGCCGCCGTCGGCCAGCAGCCGCTGCGGCAGCTCCAGCAGCAGCGGCACCGACGGGCGCACGCGCGGCTGCGCCGTCTTCAGCGCGGCCGGGGCGGTGCGTTCGTTCTGGCGCTGTGGCAGGCGCTGGGCCAGCCAGTCGCGGCCCCAGTCGCTGAGCATGACGCCGGCCGCACCGAACACCAGCGCCAGCAGCCCGAACACCAGCGGCGGGAAGCCCGGCACCAGCCCCAGCATCAGGCAGATGCCGGCGGCCATCAGGTGCACGCGCGGCTTGGCGCCCAGCTGCTTGCGGATGGCGTCGCCCAGGTGGCGGTCGTGCTCGTCGTCGTTGGTACGCGTGACGAGCAGGCCCGCGGCCATCGCGCCCAGCAGCGCCGGGATCTGCGCCACCATGCCCTCGCCGATGGTGAGGATGGAGTAGCGATGCACGGCGTCGCCCATCGACAGGTCCTGCTGCAGCACGCCGATGGCGAGGCCACCCAGCAGGTTGATGAGGATGATGACGATGCCGGCAATGGCGTCGCCCTTGACGAACTTCATCGCGCCGTCGAGGCTGCCGTGCAGCTTGCTTTCCATCTCCAGCGTGCGGCGGCGGCGCTTGGCCTCGTCCTTGTCGATGAGGCCAGAGCGCAGGTCGGAGTCGATGGACAGCTGCTTGCCCGGCATCGCGTCCAGCGAGAAGCGCGCCGCCACCTCCGCCACGCGCTCCGCGCCCTTGGCGATGACGATGAACTGCACCACGGTGATGATGAGGAACACCACCAGGCCGACGACGAGGTTGCCACCCGCCACCATCTTGCCGAAGGTCGCGATGATGTGGCCGCCGTCGGCGTGCAGCAGGATGAGCCGCGTGGTGGCAATGGACAGCGCCAGCCGGAACAGCGTCGTCATCAGCAGCACGCTGGGGAACACCGAGAACTCCAGCGGCCCGGCGACGTAGACCGCGATCAGCAGCAGCACCAGGCCCGAGGCGATGTTGACGGCCACCAGCAGGTCGATGAGCCACAGCGGCAGCGGCAGCACCATCAGCGCCACGATGGCGACGATGCCGGCGACGAGGAACAGGTCGCTGAAGCGTGCGACCCAGCCTTCGCGCGGCCGGTCGGTCACGGCGAAATAGCCCGAGAGGCCGTCGCGCTTGAGCGCGCTCATGACCAGCCTCCCAGCCGCCGGCGCAACTCGGCGTAGACGGCCAGCACGTCGCGCACATAGGCCTGCGTCTCGGCAAACGGCGGCACGCGGCGGCCATGCCGCTCCACGGCCCCCTCGCCGGCGTTGTAGGCCGCCAGCACCAGCGTCAGGTTGTTGCCGAAGCGGGCCTGCAGCTGCTTGAGGTAGCGGGCCGAGGCCTCGAGGTTGGCCTGGGGCGACAGCAGCTGGCGCTCGGCGTCGGCCACGCCCAGCCCGCGGCCGGTGGACGGCATGACCTGCATCAGGCCGCGCGCGCCGGCCGGCGAGATGGCCTGCGGCTGGTGGCGCGACTCGATGTGGGCCAGGGCGTGCAGCAGCAGCGGATCGATGTCGTGGCGCTGCGCGACGTCGGCCATCAGCGGCGCCAGCGCGCGCACGCGGGCCTGGCCGGCCGGGTCCTTTGCGGACAGCGCCACCGGCCGCGCCAGCACCGCACGCGGCACGGGCGTGGCCACCACGGCCGGCGGCGGTGCGTCGGCCTCGGCCGGCTCCCCGGGCAGTGGCGCCGTGGCCGCACGGCTGCGCACCAGCGTCGTCGCACACAGCCGCTGGGTCAGCACGAAGCCGCCGCCTGCTGCCGACGCGCCCAGCAGGTCGTCGGCGGTCACGGCGGCACAGCCTGTGCCTGCCTGCACGCCGGCGGCCGCGAAGGCTAACGCCATCGTCGCCGTGAGCTGGCAAAACCGTCGAAGTCCAAACACCTGGGTGCCCCTGTTCCGAAAACCGGGCGGACTATGCGTGCAAGGTTTCACGAACGGCTGACCATTGCAAGCAAAAGTAACTGACCAACCCGTAGGAATTGCTCCTTTATGTAGAAGCCCTACCCCCACGTTTACGCGTAGAAACATCTGACCCGTTTGAGGCCTTCTTCAGCAGGCATCGTTCGGCTCCGCAGCGCCAGATTCCCCAGGCACCGTGGGGTGAAAAGCCTCCCTAGAAGTAGGTCTGGTCAAGGCGACTGCAAACAAGTTTTCACAAACCCCGTTTGCACCCCCTAGAAATAGGTGTTATGCGCCCATGGCCGACGACAGCGGCGACAAGACCGAACAGCCCACACACAAGCGCCTGCAGGACGCGCGCAAGAAGGGCGACATTGCCAAGGGCAAGGAGCTGACCAGCACGGCTGGCCTGCTCGCCTGGCTGGTGATGGGCGCGCTGTGCCTGCCACTGGGCGCCCAGCGCTTCGCGGCGCTGTGCGAGTCGTTGCTCGCCCGCATCGGCACGGGCTGGCGCGAGGAGGGCTTCGGTCACGTGGCCGCGCTGCTGGGGTGGCAAAGCGTGGAGCTGGCCGTGCTGCTGGTGGGGCTGCTGGTCATCCCGGTGGCAGCGCTGGGCACGCTGGTGGAGTACCTGCAGGCCGGGCCGGTGCTGGCGTTCGAGAAGGTGGCGCCCAAGATGGAGCACCTGAACCCGGCCGCGGGCCTCAAGCGCATGTTTTCGCTGGACAACCTGGTGGAACTGCTCAAGGGCATCCTGAAGACCGCGCTGCTGCTGGGCATCGGCTGGGCCGTGGCGCACACGCTGCTGCCCGACGTGATGCGGCTGGCCACCGGCGACCGGCCGGCGCAGCACGTTGGCGCGCTGGTGTGGGAGGCCACGGTGAAGGTGCTCGCCTGGACCGTGGGCGTGTTCGCGGGCGTGGCCTTCCTGGACACGCTGTGGACCCGGCATCGCTTCACGAAAAAGCTGCGCATGAGCATGCGCGACATCAAGCAGGAGATGAAGGAGAGCGAGGGCGACCCGCTGCTGAAGCAGCAGCGCAAGCAGGCCCACGCCGAGTGGAGCCAGCGCAACCAGGCCGGCGCGGCACGCAGCGCCAACGCGCTGGTCGTGAACCCCACGCACGTGGCCATCGCCATCGACTTTGAGCCCGGCCGCTGCCCGGTGCCCACCATCAGCGCCAAGGGCGAGGACCACGTGGCCCGCGCGATGCGCGAGGCGGCCGAGGAAGCCGGCGTGCCCATCGTGCGCAACGTGCCGCTGGCGCGCGAACTGCTGGCGCGCTGCGACGAGGGCGAGGTGGTGCCGCCGGACCTGTTCGACGTGCTGGCCGAGGTCATCGTGTGGGCCGACGGCGTGCGCGAGCAGCTCAAGTGGGAAGCCGCGCGCGCCGACCCGCACCGCCGCCACGAGGTGCCCCCCGAGCCGCCGCGCCGGCGGCCTGCGCCCGGTGAAGACCTGACCCCCCACCCCGACCTCGACGCGCGCGCCGCGCCAGCCTGACCCATGCAAGACCTGTTGCTCAACCTCGCCAGTACCGTGCTCGCGCTGGCCTTCGTGCTGGCGCTGGCCTGGGTGCTCATCAAGGGCTGGCGCCGCCTGCAGGACCGCACCGGCGGCCCTGCCGAGGCCGGCGACGCGCTGCGCTTCGTGCGGGCACTGCCACTGGGCGCGCGCGAACGCGTCGTGCTGCTGGACCACGCCGGCGAGCGCTGGATGCTGGGCGTGACGGCCGGCGGCATCAGCCTGCTGGCGCGCTGGCCGCTGCCCGGCGCGCCGCGGAGCGACGCATGAGCGCCTTCAGCCACCACGACGAGCGCCTGCAGCTGCGCGAGTTCACGGCGGCTGACGCGGCCGACATCCAGCACCTGCACGCCGACGCGAGGGTGCGCGCGCTGCTGCCCGATGCCCAGCCGCTGCACGACGCCGCCTGGGCGCAGACCTTCGCCACCTGCCTGGGCGACTTCTACCGCCGCCACCCGGGCCTGGGCATCTGGCGCTGCGACGTGCCAGCCCCCGGCGGAGCGCAGTTCGCCGGCTGGTTCAGCCTGATGCCGCTGCAGGCAAGCCCTGGCACCGCCGGGCTGGGCGTGCGGGACGGCGACGCCGAGCTGGGCAGCCGCCTGCTGCCCTCGCACTGGGGCAGCGGCCTGAGCCTGGCCGGCGGCGAGGCGCTGCTGCGCCACGCCTTCGGCCGCCTGCGACTGCGCGCGGTGTGGGGCATCTGCCACCCCGATAACCGCAGCGCCGCCGCCTGCCTGCGAGCGCTGGGCTTCACGCCGCGCGGCAGCGCGCCGTACGAAGGCCAGGTCTCCGAGCACCACGCGCTGGACGCTGCCACCTGGCAGCGCGTCCGCCACCTCAGCCACCGGGAACGCCTGCGCAGCCAACGCCATGCCGACCCGCAACCCACCCCCGAGCCTGCATGAACACCTCCGCATCCCCCACCCCCTGGCAGACGGCGCTGGGACAGCGCATCGAACAGGCGCTGGCGCAGTCGCGCCTGGCCCACGCACCGCTGTCGGATGCCGAGCCTGGCGAGCCCGCAACGCGCTGGCGCCTGCCGCCCCGCCCTGCCGCCGACAACCAGGTGGCCGGCGCGCTGGGCGAACTGCTGGGCGGCGCTGCAGCGCACGCCGAACTCATCGCCCACTGCCTGCAGCACTACCGGCAGCAGCTGGCCGGCGGTGCCCCGGAGGACGACCTGGGCGCCGCCCTGGCCGCCTATCTGGGCGCATGCCGCCAGGCCATGGACCACGAGCCGCTGACCGGGCCGCGCTGGCGGGCCGTCACGCAGTGGCTCAAAGCCTGGGTCATCGACGAGCTGCCCTGGGACGACGCGCCGCTCGCCGAGCGCCAGGACGCCTTCGAGCGCTTCGCCGTGCTGGCCGTGGCGCTGGGCGAATGGACCGTGCAGGCCAGCCGCCAAGGCAAGGCGCAGCAGGCCTCGGCCACGTGGATGGCGCGCACCAGCCTGCGCGGCCAGCTGGGGCTGGACCTGCCGGCGCTGAGCGCCGCGCTGCGCCACCTGGACGTGGCGACTGCGGCCGACCCTAGCGCGGCACGCAGCGAATTAGGAGCAGCCGCAGATAGGCAGCATGGCCCCGGCCCCGTGTAATGAGTTCCGTCAACGCCGCAGAGTTTGATTCGAGAACCTTCGCGACAAGACACGCAGCGAGCTCGGTGTTTTTCTTCAGTCGCCACCGACCTCAGATGCCTCGCAGAGCAATCAATCACTGCGGCGGTCTCCGCCGCAAAACTCACCTCACATCTTTGGAGATTGACATGGGATCAGCAGTTAGCAGCGTTCTGGGCGGTGGCGGCTCGGGTGGCATCCTCGGCGCCGTGGGCGGCATCGTCGGTGGCATCTTCGGCGGCCCCATCGGCGCCATGATCGGCCAGGCCATTGGCGGCATGCTGCAGCAAGCCGTCGGCGACGCCACCAAGCAAGCCGTCGACACGCTGCAGAAGGAACATGGCATGCCCAAGTTCCTGGCCAACGAAGTCAAGGCCAAGATCGACGAAGCCGTGCAACAGCTGCTGGCCAAGAGCCAGCAAGGCGTGACCCCGGAAGCCGCGGGCCAGGCCAAGGAAGTCGCCGGCGACTGGATGCAGCAATTCATCCAGGACTCGGCCAAGCAGATCGTCGACGAAGTCAAGAAGCAGATGAAGGCCGACGGCAAGAGTGACGGCAAGGCCGGCGCCGAAAGCTGGCTGGTGGCCATCGCCAAGGCCATGGGCTCCACGATGGGCGACCGCGCCGCCAAGATGGTGAAGCTGAGCAACGACATCGCCAACACCACCACCGGCAGCAAGGACCCCGCCAAGCAGCAGGAGTCTGCCAAGCAGATGCAACTGCTGAACGCCGAGTTCCAGGCCACGTCGCAGGAGTTCAGCCTGCTGCAGAACGCCTTCTCCACCGCGATCAAGTCGATCGGTGAAGCGATGTCGTCCGTGGCTCGCAAGCAATAAGTCTCGCCACTCCCTGGGCGCAGGAGGCCGATCGGCCTCTTGCGCTTTTTGCGTTGTGGCTTCCCGTCCCTGTCTCAACCACCGAAGCGCATGAAGTACCGATCCGATTTCCTACGAAGTACCGCCCTGGCCCTGTCGGCCCTGGCCCTGGCCGTCGTGGCCGGCTGCGGCGGTGGTGGTGGCGGCGGCGCTGAAGCCACGCCCACCACGCCGCCGGCCACGCCTCCCGTCACACCGCCGACGCAGGCGATTGCCACCTACGGCAACACCGTGCTCCCGGGGCGTCTGCTGGTGAACGCGCCGGACGGCACGAACGCGCGGATCATGGACCTGACCACCGGCCGGCAGGTGGCCCTGCCGGGCTCCAGCGATGCCGCCGAGGACCGCTGGCAGGCCAATGCCAACGGCACGCTGCTGGTCCGCTGGGCCGACCGCAACGGCGCCTCGGCCTACCCCCTGGCCGTCTTCGGCGCCACCGACCTGGCGCCCAAGGCCTCGCCCGCATCGATATCCGGCGTGTTGGGCGCTGCCGACCTGCGCCTGTCGCCCGACGGCAAATGGCTGATGGCGCAATACGGTGACAACTTCCAGGTGCCACGCCGGCTGACCATCTTCGACGCCAGCACCCTGGAGATCCAGAAGCGCGGCTCTCGCCTGGACGACGCGACCGTCATCGGCGAGCCGCAGGCGTGGCTGCCCGATGGGCGCTACGTCTACCTCGTGGCCAACGAGCTGTGGGTGTCCTCGCCCACCAGCGCCGACTCGCAGCTGCTGGCCCGCCTGCCCTTGCCGGAGAACTCGGTCTTCGAGGGTGGAGGGTATGTGGCCGGTCACAGCAGCCTGGCTGTCAGCCCCGACGGCACGCGCATCGCTTTCACCTGGGAACTCAAGCGAAAGAACGATTTCGATACTCACGTTCTTGTTGCCAACATCGACGGCACCGGGCTGCGACAGCTCACGGCCGTGGCCGATGCTGACAGCGCGCTGCGCTATTCTTTTGACAGCCCCACCTGGTCCCCCGACGGCAAGTGGGTGGCCTTCGTGCTCTACATGAATGGCGCGGTCGTCGCGCCCGTCTGGCCTGACGAGCCGTTTGGCGGCGCGCGCGTCGTCGGCACGACGGGCTGCGATGCGAACCCGGTCTACGTGCTGCCCGCCACCGCCAGTGCCCCCACCGCCATTGCATGGCCCAGCATCAACCGCGACATCGCGCTGAAGGTGAAGGCGTCGAGTGGCGACTCGGGTCAGTGGGTGTCCACCTGTTCGAACGTCCGCTGGATTCCGTAGCCGGACACGCCGCAGGCGTGCCGTCGCCACCGTACCGTTCAGCCGCTCGCCGCGGCATCACTGTTGAAGACGAGGATCTCAGTCATGACGATGAACCCTGACCGGCACTCCCTGCGGCCCAACCCACGCGGCACCCTGCGCGCCTGCGCCCAGCGGGCAGTCATCGCGGCGTTCCTGTCAGCCCCCCTTGGGATGACCTGGGCGCAGGGCTTCGGCGCCACGGACTACCCGTTCTACGCCGCGCCGCAGCTCAGCTTCGCCGCGTCGAACTTCATGAACCTGAGCGTCCTGAACCAGGCGCAGCCTGGCGCCGCGGCCGAAGCGCCGGCGGCCGGCGTGAGCACGGTGGCGCCGGAGTCGCCGGTGCCCCTGCACACGGCCGACACGCTGGCCCGTGCCTACGCGCCCAAGCAGCCCGCTCCGATGAAGTCGGTGTTGGAACAGTCGCTGGACCTCTTTGCCAAGGCGGCACAGAAGGCGCAGCAGCCGGCCAACGATGTAGCGGTCGCCCTGGCCTTCTTCGTCGCCGCCAACTACGCGGCCTCGCAGGGACAGCCGCTGGTGGCCGATGCCGACTTCCCGCGGCTGGTGGCCCAGATGCGCAGCGGACTGGCCACCTCACCGGCCTTCCAGCGAACGACGGCCCGGTTGAAGCGGGAGACGTTCGAGCAGCTGGCCATGGTGGGCATGTTTGTCTACCTCGCCAAGCTGGAGCTGGACAAGAACCCGGCGTCGGAGCCCGCCAAACACTTCCGCAACCACGCTCGCGCCAACCTGGCCAGCGTGCTGGGCCCGTCCGCGGACCGGATGGTGCTGTCGCAGGGCACGCTGGCGTTGCGTTGACGTGCCCCGCTGGCACTGCATCCGCGCTCGCCCGGATGGCTGGATGATGCAGAGCCACACCGGCGATGCCCTCGACGCGATGAGGCGCCTCATCGGCCCTTCTCTGGCGGCTGGCCTGCTGCTTGCGGCCGCCGCTGCGGCCCAGCCGATGACATCGGGCGCCACCGTGCCCAGCGGAAAACTCTGGCATCACGACAAGAACCTGGTGGGCCAGGAAGGCAGTGCCATCAGCGACATCGGCACCGGGGCCTACCGGGCGCTGGGTGGCTACCGCTTTCCCGTCCCCACACGGGATGGCTCGCGCTACCTGGAAGAGCGATATGACGCCAGTGGAGACACGACCGAGATCTGGATACGCCGCAGCATCGACGGCAGCGTCATCGACCACTTCGTCGTCGACGGCGCCATCACCGACGTCGAGTTCTCGCCGGTCAACGCCAACCTGATCCGGATGAACTGGGGCGAGAACGCCCTCTCGTATTCCACCTACGCCGTCTACGACCTGGCCGCCCGGCGGGTGATCTGGGCGGATGACGACCGCAGCCGCACGCAGTACACCGCCTGGCTGCCCGATGGCCGATTGCTCGGCATTTCCAGCGGAGGCCTGCTGACGACCATCACCACGACCGGTGCCCGCCAGACGACCGTGCTGGGCAATCTGTCGCTGCGCCCGAACCAGCGGCCGCTGGATCTGGTGGTCAGCCCACGGGGACAGCAGCTGCTGGTCGATATCGCCGACGTCGACGCGCAAGGTCGTGTGCTGCGGCACGACTACTGGCTCGGCTCGCTGGACGGCCGCGACCTGCAGCCGATCACGGCCGCCGGTGGGCGGGCCTCCCATCCCATCTTCTCGCCCGATGGCCGGTTCATCGCGTTCCGGATCGGCTACGGCACGTCCGACCTGGTCTCGGCGTGCGAGTTGCGCTACGTCCCCATCTCGGCACGCAACGTGTCCCGCACCAGCCGGGAAGCCCGGGAGTTCCGGGGCATGAAGGACGCCGCCGGCAAGATCTACCCGCATGGCCTGGGTTGCGAGCTGCTGGCCTGGCTGCCTTGACCCTGCCCGTGGCCCTGCGGCGCGCCGCTCGCCCGACACAACCGTGGGATTGCGAGCACCGCCCGCGCGCGCCAGCATGCGCCCCGCCGAGCGTCACGACACGGCGCCGCCCCCGCGACCATGAGATCCTCGATGAACAGACACCTGGCCCGCCTGACGGTGCCATTGATCGCAGCGGCCAACCTGCGCCAGTCCGCACGCGTGAACCCGCACGTCCTCCTCGGCAACGCTGCTGACACGGTGCGCTTCACGCCGCAAGCCCTGCAGCTGCGCTGACGTGCGGCGCCCGTCGATGCCCAGCCGGTTGCCGGCTCTCGCGCTCGCCCTGGCGCTGGCGGTACCGGCCGCCGCCGCGCAGGGCTTGGCGGGCAAGGTCTGGCACTCGTTCAGCGACCTCGGCAATCCGGCCGGAACCTTCGTGATGAACCCAAACACGGGTGAATCCGTGCGCGTGCAGGACCGCAAGCACGGCATCCCCTGGCCGGACGGCACGCGCCACGTCAGCGTGGACTACACCTCCAGCGGCAGGTCGGGCGACACGCGCTTCACCGTGCGGCGAACCGCCGACCCGTCGGTGCTGGTGGACCAGACCGTGGATGGCGACTTCAGCACGGTCACGCCCTCGCCCGCCGGTGCCAGCCGCATCCTGGCGCGCTGGAGCCAGAACACCGTTGGCCAGCGCTCCGTGGTCGTGTGGGACCTCGACCAGCAAAAGCTGCTCTTCGCCACGCCGCCCAGCGACACGCCGGACGCCATCGCGTGGATGCCGGACGGCACGCTGCTGCGCGCGCAGCGCTCGGGCGCCGTCAGCCGGCTCACGATCGGCGGCGCGGAGACGCCCCTGGGCACCGTGAGCTGGCCTGAGGCCCGCGTGCCGCTCAATGCCTTCGTCAGCCCGGAGGGCACGCAGGCGCTGGTGCAGCTCGTCAAGCTGCGGGATTCCGGCAGCGTGGACAACTCCGACCTGTGGATGATGGACCTGCGCAGCACGCGGCTGCGGCGCTTCACGAACAACGGGCTGGTGCCGTATGCCGTCTGGTCGCCCGACGGCCGCACGGCCGCCTTCGCCACGGACACAGGCTATTCCTGCAGCGAGGCCACGTGCTACGGCAGCTGCACCGTCTGGCATGCGCCGTCGAGAGCCTCCGACGTGCGGGCGCGCGCCACGAGCGGCGACGCCCGCGAGTTCCCGCTGAAGCGCCCCGGTGGCTCGACGACGACGCTGCGCTGCCCCGTGATGGCCTGGACGCGATGAGGTTTCTCGCCGCCACCGCGCTGTGCGCATCGCTGCTGCTCGCCGCCGCGCCATCCCCCGCGGCGGCCGGGCTGGGGCGGCTGCTCCTCAGCCTGCCCGACAAGCCGCTGGCCCAGCTCGCCGAGCTGGACCGCCCCGCCCCCCTGGCCGACCACCCCGACCCCAACGCCAAGGGCTCTCGCCACGACAGCCGCAACCGCCACTACTTCAAGCTCACCAACACGGGCTTCAAGCAGGACACGTTCACCGTGTTCACGGCGGCCACGGGGCAGGTCGCTTACGAAGCCCGTCAATTGCCGCGCGTGTCGGAAGCCGCCCCGGCGCCGCACGCGGACGGCGTGTTTTCTTTCGTCATGCTCGACATCGCCAGCGACGCCGGCGTGTTCACGGTCGTCGACCTCGCCCCGCCAGCGCGCGTGCTGGCCAGCAGCAAAGGCGCGGTGGGCCAGTTCCTGCACTGGTGGATGCCGGACGGCTCGCTGGCGCGCCTGCACGCACACACCGGCGAGCTGTCGACGGCGCAAGTGAGCCTGAAAGGCCCGCAGCAACCCATCGAGTGGCGCACGACGGGCCAGGTCGCACCGCCGCTGCCCGGCGCCCTCTTCGGCGAGGCGGCGCTGTCGCCACGCGGCGACGAGCTGCTGCTGTCCACCGTGGAGGCGCGCACGCGCCGCACGGACCTGTGGATGCTGGACCTGCGCCGCGGCGTGCTGCAGCGCATCACGCGCGACGGCTTCCTGTCCTTCGTCATGTGGTCGCCCGATGGCGGGCACCTGCTGCTGCGGCGGGACAACGTGTCGCACATCGGCAGCACGGTGCAGGGCCAGTGCTCGTACTGGCTGGCGCCGCGCGAGGCGCGCGAGGTCTCGGGCGCCGTGCCCGGCCTGCCGCATGCCACGCTCAGGCAGGTGCTGTACGACGCCGGTCTGAGCGCACCGGCATCGCTGCCCTGCGGCCGGGTGTCCGCCTGGATGCGGTAATTCTCACGGCGCGCGGATGGTGACCAGGGGATTGCCCGGCGCTGTCCGCGCCGCGAGCATGCCGCCCCGATGACTGCGACGACCGCCCCGCGCACCTGGCTCACCGCCCTTGCCTTGCTGGCCGCCCTGCCGGCGCTGCTGCTCGCCGGCCCGGTCCGTGCCGCCGGCGCACCGCCCACCGGCCAGCTCTGGCACAACAGCTACATCCTCGATCACCACAGCGGCGTGCAGGTGTCCGCGCTGGCCGGGGGCAAGCCGGTGGACCTCACGAACAGCAAGGAGATGGACGTGGCCGCGTGGCCGGACGGCCGCCAGTTCATCGTCACCAAGCCCGACATCTACCGCCGCATCACGTCGTTCGTCGTCATGACGCCGGGCGGCACGGCGGTGGCCTCCGGCGATGTGGACGGCTACATGCGCGGCGTCAGCCCGTCACCCGCGGACCGGCGGCTCGTGAAGGTGCAGCAGGGCGAGCGGCCGCTGGCGACGTTCGAGGAGCTGGTGCTGGACCTGCAGACGCAGCGGCCACGGTACCGCATCGCCGACGACGACTGGTTCGCGTGGATGCCGGACGGCCGCTTCATGCTGATCAACATCAAGACCGGCCGCATGCGCATCGCCAGCGTGGACGGCGGGTCGGAAACCGTCGTAGGCCAGCTGACGCCGCCCGCGGACCGGCAGATGGGCGCGTTCGCCGTCAGCCCGACGGGTCGCGAACTCATCATGAAGATGCCGCGCCGCAACGCCGTGCCGCGCGAGGCCGACCTGTGGATCGCCAACATCGACGGCTCGCGCCTGGAGCGCCTCACCGAGGCCAAGGCCATCGGCTCGGCACTGTGGTCGCCCGACGGACGCTTCGTGGCCTACACGGTCGATACCGGCCACTTCTGCAGCACGGCCGGCTACTGCGCCGGCGGCTGTGACCAGTGGTACACGCCCGCCACGCTGCGCGGCGTGCGCGGCTTCAAGGGCGAGCCGGGCAGCGAGGCGTTCCAGGTGAACAACCGGCAGGGGCAGCGCCAGGAGCTGGGCTGCGAGGTGCTGGCATGGACGCCATGACCCACGCGCTGGCAAGCAGGGGATTGCCCGCCACACCCTGCCCCCCGAGCATGGCGCCCGCCCGCTGAGCGCGACCGAGTTTTTTCACTGCATGCTGTTTCAACGCTTGGCCGGCACGGCCTTCCTGTTTGCCAACCTCGCGGCGCCGGCAGCGCCTGCGTCCCTCGCGGGCGACCCCGAGGCCTTGACGCAACTCGTCAACGCCGTCAGCCTGGACGTGATGTCCGAGGCCTCGCTGGAAGCCTGCGAGGCCGTGGGCGCACCCGCGTTCGAGGCCATGCGCACCGCCTGGGTCGCGTGGCGCGAGCAGCACCAGCTGGCGCCGTTGCGCTCGGTGGTCATGAGCCTGAAGCGGCGCAACAGCCGGTCCGCGCCGTGGAGCGACATCACCGAGCCGCTGCGCGAACGTGTGCTGAGCGACCCCGCGCCCGACAAGGCCTGCGCGGCGCTGGCGCGCGACTGGCAGACCGCCGGCCTGGACGTCAGCGCGATGTTCCCGCAGGCCCGTGCAACGGCGAAAGCCGTCGTCATGGAGAAGCTGGCACATGCGCCCACCCAGCCCGAGCTCTATGCCGCCACGGCACGGGGCCAGGTGTTGCTGCCAACGCAGATCGAGGCGCTGGCGGCACAGAACAACGGCGGCTGGTCCGACCTGTCGGAGCAGGCCGCCGAGCGCAAGCTGGGCTGGGTGTTCGTCAAGGGCCGCGTGAAACGCTGGTCGCGCGACCCCGACCGCTTCAGCCTCGTGCTGGACCAGGGCGAACGCATCTCCGAGGCCAAGGCCTACCTGCGCTTCGACGCCGAGCCCTGGGTGGGCCGCGAGATCGTCGTGCGCGGACTCGTCACGTCGCTGCGCTCCTACGCGCTGACGCTGGAGAACGCCGCACTCGTGACCGACCCGTCGGGCCTCACGCCATCGCCGCTGGCGCAGCAGCCGCTGGGCCGCAAGGACGTGCTGCTGCAGCGCGTGATGCGCCCGCCGGGCGCAGGCCTGCCGGACAAGGACCTGGCCGCCGTCGTCATCCACGGCCAGTCCGACTTCAGCAACGGCACGCGCTGGGAGGAAGACGTGCGCTTCCTGCTGAAGGACGGCACGGCCTACCGCCGCACCGACATGCCGCCGGACCAGCTCGACGTGGCCGCCTCGCGCCGGCTGGAGCCGCAGCAATGGGCGCGCTGGCGCAGCAACGGCAAGGCCTACGACATGCAGGCGCAGGACGTCGACGGCCGCCCGGCGGGCGACTGGAAGCCGCAGCAGCACCACGCCGTCAAGCCCTGGCCCAAGGACACCCGGCTGGACGGCTACTTCAGCCGCGGCACGTTCAGCGGCAGCCTGGCACTGGGCGGCGTGTCGTCCACGCGCGCCATCCGCTTCACGCGCGACGGTCGCTTCGAGCGCAGCTACAGCTCGCTGGGCACCTCCGGCGGCATGGCGGCCATGAACGGCGCCACCATCTCGGCGTCGTCGCGCGGCGACGGCAAGGGCAGCAGCAGCACGGCCGGCGGCACGGTGAGCGGCGCCGGCGGCACCGTGGGCGCCACCAGCGGCACCACCACGCGCGACGACGGCGCCAGCCGCCGCGGCCGCTACCAGCTCAGCGGCTACGTGCTGACGCTGGACTACGACGACGGTCACCAGGAGCGCCTGCTCAGCTTCCCCGTGTACGAGGACGGCAAGACCGTCTACGTGGGCAGCGGCAGCCTGGCCCGGAGCGACCGATGAAACGCCTGCTGACGAGCCTGGTGCTGTTGGTCGCCCAGGCCGCCGCGCCAGCCGCCGGCCCGCCGGTCGCCGACCGCGCCGCCATGGAGCAGCTCATCAGCGCGGTGAGCCTGGACGTGATGACCGAGGCCTCGGTGGAGGCCTGCAGCGACGTCGGCGCGCCGTCCGCCGCGCAGGCTCGCGCGGCCTGGACCGCCTGGCGCGAGCGCCACCAGGTGGCACCGCTGCGCATGGTGCTGATCTCCCTCAAGCAGCGCGACAGCAGCAGCATTCCGCCATGGAGCCGGCTCACCGAGCCGATGCGCCAGCGCGTGCTGGCCGAGGCGCAGCCCGACAAGACCTGCGCCGCGCTGGCGCAGGACCTGCAGGGCCCGGCCATGGACGTCAGCGCGCAGTTCCCGCAGGCCCGAGCGGTGGCGCAGGGGCTGCTGCAGATCAAGCTGGCCTACAAGCCCACGCTGCCGGACATCGCACCCGGCTCGCCGCGGGGGCAGGTCCTGCAGCCCAGCCAGATCCCCGCGCTCGTCAAGCAGCACGGCCGCTGGACCGCCGTCTCGGAACAGGTGGCGATGAAGAACCTGGGCCTTGTCTACGTGAAGGGCCGCGTGGAGCGTCACGGCAGCGACGGCGACCGCTACCGGCTCGCGCAGGAGCAGGGCGAGCGGCGCTCGGCGCACACCATCTCGCTGGACGTCAGCGCCGAGCCGTGGGTGGGCCGCGACGTGGTGCTGCGCGGCGTGTTCTCGTCGCTGGACAACGCCTACGCCAACCTCGCCGCAGCGGCGCTGGTCACCGACCCGTCGGGCCTGCAGCCGTCGCCGCTGCCGCAGGAGCCGCTGGAGCGCAAGGAGGTGCTGCTGCAGCGCGTGACCACCCCGCCCGGCCAGGGCCTGCCGGACAAGGATCTCGTGGCGGTCGTCATCCACGGCCAGGCCAACAACGTCAACGGCACGACGTGGGAAGAGGACGTGCGCTTCCTGCTGAAGGACGGCACCGCCTACCGCCGCACCGGGATGCCACCCGACCAGCTCGACGTGGCCGCCTCGCGCCGGCTGGAGCCGCAGCAGTGGAGCCGCTGGCGCGGCGCCGACCAGCGCTACGAGATGCAGGACCAGGACGAAGAGGGCCGCCCCGACGGCGGCTGGCAACCCCGGCAGCACCACGCCGTGAAACCCTGGCCCAAGGACACGCGGCTGGACGGCCGCTTCAGCCGCGCCAGCTTCACCGGCAGCCTGGTGCTGGGCGGGCGCTCATCGTCCGAGACGATGCGCTTCACGCGCGACGGCCGCTTCGAGCGCACGTTCAGCGCCATGTCCAGCACCGGCACGCTGGCCGCCACGCTGAACAACACCGTCATCGCCGGCTCCTCGTACGCCGACGGCCAGGGCAGCAGCAGCGTCGGTGGCGGCTCCGTCGGCACCGGCCCCGCGGGCGGCCCGGGTGGCACCGCCGGCGCCTACAGCAGTCGCCGCACCGACGACGGCGCCAGCCGCCGCGGCCGCTACCAGCTCAGCGGCTTCACGCTGCTGCTGCAGTACGACGACGGCCACCAGGAACGGCTGCTGAGTTTTCCCGTGCAGGACGACCGCAAGACGGTCTACGTCGGCAACGGCAGCCTGAGTCTCGACAAATAGGAGTTTGAATTGCCCCTCCGCAAGATCCTCGCCCTCAGCACCCTCGCCTGCGCCGCGCTGGGCGCCAGCGCCCAGGTGGCGCCCTCCGTCAGCCTCGCCGAGCAGATGCGCGGCATGCTGGGCAAGGCACCGGCGGGCGCCACCACGGCCGCGGCCCCCGCACCCGCCTTCACGCCCGCGCCAGTGATCACCTCCGGCGTCAGCGGCCTGGGCGCCTTCAATGCGCCCATCGTCGCCAACGCCCCGCCCCAGCTGCGCCAGTCGGCCACCGAGCTGGCGCAGCGCTTCCCGGCGGCGCACCGCGCGGCCATGACCAAGGCGTTCGAGGAGTCGTTCGTGTTCTGGCAGAAGCTGGAGACGCAGCTGGGCCTGACGCCCGACGACGTGGCCGCCGGCGTGGCGGCCTTCATCGCCGGCAACTACACGGCCTTCATGCAGCAGCCGGTGCCGGACGAGCACTTCAAGTCGCTGGTGCTGCAGATGCAGGGGCTGCTCGCGCGCAACGCCGCGTTCACGCAAGCCAGCGCCGCCACCAAGCGCGCGATGTTCGAGCAGCTGGCCATGGTGGGCACCTTCATGGTGGTCTACCGCGAGCACCTGAACCAGAAGCCCAGCCCGGGCGAGGAAGTCAACTTCCGCAACGCGGCCAAGGCCAACCTGGAAGCCGGCGTGGGCCTGGCGGTGGAGCGCATCCAGATCGGGCCGCAGGGGCTGGTGGTGCGCTGACGCCGGGCGGCGGGGCGCCGCGGCGCCCTTCCTCTCAGAGGAAATCGCCCTTGGCCGAGGCCTCCAGCCGCCACAGTGCGTCGCCCAGCCAGCGGTGGCGGCGCGCGCCCTGCAGCGCGGCGTCCGCGCGCATGCCGGCGGCCCACTCGTGCGCCAGGCGGGTGGCCGCCGGCACGTCGCCGCCGCACAGCCGCTGCGTGAGCACCCAGAAGTCCGCGTCGCCGAAGGCCTCGGGGACCGGGCTGCGCAGCAGCACCTCGGCCTGCGTCCACGGCGTCTCGAAGAACGGCTGCGCGGGGTCGAACAGCCGCGGCGCATAGGCCGCGCCGCGCACATCGCTGACCGGCGCGGTGAAGAACAGCGCCTCGCCGGCGCGGCACTCCCGCGCCACCCCCGGCCGCCACCAGCGCCGGGCGGGCTGCCACGGCCACAGGTTGTCGGGCCAGAGCGGCGCGCCGCCCAGCGCGTGCGGCGCGAGCACCGCACGCCGCTGGGCCTCCGGGCAGCCAGGCCAGGCCTGCACCAGCGCGGCCTGGAGTTCCGGCGGCAAGGTCTGCAGATCGAAGGCGGCCATCGCCGCCGACCTTACCAAAGCTTGATGGCGTTCCAGGCCTTGGCCGCGCCGTTGCCGACGGCATCCAGCCCGGTGGTGAGGCCGTCCTTGAGGCTGCTGGTGAAGCCCGTGGCCTTGTCGAGGGCGCCGATGGCGTAGTGCGCGCCTACACCCACGCCGAAGCCCACCACCGCGCCCACCGCGGTGCCGGCCACCGGCACGACCGACCCGACCGCCGCGCCCACCCCGGCACCGGCGGCGCCGGCAGCGAAGGCGGTGCCCGTGTCCACCACCGTGTTGGCCACGGCGCGCGTGCCGCTGATCTGGCCGGCGCGGTAGGCCTGCACGTTGGTGTAGCCACTGACGCCACCCTGCACGAGGGCGCCCACGGCGCCGCCGGCCTTGATGACACTGGTGTGGCGGGCCAGCACGTCGAACCCCTTGGCGGCGGCACCGCCGAGCACGGCGCTCTTGCCGGCGTCCTGCGCCACCTGGCCGGCATTCACCGACTCGCCGCGGGCGGCGCGCACGCCGGCGTCCACCAGCGTGGCCGCAGCGCCGCCCACCGCGCCATAGCGCGTCGACGGTGCGCGCGGATAGCCTTCCCGGGCGCCCGTCAGCGCCTGGCGGGTGCGGTCCAGCCGCGTGTCGGCGCGGCCTTCCAGGCCCTCGTTGGCGGCCGACAGCGGCCGGCCCGGGGCATCCGCGGGCGCAAAGCTGCGTGCATCGTTGGTCGTGTTGCGCACGACGGGCGGGCGCACGCCCGCCTGCTTGTCCAGCAGGCCATCCCGGTAGGTACGCGCATCGGCCGGCATGGGCTGGACGACGCCGGCGGCCGGCACCTTGGCCACCACCGCGCCGTCCGGGCCATGGCGCGTGACCGACAGCGGCGTGACCTGGTCGGGCCGGGTGTTGCGGCTGACGATGTCGATCTGCTCGCCACCGACCGCAGCCGGCGCGCGCAGCCCGCTGGCGCCGTTGTCGGACGCGCCCTTGCCGGCCTGCTGCGGCAGCGTGTAGGGATGCTCGCCGGTGAGCTGATGCAACCAGCCGGGATGGTCACCGCCCTTGGGCTGCACCAGCGCCGCCGCCGGGAAATTCGTCCGGCGCGCGCCCTCGGCCATGTCGGCCACGCCGCCGCGGCCCTGCGCATCGGGCGTCGCGGTGTAGCGCAGCTCGACGACGCTCTTGTTCTTCAGCGGAGGGTCGCCCGGCGCGGCGTAGGCCGCGTTCTCGCGCAGCAGGCCGGCGGCGTCGGGCGCCGTGTAGAGCATGCCCTGCCCACGCGCGTTGCTGCGGCCGGGGCCGCCGTACTCGTGGCTCAGCGCGCCCGCCTCGTAGTCCGTCTTCGTCGCACGCAGCACATGGGCATCGAAGGGCTGCTGCGGCGCCGCGCGGCCGGCCTCGTAGGCACGCTGCTGCAGCGCCTGCACCAGGCCTTCGCGACCGGCGGCGCCGGCGACGCCCGTCAGGGCGTGCGGGACCACCGGCGGCAGCGCGACCGGCTGGCCGGCCGGCAGCGACTGGGCCTGGGCCAGGCCCGGGTTGGCCTCGCGCAGCGCGGCCTCGTCGACACCGTGGCGTTGCGCCACATCGGCCAGGCGGTCGCCACGTTGGGCATAGACGACGTCGGGGGTGGACGGCGCGGGAGGGGTGGGCCGCCAACCGGCGGCCTCCAGGGCTTGAGGCATGGGGAGCTCCTTGCGGCAGGGGCAGGAAGAACACGGGGCCGGCAGTCGGTGCAGTGGCACCGGCTGCGGCCCCGTGGCAGGAAGGTCAGAACTGGAAGCGGAACACCGTCAGCGAGAAGCGGTGCGCGTCGCGGGTCTGCGGCTCGCGGGCCTCGTTGTTGCCCACCGTGGCCAGCGCGTTCAGGAAGGCGCCGCTGAACGACACCGACAGCAGGCTGCTGAACATGCCGATCAGGTCGCGCGCGAAGTCACCGGCGCGCGCCTGCGTGGCTGCGTCCAGGCCCGGGTTGAGCTTCAGGTCGGTCTTGTTGATGTAGGCCTGGTCAACCTTCTGGATGTTGCCGTTGGCGTCCACGCCCAGGTAGCCCGCGCCGGCCGGGTTCTCCTGCAGCACGTTGCCGTCGTCGTGCGTCCAATCCAGCACCTCGCCGTAACCGGCCGCCTCGTTGATCTTCAGGTCGCCGACGGTGCGGGTGTCCACGCCGCTGATCTGCACGCCGTAGTCACCGTTGGTGATGTTGACCTTGCTGGCCAGCGTCATGTTGTTGCCGGCGTCCACCGTCTCGATGGTGACCTTGGTGCCGTCCTCCAGCTTGAAGGTGGTGGTGCCCCAGAAGTCGAAGGCGTGCTTGCCGTCGATGGAGACGTGCGGGTCGCCCCAGATGTTGGTGGTCTCGCCGGTCTTCTTGTTGAAGATGTTGACGTTGTTGTCGTCGCCCGCGGTGATGCGGTAGTTGTCGTTCTCGAACACCGCCTTGCCGCCGCTCATCTGCGTGCTGGCGTGGGTCGGGTTGGTCGTGTCGACGGCGGCCGTCGCGTTGAACGAGGCGGTGCTCGTCGCCTGGATCGTGGTCATGGAAAGCTCCTCTGAAATGTCTTCTTCAGTCGCCCGGTCATTGCACGCGCAAGCGCCGATGCGCGCCAGCTGCGGCCGCCCGCAATTCGGGGCGGCCGCAGCTAGGGTCCGCCGCAACGGGGCGGATGAAATGGCGCGCTCCGGGCCGGATAGCCAAGCCCGCCCACACCTGCTTTAATGGTCCTAACCGGCAGACCGAGGGAGGATCGCGCGCATGCAAGACGAAGCCCTCGCCCTGATGGCCCGCGAGTCTCCGGACGCGCTGATCCTGCTGACGCCGCAGGGCCGCGTGGTGCACTGGAGCGGCGGGGCCGGCACCGTCTTCGGTTACGCCCTGAGCGAGGCGCAGGACCGCCTGCTGAGCGAGCTGGTCATCCCCGCTGACCGCATCGACGAGCAGGCCCAGCGCCTGGCAGAAGCGCTGGCCGAGGGCGGCGGCACCTACGAGTCGGTGCGCCGCCGCAAGGACGGCTCGCTGCTGTACGTGGACGTGTCCACGCGCCGCGTGCACGCGGCCGACGGCGCGCCGCTCGTCCTCGCGGCCGAGAAGGACGTGACGCACATCAAGGTGCTGCGCGACGCCAAGCTGATGGAAGAGCGCTTCCGCGACCTGCTGGAGTCCATGCCCGACGGCATCGTCATGGCCAACTCCACCGGCCACATCGTCATCGCCAACAGCCAGGCCGAGCGGCTGTTCGGCTATGACGCCGGCGAGCTGCGCGGCCGCTCGGTGGAAACGCTGCTGCCCGAGCGCTACCGGCACGCCCACGTGGGCCACCGTTCCAACTATTTCCTGCAGCCGCGCAAGCGCGCCATGGGCTCGGGACTGGACCTGGCCGGCCTGCGCAAGGACGGCAGCGAGTTCCCCATCGAGATCAGCCTGAGCCCGCTGCGCACGGAGGAGAGCTCGTTCGTCATGAGCGCCATCCGCGACGCCAGCGAGCGCAAGCGCTTCGAGAAGGCGCTGCAGGAGAAGAACCAGGAGCTGGCCAACGCCAACCGCGCCAAGGACAACTTCCTTGCCGGCATGAGCCACGAGCTGCGCACGCCGCTGAACGCCATCATCGGCTTCACCGGCACGCTGCTGATGAAGCTGCCCGGGCCGCTGAACGACGAGCAGCAGAAGCAGCTGCGCACCGTGCAGTCCAGTGCGCGCCACCTGCTGGCCCTCATCAACGACCTGCTGGACGTGTCCAAGATCGAGGCCGGCAAGGTGCAGCTGGCGTTCGAGGCGGTGGACGGCCAGGCCGTCATCGACGAAGTCGCCGCCGCGCTGCGGCCGCAGGCCGTGGGCAAAGGGCTGGTGTTCGACGTGCACGCGCCCGACGCCCCCATCGTGCTGCACACCGACCGCCGCGCGCTGAGCCAGATCGTCTTCAACCTCGCCGGCAACGCCATCAAGTTCACGGAGCAGGGCCGCGTGAGCCTGACGCTGCGCGTGCTGCCGGGCGCCGGCCCGCAGCGCACCGAGATCCGCGTCGACGACACCGGCGTCGGCATCCCGCAGGCCGACCATGACAAGCTGTTCGCCGCCTTCAGCCGCGTCAACGCCGCCCGGCCCGACGCACCGGAGGGCACCGGCCTGGGCCTGCACCTGAGCCAGAAGCTCGCCGAGCTGCTGGGTGGCAGGATCGTGTTCAGCAGCGAGAGCGGCAAGGGCAGCAGCTTCTCGCTGCTGCTGGGAGGCGCCTGACCATGCCGGCGCGCATCCTCGTCATCGAAGACAACGCCGCCAACCTGGAGCTGGTGCGCTACCTGCTGAGTTACAGCGGCCATGCGGTGCTGGAGGCGCGCGATGGCGCACAGGGGGTGGAGATGGCACTGCGCGAGCGGCCCGACCTCATCGTCTGCGACCTGCAGATGCCGCTGCTGGACGGCTACCAGGTGCTGGACCGCCTGCGCGCCGACCCGCGCTGCGCAGGTGTCGTCATCGTGGCAGTGACCGCGTTCTCCATGCCCAACGACCGGCAGAAGGTCATCACCGCCGGCTTCGACGGCTACCTGTCCAAGCCCATCGAGCCCGAGCACTTCGTCGCCCAGATCGAGGCCTTCCTGCCGCCAGGGCTGCGCACGCCGCCCCCCGGGAGCGGCTGAGGCCATCACCATGGCCAAGGTGCTCGTCGTCGACGACCAGGCCACCAACCGCGAGTTGGTGGTCACACTCCTGAAGTACGCGGGCCACGAGCCGCTGGAGGCCGCGGACGGCCATGTCGCACTGGCGCTGGTGCGCGAGCACCAACCGGCCCTGGTCATCTGCGACATCCTGATGCCCACGATGGATGGCTACGAGTTCGTGCGCCAGCTGCGCGCCGAGGCGGACATCGCGCACACCGAGGTCATCTTCTACACGGCCACCTTCATGGAGCGCGAGGCGCGCACGCTGGCACTGTCCTGCGGCGTGTCCACCGTGCTGCTCAAGCCCACCGAGCCGGAGGAGCTGCTGCGCGTCATCGAGCAGCAGCTGGCCGGAACGCCGCCCGCCGCGCCGGTGGCCGACGCGCAGCAGTTCGACCGTGAACACCTGCGGCTGCTGACCGACACGCTCGCATTCAAGGTCAGCGAGCTGGAGGCCGCCAACCAGCGGCTGTCGGCGCTGACCGAGCTGAACCTGCAGCTCGCCTCGGAACACGACCCGTATGTGCTGCTGGACAACGTCTGCCGCGGCGCGCGCGAGCTGCTGGGCGCACGCTACGCGGTGCTGGCCGTGCGTGGCCGCGACGGCGACGCACGCGGCCACCTCAGCAGCTGGGGGCTGGCGCCGGAGCAGGCGCGCGCACTGCAGCCGCTGGCCGTCGACACCGGGCTGTGCGGCCAGGTGCTGGCCGACGGCCAGGCCCGCCGCTTTGTGCTGGCCGACGCCGCGCCGCTGCCCGCCGAACTGCCGCCCGTGCAGAGCGGGCTCATCGCCCCCATCATGTCGCTGCAGCGCACCTATGGCTGGGTGCTGCTGGCCGACAAGCTGGGCGCGCCGGCCTTCACGGACGACGACCAGCACCTGCTGTGCATCTACGCCGCGCAGGCCGGGCGCATCTACGAGAACGGCAGCCTCTACCAGGCCATCAAGCGGGCTGCCGAGCTGCTGCAGGTCGAGGTGGACGAGCGCAAGCGCATCGCGCAGGACCTCATCGTCGCCAACGAGTCGCTGGAGCAACGCGTGCTGGAGCGCACGGCGGAGCTGCATGCCGTCATCGAAGGCCTGGAGAGCTTCAACCGCAGCGTGTCGCACGACCTGCGCGGCCCGCTGGGCGGCATCGCGGGCGCGGCGCGCATGGCGCAGCAGTTCGTCGCCAACCAGGAACCCGAGCGGGCCATCAAGTTCATGCAGGTCATCGCCACGCAGGCCGAGACCACGGGGCAGCTGGTGGAGGCGCTGCTGGCACTGGCGCGGGCCAACGACGCCCGCCTGCACCGCGAGCCGGTGGACATGGACGCCCTTGCGGCCGAGGTGCTCGCCACGCTGCAGCCCGCCACGACGCCGCTGCCCGTCGTCCTCGAGCCGCTGGCGGCCATCCACGCCGACCGCAAGCTGGTGCGCCAGGTGCTCGTGAACCTGATCGGCAACGCGCTCAAGTTCAGCGCACGCGCCACCCCGCCGCAGGTGCACGTGGGCATGGCCAGTGCGGTGCAGGGCGGACCGTTGTTCTACGTGCGCGACAACGGCGTGGGCTTTGACGCGCACAAGGCGCAGCACCTTTTCAAGCCCTTCCACCGGCTGCATGACGCCCGCTTCGAGGGCTCCGGCGTGGGACTGTCCATCGTCAAGCGCATCTGCGAGCGCCACGGCGGCACGGTCTGGGCCGACAGCGCGCCGGGACAGGGCGCCACCTTCTATTTCAGCTTCGGCGACGACCCGCCGGCCTGACGCCCTCACCACGCTGTCATGCGCCCGGCCTAGGCTGGCGCGCCGCATGACCATCCACACCGTTACCACCGTTCCCGACTGGGCCTGGCCGTTGTTCGCCTGGAGCCTGCTGATGGCCAGCCTCGCCACGCTGCAGGGCCGGCTGCTGTTCGGGCGCACCTGGCACATCCGCCGCGCCGACCCCGGCCCCGCCGCCACGCGCCGCCGCAGCGTGGCGCTGTGGCTGGAGCGCCCCGGTGGCACGCTGCTGCAGGGCTGGCTGACGCTGCCCGCCGGCAGCCCGCCGCCCACGCGGCTGCTGCTGTGGTTTGGCGGCCGCAACGAGCACGTGGCCTGGACCCCCGACCTTGCCGGCTGGCTGCCCGACGACTGCGCGCTGCTGGCCTTCAACTACCGCGGCCTGGGCGGCAGCGGCGGCTGGCCCGGCGAGGCCGCCTGCGTGGCGGACGCCGAGGCCATCGCCCGCTGGGGGCTCGCGCGGCTGGGCCTGCCGGCGGCCGCGCTGCACCTGGCCGGCCGCAGCCTGGGCACCGGCGTGGCCATGCAGCTCGCGGCACGGCGCGCCGCCGCCGGCATGCCGGTCGCCGGCGTCGCGCTGATCACGCCGCTCAAGAGCCTGCGCGCGGTGCTCAGGCGCAACCCGCTCATCGCGCCGCTGATGCCGCTGCTGCGCTCGCCGCTGGACAACGTCGCCGCGGCCCAATCGCTGGCCTGCGAGGTGCTCGTGCTGCTGGCCGAGCGAGACCGCCAGGTGCCGCACGCGCATTCGCACACCCTGGTCGGCGCGCTGCAGGCGGCCGGCTGCGCGGTGACCGTGCAGCAGTTCGCCGGCACCAACCACCGCAGCCTGGCACGCACGCCGGCGGCGATGCAGACCCTGGGCGGCTGGCTGGCCCAGCCGGCCTGAAAGGGGGATGGCAACATCGCCCCCCTGTGGGGCTGGGCCTGCCGACGCGCGAAGCGGTGACCCGGGCCAGGCGAGTGAGTCGGGAAGGGCGTGGCGCGATGGCAGTGCTGATCGAAGCGGTGTGTGCGGTGGTGCGGCGCGATGCCATTGACGCGCGCATCGCTGGCGGCTGGGCCGCCTTCACGGCCGCGGTGCCCACCCGGGCGTTCTGCTACGACGATGAGCTGGCCAGCGTCGGCTTCATGGCCGTGGCGGATGCCGAGACCTTCCTCGCGCACCTGCAGTCGCTGGGGCTGCGCGTGCGGCCGGGCCCCGCGGAGGTCGACGCCTGTATCGTGGAGCAACTGGGCCGCTCCGGCAAGCCGGCTGCCTGGCTGGGCATGACCCGGCTGGCCACCGAGGCTATCGGCGGCGAGGTGTCGATGGCCTACCTCCTTGGCACTCGCGAAACCCGCGTCGTGATGCCAGGCGAGTGGCGGTTCGAGGGCTCGGTGTCGCAGACGCCGATGGAGTTCCGGGAGATCGACGGCGGGCAACTGAAGTTCCTCCGCCACCAGGACAACATCGAGGTGTACTGGGACGAGGCGCTGCAGCGCGAGGTGTACGTCGGCAGGCCCTACGGCAGCCAGCCGGCGGGCCGGCCGGCGCTGTCCGACGCCCAGCGCGACGAGCACAACCGGCTGTGGAACGCCGCCCGCGACATCGTCGAGGCCGAGCAGCTGTACGCCCGCGTACCGCCCTTCAAACCCGGCTTCTTCCTGGCGCGCAAGATGCGCAAGGCCATCGTGCTGCTGGAGCAGGCCCTCGCGCTGCACCCGACCAACGCCGCGGCACTGTGGATGCAGGGCAAGCTGCTGCAACTGCTCGGCGACTTCGACGCGTCGCTGGACCGGCTGGCCAAGGCCTGCCTCATCGACCCGAACCAGGCCTCGTTCGCGCGCGAAGCCGGCATCAGCGCCACCGAGGCGGGCAAGCTGGACGTGGCGGTCTTCTACGCGCAGGAAGCGCTCAAGGCCACGCCCGGGGACGCCGGGCTGCGCACCAACCTCGCCGTCGCGCATCTGTTTGCCGGCAACCTGGCCGCCGCCGAGATCGAGATCGGCGATGCCCGCGCCGCCGACCCCGACGACCCGGTCACGCATTCGGTCTGGGTGCTGGTGCGCGAGGTGGCCGCCGGCCGCATGCGCCGGCCCACACACACCCGCGACATCGACGCCGACGCGCTGCGCGAAGCACGCGCCCGCGGCTGACCCGCCGATGTCGTCAAGAGGCTGAGCGTTCGGCGGCCGCTGCGCCGGCACACTGCCCGCATGAAGCGCCGCCTGCTGCTGTCCACCGCCCTGCTGCCCATGCTCACCCTCGCCGCCTCACCCGCCGCCCCACCCGCCGACATCCCGCTGTGGCCCGAGGGCGTGCCCCCCGCCCGGCGCGCCGACGCCCCGGCTGCAGCCGGCCCGCTGGGCCCCGAACGGCTGGGGCCCGATGGCCGCATCGCCAACGTGTCGCAACCCACGCTGACCGTCGTGCCGCCCGCCGTGGACCGGCCCAACGGCACGGCCGTCATCCTGTGCCCGGGCGGCGGCTACACCTTCCTGTCCAACGCCCGCGAGGGCCAGCAGTACGCCGCGTGGCTGAGCACGCTGGGCGTGACCACCTTCATCCTGAAGAGCCGGCTGCAGGAATGGGGCCACCCCGCGCCGCTGCAGGACGTGCTGCGCGCGATCCGCCTGGTGCGCTCGCGCGCGGCCGAGTTCGGCGTCGCGCCGACCCGCATCGGCGTCATGGGCAGCTCCGCCGGCGGCCACCTCGCCGCCAGCGCCAGCACGCTGTGGGACCACGCCGACGGTCGCACCGGTGCCGCGCTGGACGCCGTCAACGCGCGGCCCGACTTCGCGGTGCTGGTCTATCCCGTCATCACGATGACCGACCCCGCCGCCCACGCCGGCTCCCGCCAGGCGCTGCTGGGCGCCACGCCCGGCGCGGCGGAGCGGGCGCTGCTGTCGCTGGAGCAGCAGGTGAGCGCCACCACGCCGCCCACGCTGCTGCTGCACACGCAGGGCGACAAGACGGTGCCGGTGCAGAACAGCCTGATGTACTTCGACGCCCTCACCCGCGCCGGCGTGCCGGCCGAGCTCTATGTCTTCGAGCAGGGCGGCCACGGCATCGGCATGCGCGACGGGCTGGGCAACGCGTCCGCCTGGCCGCGCCGCGCGGAAGACTGGCTGCGCCAGCGCGGCCTGCTGGCCCGGGAGGGCGCACGATGAAGCGCCGCGACCTGCTGACCCGCGCGGCCCTGGCCAGCGCGCTGCCCGCATGGGCCCAACCCGCGGGCACGATGACGCTGCCCGACATGGACCTGCACGATCCCTTCATCGTGACCGACACGTCCACCCGGACCTACTGGCTGTTCACGAAGAACCACCCGTCGTTCAGCGGCAGCCAGGCCATCGGCGTGATGGCCTACCGCAGCCACGACCTCAAGCACTGGAGCCAACCGGAGCTCGTGTTCCGGCTGCCCGACGCCGGCTGGGCCAACGACGGCTGCTGGGCGCCCGAGGTGCACCGCTGGCGCGGCCGCTGGTACCTGTTCGTCACCGTGCACAACGAAGGCCTGGCGCTCGCCGAACCCAGCCCGGTGCCGGGCCAGCGCACCTACCGCCGCAGCACCGTGCTGGCCGTGGCGGACGAGCCCCATGGCCCGTTCACGCTGGTGCGCGACGGCGAGCCGGTGGTGGACAAGTCGCTGATGACGCTGGACGGCACGCTCCACGTGGACCCATCCGGCAAGCCCTGGATGGTCTACGCCCACGAATGGCTGCAGCTGCGCGTGGGCGCGTTTGCCGCCGTGCCGCTGGACGACGAGCTGCGCGCCACGGGCAAGCCGCGCGAACTGTTCCGCGGCAGCGCCTCGCCCGCTGCACGGCCGCAGCAGGGCCAGGGCATCATCGTCACGGACGGGCCGCAGCTCTACCGCACCGCCGACGGCAGCCTGCACATGCTCTGGTCCAGCTGGGGCGACGACGGCTACTTCCAGACCCTGTCACGCTCGCCCTCCGGCGACCTGTTCGGGCCGTGGGAGCACGGCCCCGTCTGGCTGGCCAAGGGCAGCGGCCACGGCATGCTGTTCAGGAACCTGGACGGCGCGTGGATGCTCGTCGTGCACCGCCCGTTCAAGAACGCACGTGGCAAGCTGTACGACGTGCGGGAGCTGCACAGCGGCTTCGAGCTGGTGCGCCAGCGCGTCGATCTCGACCTCGACGCCGCGCCGCTGCCTCCTTCACCAAAGGCCCCGTGATGACCAAGACGAAGACCCTCGCTGCAGCCGCCCTGCTGAGTGCCGCCACCGTGGCCACGCCAGCGCTGGCGGCCGACACGCAGTTCGCCGTGCTCGTGCTGGCCATGCCGACCAAGTACCACTACGAGTACATCCCGGTGGCACGCGAGAGCTTCGAGAAGCTGGCCCGGCTGCACGCCTTCGAGCTGACCTGGGCGGCGCAGCCGTACGCCTTCGAGGGCGACCTGAGCAAATTCGCCGCCGTCGTGCTGCTGAACAGCTCGGGCGAGGAGTTCAACGAAACCCAGCGCGCGGGCCTCGAGCGCTACATGAAGGCCGGCGGCAACGCCGTCGTCGTGCACCGCGCCATCATCAGCAAGCCAGGCCTGTGGCCCTGGTACGAGAAGCTCGTCGGCCGCAGCTTCGTCATCCACCCCATGCTGCAGACGGCCGTCGTCACCAAGGCCGACGCCGGCCACCCGGCGACATTCGGCCTGCCGGACCGGTGGATCTGGTCCGACGAGTGGTACGAGTTCAGCAACCCGCACGGCATGGCCATCCACCCCGTGCTGAAAGTGGACGAGCGCACGTACGACCCCACCAGGATCTGGCCCGGCCAGGTGGCCACCGGCATGGGCGCGGACCACCCGGTGAGCTGGTGGCACGCCTTCGAAAAGGGCCGCGTGTTCGTCACGGCGCTGGGGCACAACCAGGCCATGTACCGCGACGAGCGGTATCTGGACCACCTGTGGGGCGGCCTCTGGTGGGCGGCGACGGGAAGGGGTGCGTCACCCAAGCCCTGAAGTTGGTGCCGCCCGCTGGGTGCCGCGCCCACCACGCACCTGTTCAAGCTGCCGCTGGGCCTCATCGGCGGCCAGTCACGGCAGATCGACTTCACAAACTCGGTGGACAACGAATGGCTGTGCCTGCGCCTGCTGGGCCTGTACGGCCTGCCCGTGCCGGCCGCGCAGATCGGCAGCTTCGGCCGCCACCGGCCGCTCATCGTCGAACGCTTCGACCGCCGCCAGGTGCCGGCCACGGAGGACGGCGCACCTGCCTGGTGGCTGCGTCTGCCGCAGGAAGACTTCTGCCAGGTCTTCGCGCTGCCGCCCACGCCCAAGTACGAGCGCGACGGCGGGCCGGGCATCGTCGAGATCGCCGGCAGGCTGCGCCTGAGCGTGAACCCCAACGCCCAGGCCGACGTGGAGAACTTCCTCAGCGCGCAGATCCTGTTCTGGATGCTCGCCGCCATCGACGGCCACGCCAAGAACTTCAGCCTGCAGCTGCTGCCGCAAGGCCGCTACCGGCTGGCACCCTTCTACGACGTGCTCTCCGCCTGGCCTGTGGCCGGTGAGGCACCCAGCCAGATCAACGTGCGCGACGCCAAGCTCGCGATGAGCCTGCGCGGCAAGAACCGGCACCGCAAGCTCTTCGAGATCCAGCGGCGGCATTTCGACAGCACGGCCCAACTGTGCGGGCTGGACTCCGCGAACGCCCTCATCGAGCGTATCTTCGCCTTGACGCCGCGCGTCATCGAGCAGGCCCAGCAGGGGCTGCCGCCAGGGTTCTCTCAGGCCGTGCTGGACCGGACGCTGACAGGCCTGGCCGACATGGCGGCCAGGCTGGACCACGAAGCGGGTTGACGAGGCGGCTTACTTCGAGAACCAGCCGCCGATGCGCTGCTTGATGCGCAGGAAGAAGCCGGCCCGCTCCACATCGGCCAGCGCAACGACCGGCACCTCGCCCAGCGTCTTGCCGTTGGCCGACGCGACGGCCTTGCCGATCACCGCACCCTTGGCGATGGGCGCCTCCAGGCCCGGGTTGAGCGTCACCTCCGTCTTCACGGCGGCGGCCTGGCCCTTGGGCACCACCAGCGTCCACGGCTTGGCCACGCCGGCCGCCACTTCGGGCGCCACGCCGTACAACACCTTGGGCGTAGTCAGCGTCGCGCCGGCCTGGGCCGGCGTCGCCTCCTCGAAATTGGCGTAACCCCAGTTGAACAGCACGCGGGTCTGGTCGGCCCGGGCCTGCTTGCTGTTCGCGTTCAGGATGACCGAGATCAGCCGCATGCCGTTGCGCTTGGCCGAGGCGGTCAGGCAGTAGCCAGCCTCCTCCGTGTGCCCGGTCTTGAGACCGTCGACCGTGGAGTCGGTATAGAGCAGCGCATTGCGGTTGCCCTGCTTGATGTTGTTGTAGGTGAACTCGCGCTCGGCGTAGATCGGGTAGTACTCGGCGCTGTTGCGGATGATGGCCGCGGCCAGCACGGCCAGGTCGCGCGCCGAGGCCTTGTGGTTGGCGCCCGGCAGGCCGTCCGCGTTCTCGAAGTGGGTCTTCGTCATGCCCAGCTTGGCGGCCTCGGCATTCATCTGCGTGACGAAGCCGGCTTCAGACCCACCCAGGTGCTCGGCCAGCGCCTTGGACGCGTCGTTGCCGCTGGCAATCACCACGCCGCGCAGCATGTCCATCAGCGAAGCCTGTGCGTTCAGCGGCACGAACATGCAGCTGTCGCCGTTCTTGCCGCCGCGGCACCAGGCGCTCTCGCTCATGGTGACCTTGTCATCGGGCTTGACCTTGCCGCTCTTCAGGCCCTGCTCGACCAGGTAGCTGGTCATCATCTTCGTCAGCGACGCGGGCGGCAGCGGCTCGTCCGGGTTGGACGAGGCCAGCACCTGCCCCGTGTTGAAGTTCATCAGCACCCAGGCCTTGTTTTCCAGCAGCGGGATGGACTGGCCGTTGGCGTCGGTGGTCATCGCCTGTTCAGCGGGCGCGGCCGGCTTGGCCTTGCGCGCCGCGGCGGCCTTGGGCTTGGCATGCGGGGCGGCCTCGGCCGCGACGGCCGCGCCGGCCAGCATGGCGGCGGCAACAAGGGAGGGGAGAAGGGAGAAAGTACGCGGATAACGGGTCATGGGGAGACGCTTCTGAAGAAGCCTGAAGGTGGCTCGCGATCAGTCACCTGATCGGCGCTGGGCGATTACGAGACCTGCGCGGAAAGCGTGCCGCATATCCGACACACCGGCCAAGGATGGCTTCGTCGGGTTCAGGCTGAGATTGCACGCTGCGGATTCGTCAAAAGCCGCATTGTCTGCCCAACGTCGGGCGGGCCTTCCGCGGCGAGGTCAAGCCGCATCAGCGTCTGGTGCAGCGCCTCGGGCGCAAAGCCGCAGCGGCGCAGCGCATCGCCACCCAGGTCGGCCCGCTGCAGCGCCGGCACGCTGACCCGCGCCCCCGGGTGCGCCGCCAGCAGCGCCCGCACCAGTGCCTCCGCGTCGCACTGCGCCGGATCGCGGTCGACCAGCGAACGCACGATGACGCCGCCCTGCACCGCCGGGTCGGCCGTGAACACCAGCTGCGCGCTGCCGTGGCGCCAGGCCGTCCACGGCAGCGTGAGCACGCCCACCACCGTGGCGCCCACCTGCAGCGGCAGGTCTGCGATGGCCGCGTCGGCCTCGCGCAGCCAGGCCAGCGCATCGGCCGGCGTGCAGGCGAGCGATGCCGACGGCGGCGAAGCCTCGCCCGCCGCTGCCGTGCACTGGTAGCCATGCAGCGCATGCCGGGCCACGAACCCCTGCCGGCCATACAGCCGCACAGCACGCTCGTTCTGCGCGAACACCTCCAGCTCCAGCGCCTGCAGACCCGCGGCGCGGCCGCGCTGCACGAAGTCCACCAGCAGCTGCGCCGCCGCACCGCTGCCGCGCGCCTGCGGCACCGCCCCCATCGTGCCCAGCCGCCAGCGCGCCCGTTCTGGCCGAGGCGCTACCAGCGCGAACGCGAGCACGTCGCCAGCTGCATCGCCAACCACCGCGCGCCCCAGCGACAGGTCGATGCCCTGGCGCTGCAGGAAGCCCGGCCACTGGTCGAACGCCAGGTTGAACGGGCCCGCCACGTAGTCCGCAAACGCGCGCGAGAAGGCGGCGTGCAGCAGCTCAGGCGCAAGCTGGTGGGTGGGGACGAGGAAGGCGCTGCTCATGACCAGCATTCTGCGCAGCGCCACCCGCCGGCACGCAAAGTCATGTACGGCGAGCTCGGTCCAATCTGCAGCTCGGGCTGATCGGACCCAGGAGTTGCCCGCAGCGAATTCCTGGAGGCAGCGCGAGCCGGCGGGCGCCGGCGCTCGCGCGCCACGCGCCTCACGGGTCGCGCGCCCGTTCGGACATCGACTTGTCCAGCCACCGCAGGAAGCGCCGGTGCTCGGACGTGCCGAGCACATCCTGGGTCGGTGGCTCCCAGCTGCACAGACGCTGGCGAACGAAGCGGGACATCTCCGCGGAGGACAGTGCAAGGTCATGCCACTGGGCGGCCTCACGATCCAAGTCACACAACCTGATCGGCTCCAGGATGTCGAGATCTGGGAAAGGCTTGCAGCGCAGCCGCTCCCAGAATCCGAAAGAGTCGATCGTTTCCTGGATCGGCGTGACCGGCAGGCAGCGCCCCTCCACACGGCACCTGTGGACCACCCGCGTCAACAGCGCGACCGCAAGGCCCCTGCGTCTGAGTTCGGGGACGACTTCGAGGTCTCGCACGTAGATCTGGTCCCAGATCGGCGACACCCCGAAACCCACCCGGCAAGCACCCCATCTCGAATCCAGGGACCCCGTGGCGAGTTGCCAGGGCTGCGGTGCCACGAACGATGGCAAGCCGTCTGTCTCGACATCAAGCCACAAGGACGAGAAATCCCGGCGGCTCGGGAACACGCGATCAAGCGCATGCCGCCCCACGCTGCCCACGGCCTCCTGACAGGACCGCCTGTGCGACACAAGCCACTCTTTGATCTCAGGGCCATAGCGCTCCCAGGGGCTCATGTGGCGCAGAACGTAGTTCACGTCCTGCATGGGGATCACGTCCTCGTGAGAGTCATCGGCCGCGCGCCTCGGCGCGTCGTCCTCGAAATCTTCTGACGATGAAGGATCGGTCATGGTCTCTCTCCTGCGGAACATTGCTACGACACAGGGCGCCAGCTCGTCAGCGCCCCCACTCCGGCCCGCCGCGCTCCAGGTGGACCACCTGCTGTCGCTCGGCCTCGAGATGGCGTCTGATGCCGGGAAGCGCCTGCGGATGCCGCCGAATCACCTCCTGGACGAACGGGGTGTGGCTGATGAACCTGGCGACGTCCGGCGCCAGCCGGCGGTCCGCTTCCAGCTCCGACTCGGTCAACGCCTTCAGCACCTGCCCCCAGCACCTCATCGCGTCGGAACGGGTCTTCTCGATCACCGGCCCCGTCTTGCTGGGACGGATGCTGGTCTTCAGCCGGCCTTCGTCCCGGGCCAGCATGCGCCACAGCGCGTCGAAGTTGCGCGTTGCCCCCCGGGCCGCCTGGCTGGTCGCCTCCGCCTCGATGCCGCGCGCCCGCAACCGCTCGGCGAAGGTGTCGCGCCAACGCTTGAGATCGGGCACGCCGCAGCGCAGGCGCTCACCCGTGACCGACTCGCGCCTGACGCACAGGTGCACGTGCGGGCTGGTCTGGTGCTCGTGCAGCACCATGACGTACCGATGTCCGGCCAGCTCGATCTTCGCGAACTCGCGGACCGCATCACCGACCGCCTGCGCATCCGTTCCCGACGGCAGCGCAAGCATCAGGTTGACCGCTTCCCGGCGGCCCTCGACCTCGGCGATGAACCTGCCGCCGTAGCGCCATCCCTCCAGCAGATCCTTCAGCGCGTCCCGGCCTCCCCGAACGGTGCCGCGATCGTCCTCGAACTCCAGGCTGCCCGACCGGGTGATGTAGCGCAGGTGGTCGGCAATCGCGCCCATGCCCCGCCCGCCGCCGCTGACCTTGACGATCACCTGCGGTGCCCGGTGCACGACCGCCGAGACACGTCGCCGGATGGCCGCGGCGCGCGCGGCGAGTCGGGGCGGCGGATCCGTTGGCAGGATCCGGTTGGAGGGGTAGAACAGCCGGTCGCCCCACTGCACCAGCACGGCGTCGACGTTGTGTCCCATGCTCACCATCGCGCTCTCCTGTAGGGCTTCAACTCGGCGATCAGCACCGACGCCACCTTCATGTGCTCCCTCACCGAGTCGTTCAATGACCGGAGGGTCGCCCGATAGGGCTCGAGGGCGCTGCTGCCCGCGGCCGAGCGGGTCAGCAGGCGCAGGAACTCGCTCAGGTCGGTGGAGAGCGTCGCCAGTCGATCCGTCGAGTCGCGAAGCGCCTGCGACGCCTCCTTGTGGTCCGGCGGCACCGCCGGCGGCGAGATGCCCTTGAGCAACCACCAGACAAACTCGCCACGCGTCATGTCCGCCGCACGCGCGCGGCGGGTGAGCTCCAACGAGCAGGCCGCCGGCAGGTTCAGATGGAAGTGCACATTGCCTGCCGCACGCTCGAACGCCTGGCCGGCAGGTCTTTCCTGCGCTGGCACGTGCTCGTCCTCGAGCAGCTTCAATGTCGCCCGCCGCACCAGAACCGCCATCGGGATGCCGGTGCGCTCGGCATGCTCGCGCAGCCGGGATCCGAGCGGTCCCAGGTTGAACTGCAGCTTGGCGACGGGATCCGGACGCTGCGTCAGTCGGGGCGCAGGCATCTCCAGCCCCTGCAGGGGCTGCGCGGTCACCAGATCCTGCAGCACGAGTTGCTCCGGTTGCATGAGGCCGCCTGTCCTGTCCACGGTTCAGCCACCTTCACCACGCTGGACGCCAGTGCCGCTGCCATCCCGGAAGAAGTCGTTCAGCTTTCTGGACAGCGGCTCATCCGGCTCCGGGAGCCCCCTGACCAGCTCATCGCCCAGCGCGCCGAGATGCTCGCCGGAGCCGGCATCGCCACCGGCCGCGTCCCGCCGGCTCTGGCGGACGATCTGGCGATGCCGCGCCATGTCCAGAAGCGGCAGCACCGGTGGCTGCAGTTGCATGCGCGACAGCTTGCTGTCGTTGTAATAGCGAAGCTTCCAGGCAAGGACCGGCTTGCAGTTCTCGACGATCAGCACCTCTCGCTCGGGGCCGAGTTCCTTGAACTCCTGTGGCAGCAGCAAAGGGCGGCGCTGATCGCTGTCCGTGCGGCTCGCAGAGCTGGCGCCATGGCTCGAGTAGGAACGGCTGCGCCCACGCGCTGTTGCCGTCTGCGTGAAGAAGCCCAGCATGTCGCTGTACTCCACGGCGTCGCGCTGCTCGCGCGGCGCATAGAGGATCTGCAGCCCGTGGTTCGTCGCAAAGGTCCGGGCTTCCTTCTCACCGTAGACGGCGTCGAGCTGGGACAGCGCCTGGACGACCGTGAGCAGGCGCAGGTTGTAGCCCGCCAGGTAGGGCGCCGAAGTCGCGATGATGTCCACCCGTCCCATCGCGGGGAACTCGTCATTGATGAGCAGGCACTGGTACCGCAGCGTCTTGTCCTGCTCGGGAAGCTGCCGCGTGTTCAGGCTGATCAGCTGCGAGAAGAACAGGTTCAGCAGGGGCCGCGCGTCCGCCAGCCTGTGCGGGGGAATGCACAAGTAGATGGACATGCGCCGCCGGCGCAAGTCCTCCAGCCGGAAGTCATCACCGCTAGTCGCCGCATCGACGATGGCATCGGCAAAGATGATCAGGGGGGCATTGAAGGTCGCGACGATGCACGCCAGCGTGTTGCCTGAGTTCGCCGTCAGCCGATGCAAAGCGTCCACGCACTCATCCGACAGCGGCCGGCCCTCCCTGCGCCTGTCGCTGATCGTCTCCTCCAGGTGCAGCACCAGCGAGCGCCCCTTGCCGGACGATTGCCGCAACATCTCGCCGATGGTCCGCGGCAGTTCAGGGGTCTCCAGCAGCAGCAGGCCAAGACCCAGGAAGAGATTGCGCGCCTGGTCATTGAAGAAGGCCTCCGTGGCGCCGCGCTGAGCGTTCGGGAACAGCGCCTGGCCGATCGACAGCAGGTCCGCCACGCGGTGCGTCTCGTCCGTGCGCACCACCGCCAGCGGGTTCCAGCAGTGGGTGCGCCCCTGCTCGTCGCAGGGCGAGAACCTGAACACCGGTTGAATCGTCGCCCGGTACCCGGCCGTGAGTTCGAAGTTCTCGCCCTTGATGTCCAGTGTCACGACGGAATCGGGCCACTTCAGCAGGTTCGGGACCACGACGGCCACGCCCTTGCCGCTGCGCGTCGGCGCCGACAGCATGACGGACAACTGCCCCGGCAGCGCCAGGTCACGCCGTCCATACCGACCCACGATGATCGCGGGCTGCATGCGGCTGAGCAGGCCTACTCGCCGGATCTCGGACAGGCTCGCGAACCTGGCGTCCCCGTGCAGCGACCGCCGCGGCCGCGCCTGCGCGGCGAGGAGTAGCGGCAGCAAGAGCAGCGCGCCGCCCACACCGCTCGCGATCTTCAGCTTCTTCCTCTGGGCCGGCACCCCGCCGTAGACCTGCCAGTACCCGACGATGCTCGACACGCGTGCATGCGACGGGTCCACCTTGTTCAGCACGAGGAAGGAAGCCCCCGCCACGTACAGCGCACACGCGACGAGAGCAGCAACAGCCGCGCAGCAGAACGCCACGGCAGCGAGCTTGCGACGATCTGACCAGTCGTCCATGGTGGCCTCACCTCGTGACACGGGAGGTGCCGACAGGCGCGTCAGCATGTCCACGCGAGCCCACGACGCAAACGCCAACAACCCCGCCGAGAACGCGCCCGGCATGACGAGCCAACGGCCGCGCAGTGCGCCAGCTCGACCGGTTCAAGCCCCAAGACACATCGGCTGCGTCCTGCATCACCGTCCCGGGAGCCCCCCAGGCGTTGCGGCAGCAGGCACACACCGCCATGGGCTGCCCCGACCATCGGCGCGCCTCATGACGCCGCCAGGGCGGCCCGACCACGTCCGGGACAGCGTTCGCGCCTGGCGCCTCGGACACGCGTCCGACACCCAGCCTGTCGGCAACGTCGCTGCTTGCCTGAGCTTCTCTGATCGCTTCCATGTGCCACTCCCGGCGGTCGCAGCGGGCGAGACCTGGAGACGTCCCATGCAACCGAAGACCGCCGGCTTGAATATCAGCGTCAAAGCGCAGACTTTCCAGGACCCCGCGCGTCCAAGGGAATGTCCTTGGCAAGACATAACCGATCGATACACAGGTGTCGCCTCGACGCGCTCCCTATGACGAGATGCTTAGGCTTTGCCGCTCAGACCGAACGTTTGCACCGATGGTCCGTAAGGTATTCTTTTTTTGTACCGGGCGGGCTTGAAATTTCCTGAAAGTCGACTTGCACCGGCCGGCTGGCCTCCGACGCGCTCGGACAGGCCATCTTCACCGGCATGCGCCCACACGAACCCTCGTCCCTGCGACCAGCACAGCCGGCACCTCCGCGCCAGGGTTCGACCAGCTCGATCCCGCCAGCCCTCACCTGCGCGACCAGGCCGTGCAGCGTGGCCACCGCTTGGGCAAACGCCTGGTTGTCGCCGGTACGGAATGCCCCGCTCACGCGCAGCGCCATCAACGCCTGTGGGCCGATGAGCTTGATCTGCTCCAGGCTGTAGCGATTCATTTCCGCAACGGCTGCATCCAGCGTGACGTCATCCAGCACGACGAATCCGGCCTGCCAGGCCATCAACTGGTCCAGCCTGGGCCGGTCCACGTTGGCGTGCGTGGCCCCTGCATGCGCTGCGGCCTCGCCCGCATGACTCACGCGCAGGCGCTGGCCAGGGGCCAGGGCAACCGGATTGCTCAGCGCGCCGCCACCCGCAGACTGCACGATCACCTGTCCTTCAAGCAGCGTCACGCCGAAGGCATCGCCGCCCGGCTCCATGGACGCCAGACGTCGCACCAGGAAAGCCGTGCCGGTCGCGAATACCCGGGCATCGGACACGCTCACGACAAACGGCCGGCTGACATCCTTGGCGACCTCGAACAGCGCCTCGCCGTGCTCGACCGTCACCCCCCGCGTGGCCTCGGTCAGCTTCACGCGGATCCGCGTGGATGTGTTCAGCGTCACCCGGCTGCCATCGGCCAGGGTGATTGCCCGCTGTTCGCCCACACCCGTGCTGTACAGGCCGCTGTCGCACAGCACCCAGCCCGCGGCGGCGACACATCCGATTGATGCCAGCCCGAGCACGGCGCGCCGTGACGCGTCGCCACCCCAAGGGTGCAGGCGCATCGCGGCTACCGGCGGTGCCTGCAGAGCGCCTCGCCGCACGCCCGCGACCTCCTGCCAGGTGTCCGTGCACCGCTCGAACGCTTGCCGATGCATCGCCGACTGGGCCTGCCAAGCCAGGCAGGCGCGTTCCATCTCGCGTGATCGGTCGGGGCCGTGCAGCCGCGCCAACCACACCGCCGCCTCCGCAGCGACGGGCAGAGGAACCTGACACGGCTCGTCCCGCCCCAGTGGCTCCGGGGGCGACCTCGGTGGTTCCACGCTACCAGCCTTCCATCCAGCTGGTCAGCCGCAACGTCGCCTTGGCAATATGGTGGTGAACGGTCGCGACGCTGATGCCGTGCAGCTTCGCGATCTCCGTGTAGGCGAGGCCGTCGACACGATGGGCCAGGAACACGGCGCGGGTCTTCTCGCTCAAGCGCCCCAGACCGATCACCAGCCGGTCCATGCGCTCCTTGGCAAGCAGGATCTCCTCCGCGGATGGCGTGGTGTCGATCAACACGACGTCGTCCACCAGGACCTGCTCGCCCCGGCTCTCCTGCGCACGATGCGCGTCGATGGACAGGTTCAATGCCGTGCGCATCAGGAAGGCCGCCGGTCGCTCGACCGGCTGGGCCCCCTCCTCGTAGCGCGCCAGCCGCAGCCACGCCTCCTGCACCAGGTCTTCTGCCTCATGCTCGGTGCGCCCACGCCGCTGCAGCGCCCCCCGCACCTTGCGCAGCACCTCCGGCCAGTTCAGCAGCCCGCCCATGGCCATCACGCAGCGCGCGCCAGCGATGCAACGAAGGCATCCCGGCCATAAGGTGCCGGACACCGACGATCCCAGCGATCCCGCAGCAGGTCCCGATCCGCCCGCTGAAAGGCCAGCGCCATGAACTCGCCCGCCGCCTCGTCACCGATCGGGCGGCGGGTTCGCACCGCGCGCTGCATGCGAGCCTGCAGGCGGGCGCCGGCGGACTCCGACCACCGGACACAACGACGCATGCGTGCACCCAACGCGGCGGAACCCGCAAGCTCGTCGGCAGGGCCGCAAGCCTTAGGACAAAAACGCGCCATGCCACCGACCACGGACGAGCACCCCACCACGGCCGCGACCCGCTCCAGACCGCGCTCATACAGATCGGCGGCGACCCGCTGCGGCGTCAGCACCCCCTCCTCACGCCATGCGCCGAGCACCTCGAACTCCCCATCCCGGAAAAGGCCAAGCGCCCAATGCCATTCGGCAGCACCACCACCCTCGGCCCTCGGAACGCTCAACCGGTCGAACCGGACCACCAGGTACCGGCAGCACAGCGCGCCGCTGAACCAACGGGCGGTGTTCATGAAGTGGCTGGACATGCGTTGCTCCTCGCAGTGCGACTCCCGCCCAACTCGGGCGTCTGCCGATCGCTGAGGCGTCGATAGGAGTCGTTTGTTCCACTCAATCAGATTAGATGACTCCCAAACAGTGCACAAGGACTCTTATACAAAGTGGCGGAGCACCTGTTGTTTTTGGATGCTCCCGGTCGTGACAAAGATCTACACACCGACCAGCGACCGGCTTGTGTTCGGCAAAAACTTGAAGAGAGCCCGGCTCATACGCGGCATGTCCCAGGACGCGCTCGGCTATGAAGCCGGTGTCAGCCGCACGTTCGTCAGCGACGTGGAGCGTGCTGCCCGGAATCTGTCCATCGACAGCATGAGCAAGTTGGCGGCCGCCCTCGGCATCCCGTTGCGTGACCTCGTCGACCCGGACAGGTTTCGCGATCCACTGGACGCCTGACTGCACTGACGCGTAGCGAACGCCGGCGATCCCGTCGGTCCTGCGGCAGATACCCGTCCGCCCGCTGCTCGGGCGCAATGAACACGGCTGCCGTCTCGTCATCGGACGGGATAGCGAGCCGCCCAACCCCCGGCGAGGCTCCCGAATGCAGTTGGCCATCTATCGCTCCAAGCGGTGTTGACTGAATTTGCAACGCGTCATGCAAGCCACCGTGCAGAACGCAAGGCAGCCTACCAACTATGAGAAGCAAACTCCGTAGATGCAAATGTAGCAAATGATCACGCTGGGAGCATGCCCGCGAGACCCAAACCGCCGAAGGAGTTACCAGCTGCCGACGATGTCCGTGGGGTCCTCGCCTACAACGTTCGGTTGCTGCGCGTCGAGAAAGGTTGGTCTCAAGAGGATCTGGCGATGGAATGCGAGCTGGACCGCACCTACGTCTCTGCCGTGGAACGATCCCGCTGGAACGTATCGCTAGGCAACATCCAGCGTTTGGCGTCTGCACTGGAAACCAAACCGTGGCTTCTCCTCAAGCCGCCGGAGTGTTGAGGCTCGCAGCAAACTGACCCGGGAGCCGTCCGTCGGCACTGAGTGGCCTCAGTCCCAGAACACTCACAGTAGGCCGGGTTGGGCGGCGACCTCAAGGGCGCAGACCCAGTGGCCGGCATGACTGGCGGATTCAACCGGTCGACGCAACACACTAGAGGCCGCCCCGGCCGAAGGAGTGTTGAACATGAGGCAGCGACCGCGCATTTACTACTCGGATAGCCAGAAGGCGCTGATGTGGGAGCGCTGGCGAGAAGGTCGGACGCTGCACGAGATTGGGAAGCTCTTCGACCGAGGGCACTCCTTGATTCACCGAATCATTGCTGAAAGCGGCGACATGGAGACCAGCGGCGCCAAGCGGCTGACCAACGCGGCCGCCATCAAGCCGGCATGGACCCGCCGCCTCAAGTAGGCGCCAGCGACATCTGTCGTTTCCTTGCGCGGAATGCGGCGCCAAAAGGGACGATGCGATGAGTTGATGCCCCTTCGCTGCGCTACGCAGCGAGACGATGCTCGTAGTAGGCCGGCGCCCGGTCATCGAAGATCTCGTATAGCGCCTTGAGGTTCTTCGGATCGGGGTTCAGCCAGGCGTCCACGTGCTCAGGCTTGATGCGGATGATCATGCGATCGTGGCCGGCATCACGCACCTCGGGCGGCGGTTCATCGGTGATGGCCGCAAACGACAGCAGGTCCGGCTCGCCGTCCTTGGTCCAGTGCGACCACAGGCAAGCGATGTACATGAGCTCCGGCGGATTGGGCCGGAACTGAAGGATCACGTTCTCCGGCTTCTCACCCGGCGCCAGCTGACGATGCTCCATGTCGTGGCGTTTGACGTTCTCGTAGAACGTGTCCACCAGCAGGATGCCGTGCGTGTAGCCAAACTGCCCCTTCCAGAACCGCTCCAGATTGTCGCGACGCGCGTTGTAGGTACCGGGGTACTCCATGTCGTACGACGCCGGCCGGCCGGCGGGCCGGCACTGGTAGCGCATCGGCAGCACCACGCGCTGGCCGTCACGGACAACCATCACCGGCGCATACACGCCGGGGAAGATGCGCGAGTCCCGGTCGAGCAGATCCGTTCGGCGCAGGTCCTCCAGATCAAGCCGCGCCTTCGAGATCTTCGAGGGCGCGATACGAAGGCTGTCCAGCACGGTCTTGGCCGGCGTGGGATTGGTCTGAGCGATGCGCTCGGCATCGGCCAGGCGTTTGCGCTGCGTGAACAGTTCCTTCTCCAGCGTCATGGCCCGCTCCGCCTTGAAGGCCTCGACGAGACGTTTGATCTCCTGCTCCTCGGGCGTGCTCGCCTCCCCCTCGAACGCCGCCTCGAGCGCCTTCGGGATCTTCAGCTTGGCCTCCTGCCGATTGAAGAAGAGCCGCACGAACTCCTTCATGCTGAGGTGCGCACCGAACATCCGGACGTAGTCACGGTAGTTGGCTCGAATCTGGGCTGAGTAGCACATGGGTGACCTGTCCCTGCTCGTGGGATGCCGCCGTTATCGCACATCGATGCATGCGGGTGTGCGTGACGGATGACAGCCCTCCCCTCGATCGACGGACCGCCTGCTGGACTCGCATCGTCGCGTGGTGTACTGTATAAATAAACAGTGTCTTCAACAAACCTGACCGCGCTGACGCCCCTGACGCTCCAACCCCATGTCTGCCCACCCCGTGCAGCGGGACTTGCTGTCCCCGCTGCAGAGCCCTTCTGTTGCCTGTGAAACGCGCGATGCGGCCGCCGAGCCCGTCGTGCTGGCGTCGCCTGCACAGAACGTCGCCGGGGCGGCCTGCGGGCTGCCCGGCGACTTGATGGACGCCGTCTGGCGCGCGGATCAACTGGGCAATGCCCGGACATCGGCCGTCAGTACCGGCTTCTCCGCCCTGGATGCGCAGATCCCTGAGGGCGGCTGGCCCTGTGGGTGCCTGATCGAGATCCTGCAGCCGCAGCCTTCGGTGCTGGAGTGGCGTCTCATCGGCCCGTCGCTTCGCCCGCTGCTCAAGGGGGGCCGCGCCGTCGTCGTCGTCGGCCCGCCCAAGCCGCTTCACCTGCCAGGTCTGCGGCACCTCGGCGTCGAGGAGCAGCAGCTGAGCTGGGTGGTGGCCAACACGCCCTCGCAGAGGCTGTGGGCAACGGAACAGCTGCTGCGGGCCAATGCCGCGGCCGCTGTCGTGACCTGGATGCCTCAGGCCCGGCCGGAGCAGCTCAGACGCCTGCAGGTGCTGGCGCAGGCCTGCGAAGGGCTCGTCTTCATCTGCCGGCCATTGGTCGCACGCCATGACCCGTCGCCCGCGCCGCTTCGCATGGTGGCCCGACCGCTGACGGACTGGCAGATCGAGGTGCAAGTCATCAAGCGCAAGGGACCGGCCCAGGAGGTGCCGCTGCAGCTGAGTTCCGTGCCGGGCGGCATCGAGCACGTCCTGACCCCCCGCACGCGCCTGCCCAGCGCGCTCAGGCCCACCAAGGAGAACCACGTTGTTGTGGGTCGTTCTGCTCACCTCGATCCCGGCCATCTCGCCCGACAAGTCCTCGACCGCGTCGCCAGCCTCTGACGACCTGCGCGGCCTGGTGCTGTGGTCCCTGCAGTTCACGCCCCGCGTGGCCGTGATGGAGGGCTGCGCGGTGGCGATGGAAGTGGAGTCCAGCCTTCGGCTGTTCAAGGGGCTGGACGCTCTGAAGCAGCGGGTCAGTGCCGAGGCGCCCGATCTGGGCGTCGTGGGCATCGGATGGGCGCCCACGGCGATGGCCGCGCTGGTGATGGCGCGGTGCGGCGTGCTCGACCTCGGGCGCCGGCTGCTGCAACCGGTCCTGGACGAGTTGCCGCTGGCCGCCCTGACCGCCGCGGTTATCCATGCGCAGCCGCTGTCCTGCGCCGGCATCACCCTGCTCGGTGAACTGCGCCGCCTGCCGCGCGCCCAGGTCAGCCGCCGCTTCGGCGCCGCTCTGCTCGCCGCGATGGACCAGGTGTACGGGCAGCGAGCCGAGGTATTCAGGTACGAGGACATCCCCGAGGACTTCTCGGCTCGCATCGAGCTGCCTGCGCGCGAGGACCATGCGCCTGCGTTGCTGATGTACGCCCGGCCCTTGCTCATGCAGATGTGCGGCTGGCTGGCCGCTCGACATGCAGGTGCGCTCGGGTTTCGACTGCGCTGGATCCACGACTCCTTGCGCGCGAAGGACGCCGGCGACGGCGGCGAGGTAAGCATCCGCTCCGCCGAGGCGCTGCGGGACCTGGAGCACTTCGTGAGGCTGCTGGCCGAGCACCTGGCGAAGCTGGAACTGCTCGCCCCGGTCGGGGAACTGCAGATCGACGCCATCGGCGTCCAGGCCCTCAGCGAGCGGAGTGCATCGCTGCTGCCGGAGAGCCTGGGCGCGGGCGAATCGCTGTATCTCGTGCTCGAACGCATCGCCGCCCGCCTGGGTCCACAAAGCGTGCTGCAACCGGTGCTCATCGACGACCACCGCATGGAGTGGATGACCCACTGGACCCCGCTGGCCAAGCAGAGGCGGAGCACACCGGCGCCTGTCCCGGAGCAGCCGGAGCCGACCTACGTGCTGGAAAAGCCCCTGGAGCTGGCCGTCATCCACGACCGTCCGTACTACGAGGGCCCGTTGACGCTGCTGGTCGGCCCGGACCGCGTGGAAGGCGGCTGGTGGGACCGGCTGCCCGGTACGTCAGCGACGCGCAATGTGGTGCGGGACTACTGGATTGCCCAGTCCGACACCGCGGGCGTGCTGTCCATCTTCAACACGCAGGATGCCAACGGCCGCATCGCGTGGTACCTCCATGGCCACTTCGCCTGATCGGCCCGCGGCGGCGCTGCCGGACTACGCGGAGCTGCGGGTTCTCAGCAACTTCTCCTTCCTCAAGGGTGCCAGCTGGCCGGAGGAGTTGGTACAGCGCGCCAAGACCCTGGGCTACGCGGCCATCGCCATCACCGACGAGTGCTCGATGGCAGGCATCGTGCGCGCGCATGTCGCGGCGAAGGAGCAGGACATCCAGCTGCTGGTCGGCAGCCAGTTCCAGGTGGCCGGCGAGTTCCCGCACACGCTCGTCGTCTACGCCTGCAACCTCAACGGCTACGGCAACCTGTGCCAGCTGATCTCCAAGCTGCGGCGCAGCGCGGAGAAGGGCACCTACGCGGTGACGCCCGAAGACTTCGGCCCGGGCGACCTCGACGATTGCGTCGTGGTGGCCTGTCCGGAGCGGCATGCCAAGCCGCAGGCGCTGATGGCACTCGCCCGCTGGCTGCTGACCCGCTTCATGGGACGTGTCTGGCTGGGGCTGGACCTGCTCAAGCTCAGCGACGACGAGGTGCGGCTGGCTCGCCTGCGCGAGGTCAGCGCAGCGACGGAGATCCCGCTGGTGGCCATCGGTGACGTGACGATGCATGTGCGCAGCCGCAAGCCGCTGATGGATGTCATGACCGCGACCCGGCTGGGCAAGCCCCTGACCGAATGCGGCCGGGCGCTGGATCGCAATGCTGAGCGCCACCTGCGCACGCGCGGTCGGCTCGCACGGACCTTCCCCGCGGACCTGATGGCGCAGACGCTGCAGGTGGCCGCACGCTGCGATTTCTCCCTGGACGAGATCCGCTTCCATTACCCGTCGGAAGTGGTGCCGGACGGCGAAACACCGGGCGGCTACCTGCGGCGCATCACCTACGAAGGGGCGGGACTGCGCTGGCCCGACGGCATCCCGGCATCGGTCACCGAGCAGATCGAGCGCGAGCTCTCGCTGATCGCCGAGATGCACTACGAGCACTACTTCCTGACGGTGGCCGACATCGTGCAGTTCGCGCGCAGCCAGCACATCCTCTGCCAGGGACGAGGCTCGGCCGCCAACTCGGTGGTCTGCTACTGCACCGGCGTGACCGAGGTCGACCCGGCGCGCATGAGCGTGCTGTTCGAGCGCTTCATGTCCAAGGAGCGCAACGAGCCGCCTGACATCGACATCGACTTCGAGCACGAGCGGCGTGAAGAAGTCATCCAGTACCTGTACGGCAAGTACACGCGGGAGCGCGCGGCGCTCGCCGCGGTCGTCATCTCCTACCGGGTCAAGAGTGCCATCAAGGATGTAGGCAAGGCCCTCGGTTTCGAGCTGGAGGAACTGGAGCGCCTGGCCGCCTCCCACCAGTGGTGGGACGGGAATGTCATCGACGCCGAGCGGCTGCGCGAGGCGGGCCTCGACATCGAGGACTTGGCAGTGCGCCAGCTCCTCGACCTCACGCGGGACCTCATCGGCATGCCGCGGCACCTGTCGCAGCATCCGGGCGGCTTCGTGTTGACGCATGGCCCGCTGACGCGGCTCGTGCCCATCGAGAACGCCAGCATGCCCGATCGCACCGTCATCCAGTGGGACAAGGATGACCTGGACGCAGCCGGCCTGCTCAAGGTCGACGTGCTGGGCCTGGGCATGCTGACGGCGATTCGCAAGGCACTCGACTTCGTGAGCCAGACTCGCGGCTTCGACTTCCAGATGCAGGACATCCCCGCCGAGGACCCCGACACCTACGACATGATCTGCCGGGCCGACACCATCGGCGTGTTCCAGATCGAGTCGCGCGCCCAGCGGTCCATGCTGCCGCGCCTGCAGCCCCGCTGCTTCTACGACCTGGTCGTCGAGGTCGCCATCGTCAGGCCCGGCCCCATCCAGGGCCAGATGGTGCATCCCTATCTGCGGCGCCGGCAGGGGCAGGAACCGGTGACCTACCCGAGCAAGGATCTGGAGGCCGTCCTCGGCCGCACGCTGGGCGTGCCGCTGTTCCAGGAGCAGGTCATGCAGGTGGCCATGGTGGCGGCCGGGTATTCCGGTGGAGAGGCCGATCGTCTGCGACGCGACATGGCGGCCTGGAAACGCAAAGGCGGCCTGCAGCAGCACTACGACAAGATCGTCGACGGCATGACGGCGCGCGGCTACCGGCGCGAGTTCGCCGAGGCCATCTTCAACCAGATCAAGGGCTTCAGCGAATATGGCTTTCCGGAAAGCCATGCGGCCAGCTTTGCGTTGCTTGTCTACGCGTCCTGCTGGCTGAAGTGCCACCATCCGATGGAGTTCCTGGCCGCGATGGTGAACGCCCAGCCGCTGGGCTTCTACTCACCGAGCCAGCTGGTGCAGGACGCCAAGCGCCATGGCGTCACGGTGCTGGCGCCGGACGTGATGCACAGCAACTGGGATTGCGCGCTCGAGCAGACCGGAACCGGGATGGCCGTGCGGCTGGGCCTGCGGCTTGTGACGAGGCTGCAAAAAGCCTCGGCTCAAGCAATCTCGAAGACGCGGGAAGAAGCGCCGTTCGAGAGCGCCGAGGACCTCGCACTGCGCGCCGGTCTCAATCAACAGCAGATGACGGCGCTGGCGGCGGGTGACGCACTGGTGGGCCTGAGCGGGCACCGGCGGCAGCAGGCCTGGGATGCGGTGGCGCTGCGCGCCGCCCCCCCCTTGCTGCAAGGCGCTCCGGTCAATGAAGACTATCTGGAGCTGCCCGAGGCGCCCGAGGGCGAGGCCGTCGTCAAGGACTACGAATCGCTGGGCCTGACGCTCAGAAGCCATCCGCTGGCGCTGCTGCGCCCGCAGCTGCAGGAGCAGCAGCTGATGACCGCGGCGGATCTGGAGACCGCGCCTGACCGGCGGACCGTGAAGGCATGCGGCATCGTGACGACGCGCCAGCAGCCCGAGACCGCGAAGGGAACGATCTTCATTTCGCTGGAGGACGAGACCGGAGAGGTGCAGGTCATCGTGCACAAGGCCATCTGGGAGCGACAGCGCCAGGAGACGCTGAACTCACGGCTGCTGGCGGTGAAGGGCACCTGGCAAAAGGCGGACGGCGTGTGCAATCTCATCGCGGGCCATCTGGAGGACCTGACGCCGCTGCTCGGAGGCCTGAGGACCCGGCGCAGAGAGTTCCGCTAGCTTCGACCCTCGGTGCGACCCAGTGAGCGCGTCCCCATCGCTGCGGCCCGGCGTCCGCGCCCAGCCGAGCTCGAGCGCCGGATTGCAGCGCGATGCAGCGTCATGCGCCGCGCAGCGAAGGCGACTGCCAGGCGTTCGACTGGATGCGATCCGGTCGGCAGGACTGGGTCCCGATCAGGGATGCCGCAGAGCCGCCTCTCGCCGCGGGTAAGTTGGGTGGAGCTGTAGACCGTGGCCGCCGATAAGATCAACGGCGAGGCGTCGCTTCCCTGCTTTACCTCCCTAGGCAGGTCCGTCGCGATGACAGCGTCGGATTCAAGCCCCCGGCCACTGTCGGGGGCTCTTCTTTTTTCGGGGCGCGGGGATGGAACAGCCAGGCGTCCAACGAGCCCAACACGCTGCAGCCCGAAGTTCCGCAGTAAGCGGCTGCCGAACACACCTTGACGCCTGCATGTTGACGCTCGCGACCGACTGACCCAGGGTGCTCGTCCAATACTGACCCACTCCTGAAGGCTACCCGAGGGAGCCT